>CALURU010000004.1 GCA_944323255.1 Candidatus Gastranaerophilales bacterium
AAACAGCGCAATACAAAGAAAGTTAATTCTTCCTTCTCAACTGCTAAACTACTAAACTTCTCAACTAATCCAATTCGGGCAAAATCGTCTCTACAAGTGGGTTTTACCCCCCCCCCCTAATAGCTGAAAGCCTTGCGAGACAAGGGATTAAAACACTATCACAATTTGTTTGCAACGATACTTTTTCCGACATTCACATATCCTTATATATTAATTATATATCGGATAACTATAGTTGTCATGCTAACTATTTTTCAAACAACAATTTACGCAGCTTCCTCTGTACATACATATTTAGCAGATTTTGCAACAACACCGTAGCATACCATCGTTAATCTGTTGTTCAACGCAAGCATTGTTCGGAAATTGTTTGCTGACTGGTTCATAGCACTCATAATATCGTCTGCTGATACTCTCGATACAAGTGCTCCTTCTTCGTGATTATCAACTTTTTCCTGTGCATATTTTTCTACTAATAACTTGTCAATAAAATCTCTTGCTCCGATTGCCATAATTAAATACTCCTATATAATCTTATGTAATACTCTCACTTTAAGACAGAATAACCTGGCACCTCTAAAGCTTACGCTCTATGGTTTTTAGCTCTCTTTCTTAAATATCTCTTATGTATATATAAAGTATTTAACTTTAAAAAAATTGACTTTTTTGTTAGCCTTTGTAAAGTTTTGTAAAGTTATTTTTAATAACCGGAATTGTCACCAATTGTATCAACAGCTTCGACCTTAATATCCGTAATCAACTCAGAATAAGAGATTACAACAATTGTCGGGATATGACGTTCAAGAAGCTGGAATAATGGCAGACGGATTCTTGGAGAACATAATATTACCGGCTGTTGTCCTATTGCCTGATGAGCCCGCATAAGCGTCATTGCCGTCGATTCTATCAAATCCTGAACCTGCATAGGGTTCAACAGGAACATTGTACCGAGTTCCGTTCTCTGGCAACTGTCATCAAGCGTTTTCTCCCATTCTGGAGACAGGGTTAGAGCATATAGAACGTGATCTTTATCTACATTATTTAAGCAAATTTGACGTCCAAGCGCCGCTCGTAAACGTTCTGACAATATATCCGGCTCTTTAGAAAATCTTGCATAATCGCATAGACGTTCAAATACAAATATAATATCCTTAATAGAAACTTTTTCCCTGATAAGGTTAACAAAAATCTTTCTTAAATCTGAAGTAGAAATAATTGCCGGAACAAGATCGTTAACAAGTGTAGGGTCTTGAGAACGTACAAGTTCCATAAGTTTAAGAACATCTGTTTTTGTCATAACTTCATCTACGTGTTTTCTAACGCATTCCTGAAGGTGAGTAACAAGAACATCCGTAGCATCAACAGCAGTAACGTTCTTTGTAGCTTTCGCATCCTCTGCAGAAATCCAGTAAGCCTGCGTTTGATAAGTAGGGTCAACACCGACAATTGCATCCTCCGGTATAGTCTTTTTAACAGAATCCCACTGGTCTGCTATTACCATGTATTTACCCGGATAAACGTAACCTGATGCTACAACATTGTTACGTATAGAAATTACGTATTCGTTAGCTTCCAGTGCCGAAGAGTCCATAATACGAATATTCGGCAAAATATACCCCAACTCGTCAGTAACTCTTTGACGTAAAGCCGCAATCTTAGCAAGTAATTGACCATCCTGATCCGGATCGGCAATAACAAGCAAGCCTGCGCCAACCTGCAAGCTTAAAACATCAACACCGAGCCTTTCATACATCTTATTCGGGTTAACCAAATCCTGCATATTCTGACGTACGCTTTCCAATTGCCCCAATTGTGATTGAACATCTGCGTTAACTAATACAGAGAATCCTGCTACAGCAAGTATGATTGTAAACAAAAGAAACGGCAAAAACGGCAACCCGGTTATCGGGCAGGTAACTGTTATTAAGCCTAGGAATAATGCTGCAAAAAACAAAGAATACGGTTTTGAGAGAATTTGGGAAGTCAAATCGCCGCCAAGAGAATTATTACCCGCAGAGGCACGTGTCATTACGATACCGGCAGCTATTGACATTAAAAGAGAAGGGAGCTGAGAAGCCAAACCGTCACCAATTGTTAATACCGTATATTTTGTAACAGCGTCTGCAATAGGCATCTGGTTTACAAGGCAGCCGATAATCAAACCGCCCACAATATTAATGATTACAATGATGATACCCGCCATTGTATCACCTTTTACGAACTTCATAGAACCGTCCATTGAACCGAAGAGGCTTGATTCTCTTTGCAAATCTTCACGTCTCTTTACCGCTTCTTCCGGCGATATCAAGCCGGCATTAAAGTCCGCATCAATCGTCATTTGTTTACCGGGCATAGCGTCCAAGGCAAAACGAGCAGCAACTTCTGCAATACGTTCAGCACCTTTTGTAATTACCATAAACTGAACTACAGTAATAATAAGAAAAATTACGCCGCCTACAACCATATTCCCGCCGGTTACGAATGTTCCGAATGCGTGAATAACTTCTCCGGCATCACCTTTTGCCAGAATAAGCCTGGTTGATGCAATTGAAAGAACAAGACGAAACATTGTGCCCAAAAGTATTATAGATGGAAATGCCGCAAGTTCCAGCGGTTTTTGTACATACAAAGAAATCATCAAAAGAACGATTCCCAATGTAATATTCAAGCTGATGGAAAAATTGATAACCCAATTTGGCATCTCAATAATGAGAATTAATATCAATGTCATTACAAAGAGTGCCAAAAATATTTCACTTATAGGTTTATTTCCGCCGCCTTCCGCTGCCATTACGTCCTTTCTTTTCTGTTATTATGTCGTTTTTTAGGGCTGTAATTTCCCATTTTCTTTTATTTAACCCTCTAATGCTTTTTTAATAATTTCCACCTGGGTGTCAATAGAAGCATCTACAATACCATTATTTGTCTGAAATACGCACCCGCCCTCTTCTATAGAAGGATCGGCTACTATATTTATTTTTGCATCAATACCATACTGATAAGTTATATTCGGAAGAGTATCTTTTATAAACTGAACCGCCTGCGGTCTGACCCTTATTATAATTTTAGGTTCATTTTTTGCATGAGATTTTAGTACATCTACAATCGTATTTATCAGTACCTGTGGGTCAGTTTCCACCTCTTTTTTAATAATTTTTTTTGCAATATCAACACTTATTTCTAAAATATCAGGCGCAATATATTCAAAAACGTTCTTAGTCGCATTCATAAATGATGCAACATTATTCCTGAATAAATCCATATCTGCCTGCGCCTGCTCAAGCCCTTTTCTGTATCCTTCTTCAAATGCGGATTTTTTGATTGTTTCAGCTTCATCCTGTGCCCGAGAAACAAGGTTTCTGTCATCTATCCTGCGGTACCCCCTCCTTCGAGAGCCCCTTCTTCTCTCCTGTCTCTGATCAAAATCAATATTTTCAATATCAAAAAGATCAATATCAGGTTCCTTTGGCAAGTTTTCCTGCGGAGTTTGAATTATCTCCTCTTCTTCCTTTATCTCCACAACCTGCTCTTCTGGAAGCACAACATTACTCTGCGGCAAATCCTCCTGAACTGCCGGCTCCGGAACTTTTTTCCTGACCTCCCTGAATTTTTGACTATTCTTTTTTATTATCATTTGCTTTTATTATACACTTTCCTCAATGTATTGTGCAATAATGCCTGCAACCCTCAACGGCAAGCCTGAATACTCACCGTCATACGACTGCAGCACAAACCTTTTAACAAGCGGACGTTCATTCTTGATAACTCTCTCTACCTTGTCTCTCGGTGTTGTTCTGTAAATTCTCAACAAATCTCCAAGAACATTTTCTTTCGTAAGTTTCCTCTTAATAGGCAGATACTCTTTCATCTCCTTGAGGCAGCCTGCTATTAAGTCCCCATCAATATGAGACTCTAAATCCGCCATATTCATATACTGAGATATCGCAAGAGAATCATTTGAATCAAACTTGTTGAGTATTGTTGTAACTTTATCCTGCGATAGAATCTTTAACACCAGAGCAAGAGTCATAAGCTTCATCTGCTTGTGACTGATTCCCTGCGGAGCACCCGCCATTGCTTTTTCCTGTTTTCGCTTATTGCGTTTTTCCTCACGGCGCTTTTCAGCCTCTTTTAAATTCTTTTCGGCTTCTTCTGCTGCTGCCATTTTCTGCCGCTGTTGTTCTTCCTGCGCTTGTTTTGCCATTGCATCAATATTTGATTGGCTCTCCGCTCTGTTTTTTATCTCCTCATCAATAATGCCTTTTTTCTCAAGCTCCTCAATACTGCTATTATAAACCTTTATAACATGGTGCTCTACTGCCTGTAAAAGCTGATCCTGCGGAATCTTTCTTATCACCGCCTGTTTTGCAACTTCAAAGATAGTAAATGCAATTTTTTGCATAATACTATCCCAAAACTGCGGTAAAATTCCTGAATGAATCAAGTCTATTGATTTATGAAATGACCATTCTGCAATTATTTGTGTTATAAAAACCGCCTGATCTGCCGTTAAATTCAGCTGCGTATCATTATAAAGCGCTTCACCTGCAAGAAGTGTAAAATTTCCGAGCGTTTTTACAATATATTCTTTTTCCTGATCCTTCAACTCCTTTGGAACAAGTTCCTTTGCCTGTTCTGACATTGAAGCGGCAAAAGCTTTATAATCAAATCCTTCTATTGGCATTTATATAAGTCCTTCATTTTAAATACAGTTCATCCCAATATGTATTATATACTCCAATTTTTCGGGCTTCATCATTTAATTTAATGATTTTATTGCATTCATCAATTAATTCTATGATAAAATAAGTTTATGGAATATAAGTGGCTAAATAATAAAAACAATAATAAAATAATTATATTCTTTAACGGCTGGGGAATGGATGAGAGCGTTGTAAGCCATCTTGATCCGTCGGATTTTGATATATTAATGTTCTACGACTATAACAGTCTTGATACAAACTTTGATTTTTCAACTCTTAATAAATATACCGAACGCTACCTTGTTTCATGGTCAATGGGAGTTATGACGGCAACTTTATTTGAAATCAAATATGATTCAACAACTGCCGTAAACGGAACTCTAAAACCTATTGATAACAAATTCGGGATTCCGGAAAGAATTTATGACCTTACACTTCGGGGGTTTAACGAAAAAGGGGCTGAAAAATTCATTGCAAACATGTTTGATACAAATTGTGAACTCCCCAAAATAAAAAGAAGTTTTGAAAGCCAGAAAAGCGAACTTGCCGCTCTAAAAGAGTACAAAGCAAACGAAAAATTTAAATACACAAAAGTTTTTATAAGTGATAACGACAAGATTATTCCTACAAAAAACCAAACTGCTTTCTGGGGTAAAGAGCCGAATTTAAAAAGCGGACATTCGCCGTTTTTATTATTTAAAAACTGGAACGAGCTTTTATGAATAAAGATTTAATAAAAAAAAGATTCGCAAAAAATTTAGAAACATATAATGACAATGCCAAAATTCAAAAAATTATGGCAGAATACCTTATTCACTTTCTTAATAAAAAGAGCTTCCCCAATATTCTTGAAATAGGCTGCGGAACCGGAATGATGACAAAACTTGCTTTTGAAAATCTTAGTTTTGAAAAATACACTGCAAACGATATTGTCGAAGATTGTCTGGAATATATTCATCAAATCTCTCCGCAAATTGAATTTGTACATTCTGATATCGAAGAGTTTTTAAAAATAAATAACACAGGATATGATCTGATTCTTTCAAATGCAGTATTCCAATGGATTGAAAACTACGAGAATTTTATAAATCTTCTTTTATCAAAACTAAATCACGGCGGAGTGTTATTATTTTCAACCTTCGGGGTCAGAAACTTTTTAGAAATAAAACAAATTCTAAATAAAACTCTGCCATATCATTCTGCAGAAGAATACGAAAGATTATTAAACAATACACCGCATATTATTAAAGAAGAAATCCACACACTAAGATTCAAAACACCAAAAGATGTGTTAAAGCATATTAAACTTACAGGCGCAAATGCGATTGATGAGACTAAATGGACTAAATCAGACATGCTCAATTTTACAGAAAAATATGAAAAACTTTGTCCAACCGCATCAACACTTACATACAACCCCATTTACGTAAAGATTTTTAAGAACTAAAATAGGACATGCGGTTAATACTCCCTTATATAAATGTAGTATACAATTGCATTAAGTGTATAAAATACGTTTTTTGAGGTGATATGGAGAGAGCGCAAATTGACAATTTGCTCAAAAATAGTATCAACTATGAGGAAATTGTTAACAAATTTTTTAAGAATTATCCGGACGCTATTTGGTTAAAAAACAAAGATTTAAAAATTATCGGAGCTAATGAAATTTATTACAAGTACTTTAATAAAAATAATGAGAACTTCGGCAAAGAAACAGCTGAAATAGATTCTCAAATTATACAAACCGGAGGCAACAAAGTTTTCAGCTTGAGAACTCCCAATCGAAACCGAATATTATCAGTTGCTGCAATACCATTCTTCAAATTGGAAAAACTTGAATATATTGTCTACATAGCAAAAGATGTTACTGAACAAGAAGAACTTAAAGAAAGATTTTTTATTAATAAATATCAACTTAATGCCCTTCTGGAGAACGTTCCTAAACTTATTTACATGAAAGATTTAGAAGGAAAATATATTACAGGTACAAAACACTCAAAAGACTTTTTTAATACAGGTTTTGACTATTGTCATAACGTCAAAATAAACATTTCAGAGCTTAAAGTCAACAATTTATACGAGGACAAATTTGTAACCGAAAACAACAAACATGTTTCCTACGAAAGAGAAATCTGCGACACGCAGGGCGCTCCGCACTGGTATAAAATTTACAAAGCACCAATCAATAACTATACAGGCGATGTTATCGGAACTCTGGTAATGGTAAATAACATAGATGCCGAAAAAGTTTTGCAGGCACAGCGAGAAACTTTTGTTGCATCACTGGGGCATGATCTAAAAAATCCGACATTAGCACAAATTCGAGCAATCGAATTATTACTTAAAGGAGATTTTGGCAATATTCCTACCGCACAGAAAGATATTCTGGAAATGGTGCTTGATTCCTGCAAATACATGAAAGCAATGCTTAGTTCTTTACTTGCGACTTACAGAAACGAAAAGGGCGTTGTAACACTGAATTATGAAGAGATTTCACTGCCGGATCTAACAAGCGAGTGCATAAGCGAAATGATTTATCTTGCAAAAGACAAAGGTATTAGTATTGATACTGTTGAAAATGCCAGAAAGCCTTTATTATTCGGCGATAAAGTTCAAATCAAGCGTGTAATCATGAATCTTATGTCCAATGGTATAAAATACGCTTACAAAAACTCAACTATCAAAATAAGAATTTACAACGAATCGGATTATACCTGCTTTGAATTTGAAAATAACAGCCCTTATATACCTCCGGATAAGCAAGAAGCAATCTTTGCCAGATACGTTTCTTTTGCGGAAGCTCATAAAGAACTTGGAATAGGACTCGGACTTTACACCTCTAAAAAAATTGTAGATGCTCATGGAGGACAAATTTTTGTCAAAAGTTTTGAAGATGAAAGAAATATTTTCGGATTCAAAATTCCGAACACCAAAAACAACATTTGTGCAGCCAAAACTGTAACTTTTTAATTTGATTTATCAGAATGTTACTCTTCCTCTTACTCCGACAAACGGATTTGAATAATTTTCGCCCGTTGTAGCGTATGCCCCCAGCTCCAGTTTATACATTTTTTCTTCTTTTCTATAACTACACTCACCTGATGCACTGTTTTTATCAACCGATACTGCTGAGTTAAAGCCATTATGGTTTGAATAATGCGCCGTTACACCAAAATTTGAATTCTGATTAAAAAGAGAGATGCTGTACGAATTAACAGAAGTTCTAGAAAAATATTCTACACTTGCTTTTCCGTTGCTAACTTTGTATGCCGCAGTAACACCCGTATCATAATGCGGAGTATCGTTGGTATAATTAAATCCTACTTTTTCACCGGCAATAACACTGTATGCATTATCACCATCCTTGTATGTTGCAGCAGCAGAAAGCCCTTTGACACTATAGGAGGCATTTTTGAATATCTTTGAAGCTTTTGTCACAACAGGAACTTCATTCTCTCTTGTTGTGACATTGTAAAGTGTAGTTTCCGTTTTTGGTTTTACAAATGCCGATTCCTGATAATCAGGAGTAGGACCAGCCGGTTTTAAAGGAGGTTTCTTAAAAAGTTTAATAGCTGCTTCACCCAGATCTTTGCCAAATCTTTCAAGGTTATTCAGCGTTTTCTCAACTGTCGGCAGCTCAAGTAATGTGTCATCGACATTATTCTCGTGTACTATATCTAGAAATTGGTCAAACGGCTCCGGCATATTCTCTCCTTATATATATAAAATATATATTTATTAAAAAATTGCTTTTATTTTACAAAATTTAATATATTCAGTTGATGTTTTTTAAAATTCTGTAAAGTTTTATAAAATTTTGCCGATAAAATAATTGACTTCTTTAAAGAAATCATTAAATCCTGTGTAGAAAGGTTTAACTAATATGGCAGAGATTGTAAATTTATTGACGAGAGTATTCACATCAAACCCGATGGTTCAGCCGGGGGCGATTACGCAGACTAGAAACAGCTCTAATCCTTTTGCGCAGCGTGGAGGAAATCCCTTTGTTACAAGTAATCCGTTTGCAAATTACGGGCAAAACAAGCCTGTTCCGGGCGGTTATTTTGCAGGTTATTACAATAATCAGCCAAATATCGTAGGCAGACGACTCTTTATCGAGGTATAGACTCAAAAATATATACCAATTTTTACCCCAAAAACAGCCGGATAGATTTTTCTGTCTGGCTTTTTGATTTTTTAGATGGTAAAATAATTGCTGAGGAGTACAGAGTTATGTTAAAAAAGATACTTTCAGTATTATTAGTATCATCAATGATTATATCTAATTCAGCCGTAATTGCAGCAGAAGTTCAAAATGCATCTGTCCAAAAGCAGGAAGAAGCAGTTGTTATACCTAAAAATATTGAAAATGAAATATACAGCTGTATAGTACAGGTATATGGCGAGAGCCGTGCTCAGGAAATTTATGACAGGGTGATGGATATTGCAAAAAAATCAATAGAAAAGCGTCCGGAAGCTTTGAAAAAAGATGACCTGACGAGAGCCGACGACTGGTACAAAGATGAAATAATTTACATGTTCTATGTTGATCAGTTTGGAGTCGTAACTCCTGAAAAACCTAATACCTTCAAAGATACTTCTGAAATGTTCGATTATCTGAAAGATCTTGGTGTAACAACTTTATATTTACTGCCTTTTGCAGACTCCCCAATGTCAGATGCGGGATTTGATGTTAAAAATCCCCGTAATATAAGAGCAGATCTGGGCGGGAAAGCCGAGTTTAAAGATTTTGTTATTAAAGCTAAAGAAAATGGCTTCAAAATCAAATCTGACCTTGTTCTGAACCACGTTTCCGACGAGCACGAATGGTTTCAGGCTTTTTTAAGAGGTGATGTCTCTAAAAAAGATTATTTTGTAGTTAAAGACAAAATGCCGCAGTACAAAAAATATGTTGATGAAAAAGCCGGAACAATAATAGAATACACAGAAGAAAACGGAAAAATTTCCAAACGCCGTCTTATTTTTCCGGAAATAACAGAGAATCATTACAGAAAAGTAACTTTAAACGGAAAAGATTATTATTTTTATCACACTTTTTATCCATTTCAGCTTGATATGAACTGGGAAAACCCCGAAGTTTTATATTACTGGCTAAACACAATAAACTACTGGACAAATATGGGCATAGATATTTTCAGACTTGATGCGATTCCATATCTTTCTAAAGAGGACGGAACTTCTGCGGAGAATTTGCCTAAAACGCATGCCATTATAAAACTTATCAGCAATTATATACAAATGACTGCACCAAGAACTGTTATTCAGGCAGAAGCATGCCAGTATCCGAATGACATTCTTCCGTATTTTGGCAAAGAAAGAAAATTTAAAACTACCATTAACGGTCAGGAAAAAGAAATAAAAAGAACTGATGAGTTCCAAATTGCTTATCATTTCCCTTACATGCCGGCAATCTGGGCTTCTTTAATAACAGGTGATAAACAGCACTTTATAGATGCCTACAAATCTACTCCTCAAATTCCTTCTACAGCAGCGTGGGGGATATTTTTGAGGGTACATGACGAATTAACACTTGAAATGATTGACCCGCAAACAAGAGAAATTATCTATAATGCACTTGTATCAAAGGGAGCCGAGTTCAGAAAAGGTTTGGGCGTAAGCGGGCGTATGGCAAACTTTCTGGACAACGATCCGGACAGAATAGAACTCGCTTTCTCAATTCTAATGTCACTGCCGGGAATTCCGATTATATATTATGGTGACGAAGTCGGAGTAAGAAACAATTTTGAAAACGCTAAAAAGAGCGAACAGGAAAGAATTGAAAAACAGAAGCGGGGCAAGTTTAAACTATTGAGTTATTTTGACAGTCGTGACATACATAGAGGAGCAGTTCCTGCCAAATTATTCTATGGAGCTTCCAAGGATTACTATGAATTTAACAGCAAGGTTTATAAGAAAGTCAAGAATCTTATTGCAATAAGAAAAACCCTGCCTTCTATGTCAAAAGGTGATTTTACATTACTAAAGACCTCTTCTCCGGCTAACTTTGCATACATAAGAAGTTTCAAAGATGAAAAAATACTAGTTATCAATAATCTTTCTGGAGAAAAACTTGTTGCGGAAGTCACCATACCGATGGAAGTTATTCTAAAATCTGATGGCAAGCATATTGATACATTTAAGAATTTAATAAATGATGATGATGTAAAGGTTAATGTGTCTTTGACAAATCGTACTATGCATTTGAGAATTGCGCCGTACGGCGTTGTTTGGCTTAAATTATAAATAATTTAAGCTGCCTTGGAATAAAATTTTAAAGTCGTGTTAAACGCCAATTGAAGTTTAACACGACTTATAGTTTGATTTGCTTGGTAAGTATGTGACATAATCTTTTAATGTACTCTTCACCCTTCACACCTCACCCTTCACCAAATTATTGTACTACGGCGAACCTAAATTCCTCCGACCAGGTTTTGAAACCGCCTGAGAGTTCCATTACAGAGAATGTATTTTGTGCAAGCAAATATGCTGCTCTTGCTCCTAAATGACAATAATTGTTATAACAATATACAACATGCAAATCATCTTTATTTAAATCTTTCATTTTCTCCGGGAGTTCTTCATATGGCATTGACACTGCCCCCGGTATATGTCCGATTTCATAATCAGCCTTATGCCTTACATCAATAATTTTAACATTTCTTTCCTCACTCAATTCCTTTAACTCAACAGGTCCAAGCGTAAATGCGAGTTTTTTAGAAAAATAGCATTCTGCCTTTTCCGTATTATTTCTAATTTCTTGAATTTTTTCATCTGTCATAAATTTCTCCTTTATTAATTATGCGATATACGTATACTTAGTTGCGATAAACATACTTATCATAATCATTCCTGTTATCAGAAAGTTTATTCCTGCTAAGATTCCGACTACCCACAGAGCCGTGGACGGCAAGCCTACTATTATTATCACCCCCAGCAGAAACTGCATTATGGCGACCGGAATATCTGCCCACCAAAAATAAAGGGTTTTTCTGTTTTGTATGGCAAAAGCGCAGGTAGAAATACTTTCCAATAAGAAATACACGCCAATCACGCTTGTTATTACGACGAGATTGAACATGGGTGCGGTGAACAAAAAAAGTCCAAGACCTATCAAAATTAAACCTAAAATGATATTCAAAATAAAATGTCTTGTATAATGTCTCGTAAGAAAAGCATTAATCGCTTTATAACCGCCGTAAATAATAAAAGCCAGACAAATCATCATACCAAATGTTATAGAAGTTATTTTCGGCAGCATAAGCATTGCTGCGCCTAATACGGCAAGCAATATACCCTCCGTTAAAACACAACTTAAAAACTTCTTTTCAGTCATTTTAAAATCTCCTTTTAACATCAAAAGGATACATTATCAAAAATATTTTTACTCCCACGAGAGAGTAATAATAAAGAAGTATCTTAAATATTTGTTATTTTACCGTTGTATTTTTCAAAAAATTCATCTGCATTAAGTTTTATAATATTCTTGTAAACTCCGTATAAAACCAGTTTTTCGCAGATTTTAGAATCTAATTTTTCTTCCGTTTCATACCGTTTCAGACGTTTTTGCATCTCTTCATAAAACTCATGCCTTCCAGCCTCTCCCACTCTGAAAAATAATGCAGAATATTGTTTATACTTATGCTGAAAAAATGCATATTTGTATGAGTCATAAAGCCCTGAATCCTTAAACATTGTTTCTATCTTGTCTGTTATTTTAAAAATATCAAAGACTTTAGAAGAAATGTTTTGGGTAACAGAATTTTGATTAGTCATTCTATAATAATATAGCGGATCCTGATTAATCATTATAGTCTTTGCATGAATCATCGTTAAAAAAAAGAAATATTGATCCTCAAAGATACAGCCTGTTAGAAAAAGTTCCGTATCCGGATTTACAAGCGATTTCAAGAAATCTGCCCTGAAAATTTTATTAACCGCAGACATATTACCGTGAAACGGATTAATATTATCATCAAAAGTATGCATGGTATTATCATCTTTGTGATTATTCCACTCTTTCAGGGAAAAGAAGTATCTTGGAAAAACATTTTTTGTAGTTTTATCATATTCACAAGCATTAAAAATATAAACATCAGGTTTATACACTATGTTCGCAAATTTTTGATACAAAGAAAGAGACACTCTGTCGTCAGAATCCACAAAACTAATATATTCACCTTTGGCAAACTTTAAACCTTTATTTCTTGCAGCACTTGCGCAGCCATTTTGCTGATTAATTACTACAAACCTTTCATCCTCCTGCTTATATTTTTCCAGAATTGCACCTGAATTATCAACAGACCCGTCATTTACACAAATAAATTCTAAATTTTTATATGTTTGCAGCCTCAATGAATTCAGACATTCCTCAAGATAAATTGCTGAATTATAAACAGGTATAATTACTGAAATTAACGGTTCTTTATGCATTGCCCTTCAACCTTCTTTGAAATTGCCGGAAATCCCGAAAGCTCTTATTCAAGATTTCCTGATAAGCATAATATATGTTCTTTCTTTTCAGAATATCCATATCGTAAGAAGCAAAATCAATATCTTTGTACGTTTCCTGTAACCTGTTAAACATTTTTCTCTGATTTATTCCCGAAGTTTCAAGTGTCCTTATTAACACACTTTCCATCTGGCTTACAAGTAATATGGTTTTGTATTTTTTTAGCTTTCCGGCTTCTTCAAATATACGTGTTACCATTTTATTTATTTTAAAAATATCAATAAAATTATCTCCCGCACTTGTTATAATTGAATTTTGAGTCTTTCTGTAAAAATACAGAGGTTCAAAATCATAAGAAATACGCTTTGCATTTAAGTAACATTTTGCAAAAAACGGCATATCTTCAAATATAAGCCCCTCAGGGAAAGAAAAATTCTTGATAAACTCTTTTTTGTACATTTTTGCCCAGGCACTGTATATTACTTTCAGATAAAACTCTGCTCCCAAATCCTCTTCGCAAAAAACAGGTGTTTTAATATGCTGCTGAAACTCTTTTATATTAGGTAATTCCCAGAAAAATCCCCGATCAGGATATACCTGATAAACATAAGAAAACATATAATCACTGTCATTCTCCGTAATATTATTAACCATCCTCTCCAATGCCAGAGGAGAAAGATAATCATCAGAATCTACAAAAGTAATGTATTCACCTTTTGCATACTTCATTCCGGTATTTCTTGCAGCAGAAAGCCCCTTATTTTTTTGCGAATAAATCTTAATTCTCTTATCCAGCTTTGCGTACTGCCTTAGTATATTTAAGCAATTATCAGGCGAACCATCATTTACACAAACAACCTCAAAATCCTCAAAAGTTTGATTAATCAAACTGTCAAGGCATACATCCAGATATCTCTCAGTCTTATAAACAGGTACAATTACAGAAACTTTGACCATAAAACCATTTTACACTGAAAATGAAATGATATAAAGGATACCGATTTACTTAGCAGCTTTCTATGAGAATAAGTAAAAAAAAAAGACCTTGTAAAAAACCAAGGCCTGTCCGTTTAAATAAGAAGAGAGAGCTTTATGTTCTTTTTAAAAACTGTAAAAGATTTTTTTGCTAGCTTGTGTCAAATTTTTTACAAATCTTTACATATAATATAAGGGGGGGGGGAAATTTTAGAAGCAATCGTAACACTATGAAGAGATTAGGGTGTGCATACTTGCGCACCTTATTTTGGTACAATTAAATAGGTGCAGTGTGCACTGGTAAGCACACCTATTCTTTCTTGGTCTATTCCCCTCGTCCTTTGTGGCAGGGGTAAATGTGTTGGGCTGGTTGGTCACCATCCCTCGCCCTTTGTGGGTGGGCGAGGGGAAGCGAGACTTACCAGAGTGCCGTCATTCTGAGGGCGGAAGCCCGAAGAATCTCCTTTTTGTAAAGTTTTAAAGATTCTTCGCACCTGAATAGATGCTGGACTCAGAATGACGCAATAAGTTGGATGAATTTGACCGCTCTCCCCTAATGGGCAAGGGAATACGAAGCTTGTTGATTGCAAGCGCAGGCATCTGCCCCCCCTTGAGGGGGAAGTGGTCGGAGACCGTAGGGGGGTATTCGTGAATTATTGTTTTTAACCCCACACCCGCATTCGTAGCTTTCGCCTGATGGCTCAAGCACGACTGCTCCCTCTCCCTCAAGGGGCGAGGGAAGGTGACCAACCAACCTAAGACATTTACCCCCTCCCTCAAGGGGCGAGGGGAAGTGAGACTTGTCAGGTTCAAGCGGAACGAAGCGAAGGAAAGGTTTTCGAAGCGATAGCGGGAGCAGAGCGGGAGCGTGTCTGAGAAAAGCTTTCTTGAGCATTGTGGAGCGGATTGAAGGTGTTCTTGAGTTACCCCCACACCCGCATTCGTAGCTTTCGCCTGACGGCTCGAGCACGACTGCTCCCTCTCCCTCAAGGGGCGAGGGGAAGTGAGACTTGTCAGGTTCAAGCGGAACGAAGCGAAGGAAAGGTTTTCGAAGCGATAGCGGGAGCAGAGCGAGAGCGTGTCTGAGAAAAGCTTGCCTTCGCATAGTGGAGCGGTTGGAGTTAATTTTTGATTTAACCCCACACCCGAATTTCTAAGCTCGCACAGCTCGCTAAGAAATTCTACCCTCTCCCTCAAGGGGCGAGGGATGGTGACCAAACAGCGCAATACAAAGAAAGTTAATTCTTCCTTCTCAACTGCTAAACTACTAAACTTCTCAACTAATCCAATTCGGGTAAAACTGTCTCTACAAGCGCCCCCCATAATAGCTGAAAGCATTGCGGGGAATGCATTGAAGCACTTTTATTTTCCGTCAAGTCTACCTTTAATTCCATTCTGATAACATATCCTTGTACTATTATATAGTATATATTCCACATGTAACGACATCTGTAACACTTTTTATTTCTTTTTGTTACAAAAATTTACATTGCTAATTCTACAAATAATTCTTTAGAACTATATAAAATACTGCCGCAACATTTTAAAATAGTAATAGAGAATATAAAGAAAGTGTGTGTAATTATGATCCAACCTGTCAATGCCTTAGCCCCTAAGGTATTTTTTAAGGGGCGCAACAATGATTATGTCAATTCCGTTACTCCTAAGGACAAAAGAACAGAGCGAAACCTCGCAATTGCAAATTCTGTCGGAATCTCCTCCATCGCAGGTGCTTTAACCTCTGTTATTGCAAGAAGCTACACTGCAACCTGGAAAAATGCGGGTCTCTTCGGCTTAGGAGCAGGGCTTGTTACAATGATGTTTATCTGTCCTAAGCTCCTGTACAAAGCCGGAATAAACACAACTAACACAGCTGACAAAGAAGCCTCTGCAAAAAAATTGCTCGATATAAATTCCAACAAAATCGGGAATTACTCTAAAAGCACGCTCAAGAAACTATGTTAATCCATTGGTGATTTTTTAGTAAATCCAAAGCCTTCTTTTGCTACTATATACAAGCCATATGCCGCAAGTCCCCAGGCACCGATTTTTGCGGCAACACCTTTTGCTGCAAGTGCAACCGAAGCGAAAGCAGCAGGAATTATATTTTCTCCCAGAGAATCAAAAAATCCTTTTGCAAACCCTTTTACGCTGCCCGCAGCTGATATAAACGGTGTATTCATCCTAAAATCCGCAACTTTCTTTTGTATAGCATTCTGAACCTCACTCTCTGTTGACAAAGTTCTTGTACTCTCATGGATTTTAAGATAATGTTCTGCCTCCATATCTTCTGAAACTCTTTTGGATTCGATTTTGCCGACAGAATATGCATCGTACAAAATGGCGCTCATGCCGGCGACACCTGCTGTTTTACATACTATGTTAGCCATCATTCCCATCTTTACTGTCCTTTACTAAGCGTTGTTTCCCTCCGGAACTTCTTTTACAGAAGGATCCGGGATATCTGTTATTTCTTTACCGGCAGACATTTTAAGCAATATGTCTGCTGCCTGCAAAACATCTTCTTTATCAGCACTCGGATTTTGCTGGATATTATGAAGCAGTGTTACTGTATAGTCATTTCCACTCGCAAGCTGGGAAGAAAATGCGCTCAAGGCAGCAATTCGTATCAGCTTTGAGGGGTCTTGAAGCATTTTGTTTAAAAGAGCATTCAAGGCGGCATCATCATATCTGTCTTTGTCTTCATCAAGTCTGGTCAAAATTTCTTTTGAAGCCATCAATCTTATTTCATCGTTCGGATTATTTAAATAATTTTCAAGAGATTTTATGTATTCATCCGTCAAGGGAACAATACCGTCTTTTTGCTTATTTTTCTTCTCCTCTTCTGCCAGCGCCGCACGTTGATTCAAGTCATCAATAATATTATTTGACTTTGTCATATCATTATCAGATACCGAATCCTTATTTACATTGTTCAAATTATCCGCAGATTTTTCATTCTCTGCCGGCTGTATTTGAAGTGCATTCTCCTGCGCAGGTTTAGTTTCCGGAACTTCCTGCGCTGTTTTTATATCCTGTATATTATCCTGCGGTTTGGATTTCTGTCCTTCAAGCTCCTGTAAAGTTTGTTGAGGTAATGGCGCTTGATAATTATAATTATTCAAATAATACTGCGGAGGGTACGCATAAGGCTGTACATAATTAGCTGATTGCTCCTTCATTCCATAACCGTTTTGAAGAGGCTGAGCCGGCATTAATTCCTGCCCGATTCCTCTGACGTTTGCATTATCAGCCGGAATCAATCCCCTTACTGCTGAATTTTCATTATTTGCAGGGAGTGCGTACGGTGATGATATATAATACCCTTGCGGATAAGCATATCCTGCACCGTAAGGATTTGGAGTATTTATACCGCCGGCATATGGATTTACCCCATTTACCCCCAAAGGATTTACCCCCCCGGCATATACTGACGGGTTCGCTATCTGAATTGTTACGCCGGAATAATTCGGCTGCGGATTTGGATTAAACATAGGATTTGTCATAATTATAATTACCTTCTTTTACACACTTATTATAATAAAGTAAAAAACATAAGAAAAATTGCCTGTTACCAAAAAATATATTACGATTTGTGAAGCAAAATTTTCCGGTAAAATTTTAAATAATTCCACCATATAAACGATGGTAGTCATGCCGTCATGCGGTAAAGTATAAGAGGTACGATTAGTACCTGAAAAGACAAGAGGCGAGGTAAGGTAAGTTGAAGAAATTCAAGTTTCGGCTGCAAGTCGTGCTTGACATGCGTGAAAAAGAGCTCGAAGAGCGGCAGATGGAAATGTCCAGAATTTTAACTGCTCTGAACGAGCAGCAGGCAAAACTTCAAAATATCTTAAACCGTCAGGAGGACAATACCAGACAGCAGGAGGAGCTTGCAACCTCTGAAAATCTTCAGGTCGTAAGGCTTGAAGGTCACAGGGCTTTTGGAATTAAGCTTACGCAAGATGCAAAAAATCAGGAAAGAATTATCTCAAATACAAAGGCAATACTTGCAAGAAAGCAACAGGAAGTAAAAGAAGCACACCAGAAGGTAGAAGTTCTGAAAAAACTCAAAGAAAAACAGGAAAAACAGTATTATCAGGAATTTTTACATCTGGAGATGAAAGAAATCGACGATATCACATCAGCAAGATTCAAGATAGGTTAGAATGGTTCAGAATTTATTAAACAATTTGAATAATATCAGCAATAATTTATCATCCGCCTCAAAATTCGGCAATGATACATTTGCTCAAACAGATTTTCAGAAATTATTTGATAAACAGAAAACAAGCTTTGAAAACGATAAGTCAACGGATATCCGTTCGGCAAATAAGGAAGAAAATATTCAAGATAAAGATGAAAAAAATGATAAAACTTTAAAATCAGTCTCCGAAAATGAGACATTTGCAGGAAGCGTTATTTATGATATCAAGCAATTAATCGAATTTTTAAAACGGGCTGCAGATGAGGATGGTGCATCATCTGATTCGGAAGAAAACAGTGAAATTGCATCCGTTAATGCGGCAGAAGCTGCTGAAACAGAAGATTCTAGTGAGGTTACAGAAGATTTAGATGCAAAAGAAATAGCAAAAAAACTGCTTCACCTTGAAGAAGATGATGATGAAGAGAAAAAAAAGGAAACTGATGAAAAAACTAGCCAAACCGAACAGACTGACGAAACGGATTTAAATGAGGTTGAAGCAGCAAGCACTGAAACAGCGGAAGAAAACTTGGTTTTTAATAAAAATCTTGACAGTTTTCTGGAAGAATTTGAAACCGCTGCAGATATTCAAACAACTACTGAAACTCCAAAGATAACCAATGAGTCCGGCAAGGGTTCAACAGAAGCATTAGAAGATATTATAAACGAAGATCAATTAAAAGAATTAAACATTGAATCTCTTGACGCAGAAAGTTCTGACAGCAGCAGCGGTGATTCGGACTTGATGCAGAACCAGTCTCCGGAAGAGCAAGGCGTAAAAGCTATGCTACAGAACGATACCGATTTTGCTTCGGATTTAGGAACAAGCTTCACTAACGGAGCAAGTACGCAGAATGGAATTCAAGGTACTAACGCAGCTGGCGGAAGCAATACCGCATCAGTAGAAATTACGCCAAGCAAGATTATTGAGCAAATAACCAAGCAAATGGAGGGAATGCAAAACGGTTCTAAGCTTAACATAGTTCTGAACCCGGAATCTCTCGGCAAAGTTTCAATACAATTAATTAATACAAAAGAGGGTTTGTCAGCCCAGTTTACTGTTGCAACGCAGGATGCAAGAAATTTAATAATGAAAGGGCTTGACGGCTTGAAAGATACATTAGTGTCACATGGGGTAAGTGTAGATAATGTCACTGTAAAACTTAATGATACTCAAGAGAGTGAGTACAACACCGACTGGACAGAGCAGGAAGGCTCCAGAGGCGGTAATAAAGAACAGAATCCTCAAAGAGAACAAAGAGACAAAGAACAGTTCGACAGGATGATGTCCTTTATAGAAAACGAAAATGGTAAGATATAAAAGGGTGGAGAGTAAATTATGAGTGTAGTAACTTCAGAAATCACATCAATGCAAAATATGACTGCTGTTCAAAAAGCAGAAGAGATGAAAAACAGAACGACTTCGACTGATACATCAGATCCGAATATGTTTTTGACTCTTATGCTCCAACAGTTACAGAATCAGGATCCTACGCAACCTACGGATAACACTGAATGGCTTGCCCAATTAGCACAATATTCATCACTGGAACAGATGACCCAGATGAACGAGGGCTTAGAGAACTGTGTTGAATACATTTCAGCAATGTACGCAGATATGGCATACAATTCAGAAATTACCCAAACGCTTTCTATGATTGGTAAAGATGTAACACTTCAAGTTCCTGATGAAAAAGACAGTACTAAATTTACTGAAGTTACAGGTACAGTAACCGAAGCCAACTTTAAAGACGGTACAGGTAAGATTAAAGTTAACGGCGAATACTATTCAATCGCATATATTACATCAATCAGAGAGCCGGGAGAAAGTGTATCCGAGGACACTTCTTCCAGCACAGAAACAGACTCAAATACAAAAACAACAACGAACACTGCCGCAACTACACAATCCGGCACGACAAAATCAAAAGCATAAATAGTACAAACGGGAGGAAACAATGACACAAGCTCTACACACAGCCAGTACCGGTATTAACGCCGGTCAGCAGCAAATTAATGTTATTGCAAACAACGTTGCAAACATTAACACTACTGCTTTTAAAGCTGCAAACATGACATTTGAAACCCTGTATTCGAATACTCTGTCATACGGAAGTGCAGCAACTACCGACGGAGGCGGTACAAACCCAAGACAAATCGGTCTCGGTGTAAAAATTGGAGGTATTACAAGAAACTTTAATTCCGGTGACTTTGTAAGCACGGGAAGAGACATGGACCTTATGATTTCCGGAAACGGCTTCTTTGTAGTTCAAGATTCTGAAGGCAAGCTATACTACACACGTGATGGCGTATTCACAACAGACTCAGAGGGGAATGTTGTAACACAGTCAGGTATGAAAGTTGTTGCCGCAGATTCTCCATATTCAAATGCAAGCTCAGGAAAAACTGTTCAAGTGCCTAAAAACCTAAGTGCAACAGTACAAGGGGATCCGAATCTCGGCAACAAAAAAACAAGCCAGCTTAATAACGCAGCTATCAAAGCAGGCGACATATCTGCTTCTGTAGGTGATACCGATGTTTTGCTGACCATTGAGGAAGGTGACCCTACTATTAATGAAATTCTTGCTGCATTCAACCAGCAATTACAAGACGCCGGTATTAATGATGTAACTTTTTCGGTAACAGGAGACGGACGAATTACCTACACCGGTGATATTACTTTCAATGAACCAGGTACAACAAGTAACTTCCTTGGTGAAACAGGATTAAGCAGTACAAATAATACTTCTGATGTTATTAATCAGGTCGTATCACTTCAAGAAATGGTAAACTACAACACTTCTATAACTCTAAAATCCACAACTGTTGATGAAAATGGTATTATAGCGGCTACATACAGTGACGGTTCGATTTTAACTCAATATGTGGATGATACATACACAGTACACTGGAAATACACAACTCCGGAAGGTGTTACTATCCGCGGCGATGATGTTACAGCAAGCGGCGCTACAATTGAAAATTCTAACTTCGTAATTGAACTTGCCACAATGGTTAACGAAGAAGGTCTTGTATCCATTAACAACAACCTCTGGGAATGGGGTGCTGACGTAGGCGACGTTTACTACGGTATGGCAGGCGAAGTTTCCTTCGGTTCAATTGAATCCGGCGGATACGAAGGTTCTAACGTAGATATTGCAACAGAGCTTACCAATATGATTACAGCTCAGAGAATGATTCAGATGAATTCCCGCGTATTCTCGACAGCAAGCAGCGTAATGGAAACTCTGGCATATCTGGGACAATAATCGTGAAGGGTGAAGAGTAAAGAGTGAAGCGGAAATTAAATAATAGTTAAAATGTTCCCCTCACACTTCACACCTCACTCCTCACAAAAAAGGCATGCCTTTTTTAGCAAAAATCTCAAAAAAACTTGTCAAATTGTTAACAAAAAGCATGAATCTTAACAAAACTTAATAATTTGAACATGGTCGAAATCCATGTGAAACATGGGTTTCGGCATGATTCAAAAAAAGGCAAAAGTTGTTACAAATACACTCTTGTACAGTGCATGATTTCTGATATATAATACAATAGAGGGTTGGGGAAATGTTAAGACCATCACAAAGCGAGGACGCTAACCTGACTTCAACGGGGAGAGATTCCGGTTTCGAGGTATCACAAAACAAAGACTTGATTCCTGCAAGCCAGTGGGGGCAGGAAATCCAAATAAATCGGGAATTGGTAAAATCAAACCTTCAAGAAATACAAAAAGATATCGCACATTCTAAAGTTAAAATAGTCGCAGTGACAAAGTATTTCGGCTTAGATGCAATACTTGCAGGATATGAGGCAGGAATAAGAAATTTTGGAGAATCAAGGGCATTAGAAGCAATTGAAAAAATTGAAAAACTCCCGGATGATGTCAGACAAAATTCAACATTCCACTTTATAGGGCATTTGCAGAGCAATAAGGCAGAAAAAGTTGTAGAGCACTTTAATGTTATTGAATCTGTAGATTCTATGAAATTAGCCCGGAAAATATCCGAATATGCCTGCCGTTTAAATAAGAAAGAGAAAGTTTTATTACAGGTAAACAATGCCGGTGAAGCGCAAAAATCCGGATACAGCAAGGAAGCATTGAGGGCTGAATTTAAAGACATTATTTCATTATCAGGTATAGAAGTTTTAGGATTAATGAATATGGCACCGATAGGAGCTGCTGAAGATGAAATTGCAAGGCTGTTTGGCGATATCAGAGAGTTCAGAGATGAACTGGAAAAAGAGTTTAACGTTACTCTACCGGAACTGTCAATGGGGATGAGTAATGATTACAAAATTGCACTCAGGGAGGGTGCAACAATTATCAGAATAGGCAGAAAGTTATTTACATAAGTTATAAATTGGAGGAGAAATGGCATTATCAGAAGGCTTAAAAGGATTTGTAAACTTTTTCACAAAAAGTTTTAATGGAGAAAACGATGACGACGCATTCATGGACTTAGTAGACCGTGACGGCGATTATGATACAGACGGAACATTAGCACTTGACACGATGTACGCTCCTAGAGTTCACAACAAACCGGAACGTTCATTTGAGAGAGAATCAAAAGTTGTTTCTCACCCTAATTCATACAAGTCTGGTGAAGTTACTGTTATTGAACCTCGTTCTTTCTCAGAATCCGCTCAAATTGTAAAAAAACTTATCGACAAGAAAACAGTTATTTTACACCTTGACCTTTTGGACAAAGAACAATCTCAAAGAACAATCGACTTCATTTGCGGTGCAGCACACGCTCTTGACGGAACTGCACAAAAAATCAGCGATATGGTATTTATCTTTACTCCAAGCAATGTTTCTTTATCAGTAGAAAATGGTGCTTTACAGAGCAAATTCGCTGAATCTCTCTGGAACAAACCGCTGTAAGAAAAGAGAATATAAGTTTAATTTAATATATTGATTTGTGATAGTTGGATTTTCAGGATGCTTTTTGCATCCTTTTTCTTTTTTTTTTAACTGCAAAAAAATAAGCCCCTTTAAAGGGCTTAGAAATTTAGAATTTATTTTTTTAAACTTAACAATCTTATATTGACATTGAAGTTATGTCAGTATAAGCCGATACCAGTCTGTTTCTTACCTGCACAGCCATCTGCATACTTAGTGAAGCTTTTTCTGCCGCAATCATAGCATCATGAATACTTGTAGAACCACCCATGGCTAAATCCTCTTGAAGTCTGTCTGCATAAATTCTGTTATTGTTGACAGCATTCAGGCTGTCAGAAAATGCATTGCCCATCTTTGAAGCAAAATTTCCCAGCCCGGAAGGATCATTCTTATCTTTCACCGGATAATTTTGCGCAGCCTTTTCAAGAGCCTCATCAAATGTTGTCTTTTCTACTTCAAAAGATGCATTACCCTGCAAAAATTTGTTATAATCATCTATTGCATTCAAATTATAATTTGTGTTAAAAGCGCTTATCCCTGTTGTAAATTCCATTTTAAGATTCCCTCTTTTGTAATTTTATTGCACTTATGGTTTAAGATTATCGAAAGTAATTAAAGTTATTGTCAGGCAAAGCCTGACCTACATTTTTTATAACTCCGGTCACTTAATCACTTAGTCACTTTTCTTTCCCTTCACCCTTCACCAACTATATATTCATAGCCGTTTGCATCATCGTAGTGACGTTCTGCGCCACTGTCGCATTAGCTTCGTAAGCACGTGAAGCCGATATCATACCCACCATCTCCTCAACAAGGCTTATATTAGGCAAATCAACATATCCCTCTTCATCTGCATCAGGATGAGACGGATCATAAACCGTTTTTACACCGTTTTCTGCCTCATATATCTCATCAACCCTGACACCGCCCGTTACAACGCCGTTATTTAAAGCTACATTTGCATTTATAAGCATATTCCCAGTTCTTGAATCAAACTCTGCATCAGGACTGTTTGATGCAAAATTTGAATACCCTCTGTTTACAGTATCCTCATAAATAGTTCTGAATGACACGTCCTTTTTTACATAAACTCCCTTTGAACCATCCGGCTGGCGGGTTGTATTTATGTTTGCAATATTACTCGCAATAGTGTCCATCTTAACTCTTTGTGCCGTCATTCCTGAACCGGCTATATCAAATATATTAAAACTCATCTAAACCTCCTTGCGGTTCGAATTATTGACCTCTGATTACATCCGACAGGTGCGAGAACTGGTTTCTTTCTAAATTGGAAAGCACAAGATACCTCGTTCCGGTCTTAGATAAATCCATCATTTCTCTTTCCAGTTCTACATTGTTACCCTTAGCATCTGATCCGCTGTATAAATCCGTTACAACCTGCGGTCTGAACTGATCCATTGTACTTGCCTGCAAATATGCTTTTTCCTGCTGCGTAGGTGTCCTGTATGTATGAATTTCGCCTGTAAAAACATCAACCATCGGAGGCTTGTATTCAATACTGTTCTGCCCCTTTATGTAATCTTTTAAATCTTCCTTTTCTATAATTTCTGCAAGCTGGCTTTCAAAGGCAACTTCCTGACGCTGAAAATCCGGAGTCATAACGTTCGCAATATTAGAAGCAATGGCGTGCTGCCTGTCCATAAGCCCGTCCATCCCGAGTTTTGTAATCTCAATTGTTCTGTTACTGATTAAATCCATACGCTCTGTCTGTTAACCTCCGCCATAGCCGCTACTTCTAAAAAACAGTTACTGTACAAGCCCCATTTTAACTATAAATTCCGTATAATCGTCCCCTGTATGCTCCAGTTTAAGCTGCCCCAATTGTTCCTCTATAGTCTTTTTAGAAATATAAAGTCCGAGACCGGAACCGCTGCTTTTGGTAGTAAATCCTTTGTCAAAAATTCGTTCAGGCTCCATAATCTTTCCTGCATTGTTGATAATTCGTACTACCGCAAAATCGCCCCGCTTCTCGGCTCTAACTTTAACATACTTACCATTTTTATTCTCTTCTTCGTCCAAGCCCCGCTGTCCAAATGCTTCCTGCGCATTCTTTATTAAATTTATCAATACCGAAATCAGACTGTCTTCGTCTGCTATTATTTTTAAATTAGCCTTGCTCTCTACACTATATTCAATATTGTCGCATTCAAAATAGACTTTCGTCAAATTCTCAACAGTATCAATGATATTTTTTAAGCCACACGGCTTGAGTTCCTTATTAGCAGAAGATTTGAGAGCAAATAAGTGGCTGCCTGCCATTTTTACCGCTCGTGATATACATTTAACACCGTTTAAAATCGTCTGATCTTCTATATTATTCTTTTCACAATATTTTTTAATAATCTCACTGTACAAATCGCATATCGATAACTGATTTTTTACCTCATGCGCAACTTCTCTGACTTCTGCAGTATACTCCTGCGGCTTTGTCTGAAATTCTGCAAAACCGAGAACGGCATCCTTTGTCGCCTCATCCATATTCTCTGCAAGCCGTCTTATAGAAGAATTTAATAACAGGTTATCACGTCTGTCAGGATGAAAACGTTCCTGAAATTTTTTGATATCAATAATAGAATTTCTATTAATTATATCCAGCGCCTCATCCTGCAATTTTGAATTGAATATAGAGTAGTATCTGACATAATTCTTGCTGTCAACTCTATTATCCCAAAGAAGAATTGCAACAAATCTTCCGGTCATTACACATAAAAATTCAGTATCTGCCCAGACTTTCTCACGTAAATTCTCGCTCTCGTCAGAAAAATCAAACGCCTCAATTTCTGAATATTCCAACCTCTTTAATAACCCCGCAAGACCGGTTTTATTTATTATTCTATAAAGAACTACGCCCGCTTCCGGTTTATCAAGCAACGGCTCCAAAACTGCCCTAAGAACACATCTAAGAGTTTGTTTGGTTATTGCCTTATTCTCCTGCGAGTTTATAAGTTCTCTTAAATAATTTTGCTGCCTTACAATCTTCTTCACTTATCGTTCCTAAACTGCAATCTTCATTTTCTTTGTCAAGAAACCATTATTTATTGCATACAATACTGCCTGCGTCCTGTCGTTAACTTGAAGCTTCTGGAAAATGTTGTTAACGTGAGTCTTAACCGTTGTTTCAGATATGAATAATTTATTTGCAACACCTTTGTACGTAATACCCTGTGTTAACAATTCCAAAACTTCTTCCTCTCTTTGGGTTAAATAATCGAGCAAATTTTCTTCCTCTTCGCCGGATTCTTTCGCAGCATTTTCTTCCCTGAAAGTTTGTTGAAAATACTCGAAAAATCTTGATGAAAGCGCCATTGGAAGGTATATTTTTCCGTTCAAAACTTCTTCTATAGCATATATTAATTGAGCTGATGCCATAGTTTTTAATACATAACCTCTTGCACCAATCTTCATTGCTCTGAAAATCAAATCTGCATCATCATAACCAGAGAGGGCAAGAACTTTTGTATCAACATCAAGCTTAGAGATCTCAATAATTCCCTGCAACCCGTCACGTTCCGGCATATTCATATCCAGAAGAACAACATCCGGCTGATATTTTTTAATCAAATTTAAACCTACTGAAACATTTGTTGCAATACCAACAACATCAAATGTTCCTTCCAAATTCAAAAGTTCTCTGATTCCGGCTAAATGCTCATAGTTGTCGTCAATTAGCAGCACTTTTGATTTCTTCTTAAACTCTCGTCTCATACTCTCTCTTCTCCCTTATCATTTAAATCTAGTATTTTTTATAATTTCCACACTAATATATTACCTCTTTATAGAGGATATTTTCATCGATAAAATGATTGATTTTACTGCGTTTGGGGTAGATATACTGGTATAGACCAGAAGGTTTAGAAACTAGGTAAAAAGGCGCTGTTACAAAGGTTTGAATGTCAAGTAGCAGACTAAAAATAAGGTATATAGTGTAGTCAATATAGATGACCCTTCTCTAAATAGTGTAGTACAAAGAGTGTAGAAGTTAACTAAACTTAAATCCATTGCCAAATTTGGATTTTAGGTAAATTTTTTGATATCATATATAGTTAAAGTCGGCTTAGTAAAGCCGACTTTAAAATAAAAAAAGCGAGGCATGAAACCCCGCTTTTTTTATTAAAAACTTTATTATTAGTTTTCAAATGCCCATCTAGCAGCTGCACCATTTGGAACTGCATAACCGCCTCTTAATCTTACACCAAATTGGTCTTTGATTACACGGTTAGCTTTGACAGAACAGTCCGTTGTAGCATCATTTTGAGAAGCATTGTTCAACATACCTGCAGAACCAGAGCAGTTAGATAAAAGGTTTGGACCTTTTTGACCGTTTGTATCATATACAGCCTTGATACCGTAAACTAAACCATCTTGTTGCAATGCGCTTACAGATGCTGTAGTAACTAATGTATTAGCATCGTTAGGGAATGCTAAAGCAGAACCATCACGGAAGAACACAACAAAGTTTGAAGCACCTACGTTTACAGCTTGTGCTGCTGGTGTTGTGTTACCTGTTAATTGATAGTCAACATTTGTTCTGTTAGCTAACAAGCCAAATAATGATTGACTTTCTGTAT
The DNA here is from genome assembly GCA_944323255.1 of Candidatus Gastranaerophilales bacterium. Classification (GTDB taxonomy): domain Bacteria; phylum Cyanobacteriota; class Vampirovibrionia; order Gastranaerophilales; family Gastranaerophilaceae; genus CAG-196. The sequence continues at coordinate 27,848 of CALURU010000004.1, forward strand.
TATTTGTTGAAGTTTCATTGAAAGAAGCATAGTCAAATCCTGCGATAGCCTGATTCATTTGTGCAGCTTCTGTCAAAGTATTAATACCTTTCTTCAAACCAGTTCTTGCTTGTTGCTCCTGGGTGTTTGTCATCAATGCAGGAAGTGTTAACGTAGCAACGACACCGATAATAGCCAAAGTAATTAAAACTTCCGCAAGAGTAAAACCATTCTTCTTCTTCATCATAATATTCCTTTCTCTTCTTATATTATTATTCAGAATCTTATTCTCTACATCTACTATAATTATTTTACCAAACTTATAAACTCCTGTCAATATAATATTCTAAAATTAATATATGAATTTGTGCCCTGTTAATACTAGGCTAAAATCTCAAATTTATCCGCTCTTGTTCTTATTAAAGACACTGCTGCCTGCGCATTCAAAAAGTTTAATGCTCCCATAAAACTTTGTTTTTTACTCAAAGCCTCTCTTGCTGAAAGCATGTTATTTTTTATTTCGGCATCTGCAAGCTGCTCTTTTATTAATCTGCTCTGCGAACTAACTTGAGATTTTGCGGCACGGAGCGGAAATCCGATTTCTTCTGCCTCACCAACCTGATTATCGTTTTTTGAATCGTCAATAGAAGTACTTGTAGAAGCGGTTGCAGCTTGTGTATTTTCGACTATTTGCGAGAACGGGTTGTTTTTACTTACAAAAGAATCTCTTGCAATATCCATAATATCCTGCTGAACCTCTTCATTCATACTATCAGAACGCTCACGGACACGCTTAAATATCATCTCTTTTAGCGCTTCAGCTTCTTGTCTATTCACAATTGAATCAAATTTGTAAGCCATTTTTGTCCTCTCTTATTTATATAAAAACATTATTGTAAAGAAAATTGACAAATTTGTATATAAAAGATATATATTTGTTACATAAGTTAATATTTTATCTTTTTGCCACCTTATTTACTATCACTGGCTTTTCTCTTTTATTTTAAGTTTCAGACATGCACTGCTATGTAAATTTATTATCATTATTATTTGTAATTTTCGTAAATTTATAGTACAATAAAAGTGCTATTTATATTTCGGCTAGTGTAAAATCTTAACAGGAAGGATATAACCGACCTGTTTTCTTTTGGTCTTAGATGAAATAAAAAGTTTTTGTCAGGTGAAACATGACTTACAGTCAGAACTATCAAGCCTTTGCGCTGCGAGCGTGTTATGCGTGAGCATAACAATAGCGAGCGAAAGAGTGCAGGCTCTGCCTGCAACAGCCATTCAATCCCACGCTCGTAAGAGCGTAGAAAACTATTGCGTTGTTTCTCTTTCTTTTGGTACCTTTTCGGGGTAAATGCATTGGGTTGGTAGGTATGACTACAGGCTTGAAAATTTCTTGATAAACTCTTCATTTCGCAATAAAAGAGAAAGAAAAGTACAACTAAATTATCTCTTCATTTTTTCTTCTTTAAAAACAAAAGAAGAAAAAATGAAGCAAAAAAGAAGAAACTTTACTGTTTACAATGCTCTTGCGAGCATAAAATCAAATGGATGTTGCGGGTGAACCCGCACTCTGACCCTCGCTAAAAGACGCTCGTGAGGGCTCCGCCACTGTGAGAACTAACAAATACTTGCGCCGCAAGCGTGTTATGCGTGAGCATAACAATAGCGAGCGTAAGAGTGCAGGCGTCGCCTGCTACAACCATTCAAACCCTCGCTCGTAAGAGCGTAGAAAACTATTGCGTGATTTCTCTTTCTTTTGGTATCTTTTCTTTCTCTTTGACCCGCAACAAAAGAGAAAGAAAAGTACAAAATTACCTCTTCATTTTTTTTTCTTTAAAATGAAAGAAGAAAAAACGAAGCCAAAAAGAAGAAACTTTATTGTTTACAATGCTCTTACAAGCATAAAACCAAATGGATGTTGCGGGTGAACCCGCACTTTGCCCCTCGCTAAAGGACGCTCGGGAGGGCGCAGCCGCTGTCACTTTAGAAAAATGTATGTTTTATAACAAAGTTTTTGTCAGGTGAAACCTGACCTACAATCCTACAAATTTCAGACACTTATTCACTTAGTCCCCTCTTCCTTACCCCTTACGGCAATATCTTTTATCTCAAGACTCAATATAATGATTTTAAGATGTCTAAATCCAAATATAAAAAAAGGGATATAAATACTCTGATTCTGTTTTCTCAAAAAGGCGATATAAAGGCTTTAGAGGAACTTATTCGCCGTATTCAAAAAAATGTTTTCACCATGTTCAGTTATCTTACCGACAAAAGACAGGATATTGCAGATTTAACGCAGGAAGCACTGCTTAAAATGGCGAAAAATATACGCAGCCTTAAAGACGTTAATAAATTCCGCCCCTGGCTTAACCAGATCGTTACAAATATTTTTTATGATTTTATTAAAAAGCATGCCAAATATCAAAAAATCGATCTGAATAATGACAAGCTGCTTGAAATAAAAGACAAAATCGGATGCGAACCGGGAGAAAAATGCTTGTTTGCTGAAATGGAAAAATTAATCAAAGCGGCAATGCTTACACTGCCGGAAAATTTAAGAATTGTGCTTATTCTTAGAGAATATGAAGGCTTGAGCTATGAAGATATTGCAAAAATTACCAACACCGCACTGGGAACCGTTAAATCACGGATTTCAAGGGCAAGATTAAAATTACAAGATGAATTGAAAGAGTTTATTTAATAGGAGTAAAAATATGGAAATAACTTGCGCACAAATGGATGTTTTATTGTCTTTTTATATAGAAGGCGATCTTAGTAAAGCTTTAAAAGAAAAAGTAGACGAACATTTAAAAAAATGCCCGGCGTGCAGAGAAAAATACGAAATTATCAAAACCATGATTGAGGATTTAAAAACCTCTGTAGAAGAAAAAGAAGAGATATACTCTTCAAAATCCAACAGCCAGTACCGGATATTTCAAAACAATCTATCTGCATACGTCGATAATGAGCTGCCTGCCAATGAAAGTATTAAAATGAAAAAATTCACAATCAACAACAAACAGGCAAGAAAAGAACTTGAAGACACGTATAATATTCGGCGGCTTATGAGTGAATCGTTTAATAAAACAAAACATGACATAAAACAAGATTTTGCACGAAATGTTCTGAAACAACTTAATCCAAATGAAGATTATTCTTTTACATTTCATCCTGTTTTAAAACTTGCAGCAGCATTTGTCATGACTGTACTTATTCTGTCTGCAATTATTGTATTCTCTTTAACTCTGTAATATCTCGCCGACTTATAAAAAAGTTCGTGGCGCACATTCTGTGCGCCACGAACTTTTATTTATTCTTCTTTTGGAGCAGCATCCCCGCCCGAACTTTCCTCCGGCTTGCATTCTTCACCGGCGGCTTTTCTTTCAAACACAATATTATCATCCTTGAGCTTTAACACAATTGTATCGCCAGGTTTGTAAGCATTTGTAAGAATTTCTTCCGCAAGCTGATCCTCGATTTTTTTCTGAATCAGCCTTCTCAATGGTCTTGCACCGTATGCTTCATTGTAGCCGTCCTTTGCAAGGTAATCTTTTACCTCATCAGTAACTTCAATCGAAAGTTCTCTTTCAGACAGACGTTTGAACAGATCTTTCATCATCAAATCGACGATCTGACGAATTTCTTCCTTGCTCAAGTGGGAGAATACAATAATATCATCGATACGGTTGAGAAATTCCGGTCTGAATGCTTTCTTCAACTCTTCATTAACCGTTTCTTTAAGTTTTTCGTACTTGTCTTTCTTTGCATCATCGGCAGCAGAAAAACCTAACCTTCCCTGAGTTGCAATCATGCTTGCACCGACATTGGAAGTCATAATAATTACAGTATTTTTGAAATTGATATGGCGTCCCTTTGCGTCAGTCAAACGACCGTCATCAAGAATTTGAAGCATGATATTAAATACATCCGGATGAGCCTTTTCAATTTCATCAAAAAGAATAACTGAATAAGGTTTCTTTCTGACAAGCTCTGAAAGATGTCCGCCATCGTCATAACCGACATATCCCGGAGGTGAACCGATAAGTTTTGCAGTAGAATGTTTTTCCATAAATTCAGACATATCTACTCTTATCATATTATCTTCACTTCCGAAAATAGCCTCTGCCAATGCTTTTGCAAGTTCTGTTTTACCAACACCAGTAGGACCTGAGAAAATAAAACTTCCTATTGGTCTGTTTGGTGATTTCAAACCGACTCTTGCACGTCTGATTGCTTTTGCAATCGCCGTAACAGCATCTGACTGACCGATAACTCTGTTATGAAGCGTTTCTTCAAGTTTAAGCAGCCTTTCTGATTCGCCTTCCGTAAGTTTTGTTACAGGAACACCTGTCATTGTTGCAATAACTTCTGCGACATCCTCTTCCGTAACAGTCGGTTTATTGGCATCATTTTGTCTGCGCCACTCTTCAGAAACTTCGCGAATACGATCTTTCATATTAGCTTCATCATCACGCAAGGCTGAAGCACGTTCAAATTCCTGATTTCTGATTGCGTCTTCTTTTTCCTTGATGATCTCTCTTAACTCTTTATCAAGTTCCTTTCCTTCCGGAGAAAGCGTGCAAACTTTCAGTCTTACTTTTGAGCTTGCTTCATCTATTACGTCAATAGCTTTATCAGGCAAAAATCTGTCGTTTATATACTTGCTGGAAAGCTTTGTTGCAGCAATAATCGCTTCATCAGAGATATGAAGATTGTGGTGCTCTTCATATTTAGGTTTTAAACCTCTGATAATTTCTATCGTTTCATCAATAGAAGGTTCTTCTATTATTACCGGCTGGAATCTTCTTTCTAATGCAGAATCCTTCTCGATATATTTACGATACTCATCAGAAGTTGTCGCACCGATTACCTGAATTTCACCTCTTGATAATGCCGGTTTCAAAATATTTGCCGCATCAATAGCACCTTCTGCAGCACCTGCCCCGATAAGAGTATGCATCTCATCAATAACAAGAATTACATTTCCTGCCTGACGAATTTCATCCATAATTTTTTTCAAACGTTCTTCAAATTCACCTCTGTATTTTGTACCCGCAATTAAAAGTCCCATATCAAGCTGAATAATCTTTTTATTTTCAAGAATATCAGGGACTTCGTTATTCACAATCCTAATTGCAAGCCCTTCCGCAACAGCAGTTTTGCCGACACCCGGTTCGCCTAAAAGAACAGGGTTATTCTTAGTTCTTCTTGCAAGAATTTGAATTACACGTTCAATTTCTTTTTCTCTTCCTACAACAGGGTCTAGTCTCTGCTCTGCCGCAGCCTGAGTTAAATCAGTACCAAACTCGTCAAGGCTTGGTGTTTTAACTTTACTTGCCGGAGATGAAGAAGATGAAGTTCCAACGCCCGCACCGGAAGTTTGAGGTTTAGAATCTCCCAGCATCTTAACAACATTACTTCTTACCTTGTTTAAATCCACACCGAGATTTTCAAGAACTCTTGCTGCAACACCCTCGCCTTCTCTAATTAAACCCAGAAGCAAATGTTCTGTTCCTATATAGTTGTGTCCCAGCTGTCTTGCCTCATCCCAGGAAAGCTCTAAAACCCTTTTTGCTCTTGGGGTAAATGGGATTTCTACAGCAACAAATCCGGAACCTCTGCCGATAATTTTTTCGACTTCAACCCTGGCGTCCTTTAAGTTCACGCCCATTGATTTTAAGGTTTTTGCCGCTATACCGGTACCCTCACCTATCAAGCCCAGCAGTATTTGTTCTGTACCTACAAAGTTATGACCAAGGCGCCTGGCTTCTTCCTGAGCCAGCATAATAACCTTTATCGCCTTTTCAGTAAAACGTTCGAACATCTAAAAATTTCCTCTTCTTATAAATATATTTATGTAAGTTTATATTACAAAAAAATGGTACTTTTTTCAAGGGGGGGGGTAAATGTATTGGGTTGGTTAGACACAACTACCAGCGTCTTACCAAGGGTAGAGGGGTAAATGTATTGGGCTGGTTAGACACAACTACTAGCGTCTTACCAAGGGTAGAGGGGTAAATGTATTGGGCTGGTTAGACACAACTACTAGCGTCTTACCAAGGGTAGAGGGGTAAATGTATTGGGCTGGTTAGACACAACTACTAGCATCTTACAAAATGGGAGCAATTTTTAAAGTACAAATTAAAAAACGAGAGAAAATATTGTCATTAATATTTGTTTAAAGTATAATGTAAGATACAAAATTTATTGTTGGAGTTATTCTTATGGCAGGAATCCCGATATTTTTATCGAGTGATAACAACTATGCACCATTTGTTGCTATTACAATAGCAAGTATTTGTGATAATACCAAATCGTTCTGTAATTTGAATTTGTTCTGGATACGACGCTCCTAAAGATACACTAATATGCCATTATGTCGGACCTGCAAAACCTTGGCATTATTATAAAAAGAGGAAAAAGATGATGCCATGCCTTGCAGATTATTGGAAGTATGCCAAGATGACTCCATTCTATAATGAGCTCAAAAAAGAAGCTCTTAATAAAGCAAAAGAAAGATATAGAGAAAGACAAATAAAGAACTTTAATAAAATATTTAACTTTTTAGGAAAATACTAAAAAATAATGATTGAACAGTCTGGTTAAAACTTTTAAAAAGTAACAATGCAGACTTACAAACGTTTTTAAACTTCAAGCAGAGTAAAGAATGTCAACAAAACCTACTCTCTATGTTTACGATACAAAAATTGTTATAAATAGTAGGTCAGGCTCTGCCTGACAATAACTTTTACCACATCAAATTTCTACTTTATATTAGGAAAGGCGTAAATTGTTCCGTCATCGCCCCTCCAGCGCATATAGCCCATCTTAGGGGTTCTATCAACATCAACAACGGAAACAAGAGCCCAATTGCCCCGAATAGCAGTTACCCGAATTTGTTTAACAAATCTCAATGTCGAAACTGTCTGCGACAGATCTTCACTTTTTGATTTCAAAATCTCCATCTCATCCGGAGAATCTTTCATAAAACGCAAACCGTATTTTCTTCCGTACAAATTATAAAATGTCAGCCACGGAAGAAATTGCAGGTTATCTTCAGTTTTAACCCAGCCCTTAGCACCGGACTTGCGGTCATAAATAACTTCCACCCAGCCATCATCGCCGATATCGGAAACATACAAAAAGCCAAGCTTCTTTTCATTAATCAAAACGGCAAAAACATTATCAGGCATAGTTTCCGGTTTATAGGAAAAATCAAATTTCTTTACCACCTTAGAATTTGCTTCCGGATGGGAAAATACCGTTATATTCTCGCCGGTTTGATACATTCCTATCACATTTTTAGGAACACTGTCTGTATAAAAAGGCATCGTATCTGCCCTCGCCGGCAGTATTAAAAGCATACAAAGTATTATTAAAAATCTTTTCATTGTTTCTCTCTTTTAAAATACATTGTATCACTTAATAACACTACATACAATCAGGCATAAAACCCGCCTTAATCATCCTCTAGTTGAGCGCCGGCAGCTGCACCAATTAACCCATTAGTAATTGCAAAATATGCTATTGTCGGAAGCAGAGAAGTTCCGCCGCTTACAATCGCCCCGACAGCAGCTCCTAAAATTCCAAGAGCGCAAAATCCTTTTACCGCATTCTTACTGCCCTTAAAAGAAACTGTATCTGCCTGCAGTTGGTCTTTTACTGTATCCTGTTTCAAATTGTTTACTGTTGATTTTTTCATAGTTGGTTTTGAATAAGCCATGTTGATTGCATTTACTCTCATATAAACTCCTTCGTTTTTTAACTCAAATTATATTTTAGCATATAAATTAAATTATACAACATAACTAAAATCAGGAAGTTTTAAGTTTTATGCTATAATCAATCTATGACCGGACTTGATTTTTCTAACCCATCAGAAACACTAAAAACCTTAACTTCTGAAACAATTAGTTATACCGACTTGAACAAAATTGCCGATAACCTGATGCCACATCTTTCTGCGATGCATATAAATCAGGATGGCAGGCGGTTTCAAGCAATTACACAATGCATTCTTGAATGCATAAAAAGAATACACGGATTTAAATCAGCAGAGTGGATTTCAGAAAAAAAGTTAATGTTTGAACTAAAAAGCGGCGAACAACCTATAAATTTTACAAGAATTAACGCCAATCAGGAAGTCTGTTTTTACAGGATTCTAAACTTTGACCAGATTGATTTTGACAAAGAAGTTGTGTTTGCAGATGAATACGAAGTTGTAAAAAAAGTCATGCCGGAAAATCAAGTTAATGAAGATGATGATTACGGCAAAGTTCTGACTCTTCTTGAAAATGGCGAGAACGTTTTTCTAACAGGTTTTGCCGGCACGGGAAAGAGTTATATTTTAAACAAGTTAAAAGCCAAATTAAAAAAGAACCTTACTATTACAAGCACAACCGGGATTGCAGCCGTAAATGTTAAAGGGCAGACGCTCCATTCCTGGGCAGGGGTTGGTCTTTGCAGAAACACTATTGACAATACGGTAGAAAAGATAAAAAAACGCCCCGGACAATACAGACAGATTTTAAAATGCAAAATTCTGGCAGTTGACGAAATTTCCATGCTGAATATAGAAACTTTTGAATACGTTAATGAAGTCTTAAAATTGATAAGAGAATGCGATAAACCTTTTGGCGGAATTCAGGTGCTATTTATAGGAGATTTCTTTCAGCTTCCGCCGGTAGAGGGGGTAAATGGACCAGGGGTAAATGCAGGGGTAAATGCAGGGGTAAATGGAGCAGGGATAAATACGGCGGGAAATGGTATTGAAGAGCGCAGATATTGTTTTGATTCTCCAATCTGGGAAGAATTGAATCTAAAAAATGTTGTTCTTAAAAAGAACTACAGGCAAAGCGAAGAAAATTTCATCAAAGCACTTACGCATATGAGGGAAAATTGTCTTGACTCTTCAGACATTCAGCTTTTAAACACCAGAAGCTCTGATATAGACACTTTTGAGACAGATATCCTTCATATTTTTTCTACAAATGATGAAGCAAACAAGTATAACACTGCTAAATTCAACATTATAGAAGAGCCTGTAAGAATATTCAAAGCTGAAGACGGCGTTTATCGTAGCGGTGAATTTATAACCGAAGGTTTTACCGAGAGCGAAAAATACATTTTAGAAATCTTTTCCAAAAATTGCCGTGCAGAAAAAGAAATTGCACTTAAACTTGATGCAAGAGTTATGCTGTTGAGCAATATTGATTTTAACAAAGGTTTAATCAACGGAGCATGCGGAAAAATCCAAGAGTTTTGCGAGGATGGCATAAAAATAAAATTTGATAACGGAGTTGTCACAGAGATTCCAAAACACACTTTTGAGTATTATTATAATGACAGAGTTATTGCCCAGAGAGTACAGTATCCGCTCAAACTCGCTTACGGAATCACGATACATAAGTCGCAGGGAATGACTCTTGATAAGCTGGTTGTAGATTGTGCAAGAATCTTTGAAAGAGGGCAGGCATACGTTGCAATGAGCAGAGTTAAGACTTTAGAAGGGCTTTATATCAAGCATTTTGAGCCTGCAAAAGTTCTTGTAGATTCGAGAGTTGTAGAATTTTATAAAAATTTGCAGGAAGTAAAAAATGTTATTCCGTTAAAAAAGGAAGAAGAAGAAATTGAGTTATACAAATCTCCTGAAATTGATGAAAATATTATAATTGAATGCGTAAAAGAATATAGCGGTTTGTATGGCAAAACCGGTTTTTGCCGCATACTCAAAGGAAGTTCGCAGGTAAAAATAAACAGTTACAATGATAATGTTATAAGCTCCAAATTCTTTGGAACGCTTAAAAATTTTACACGCAGACAAGTGAACGAAGTTATCGATAAACTTATTGAAGAAAACAAAATTGAAGTAAAAAAGATAAATTTCGGACGTCCGGTTTTGTGTGCCAAATGATGGTATAATTATTGTAAAATTTTATTAACCACTAGCAAAAAATTTTTTTTAGAGATTTAATACAAACAAGTTAAGCAACAACAAGTAAGGAGTCAAAAATGAACATTTTACCTGTCAATAACAATCAAACTTTTAAAGGTTCAATTATTGTTAACAACCTGAAAACCAATAAGGTTGCAAAAATCATTACAAGCAGAAAAGCCGACCATCAGCTGAAAGATACATTTGATTCAATACTAAATAATCGTATGTTTGTAATGAAAAGCCAGAGAGAATGTTTAACAAACTTAAAAAATTGTGTCAATAAATTTTCGGAAATTATCGGAAACAATTTTGGCAAGGATTTAAAATTTCCGGCAGCAAAAGATATTTCTGTAGTCTATAGTTCCTCAAAAGATATATCAAAATTGGATGTTCCGGGGCATTTCTCAATTGTACATTCAACAAAATAGTACATATCAAACCGCCAGATACTTTATAAAAACTTTTAGAGTATAATAGTATTTGATGAAGTATGCATTAGTTCTGGTAAATATAAAAGGGCTTGGAGTTAAGACATTCAGCTATCTTATACCCGATGAAATGAAAGATATTATTCAAATCGGGCAGGCTGTCATGGTGCCTTTCGGGAGACAGGGACTTATAAATGCTTTTATTGTCGGATTTTCAGATTATCTTCCTGGAGATTTTAAGGCAAAAAAAATCAATCGTATAATTGACGAAACTCCGCTTTTTTCTCTCAAATACCTGAAACTCCTTGAATGGGTCGCAAATTATTACTGCACAGATTTTGTAACGGTTCTTAATGCAGCTCTTCCGATGAAACTTATCGAAAAAAATGCAAAAGTAGAGCTTGCGGTATCGATAGGCAATAATTCAGACATAGAAAGCCTTACTAAAAGACAGAGAGAAATTCTTGCACTTTTGAAAGAGCGTGGGAAATGCTCATTAACCGAGTTTGAAGAGCTTGCAAAAACCACCCGTGCTACGATGAAAAAACTTGAACAGACTTCGCATGTCAAATTTGAAACAGAATACATTTACAGAAACCCTCTGTATATTTTTAAAGATATTGAGACTGAACCTTTGTTTGAGCTTCAGGGCGAACAAATTACCGCCTACGAAGGAATAAAATCAAAATTAAAATCACAAAAACCGATACTTTTGCATGGTGTAACCGCTTCCGGCAAAACAGAGGTTTATTTTAAACTTATAAAAGATGTAATAGATTCAGGAAAAAACGTTTTATTTCTTGCGCCGGAAATTGCTCTTGCTTCCCAGCTTACGAAACGCCTTGCACGCAAATTTGGAATAAAAGATGTTGCCATCTGGCACAGCAGCATTTCTGACGGTGAAAAGTATGACGTTTGGCAGAGGCTTTATAAAAATGATATTAAAATTCTTGCAGGAGCACGCTCGGCAGTATTTGCGCCGCTTCAAAATATTGGCTTAATTATAATTGACGAAGAGCACGAAGGGGCTTACAAACAAACTAATCCCGCACCAAGATATGACGCAAGAGTTGTTGCAGCCCGTCTTGCACAATTCCATCAGGCGCCTTTGATTCTCGGATCTGCAACTCCGGATGTTTCAACTTACTATTATGCAACAAATAATAACAATCTTTTTGAAATGAAGCACCGGTTTAATAATTCTCCGCTTGCACTCCCGCAGGTTATTAATATGCAGGAATACGGAAAAGCAGCATATAGAGGAATTATTTCCAAACCATTGCAGACGGAAATTACTGAAACTCTTGAAAGAAAACAGCAGGTTATTCTTTTGATGAACCGCAGAGGATATTCAACTTATACCCAGTGCAAAGCCTGCGGTACGGTTATTGAATGTCCCGACTGCTCCATTCCAATGATATGGCACACAAGTATAAAGAAACTGAAATGCCATTATTGTAACAGAGAAATGAGTTTCCCTGATTACTGCCCTCAATGCGGAAGCGATGCGCTTTCAACTTCAGGTGTCGGAACGCAAAAAATTGAGCTTTTAATCAAAGAGCTTTATCCTGATGCAAAGGTTGAAAGAATTGACAGCGATATTTTGACAAGAAAAAATGCTCATATCGAACTTTTGAATAAATTTCAGAAGGGAGAAATTGACATTCTTGTAGGTACACAAATGATTGCCAAAGGGCTTGATAACCCTAATGTTACTCTTGTCGGGGTTTTAAGCGCCGATTCAGGATTTAATATTCCCGATTACAGAGCTTCCGAGAGAGGCTTCCAGCTCCTTACACAGGTTGCAGGAAGAGCCGGAAGAGGAGAATTTAAAGGCAAAGTTCTTTTTCAGACATATAATCCTGATTATTATGCTTTCCAGACTGCTAAAGCACAGGACTACGAAAAATTCTTTGAAACGGAGATTAAAGCACGGCAGGAATTTGACTACCCTCCGTTCAGCCAGATTATCCGCCTTATTTTATCCTCGCAAAATAACTATAGAGCTGAAAAGTCCGCAATGGAAATTGCATTAAGATTGAATACCATGACTGATAAATTCGGATTTTCGGAATATCTTGAAACTCTCGGACCTACTCCTTGTGTAATAGAGAAATTGAATGGATTTTACAGATTCCAGATTCTCATAAAAAACAAACTTTCACAAAAAGGTCACGATTTTATCTCTAAATTCTTAAACAAAATTACTATCCCTAAAGACATAAGGCTTGCAATTGATGTTGATCCGCTTGACATATTGTAAAAATTTCTTAATTATTGTAAACTAATATTACAAAATTTTACAGAGACAAGAACAATGATTTTAAAACGCCCCGGAAAGAAGAGAAAAGTTTATAGCCTGAAAGGTGCTGTCCAGATTAATCGCAGCAGTTTTTTCGTATACACTGATAACTCGGGTAAAACTTTTCTTAAAACAGGTAAAGATGAAAAACTGCAAAAATCTATTGTTCAAAATATGATTGATTTAAACCCGAATATTAAAGGGCTCTTAAAAAAATACAAAATCAAACCTTCAATTGACACAAAAACCTTAAAAGAACTTACGGGCGGTCATATGAACGAAACCTGCAATATAGCAACCGGGGTTTATTCATGCCTGCCGGAAAGTTTAAAAGAAGGAATCAGACAAAGTATTATCAAGGAAGCTTCTATGCTCCACGATTTGGGCAAAGTTTTAATCCCGTCAAGGATTTTAAATAAACCTGCCAGGCTCAATATTAAAGAGCGTGAGATTATGAATATACATTCAACTCTGGGGTATGAACTTCTCAAAACCCAGAATCTTTCCGCAGAAACACTTGAGCTTATAAAATATCACCACCAGAACTTAAAACACTCCGGTTATCCGGAATTAGAAGGTGATATTTATCCCTCTGATATCGGGGTTCAAATTGTATCTATATCAGACAAATACAGTGCACTTAGAGAGACACGGGTTTACAGGCGCAAACTCACACGGCTTGAAGCTCTACTTATCCTCTACAGAGAAGTTCGAGAAGGTAAAATCCATCCGGAAGTTTACAATGCACTTGTCAGATTTGTTCAGCAGTCGGGAATTTAGCAATCATATGCAGCTTCCAGCATACCCGTTTTGTTAAAGTATAAAGACAAGGTACTATCATCTTCTCCGTCGTCTTCAATAATTCCTTCACTGTAAGAGTCAGGTTTTCCGTTTTTACCGAAACTTGCTTCTTTAAATTCCTTATCTTTTTCTACCCTTACGGCTTTTGCACCATCATCATACAAATTTGTTATCTTAACCTTGTTATCCTCAATATTTTCTTTTATTTCCTGATTATCGCCGTCAAAACTTATTGTCCTGTCTGCAAGTTCGAGTCTGGAAAGACTGCCGTCAGGTTCAAAATACGCTTTTACTTTTTCCCCGTTGCGCTCAAAAGAATTTGTCTCTATTGCGCCGTTTGAATAATGCGTTTTTGCGCCGTCCAGCCCCTTTGCATCAAAATCTAATTTATAACTTTCAGCAGGTACAAGATCAGAATTATTTAATTTATCTGCTCCAAAGTTGTTTGGAACGGTAACCTCTTCATATCTGCGTATTGCAATCATTCCGCCGTTGTAGAAGTCCACATCAATACCTGATTGTTTCAAATCACTTTTCTTATATTCGCTTGCAGCCTTTAGCTGTTTGTTTTTATCAAAAATTACATAAATAGACTCATCCGGCTTTTTAGAATATTTAGATACCGAAAATTCATTATCCTCAAAATTTTTGTTTACAATAACCATTTCGTTGTTTGGTTTATAAACCGTTTTAGAAGCATTTCTAGGTTTTCCGTCTATATAACAAGTATCAGCAATCTCTTTTCCTGTCTCCGGAGAATACTCATTTATGTATATTTCATCGTATTTATCGTCTTTTATAAAATTTTTCTGTTCGTTAATAACTTTACCGGTCTTTTTATCCGTAGTAATAATTAAAGAAATCATTTTTTCATTTTCTTCTGCCGGTTTTAAAACTGTTTTTGTATTTTCATCCTCCTGAACAATTGAATGAAGTTTACCTTCTGAAGTATAAATTTTTTCACCTTCAATATTTTCGAAATCTTCAGGCATAATTAGTGTAGGAACAAGGGGTTCTATATCTAATTTTTCAGGATTTTTTAAAAGCGGGGCATTATAAACAGCAAGAGCCTCAATACCTTTTAAATCAGCATCCTGGTTAATATCAACAGGTTTTGTCACAGTCTCTTCGTTTCTGAAAGCTACGCTGTATTGGTTTTGAATAGTAGAAACACCGTTAATTTTGTTTATCATAAACACACCCCACACTATAATGTACATTTTTATTAAAGCATAAAAATAAAAAAAATTGCTATCATATTTTTTAATTGTATAATTTAGATATAGGGAAAACGTAGAGAGGAAAGAAATTATGCAGGTTTCATTAAACTGGTTGAATGAATTAGTAGATTTAAGTGATTTAGATGTTAAGCAAATTGCCCATGAACTTACTATGAGCGGTTTAGAGGTTGAAGAAATTGAGGAAGTAAAACCTAAATTTACAAACATAATCACGGCAAAAATTGAAAAAATAGACAATCACCCGAACTCCGATCATCTTCATCTTGTAACTGTAAATACAGGCTCCGGCTTGAAGACGGTAGTTTGCGGCGCCCAGAATATTGAAGTCGGGCAGGTTATTCCTTATGCTTCTGTCGGAAGTAAAGTTCTTGACAGGAAAACCGGCGAACAGTTTGAACTCACTCCTGCAGTAATAAGGGGAGTTGAATCTCAAGGTATGCTATGTTCAGATGATGAATTAGGCGTTGCTGACAGGAACTATCAGGAAGAGGACGGAATTCTTATTCTCAACCGCATTTTCCCTAATGTCGGATTGGGTCTGGATGTTGAAAATGTTCTGGGCTTTGAAAAAGATTACATCCTGCATACTGCGCCGACTGCAAACAGAGGTGATGAAGTTTCAGTTATCGGTATTGCAAGAGAGCTCTCCGCTTTGTTTAACAGAACGATGACCACCCCTCTCCCTAACCCTCTCCCACAAGGGGCGAGGGAAAATATCCCTTTTGAAGTCGAGATAAAAGATATGGATGTTTGCAAATACTACTCAATCGGATTGTTAAAGGATATCGTAATCAAACCCTCTCCTGATTGGATGCAAAAAAGACTTATCTCATCAGGCGTAAGAGCAATCAATAATGTTGTTGATATTACAAACTATGTAATGCTTGAATACGGAACTCCGCTTCACGCTTTTGATTTTGACAAATTAAACGGATATCTTTGCGTAAGACGTGCTCAGGAAGGCGAAACTCTTGTAACACTGGATGAAGTTGAAAGAAAGTTGACTCATGATACGGTAGTTATTGCAACAAAAGAAAAACCGGTATGCTTGGGCGGTGTATTCGGCGGAGCTAATTCCGAAATTGATGAAAATACCAAAAATATTGCGCTTGAAGCAGCTTATTTCACGCCTCAATCCAACAGAAAAAGTTCAAGAAGCGTCGGATACAAATCAGACGCCTGTGCAAGATACGAGAGAGGCGTTGATATTGAAGCCGTTAAACCGGGGCTTTTAAGAGCAGTTGAACTTTTAGAAAAATATGCAGACGCAAAATTTGAAGGTATGGTTGAAACAGGCTCAAACAAACTTGATCCGATTGAAATAACAATCAGATATCCGCAGGTAAAAAGACTTTTAGGGTGTGACATTGACCCTGCAAAATGTCTTGCAATCTTAGAAAAACTCGGATTCAAAATCTTAGGCAAAAATGAAATTGCCTGCAAAGTTCTTGTACCTTCTTTCCGTGCGGGCGATGTTACAAGAGAATGCGACTTGATAGAAGAAATTGCAAGAATTAACGGTTATGACAAAATCACTCCGACTCTTCCAGCAAGACCTGGAACGGCTGAAATTTCACATGCGGAAAGAGTTATAGCAAGAGTTCGAGACATTATGTCAGGAGAAGGTTTAAATGAAATTCAAACCTCTTCATTAATTGGAGAGCCTTTGTTAAAGCAATTCAATGTAAACTATAACAAAGAAAAAGCTGTATGCGTTCAAAATCCTGCGTCAGAAGACTACACAATGCTTAGACAAACACTTATGGCAAGTGTTCTTCAATGCCTTAAATATAATTACGATAACGGGCAGAAAGACTTCTGGGCTTATGAAATCGGAAGAAGCTATGTTAAGGTAAGCGAACCTGATGAAAAATATTCCGGCGTAAAAGAAACACAAATTCTTGCCGGTGTTATTACAGGGAATATCCAGAATTCAATCTGGCAGGAAACAGGCGAAGTGGATTTCTACACGGTTAAAGGTATTGTAGATAAGATTTTGGAAGACTTCGGACTTACAAGAAGAATAAAATTTGAACTGCTCGCAGATTCAAGTCTTGCAGAAACTCATATCATTATGCACCCTTATAAATCAGCAGTTTTAACTCTTCTTGGCAAGAAACCTGAAATAGTTGGATATTATGGAGAAATCCATCCTGAACTTAAGAACAAAATGAAATTGAATCAAAACGCTTATGTATTCAAGCTTGACTTAGATTTGTTCATAAATGCGGTTAATCCGGGAGTACCTAAATTCAAAAAACTTCCTCAATATCCGGAAGTTCAAAGAGATCTGGCAGTAATTGTTCCTGCAAAAACTACCTGGGATGAGCTTGCCAAAATTGTTAAAAAAGGTATTGATAACAAAGTATTTACCGGCTGCAGCGTATTTGACGTATATCAGGGCGAACACGTTCAGGAAGGATTTAAATCAGTTGCTTTCAGAATAAAAATGCAGGATGAAAACGCCACAATGACTGACGAAGCTATTGAAGCACAAATGGCAAATCTTCGTTCAACACTTAAAAAGGCAATACCTGAATTGAGCTTTAGAGAATAAGATATTAACAAAAAACCAAAAGGCGGATCCTTTCAGGCTCCGCCTTTTATTTATTCCCGAAAACCTATTCTTCAACCGTCTTTATTTCTTTTGCTAAATCTTCAAGCAGACGATCAATTGAATTTTTATTTAAAAGAGCTGATTGTACGGCGGTATTTACAAGAGTATTTATCTCTTTTTGATTCTTTTTTTGCTTCAACTGCGGAGTTATTTTATTAATTTGTTTTGCACTAATCGAGCGTGCTTTTGCCTCCAGCGAAGAATCATCATTATAGAATTTGTCGCTCAAGGCTTCAGAATTTGTCGCAATTACATTTGTAAGCTTTGCAAGCTCAAGCTGATTTTGTGCATTTGTAAGATACAGACAAAAATCAAGAGCCTCTTTTTTATGCTTTGCCCTTAGAGGGATTACAAAATTCATAACTGAAAAATCGTTCTGCCCGAGAGGTCCTTTGATTTGCTCTGTAACGTCGGTACTTTGATAAACAGAAGGTGCATTTTCTTTTATCATAGTTAAGAAATTCGCTCCGCCCTGATAAAAAATAATTTTCCCCGCCATATATTGTTCCAAAGCTTCTCTATGTGTAAAGGTTATACTCTCCGGCGGAATTAAATCTTTTTCATATAAGTTTTTGAACATTTCAAAAACTTTCACTGCCTTAGGGTAATCCTCAGCCTCCGAAATTCCATATTTATTCAGGATTTTTACCATTGTATCGTTTTCGGTTATTGTCGGGAGATAAGCATAAGCACCCGTATTTGCTTTAACTTTTTCCGAGATTGCCGCAAGCTCTTTATAAGTTTTTGGCAGTCTTATGATTCCCGATTTCGCAAACAGATCCTTGTTATAAATAGTAATAGCGCTTGTTGCGTACCACGGAATTGAATACAATTTGTCATTATATTTTAGAGCATTGATAATTTCAGGATTAAATCCCGCAACCGCCTCTTCATCAATCTCTTCAAGAGTACCTTTCTGTGCCAGAAGTGCGGAAAAATCAGGATTCAGATTTATTAAATCCGGCGGATTATCGCTCATAACAGCAGCCAAAGTTCTTTTTTCGCCCTCTGAAAACGGAACATCTATCCAGTTTATATGAACGTTCGGGTGTTCTTTTTCATAAGTTCTGATGACTTTATACATATACCCTGAAAAATCACCCATCTGCAATGTCCAGAAAGTAACAGTAAGAGGCTCATGCTCTTTTCTTATTGAACAGGCAGTCAGACCTAATATTGAAAACATTATGAGTAAAAATATGATTGTTTTTTTCAAAATTATCCCCAGCCCTGCCCCTCTCTTGTTGAGAGGGAACAAATCTTAGCTTTTGATATCCGTATTTAAATTCAAATCAATATATTTGAAAGTATTTGTTATAATTCCCGGCGGAAAATTGTAAATATTATTGCAAGGAGTAATTTTCAGTATTGCATTAGCACTGTCCACTCCTGCAATTGTTGCAAGATACTGACTGCGGTTGACTGTAAAAACTACATAACCGTTAGAAGTTTGGACTTCATCAATCAAAAATCTGTTTGCAGAAAGTGAAGCAAGCGTAAGATAAAAAAGTTTTTCTTTATTAACTGCAAAGATTTTAGTGCAGTTTTCAAAAGTAACATTTTGAGGAACTGTCTCCGGTGCCGATTCATTTGCAAAAACGAAAGGAATACCCGCCAATAACACTAAAAATACCAAAAACTTTTTCATAACTTTCTCCTATTATATTCGTATCTTAACACGGATTATAAATTTTAAACTCCTATGATTACTGTATCTTGCATTTGACTTATTTTACGAATACAAAATAAAAAGCAGCAGTTTAAATTTGTTTTTAGTTTTTCTTTGATTTTGCATAATCCTGCAAAACTTCCTTTAAAAAAGAATCTCCCTCAATATGGTAAGAAAAATTAGGGAGCATATCTGAAATATCAAGCAGCGGATACATAAATTCAACATTGCTTGCAGGATCTGCCTCATTAGGGTGTATATCTAAATTAATTGTAGAATTTCCTGCTTCAATAAGGATTTTTACTTTATATACTAAAGCGCTCTTTGATCCGCCTATCGGTACAAGTTTGGAAATCCTTCCGGCTTTTATTTCCACCTTGAAACTTTTAATATCCTTTAGATTTATTATTCTAACTTTTTTGTCAGATAGATACGAATATACAATCCTTAATTTATCATCAGTAAGTTGAAGGGCTGATGCATAGCCTTTTTTAAAGAAAAAATACTTTTTTAAAACAGTATTAAAAATTAGGATTGCAATTATTAAAAGAAAAACAAGACCCACTGCTTTATCAATAACAGCCGGAGCAAATATTGTAAATATACCTGCAAGAATAAACACAAAAACTCCAACCCAAATGGATACGGATGAGACAAATGTGTGATTTTGCAGAACAACTGTTTTAGCCATAACTTAAATGATTATAGCACATGCCGGAAGCTTGTAATCATTCAGCTAGACTAAAAAGCCGGAAAATTTCCGGCTTCTTCAAATAAACCTTACATAAGCGCACAAGCTGCCAATGCTGCCCCCCAAGCTACAAGCATCGGAACAAGTTCATTGTCATTTGAATTATTATTACCGCCGCAACCGCCGATTTCTGCATTGCCAAAATACTTATTATCTTTAGCCAGCTTGTTATCAGGCAGTTTGCTTTTAAGCTCTACAACATCTCTTTCAAGCGGTTTTGCCATTTTTAAAGATGAACGATTTAGTTTAATTGCCTTAAAATCTACATTAGCTGCCGGCTCTGCACCATTTGTTTGAGTGTTTGCATTAATCTTTGTAATATTCATATACCCTCCTTTTAATTTTTTCTATTCTATATCTGAAAAAATAAAATTACAACTTTTTTGTAAAAAAATATTAAAAATATAACGACAAAACAAAAATTATTTTTTTAGAAGGTATTATAAAAATATGAAAATTAGAGCAAACAACTCTCCAACTTTTAAAACCGGACTTACCATTAAACTTCTGAAAGACTTTAAGAATATTAATATACAAGAAGCCGAAGCAGATTTAGCATCAGCCGGAATTGATGCAAAATTTTTGAATAACAAATTTATATGCGGCAGCTCTGTTTTGACTGCAAATATTTTGAATGAAATATCCGGAAAATATAAACTACCATTTGATTTTCTTCCATTCTCCATAAGAGCATACAAAGATAAGGATCTTGCAATCGAAAGTATAAAAAAATGCCACGGTTTTTGTAATACGAACACAAAAAAAATCCTAAAAGACGAACCGCCCTTTATTGGAACTTCTTTGTTCTTTAACACTTCCTTTTTAAGCTCTCCGGTTTTTGTTGATATAAACACAACCATTTACGGATTTCTTAATTACCTGAGCTCTCCGCACTTTTTACAGATATTTTTACACGAATGGTTTCATTGTATACACAACAATTTAATATACAAAAAGCACGGATATGAAGGAAATTGTCCTGTTTTGAGAGCAAAATATTATAAGCCTAAAGCTAAAGGGTTATATATTACCCAAGATAAAGATGTTATTGCACGTTCATTTTTGAATCCTAAGTTTCGTGCCAGAATTAGTAAACTCGTCAGCAAATATGCCGGAGACAACTGTTTGTATTCGGAATTTTTCGCAGAATTGATGACTAAAATTACGACAAAATCGCTGAATTCAAAACTTGAGCCGGTACAAAATCCGTTGGATAATATCCCGAAAGAACTTCCCTCACAGCTTAAAAAATATATAGAACGAACTCTGAATGTGTGATTTTCCCCAGAAAAATCCTGTATAGACAGTATGCAATCCTTATAAAATATGGTATAATTCCCGTAAGGGGAAAAATGGATAACATTTTTGAAGTTGAAAAATTGAATTCAATAAGAAATGAAATGACTCACCTGTGGGGCTCTGTATTTGTAACCGCAGGTGGTTCGATAGCTTTGTTTTTAAACAGCTCATCACTGGTAAATTATGTATTGGGCGTAGCCGGAATTATAATTTCCATAATAATGGCAAATGCTTATTTTATCAGAAGAAATGAAGTTGTCAAAATCCTTAAATCTCTGGAAAAGATGCAATAAATTTTGGAGGGAAACTATGAATATTCAATTACTTTCTCAAATAACGGCTTTGGTTGGTTTTTTATTTCTTTCAGGCTTTTGCATTTACAAATACACAAAACAGAATCACGATTACAAGTTTTAATAAATATTAGAGTAGAGTACTAATTTTCCGGATTAGAAAATCCGGAAATAATCCCGGGGAGACAACATGTTACAGGAAGCAACAAGGGCAATTAATTCAGCATTTAATAACAGTTTTATAAAGAAACTGAGTCAATATCTTCACGATTGCGTGAGAGAAGAGGTTAAGAGTTCAACTTTCAGGAATCTGAAAGCAGACAAGGA
Source organism: Candidatus Gastranaerophilales bacterium (assembly GCA_944323255.1). Lineage (GTDB taxonomy): Bacteria > Cyanobacteriota > Vampirovibrionia > Gastranaerophilales > Gastranaerophilaceae > CAG-196. The sequence continues at coordinate 49,507 of CALURU010000004.1, forward strand.
TAACAAATGGATTTTTCTAAATGAAGATGATACTTTGTTTACTCAGGGGCTTGAATATATCCGTCTAGAAGGTTCTGATCCTAAATTGACTGAACTTATGATTCAATCAGAAACGAGCCAGAAGGATAAATATTTGATTTACGGGTATTTATTTCTTGTCGGCAAATCAAAATCAGGAAAGAAAAATGAGTTTTTGACTCCGCTTCTTTATTCGCCTTGCAGACTTGAACGAAACGGGGTTAATATCAACTGCATGTTGACGGATGAATTTATATCTCTGAATACGGGCGCTTTGACTGCACTTATGAAAAAAAGCGATGATGAGGATGAAACGGAGCAGCTTCTTGAGGGGCTTTTGGACGTTGTACCGACAGTTCCGATTACAAAAGAAAAACTCGATATATTTTTAACTACCCTAAAATCAATCATTCCTGATATTGACGTTTCACTTAATCCTGCAAATTCCGTCAATGAGGATAATATTACAAAAGATTTTTACAATGAAAAAATCGGCGCAGATAATATTGATGAAATAATTGAAGAGGAAGAAGGGGCAAAGAAAGCACAGATTAAGTTAGAAAAAATAAGCCTTACAAATCAGTGTGCAATTATCTTAACCAAGCGCCCTGCAGTTACTGCGGGCGTTCTGCACGAACTTACACAAATAGCGGAAAAACCGAGCGGAATATACAGAGAAACCGTTCTTAATCTTATAAACGAAGAATATACGCAATCCAAGCCGACTGACAGCCAGCAAAAGACACTGGCAGACTTTTTTCCGGTAACGCCTCTGTCTTTATCGGATGCACAATTAAACGTAATTAAAAATGTAGAAAACGCCAAACTGGTTTCTGTTTTCGGACCTCCTGGAACAGGTAAATCGCAAACAATTGTTAACCTTGCGGCACATTTGATTGCAAACGGAAAAACCGTTCTTGTTGCTTCAAGAATGGATAAGGCGGTTGACGTTGTGGCAGAGAGACTTAATGAACTCGGTGCGCCGTTTTTAGCCTTGAGAGCAGGAAGATTGAATTACCAGAGAGAGCTTTCTATGCAGCTTCAAGACCTTTTAGCGAACAAGGTCGACCTTGACGATGGGGCGGAAAACTCTATTCTCTGCGATGTTTCCGATATGGAAGAATTGTTGAAAGCAATTGCAGATCTGGAGAAAAAATCGGAAAAAATTATTAAACTCGAAGAAGAATGGACAGGGCTCAAAGAACAGATTGATTTAGAAAAACCGATGCATTTAAATCCTGTATTTATAAAAAATATTTTGAAAGAGGACGAAATTAAAACTGTTGAAAATTCAATAAACTCTTTGAGCGCCAATATGGAAAAATCAGGTTTCTTAACCGGAATCAAAAATATGTCCGCAATCGGGAATCTGAAAAAAATACTCAGAGTTAACAATTTTGATGTTAATAACGAAAATCTTGCAAGGTTAAAAAATGAATTGGAGTTTGCAAAACTTATCTGCCGTGCAAGAATGATTGAGACGGAGATTCAGAATACAGGAAATATTCATGTACTTTCTGAACAGATAAGGAATATGAAGAAGAAGCAAAAACGTCTTGCGATTGATATTTTAAAAACGAAACGCAGACAGGCTCTAAAAGGTTTGATGCAGGACCCGGTAAAACGCCAAAGACTTTTTGTTCATTCAAAATCACTGGTTGAGAGAAAGAAGAACCTTCAAAACAGACTTCTTGAGACGGAGGACTTTAGACCGCTTCTGGAAGCTTTTCCTTGCTGGTGCGTTACAACTTACGCCGTTTCAGGGTCATTGCCGATGAAACCGGGACTTTTTGATGTCGTTATTATTGATGAAGCTTCCCAGTGCGATATTGCAAGCTGCTTCCCGATTCTTTACAGAGCCAAAAAAGCTGTCGTTGTAGGTGATGACAAACAGCTGCCGCATCTTTCCTTCTTAGAAAAAGCAAAAGAACAGTCCTTCTTGTCACAATACGGAATCAATGACAGATACCAGCTTATGTGGAGATTCAGAACAAATTCAATGTTCGACCTTGCAAACTACTATTCAATGCATCCGGTTCTTCTGGATGAACATTTCAGAAGCCTGCCGCCGATTATTAATTTCTCTAATAAAGAATTCTACGGCGGAAGAATTAGAGTAATGAGAAGGAATGACAATACTAAGAAGGTCCTTGAAACAGTTGTGGTTCCGGACGGAAAAGTTGATTTCGATGCCACAAGAAACCTTCCTGAAATCGAAGCTCTGGTTAAGAGACTGCATGAAATTGTAGTTGAAGATGAGAGAAAAAATCCGGAAAACCCTGTTTCTATCGGTATAATTTCACCGTTCCGTGCGCAGGTTGAACAGTTAAAAATCTCTGTAAGAAAAGTGCTTTCCGAGTATATGATGGAAAAACACCAGATAGAAATTGGTACAGCGCATACTTTTCAGGGTGATGAAAGGGATATAATCCTGACTTCGTGGGCTTATGCAAACAATAGCTTCCCGCAGAGTCTGATTTTCTTGCAGAAACCAAACTTGTTTAATGTTGCAATAACCCGTGCAAGATATCAGATGATTAACTTTATTTCAAAAAATCCGAGAGAATTGCCGGAAGGGCTTTTGAGAAGCTATCTCGGATACGTTCAGGAATATGAGGACAGATATTCTTTGAGAACCTCTGACGATTTTGACGAAAATATTTATAAAAACAGTTTTGAAAAAGAGGTTGCTCAAGCCTTCCGTGATTTAGGTCACGAAGTTACCTGCGGGGTTGAAATTGCAGGTTTGAGTGCTGATCTGGTTGTTGATAACAAATTTGTAGTAGAATGCGACGGGGTTGAGGATAAAACACCTTCAAAGATTTCCAATATGAAAAAGCAGGCTATAATCGAACGCTCCGGACTCAAAGTCTCAAGAATTTCAAAGCGGGAATGGGATTATTCGCCTAAGGCTTGCATAGACAGAATTATTAACACAAACTGCTAAGGAAGGGAATATTGGTGGATTTAAAAGAACTTCATAACATATGTTATACGGAATATCAGAAACTTATGCCGGAGTTGGAACAAAATCGCAAGAAAGGATTAACATTTATTTTAATCTCAACTGCGGCATTCATTATGACAGCTGTCGCAGTTATTATACTCTTTGTATATTTGTCTAAAAACTTTCCGCAAAAATCCGCATTAATAGGATTTGCGGGATTAGCGGTATTTCTTGTCTATCGTGTAAGCTGGGCAATTTTCAATCCTACCGTAATTTACAGGCTGACATCTTCAAAGCTGAAACATATTTATTTTTCAAAACTTATACCGGCATTGCATAAAATTAATTTCGACATCAAATATGCGGAGAAAGAAGCTGTTTTTCTTAGAGAGACATTAATTCAAAGCGGTTTATTCAGCCAATTCCAAACCAGCGATACTGATGATTCTTTTTGCGGAACATATAATGGGGTGGATTTCAGGATATGTGAATTAGACCTTGGCGCAAATAGCGAATCTATTGATCCTAATTTTAAAGGTATAGTTGTGTCATTTAAATCAAACAAAAAAATCAAAAGCAATGTAATAGTCGTATCTAAGCAGGATAAAAATGTAAAAAACAAAGAATCAAACTCTTTTCTACAGGTTCTGTTTGCAATAACTATAATTTTTGGAATTTCTTTGTGTATACTGCCAAAAAATAGTATGAAGTTTCTGGAAGTTTCGGTAACATTTGCGTTCATGTTAATATTTTTCTTAATCCCGGCAACATTGACAAGCTGGTATTCTAACCATAAGCGGGCTAAAGAACAGGGCGGTGAAATAAAGCTTGAAGATGTAGATTTTGAAAAAAGATTTGAAGTTACCTCGGGTGATGAGATTGAATCAAGATATCTGGTAACCCCTGCATTTATGGAGAGATTCTTGAGCCTGACAACTGCCTTTGGCACAAAAAACGCAAAATGTGCTTTTTTCAAAAATCAAGTTATGTTTGCAATTTCTACAAAAAAGAATTTGTTTGAAATAAGCAGTGTATTTAAACCTTTAACCCCTAATAGTCCGGATAATTTTTATAAAGAACTAACCTCAATCTTACAGATGATTGACTACTTCAAGCTTGATGAACAAACAAAAATATAATTAATCTTATTTGTGCTATATTTTTACTATGTTTTATTTTGATAAAATCAACGGGAAAAAAGTTCTAAAAAGCTCGCTTTTGGATAGCGGCTACTTCACGACCAGAGGATTTGAGTCTAAAGATATTCCACTAGAGAGCGGGAGGCTTATAAAACCTGAACAAACCCATAGTGATCATGTAGAATTTGTCGGCAAAAGAACAGAATATCCAAACACGGACGGATTAGTACTCACAACCCCTGAAGATACAATTTACCTAAGGTTTGCAGACTGCACGCCATTGATTTTTTATGATAAAAAACAAAAAATCGGCGCCGTATCTCATGCCGGATGGCGGGGAACAGCCGCCTCAATAGGAGTTAAAACTATACAGAAGATGGGATCAAACCCAGATGATATTATTGCCGTAATCGGACCTGCTATTTCCGGCTGCTGCTACGAAGTTTCGGAAGAGGTGAGAGATGCTCTTCTAAAAACCGTAAAGAATACCTCGGGATTATACACAAACAGGAACGTGGATCTGAAACAAATAAATGCCCGCCAACTTGAAGAAATTGGAGTAAAAACAATAGACATTTGCCCGTATTGCACTAGCTGCAATAATGATTTATTTTATTCTTACAGAAAAGAAAACGGAACATCAAACCGGCATTTTGCAGTCTTAAAACTTTCATAAACCAAATTTCAATCAACAAAATAAATTATAAATCGATATCAGATTCTTTTATCGGCGCACCTATTACACGCTCTAGCTCTGCAGCATTTATATTGTAATTCAAAAGGTTATTATAGTAATCAAGCTGTGCATTCAAATAAGTATTTTCAGAATCCTTAAATTCAATTGCGTCGCCCAAACCTACCTGATATCTTCTAAATGCCAGATATTGACGCTCTTTTGCCTGTTGCAGCGCAAGTTTTGCGACATCAAGACTATCGTGAGAGTTAAGCAGATTTATATAAGCACTCTTAACCTCCAGATAAACATTTTGTTTCTGCTGCTCATAATCAGCGACCGCTTTATTATAACTTGCCTTTGCCTCATCAACCTGCTTTTTTAAGAGCATTAAATTCATCGCCGTATAATTCAACTGAACCCCGAATTGATACCCGTAATCATTATCAATCTGGCGTCCGCCGTGATCATATCCGGCAAAGCCGCTTAAATCAGGTGTAAAAGCTCGTTTAGCAGCTCTAACATTCATCTCGGCTGCATCCATCGCCTTCTTTGCCGCAAGAAGCGCCGGTCTGGATTCTTCTGCCGTCTTAATTAAATCAGGAAAATTAACTTCGTACTTTTTATTATTTAATTTATCCTTTAAAATAACCCCTTCAAGTTCCGGAATACCAACGGCATTGGCAAGCTGCACTGCGGCAACTTCCTGCGTATTCTTTGCCTTGATTAAGTTTACTTTTGCATTACCCAGGTTATATTCCGCAGTTGTAACATCAATTTTTGCTTTTTTCCCGATTTCATAATAAGCCTTTGCTTGCTTCCACTGAAGTTCAAAATCCTTTACCGTTTCTTCGTAAACTTCACGCTGGATTTTTGCAAAAACCATATTGTAATAAGCAACTTTTACATTATAAATAACTGTTTCAATACTGGATTCCGCATCATATCTTGAAGCCTCCCAGTTTCTTTTTGCCATGTCAGCGTTCGCTTTAGTTTTTCCGAAATCAAATAAAAGCAGGTTCGCAGACAAAGTCGGAACATAAAACATATTGTACTTCTGCTGCATCATTCTGGCGTAACTTCCGGACATAGTCATCAGCATATCGTTTCTGGAATAATTTACCCCGGCATTAAAAGTCGGGAAATAATTAGACCATGCCTGCCCTATTCTGGTTTTATAAATCTCTGCGTTGCTGATTGCAGACATAATTGTAGGGTGGTGGGTTATTGCAAGCTTGATACAATCGCTTAAAGTAACTTCACCGTTCATATCCGCATATTCAATCTGGCTTGTTATTGTAGGAAACTTGGTTTCATACATGCCCTTTGCTTCTTTAGAGGAATCTTTTCTTGCCTTCTCATTACTCTTAAATTTCTTCCACTCAAGGCGTTTATTAACCTTTTCTTTTTCCGGTTTTATAATCTCTATTTTTTCATCCTCCTTGCTTTTTTCTTTCTTAGATTTAGCAAGAACCGGAGTTGAAACCGCCGTCAAAATAGAACATATTAATAATATATTTAAAACCTTTTTCATCCTACATCTCCAAGTCTTTTTCGGTAATTTCTTTTTTCGGGAATTTATCGACTAATTCCTGAACTATTACATAGAATGCCGGAGTAAGAGCAGCACCGAGAGTTGCTGCCGCAATCATACCGCCGAATACGGTTGAACCGACCGAAATTCTTGAATTAGCACCTGCACCGTGTGCAAATAACATCGGAAGCACACCGATAATAAATGCCAGCTCTGTCATCATAATTGCTCTGAATCTTAGTTTTGCCGCTTTTACAGCTGCATCCTTTACAGGCAAACCGTGTTTTTCATGCTCTTCTTTTGCAAACTCTACAATCAAAATAGATTGCTTAGCCGCAAGACCTACAAGTGTTATCATACCAACCTGTGAATAAATATCGAAAGACTGGTTCAACATCAACTGGAACAACAATGCACCCAATGCAGCAATTGGTGATATCAAAAGTACCGCAATCGGAATTGTATAACTTTCATAAAGTGCTACAAGGAACAGATATACAAATACCAGAGCCATACCTACAATCAGGGTTGTTTGACCTGAGGCTTCCCTTTCCTGTGCAGAAGTACCTGACCAGTCAAAAGATATATCTGCCGGAAGAACTTCTTTTGAAACTTCTTCCATAGCATTCATTGCGTCGCCGGAGCTTTTTCCTGCAGCCTGCTGACCCTGAATCTGTACAGACTTATACTGGTTATACCTTGTAATTGACGCCGTACCGATTGTCTGTTTCAATTTTACGATTGATAAGACCGGAACCATAACACCATTATTATTCTTTACATAGATTCCTGACAAATCAGTCGCCTTATTTCTAAACTGGCTTTCTGCCTGAAGCTGTACCTTGTAAACCCTGTCATATTTGTTAAAGTCGTTTACATAATACGTACCAAGCATTGAAGAAAGTGTTGAATACAATTCCTGCAAGTCTACGTTCTGCGCAAGCGCTTTATCATAGTCAATTTCTACAATATATTGCGGTACGTTTGCCTGGAATGATGTATAAACGCTGGATAAATCAGGGTTCTGATTAGCTGCGGCAATAAGTTTTGTAGCCCAGGTTTCCAGTTCTTGCGGAGTATATTCGCCTTTAGAAAGCATCTGGAATTCAAACCCGCCCATCATACTCATACCGCTGATTGCAGGCGGAGAGAAGGCTACAATTGAAGCTTCTTTAAAGCTTGATGCAATTGCTCTTACCTGATTCAGTATAGCTACGTGAGACAGGTCGGTTGGACGACCTTTAATTTTTCTTTTAATCCACTCAACAACACCAACATTTCTGTCCGCATAATCATCAAGCTGAATAATTACTGTTGACTGGTTAACAGAACCGTTACCACCGAATACGGTAAGTTTTTCTTTGTCAACACCATCAATATTTTGAACCTGTTCCGTGAATCTTCTGGAAACTTCTTCCGTTCTGGATAAAGAAGCACCGTCAGGAAGTGTAATCTGTGCAAGCAAAACCCCTTGATCTTCATCCGGAATAAAACCTGTTGAAATTGTCTTGAAGCATAAAAGCGTAAGCGCAATTATTATTGCATAACATATCAGCACAAGTTTTTTATCGTGAACAAATTTTATAACATATTCCATGTAAAAGTCTTCAAGTTTGGCAAACGCTTCATTAAACTTGACTACAATAAGATTTCCTTTTTCTTCGATTTTCTTGAGAATCGGGAATTTTTGATTAAGCTTGCCCTCTCCTTGATGTCCGAGGAAGTGTGAACACATAGCAGGCGACAGAGTCAGGGCACAAATTGCAGAAAGAGCAATTGATACTGCAATACAAACCGCAAATTGTTTGTACATTATGCCCGTCATACCGCCCATAAACACAATCGGAACGAATACGGCCATCAAGACAAGCGCCATTGCAACAAGAGCAGATCCAACTTCTTCCATAGTAAGCTGGGTTGCAATAATTGCCGACTTGCCTTCATCAATATGTCTTTTTACGTTTTCTATAACAACAATAGCGTCGTCAACTACAACCGCAACCGCAAGAACCATTGCAAACAATGTCAAAAGGTTAATTGACATTCCGAGCGCTTTTAAAAAGGCAAACGTACCGATTAACGAAACCGGAATTGTCACGCAAGGTACGAGAGTTGCCATTCCGTCTCCAAGGAACAGAAAGATAATAATTACAACAATCAAACCGGTTAAGAGAATTGTAAATTCAACTTCCTTCATTGATTCATGAATATAATCCGCATCATCTTTAACGTACATAATCCTGATACCGTTAGACATTTGTGCGTTTAATTCATCCACCTTTGCCTTAACCGCTTTTGAAAGATTGATTACGTTAGCGTCCGGAAGCTGTGAAATTACAACAACGGCAGAAGGTTTACCGTTTACAAGACCCAGATTTGAATAAGATTCCGCACCCAGTTCAACTCTTGCAATATCTTTAATTCTTACATTAGATCCGTCCATATTTGAGCGGATAATAATATTTTCAAACTCCTCAACTTCATCCAGACGTCCCTGTGTTTTGAGTGTTAACTGCAAAGCATTCGGCTCATCCGTCGGAAGCTGCCCCAGAGCACCCGCTGTTACTTGCGTATTCTGGTTAGCAATAGCCGTTTTAACTTCGCTTGTAGAAATATTCAACCCTGCCATTTTCTGCGGATCAAGCCAGATTCTCATTGAGTAGTTTCCGCCGCCAAACACTTCTACGTCTGCAACACCATCTATACGCTTAAGTTCATCTTTAATATAAATAGAACCGTAGTTTGTTAAATCTAACTGCGTCCAATCTCCGGATTCAGGATAAAGAGTCAAAATAATCGCACCGGAACCTGAAGTTCTGCTGATAGCAGTAACACCCGTTCTCTGAACGTCTTCCGGCAGTTGGGATTGAACCTGCTGGATTCTGTTTTGAACATTCATCAGGTTTATATTTTTATCCGAACCGACTTTAAAATACAAAGTAAGTGAATAGCTTCCGTCATAAGAGGTGGAAGTCATATAAGTCATATCTTCAACACCGTTGAGCTTGTTTTCAAGTACAGTTGCAACGGAAGATTCGATAACCTCCGCACTCGCACCCTGATAATTTGCTGAAACTCTTACCTGAGGCGGAGTTACATCAGGATAGCTCTCCTGTTTGAGGCTTATCATTGAGATAAAACCCATTATCACTATACACACTGAAATTACCAGTGCAAATCTCGGCTTTCTTATGAAGAAAAACAGTTTTTCTTTATCAAAAATCTTTTTCATTTACTTTCCACTCTGATTAGTTACGGTCTTTAACTTTTGTCCTTCCTGAGAAACGTTCTGGATACCAGATACAACTATCACATCTGACATCTTCAGCCCGTCTTCCACTACCCAGTTATTATTTATATCATCAGAAACTTTGATATTTTTTCTTACAGCCTTATTATCCTTATCAACCGCCCATACGTAATATCCGCTCATTGCATCACCTTTTGTACAAGCCTGCGGAACTGTCATGTATTCAACAAGCTTCGGCGCAATCAGTTTAACCTTCATATATCCGCCCGGAACAAGCCAGCCCTTTGAGTTGTTAAATGTTGCACGCATGCTGACAGATCCGGAATCTTGATCGATTTTATTATCTACAAAGTTAATTGTTCCAATCTCATCGTACCAGTCACCGTCGCTAAATTGAACTTTTACCTGTACATCTTTAAATTTGTCGCTTGCTCTTAAAAGTTTTACAAAGTCATCGCTTTTTAGGCTGAAAGATACATAAACCGGCGAAACACTTGCAACGTTAACCAGCGAACCTGAAGAAGCAGTTACATAGTTTCCTTCGGTTATGTTAACTTTACCGATTCTGCCGTCGATTGGTGATTTAATTGTTGTATAGCCTAAATTTACCCTTGAAAGTTCAAGCTGCTGCTTGGCTGCATCCAGTAAAGCCTTGTTCTGGTTTCTGGTTGCAAGGCTCTGATCAACGTCAGATCTGCTTATCAAATCCTCTTTAACAAGTGCATTTGCCCTGTCTAATTCCTGCTGCGCATTAGTATAAAGCGCCTGATATTGGTTTACTGTTGCCATTGAATTGTTAACTGAAAGCTGATATTCTTTCGGGTCTATCTGGAACAGAATCTGGCCTTCTTTTACGAAATCACCTTCATTAAAATATTTTTTAAGCAAAAATCCGGAGACACGGGCTATAACATCAATTGAATATTTAGCCTCAACCCTTCCGGTTGCTTCTGCCGAAACATTAATTTTTTCGACATGAGGATTATCTACAACAACCTCTTTTGGCATACTTAAAGCTCTTCTTTGAATTACACCGGCAACAACCCCTGCCGCTTTATTATATATTATAGGAACTATTATTATAAGCAAAATAATAACCCCGATTTGCTTACGCGAAAGTTTTATTCTCATACCTCTCTCCAATTCTAGTATTATGGTAGAATATTCTACCATAATACTAAATGAGAATTGCCGAAATGTCAATAAGCACTTGAATTTATCAACCATATAGAGTACAATTATTTTGATGAAAGAGTCTAATACAAATTTTGAAGATAATATAACTTTTCAAATCGATTACACCGCAAACTTTAATAAATCTTTCAGAAGAAGATTTAGTGCTGCATTTATCGATTCTGATCTCACGCCGGATGAATTTTCAATAATATATTTTGTATCACTTGAGCCAAATATATCACAAACAACACTTGCCAGATATTTGTTCAGAGGCAAGGCTCACATAGGTAAAATTCTTAAAGAAATGGAGCAAAAAAAGCTTATTAAAAGAACTGTTTCCAAGCATTCTGCCGCAGCTAAAATTGTTCTGCTTCCGAAAGCAAAGCAAATTTACGAAAAGGGATTAAAAGTAACTGAAAATCTGAGAAAAAGATACGAAAATGAATTTTCTGAAGAAGAGATAAAACAATTTCTCCATTTCTTAAAAAGATATCGGGAAATGCTCGGCTCGCTTATTGAAGTTGATTTAAAATAATTATACTGCACATTCTCTTTGTTTTGTCTGATTCATAGGATTCCAATTATCATCGAGATTATGCTTAATAAGTTTTTTGTAATGCTCTTCCTTGTAATCTAACATATTCAGCTGATTCTTTAATTCCTCCATCTGCTTCAAAGCTTTTTCTTTAGTGGTTTTAATAATTTCATATCTTTCAGGAATAGTTGAGTCTCCTACGATACACAAATCTATATACCGCTTAACGAGCTTACTTTCCGTACCGACCGAGCGCAGACATTTAACAATTCTTACCCAGTTTAAATCATCGTCGGAAAACATTCTGATATTATTCTGATTCCTTGTAACAAAAGGAAAGAATCCGCTTTTTGCCCAGAATCGAAGTGTGTGTTCGGAAATATCCATTCTGTCTGCAACTTCTTTTATTGTATACATAAATTCCCTCCTTTTGTACGACAACATCAATTTAACACAAATAGATTTTGATTACCAGAATTGCAAATCTTAATATGCAACCAGGAAAACTTCCTATTATAAGTATCTGAACTCTTCACACCTTTTATATAAGCCTCTATGAATATACAAACGGAGGTCCGTTTTTGATCTCAAAAAGGATATTGTCAGCAATAATTTTCAGCTCTTCTTTAGACTTTCCGTTTTCTTTTTGAATGAAAAATTCGTCGCATAAAGGCTCTATTGCCGATTCTTTTTTAGCTTTAAAGTTGCGAAGCTCTGTAGATACGAGCCTGTTTTGAAGGTCAAGTTCGATTTTTGCATTATATTTTTTTACCTGAACTTCTTTTACCGCTTCTGCAGCAGCTTTACCGCCATAGGCAAGTGCGGAAATTCCTGCAATTCCGAAGAACAAATTCTTGAACTGTGGATTTTTAGGATTCATAAGCCAATCATAGAAAAAGGATAGATAATCATTTACGTGAGAAAAATACGTAATTTTATTTCTGCCGCTTCCGCCCATCATCGGATTAACCTTTTCTGTTGCCTGATTCATGCTGTCAAGAAGTCTGTTTAAATACTCTGCCTTTTCTTCCTGAGGTAAATTCAGGCGTTCTACAACTTCTTTAACTTCATCGGGTCTTGCATAAACTGATTCAAGAAGGTTTTCTATAAGGAGTTTATAAGCGTCTTTCCCTGTTAAAACCTCACTGTTATGTCCCTGAAGTTCGCCGATAGGTTTACCTTGATTAAAGTCATCTATAACATTATCAAGCCCTTTTCTTGTATTTTTAAGCCCTTTTGATATAAATTCGTCGCTTTTTCTGATGTTTTTAAAAGCCCAGTAGCCGAGCCCGAGAATGGTGAGCAAAGTTACTCCGCCTGCAATCAAAAGAGAATTATTTTCGTTATTTTTTTCTGTTTTTTTCTTACTTTTAAAAGAAGGATTATTGTTATTATCTGCAAGTTCCTGAGTAAATATTTTTGCTTTAGAGGAGAGCATACTTCTGATAATCTGAATTTTTCCGGAAAATGACTGGGTTTCTACTGCAATTAAATTTTCCTGCAAATTCTTCTGAATATCGGCCTCCTGCTTTTTAACCCAGACTTCCTTAAACCCGTCAATAAAAATTTTACCCATAAAAGCCATTGAGCCGAGAGTGATCACGCCGAGCGATGCTAAAATTGTTTTTCTGCTCGGGGATTGAATCATACTGAAAATACTCTGGTGAATTTCATCGTTTATGCAGTGGTTTCTGGTAATACCCGGAAGTAAATACTCTTTTGAACTTTCCAATCTGCCTTTAGAAAATTTTTTCATCATTGCCGTAAAGCCGCATAAAAGAGCCATTACACCTATTGTTGCACCGCATAAAGGCAGAAGCGGATTACCTTTTCTTTCTTCCCGTTCATAAACTCTTTCAGGCATATCAATATTTGAATTAGAAATAACCAAAGTGTCATAAGTTTCACCGAGCGGAGGAAGGAAAGGTGCAGATTTCGGTCCGTCAAGCAAAGGATCTTTGACAAACGTGTTTACAATAACACCTTCTTTAACATAGGTGTCATTTTTTATTTGTGTTTTTGTCATATTCTTCTGGTGTCTTGAAGATTCAAGATCCTGATTGACTTTCGGTATCATCTTTTTTCTTTCTGCGAGTGATTTTGTGTAGTATGGTTTTTAAATTAAAGATTTTTTTATCTTCATCAATTTTTGTGTCATCGTCTTTTGTGTTATTTCGTTTGAAAATCTTAAAAAGTCCTTCAAATTTTGACTTGATACTGCTTACAAGTTCGGAAATTTTCTTTTCTACAAAGGCTTTAGCTTCTCCGAATAAAGCATTGAGTTTGTCCTGAATATCGACCAGCTTTTGTTTGAATTGAGATAGTTTGTCTGCAATATTGGAAATTACATTCAGGACGGAAGTTATACTTTTGGTTATAACATTATTTATCCCTATAACGATATTACTAATTGTATACGCAACAGATTTTAAAATAAAGCTATTTGAATTTTGATTCACAAATTCAATCATTTTTTGAGCCATTTTTTCAAGGTTTTGTTGAAACTGCAAAATCTGTTGAGCGTGGTTGAGAAGATTTTTTTCGTGAGCTTCAATCCTTTGTTCTCTGGCTCTCATCATTGCGCCAATCATTGCGCATTGATGATAACTCCATTCACCTGCTTTTTGCGGACGCTCGCCCATTCTTGTGCTCCCGCCTCCGCCCATTCCCGAACAAATGGGACATGCCCCAGGCGACATTCCATGCGGGCAGGTTCCTGTATTAACTTTTGTACCTGTACTTACTCCGGTCAATAAAAAACTTCCTTTGCTGCTTTTTCCCAATATTATAGTGTTATTTTGAAGATAAATATTTTGTCATGCTGAACTAGTTTCAGCATCTTTGATGTCTGCCTTCTGGCAAAATCCCAAAACTGGTTCGGGATGACATTTGGATGGTTGATGCCGCAACAAAAGAAAGTCTATTTCAATACTGTGACTCGCAGTTTGAAAAAATCTAACGCAATCCTCACCCGAATTTCTAAATTCGCTACGCTTATTAAGAAATTCTTCCCTCTCCGCCTTTCGCAGACGCTCCCCGGAGAGGAGAAATGCACTCTTGTAGTTATACAGCAGAGGCAGACTTGTAGAAAGAATTCTTTTATGGAATCTTTTATTGTCTTCCGGCCATATTCCTACGTACGTAGTATTCCGGCTTTCACGGTTGCGGCACAGTCACGGATTTCCACCGTAGTTTCCTCGTATTTAATTTCCTTTATCGTATGATAAGGGTAAATTATTGTCAAAATAAATTTTGGCACTGTCCGGTAGGTTAGTTGAATAAAGCCGCAAATTTCTCTAATCAACTTAATATAATTTAACAATTCGCTTTACAAATTTGCGCTAATCAGGATTTTATGATAAATTTTCAATAGAACTAAAGTGGTGAGGATTTATGAAGAGTACAACACTAAGAAGATCAAACATTACCAGAGAAAAAGTTGCTATGATGGAGGCTCTGAATCGTTATAACAGAACTCATCAGGATCAGGATTATTACAAAACCCAGAGCAAAAACAGGGAACTCGATGCATTATGGCAGTCTTTCGGAGTAAAACCGCAGAAAAGCGAAAAAGCTCCGCAGGTCTATTTTGTAACAGGACTTATTGCCGGGGTTATTATAACATTGTTAATCACTACTTTTGTTAGTTTACTTATTAATTTTTCAACACCTAAAGATGACAGCGCCATACCGGCTTCTAAGCCAGTAACTGAATCTTCAGGAAGATTTTCATTTATCCCGGCAGACAATACATCTTCTAAAAAAGTTGCAGCCCCTGTTACTTTGAACGAAGAATATGTTGTAAAAGAAGGTGATACTTTAGAAAGTATTGTAATTAGATTTTATGGTGCTTTTGATATGAACAAGGTTAATGCTATTCAGGAAGCAAACAAGATGGCTAATCCAAATGCTTTATCTATCGGTCAAAAGTTAATTATTCCTATGAATCAATAATATATGGCTAAAGTTAAATCAAAGTACGTTTGTCAAAGCTGCGGATACGAAACAGCCGGTTATCTGGGCAAATGTCCCGAGTGCGGAAGCTGGGGAACTTTTGTGGAGGAGCGGGATGTTCCTGTAAATGTTAAGCAAAAACTTGATATTCCGGACGATTTTCCGCCGATGCGTCTTGACGAGATTGAAATGAATTCTGAAATCAGGATGAGCACCAATATTTCAGAATTCGACAGAGTTCTTGGCGGGGGAATTGTTCAGGGCTCATTAGTTTTAATCGCAGGAGATCCCGGGATTGGAAAATCTACAATACTTCTCCAGACATCGGGTGAATTGTGCCAAAATAATAAAAAAGTTCTTTATATTTCTGCCGAAGAATCTGCAGGCCAGATTAAATTGAGAGCGGAAAGACTGGGCGTAAAGTCCGATAACTTGTACATTTACCCCCAGACAAATCTTGAATTAATCAAAAAGCATATTGAAGAGATGATGCCGGATCTGGTTATTGTAGACAGTATTCAGGCAATTTATACTTCTTCTATCCAAAGTTCTGCGGGAAGCGTTTCACAAATCAGAGAATGCTGTAATATGCTTATGCAGATTGCAAAATCTAAAAACATTTCAACAATTGTAATCGGGCATGTTACAAAAGAGGGAAATATTGCAGGGCCTAAGGTTCTTGAGCACATGGTTGATACGGTTATCCAGTTTGAGGGAGACAAATACAAATCTTACAGAATTTTGCGTTCGATTAAAAACCGTTTCGGAAACACTTCTGAAGTTGGCATTTTTGAGATGGGAAGCAAAGGGTTAACGGAAGTTATCAATCCGAGCGAACTTTTCTTAAAAGAATACAACCAGACTCAAACTCCGGGGAGCACGATTATTGTAACAAGTGAAGGTACAAGACCGATGCTTGTTGAAATTCAGGCGCTTGTGGGCACAACTCCTTACCCTGCACCGAGAAGAGTTGCAAACGGAGTGGACACTGGAAGGGTTTTGCAGATTCTTGCCGTTCTTGAAAAAAGAATCGGACTGAATTTATCAAAACAGGATGTTTACGTAAACGTTATTGGCGGAATCGACGTTAACGAGCCTGCAGCAGACTTGGGGATTGCACTTGCAATTGTTACCTGTGTCAGGGATGTTGTTTTTGATCCTCATACGGCAATAGTTGGAGAAATCGGACTTTCGGGAGAAATCAGAGCGGTTAATCATATAGAAAGACGAATCACAGAGGCTCAGAAACTTGGCTTTAAGCGGATAATTATACCTGCCGCAAACGAGCTTCAGGAAGAAATTAAAGGGATAGAAATTGTGAAAGTCCGAAAGATTTTGGAGGCAATCACAAAGGGTGTAAAAGCGTGAAGTGTGAGGGGTGAAGTGTGAAGGAAATGGCAGGTCGGTTGGGCATACTTGCCCAAAAATAAATTTCTCAAAGGTGGGGAAAAATAATCAAAAAGGAAAAAGCAAAATGATAATAGATGCGCATACACATATCGGAAATTCTTTCTGGGGGCAGTTTTCACCGGAATTTCTGCTTGATATTATAGGTGACAGTATTGACATTGCAATTTGTTCAAATCTAGAAGGAATTGACAGTTTTACAGGCAAGGACGAATTAGAATGCAATCTTGATATGCTTAATGCCTGCAAAAAGTACCCTAAGCTTAAACCGCTTGCGGTTTGCGAAGTTGACAGAACCGAAAATGCTGACAAAATTCGTCAATTGCTATCAAAACACAAAGAATTTGTCGGACTAAAGTTTCATCCCGAGTTTACAAAACTTGCGGCAGATTCTGATAGGTATGATGATTATCTGAAAACTGCGCAGGAATATAAAATGCCATGCCTTTATCATTCCGGACATATCAAATCCCGTTTTTCTTCGCCGGAATTAATTTACAAGAAAGCAAAAAAGTTTCCTGAAGTTCCGATAATTCTTGGTCATTTGTCAACAACAACACGTGACTGCCACGAGAGAGCAATAGAAATTATGCTTGAATCAATCGAAAAAGAAACGGCAACTTTGTACGCAGACGTTTCCTGGGTCGGGGTGGAAGATTCCATTATGCTGATTGAAAAATTAAAAAATACAAAAAAGGGGGATTTTACTGATAGAATCCTGTGGGCGTCAGATGCGCCTGTCGGTGATTTCAACCAGCGAAAAGATTTATACAAGAGCAATTTAGAAGAATTTAAGATGGGAATTCTTGAGCATTTTAAAGATGAAGAACTTTTATCAAATCTAATGTATAAGAATGTTGCAAAGCTCTTCAAACTGCCTCTTGCCGGCTAGTCTGACTTGTAAAGAACGAATTCACGTGATAAAATAACGTTATGCTAAATCAAATTACAACGATTTTGGAATGCTCAAGAGTATTTTCGCTTCCGATGACAATAATGTCCTGGCTTGTTATTTTTACATACTCAACACTTGTTGCGGGACATACAAAGTATGGACTTCTTGCTCTTCTGGGAATCTGTCTTGCGCATCTTGCGGCAAATGTTTTTGATGATTATTTTGATTATAAATCACTGATAAAACAGGTTGGGTTCAGCAAGAGAGAATACTTGAAAAATTCACAAAAAACAAAATGCAGATATTTAATTGCAGGACTGATGAGACCGGGAGATATCTTTATTCTCGCCTGTGTTTATCTCTTGCTTGCAGGAATTATAGGATTGTATTTATTTTTTAAGTGTGGAATTGGAGTTATTTATTTTGCGCTAATCGGCGGCGTGCTGACTTTAGCATATTCGTTTATGTCAAAAAACAGGCTTTCTGAACTGGCGGTAGCTCTTGCTTACGGACCTGCATTGTTCGGAGG
Source organism: Candidatus Gastranaerophilales bacterium (assembly GCA_944323255.1). Classification (GTDB taxonomy): domain Bacteria; phylum Cyanobacteriota; class Vampirovibrionia; order Gastranaerophilales; family Gastranaerophilaceae; genus CAG-196. Next base: position 67,564 of record CALURU010000004.1, read on the forward strand.
AGTCTATTATGTAATGACAAAAACTTTTTCGTGGGAAGCTTTGTTGTTATCCGTTCCTTCGATGCTGATTACTGTTATTCTTTTATATGTTCATACAGTTATGGATTACGATTTTGACATTAATGAAGGGCATAAAACTATCGCAAATTCTTTTAACTCAAGATTAGATTCACTTGTTGTTCTCAAATGGCTTTTAATACTTGCATACACAACTCCTGTTTTATTATGCATTTTTGATATTCTTGACTGGCAGGTTTTTGGAGTCTTGCTGACGTTACCGCTTGCTATAGATTTGTATAAATCCATGGTTGATTTTGCTGCAGATCCGGAATCCATTCCGGAACACAAGTGGTATCATTTTCCTATGGAAAACCTGATGGGAGAAGCAAGTTTTATGGTAAGAATTTACCAGTCAAGGAATCTTATGATTTATTATTCGCTAATATTGTCTGCCGCAGTTGTTTTATCGTTGATTTAATTATTGTTTAGGTTTATAAAACAGTCTAAAGATTATATAAAGACGCTAATTTAGTGTGTTAAACTATATAGTATAGAGAGGAATTAACAGGAGGGAAATATGATACCAATTTTAGATTCAAAAAGACAATATGCCAAAATAGGTAATGAAATTGAAAAAGCAGTATGTGAAGTATTGCGTTCAGGCTCATACATTTTAGGACCAAATTGCAAAGCTCTTGAGGTTGAACTTGCAAAATACATCGGATGCAACTATACAGTAGCATTGAACTCCGGAACCGATGCACTTCATCTGGCTCTAAGAGCTCTTGATATAGGAAAAGGTGATGAAGTAATAACAACTGCATTTACATTTGTTGCAACAACCGAGGCAATTGGTATTGTAGGAGCAACTCCGGTATTTGCAGATATTGATCCGGATACATTTAACATTGATCCGAAAAAAATTGAAGAAAGAATTACTCCAAAAACAAAAGCGATAATTCCGGTACATTTGTATGGACAGCCTTGTGATATGGATACAATTATGGATATTGCAAAACGTTACAACCTTTATGTAATTGAAGATTGCTGCCAGGCAATAGGCGCAGAATACAAAGGTCAAAAGGTTGGTACATTCGGTGATATCGGCTGCTACAGCTTCTATCCTACCAAGAACCTCGGCGGTATGGGCGACGGCGGCTTAATCACAGTAAACAGTGAAAACTTGAGAAACAGAATTATCGCACTCAGAAATCACGGCGGTGCTGTAAGATATTACCACGATGAAATAGGCGTAAACTCACGTTTAGATGAAATTCAGGCAGCGATTTTAAGAGTAAAACTTAATTATATTGATGAATGGAATAAATTAAGAAGAGAGCACGCAAAAACTTACAATGAATTGTTTGCAAATTGCCCTGATATTCAAACTCCGAAAGAATTGCCAAATACATACTGTGTTTACCATCAGTATACAGTTAAGATTCCTAACAGAGATAATATCCATAAAATGCTTCAGGAAGCTGGAATTGGTGCAATGCTTTATTATCCGGTACCTCTTCACCTTCAGAAAGTTCATGCTCATCTCGGCTGGACTAAGGGAATGCTTCCTAATACAGAAAAAGATACTGAATGCGTTATTTCTCTTCCAATGTTCCCGGAATTGACGCTTGAAGAACAAAAAACAGTTGCTTCTACGCTTATTGAATGTATTGAAAAATCAAAAGCAGCTGTATAATAATTCAAATGTTGCATGATTAAACCCCTCTTCTTAAATAAGAAGAGGGGTTTAATATTATTATATTAATTTATTAATTTAAAATCCTACTAACCTTCTTTTTTAACAGTGCTTTTTATATGGAGTTCTCTCATTTGCTGTAAAGAAGCTTCACCCGGAGCATCGCTCATCAAGTCCTTTGCACTCGCATTTTTAGGAAACGCAATAACATCACGGATTGAATCAGTTCTGCAAAGAAGGGCAACAAGTCTGTCCAAACCGATTGCAAGACCTGCATGAGGCGGAGTACCATATTGAAGAGCATTAACCATAAATCCGAATTTTTCTGTGGCTTCTTCTTCTGTTAAGCCCAGAGCTTTGAAGATTTTCTTCTGAACCTCGGAAGAGTGTATTCTGACAGAGCCGCCTCCGAGTTCGGTACCGTTGTAAACAATATCGTAAGCGATTGATTTAACTTTGCCGAGATCGCCGCTGTCAAGCTTATCAAGGTCATTAAGGTTTGGAGAAGTAAACGGATGGTGCATTGCCATATATCTGCCTTCTTCATCTGACCATTCAAACATAGGGAAGTCCACAACCCAGAGAAGATTGTGTTTGTTTTCGTCAATCAGATTAAGAGATTTACCGAAATGGAGTCTTAATCTGCCCATAATGTCATAAACGAGTTTCGGCTTATCTGCAACAAAGAAAATTATATCTCCAGCTTCTGCGCCTGCTCTTTTTTGAATAGCTTTTGCCTGTTCTTCGGTTACAAACTTCAATACAGGTGATTTAGCTGTACCATCTTCGTTGTAGATGATATTTGCAAGCGCTTTTGCGCCGAATGAAACCGCAAGTTTTGTAATATCATCTATATCCTTTCTTGAATACTTAGCACCGCCAGGAATTCTTATACCTCTTACAATGCCGCCGTTTTGGAGTGTGCTTTTTACAATTTCAAAATTAGATTCCAGAATAATATCACCTATATCAAATAACTCCAGTCCGAATCTTGTATCAGGTTTGTCTGAGCCGAATCTGTCCATAGCTTCCTGCCAAGAAATTTGAATAAACGGAGGCTTAATCTCAACTCCCGCAGCCTTGAATGCGTCTACAAGAAGCCCTTCAACAACTTTGATTACATCAGGCTGTTCTACAAATGACATTTCCATATCAATCTGTGTGAATTCCGGTTGTCTGTCTGCTCTTAAATCTTCGTCACGGAAGCATTTTGCGATTTGATAATACTTTTCGATACCGCCTACCATCAATAATTGCTTAAAAATCTGCGGAGATTGAGGAAGTGCAAAGAATTTGCCCGGCTGAACACGTGACGGAACAAGATAATCTCTTGCGCCTTCCGGAGTTGTTTTAATCAATATTGGTGTTTCAACTTCCAAAAAGTCCTGATTGTTCAAATAATTTCTTACTGCCTGAACAATGTTGTGCCTGGTTTTCAGGTTATGAAGCATTTTTTCGTTTCTGATATCAAGATATCTATATTTTAGTCTGATATCTTCTGAAACATTATCATCACCGAGAACGAAAGGAAGAACTTTTGATTCTGCAAGAACTTCAACAGTTTCAGGATACATTTCTACCTGACCTGTAGGGTATTTTTCGTTATATGTTTCTTCCGGTCTCTTTGTAACTTTTCCCTTAACCATAATTACATACTCGCTTCTAATTTTCTCGAAAGCCTTATGTACATTAGGATTAATCTGAGGATTTGCTACAAGCTGAAAAAATCCGCTTCTGTCACGGAGTTCTATAAACAAAATACCGCCCAAGTCTCTTACTGTAGAAACCCAGCCGGATAAAGTTACTTCTTCATTTAAATTGCTTAGATTTAATTCTCCGCAATTATTTGATTTCATTCTGGTTTTCAATTTATTCATCTCCCTATTAAAACTAATTCGCTCTAAAATCGTAACAAAAACAGGTGCAAATGTAAATATTAAGCTTAAATAACTGTATAGTTATCCTTAGATTATTTAATTAATCCTCTTTTAACATTTGCAGTTTGTCTTTTCAGAACCACTTTTGCATTTTTATAATTGTTATTCAGTGAATCAACATACATATTATCAAAATCTGTCATGAAACTCTTAATTATTTTAACCAAACCGGTTCTTTGCCTTTGTTCAACAAAGCCGTCTGTTCTCTGGAAAAAATCTGCAGGATTAGAGTTTGAGACAGTACTTAGCATATCTCTGTGAAACATAAGTTTATCAATTAATTCGGCAGTTTTCTTATTATCCTTATCCTGCCAGAATTCGGCAGACTGCATATAACGTCTATTATTGTTATAATCTATTTTCAGCATAGTGTTTTCCTCTTGTTTATTGTTAAATTCATCGTGTATATTTTATTATTTAACGGTATCTATTCCAACTTTTGATAAAAATTTAATTTCTTGTGGCTCTGGATTTGTGACAACAAATTTAGAATTACCGTTCATTTTTCTCAAACATTCAAGCATTGTGAATGCAATATGTTTTATGGAACGCTTTGTGCGTTTTTGTTCATAAGCATACTGCGGATTTGTACCAATTTTAAACAATTCTGTTGCTTTACCTTTTGTAACTTCTCCTGTTGTTACAAGTCCAAGGACTTTTGAGCTGTCAATATTTCTAAAATTATTTTGTTGTGTTGTAAGACCGTATATTTGAGAATCCTTACCTAAAATTCTTGCTTCTTCTGCAATTCCGCCGGAAAGGTTTTTGCCGCCCCAGAGCTTTTCAACATTTTCAAGTGCTTTGACATCTTTTTGAGAGCCGGTATTAAATTTTATAAAATTGTATCCGCTTTTCCCATTAATTTTTACACGCTGTATAAGACTTGCGCAAAAATTTATATTATTTGTTCTTTGTATTTCCATAAACTATTCTTTCTTCCATTTTTTAATAAACAAACCCCGTAAATAAAAAAATTTGCTACCTGAAAAATTTATATTTAAAAATAAATAGGTCAGGCAATGCCTGACAAAAACTTTTTGTTATTAATACCTGAAACAGCCCCGCTCGTGGTCGTTAACTACTCCTATTGCCTGAAGATAAGAATAAATAATTACCGAGCCTGTATATTTCATTCCACGCTTTTTTAAATCTTTTGAGATTCTGTCAGACAGTTCCGTTTTTACGGGAAATTCATCGGTCATATTTTTTATAACTTTATTATCCGTAAAACCCCAGATATAATTGGAAAAACTCCCAAATTCTTTCTGAATCTGCATAAATATTTTTGCGTTATTTATGGCAGCTTCTATTTTACTCCTGCTTCTTATTATTCTGTCGTTCATAAGAAGTTCGTCCACTCTGGTTTTATCATATTCAGAAACTTTTTTGACATCAAAATTATCAAATGCCTTTCTGAAAGCTTCACGTTTTTTGAGCACAGTAATCCAGGCAAGTCCGGCTTGAAAACCTTCTAAAATAAGGAGTTCAAATAAATCTCTGTCATCGTATTTAGGAACGCCCCATTCTTCATCATGGTATTTTGTGTAAATTTCTGATTTTTCATCAACCCAAAAACATCTTTTCATAATCACAACTCCTTAATTATTTTAAAAATATTGTGCTATTCATTATTAACAGAAAAATAAACATCTTTTAGTCTCTTTTTGCTTATATGCGTATAAAGCTGGGTGGTCGAAACATCGCTATGCCCGAGAAGTTCCTGCACCACTCGCAAATCCGCCCCATTTTCCAGAAGATGAGTCGCAAAACTATGGCGGAGCGTATGCGGGGAAATGTTTTTATGAATAAGTTTTCCCTGAGCATGAATAAATGTATAAACGTCCTGTCTTGTAATCTGTCTGCCGTTTGACATAATAAGAAGATTTTTTGTACTTAGGTTATATTTTTTTATCAGCAAATCTCTTTCGGGCAAATACTCTTTTATAATATTTTTAGCCATCTCTCCCATAGGAATAATTCTTTCCTTGGAGCCTTTTCCAAAACAGCGGACATATTTGGAATTTAAATCAATATCATTGAGCTTTAAATTAACAAGTTCTGAAACTCTTAAACCGCAGCTGTATAAAAGTTCCATAATTACATGCTCCAGTGGATTCAGGTTATTATGAAGCATCTCTTCTATTTCTTTTAGAGAAATGACTTTGGGCAGTCTCTGCGGTACTTTCGGCTGTTCAAGAGTTGCAGCAGGATTTTTCGTAATTATTCCGGTAGATGATGCCCATTTGAAAAAACCTCTTAATGATGCGATTTTTCTTATTACGCTTGAAGCTGCAAGTTTATCTTCCCTAAGTTTTCTTACAAAAGTATTTATTGTCATTCTGTCTATTTTTTGAATATCATCTAAACCTTTAGAAAACTCTGAAAGATCACGCCTGTATGCGTCTATCGTGTTTTGCGAAAGACCCTTTTCCAATTCTAGATATTCCAGATATTGAGCAATTATTTGGTACATAATTATAATCTCAAATATGCTTCTCTTAAAATATAATCTTCAAGCGATTTCATATCAGATACAGTTGCTGTTGCGTCATTAATCATTATACAAAAGGCATATTTATTTCCCTTTTTTGTTGTTAAAAATCCTGCGATCGAACTTGAATCACTATGCGTACCTGTTTTGGCTCTTACATTATCTTTAAGCGGAAGCATTCTATGCGTCAGTGTTCCCTCGCCAGGTATCGGTAACTTTTCCATAACCGGTGCATCTTTTGTTTTAATAAAAAATTCTGTAATAAAATCAGCACTTATTAGATTATTTTTAGAAACTCCGCTTGCATCAACAATTCTTATTTTAGAATTATCAAGACCTATTTTTTTGCAATATGCATTAAAAACTTTTATTCCGTTAATATCAGTTCCTTTATCGTCATACATCTTTCCGCCGGCAAGTTTTGATACAGTTTCGGAAACCATATTGTTGCTGTTTTTTAAAATATCATCTATTGCCTGTGAAATCGGATGGGTTATTGAATCAAGCTTTTCATCCTCCGGCAAAATCTTATCCACTATAAAATTCTGCTTCATATAGATTTTTTTATCCTGCAAAACATTCATAAACCTGATATCAAAGTATCGTTTAAGATTGTTTGTAGGAATATAAATTATCTGCGGTCTGCTAACTGTTCCGCTTAAAGAAAGAGTGTTGGCAGAAATAGAATTATCACGGGATACCTTAACTTCATTTTTATCACCGCCTACTACATTATTCAAAAACACAAGCGGGTATTTGCTTGGATTAAGAATCACTGCCGGCTTTCCTTTTCCCTCCGGCAGAATTGTAATTTTTATAAGATTGCCATCCAGATTGTACGAATTGAATCTTGGCATAAGAACATTCATATCGTCATCCCACTGCCAGCCTTCACCCCAGCTCTTTTTCTCCAAAATACTGTCATCTATGTAAACTTTTTGTGTATCAAGCCCTATATTGCTTGCAAGGTTTTTTAAATCCGAAGTTGTTAAGTAAGGATCTGCGCCCAGTTTTACAACATAGCTGTTATCGCTTCTTTTATAAACCGTTGTCGTAAATTCGTAATCCTCGCCGAGTGTATCTACTGCCGGTATAAGTGTTAGAACTTTTTGCACAGATGCCGGATGCATAAGAATTTTTTCGTTCAATTCATAAACAGGTTTTCCGGTATTCAAATCTTTAATTGAAATTGCTATAGAATTTTTTTCTATTCCGGAATCATTTATAACAGATGAAAAATTAGCTTTTTCACTTTTTATTCCACGTGCCTGAGCGGATAAAGCCATAAATAAAACTAATATTGCTGCAAAAAGTTTTTTCATTTTTTTATTACCTCGTATGAGTTTTTAATATCTTTTAAGATTGTGCATTTTTCTCTAAATTCGTACATTTTATCCAGACTAACCTCTGCATAAATTCCGCCTTCTACTTCTTCAATTTCATCAAGGATTTTTCCGTTGTAGTCAATAATCATTGAATGCCCGAGATTTTCCGAACCATCAGCAAGAAGCCCCGTCTGTGTAAGCGCAACAAAATAGGACTGGTTTTCTATAGCTCTTGCCATCGCAAGCGTATCCCAGTGAACTTTTCTGGACTTTGGCCAGGCTGCCATATCAACCAGAATATCAGCGCCTGCTTTTCTGTATGCCCTGTATATTTCAGGAAAACGAATATCATAACATATTGATATTCCGATTTTTACTCCCTCAAGCTCCACCATGACAGGATTTTTCCCCGCCGTTATATAGCTGTTTTCAGTATCTCCGTTATAAGAATACAGATGGTTTTTGTCATAAATACAAACAATTTCACCTTCTCTGTTAATAACCGGCGAGCTGTTAAAAAGTTTGTTTCCGTATTTTCTTACAAAACTTCCGCCTAAGATATTAACTTCAAACTCTTTTGCAATACCTTTAAGCATTTTAACTGCCTTTGAATCTTCAAGAGTTTCTGCGGAACCAGGAAATGACGGGCAATCCCAGCCAACTGTCCATAATTCAGGTAGAAAAACAAAATCAACCTGCGGATATTTTCCTAAATGAGCCATTAGTAGATTTTTTACGGTTTCAATATTTAAATCAACGTTTCCGATTGCAGATTCCATCTGAATTGCAAGTAATCTGACTACTTTCTTCTTCTCCATATTCCGAATTTGTATACCTCATCAAACGCTTTCGGAGCTTTTTGTTCAAGTTCTTCGAGACTTTTCTGTAACTTTTGGCGTGCTTCTTCTTCATCCCCGTCAGGAGAAATATAAATCGGCTCACCGTAAATATTAATTAAGTTGGTTGCAAAAACTGGACACCTTAACGTATCCCAGGACGGGAATTTTGCCCAGGTAAAGTTTTTAGAATACCAGTAAACAGGGACAACCGGCACACCCGCAAGTTTTGCAATCTTAATTGCACCGTCTTTTGCGACTCTTGCGGGTCCTCTTGGACCATCAACCATCATTGCACAATTTTCACCTCGTTTTAAGGCTTCTATCATTTGCATGCTGGCTTCTACAGCGCCTTTTTTACCTTTGGATCCTCTTATTGTCTTAAAGCCCCATCTTTCTACAACATCTGCAATAACATCACCATCTTTTGAACGGCTTATCAAAACATTTGTGTTAGCCCTGTTTGGAAGTCCGTGAATACAAAATTGGTGGGCATGCCACATTGCATAAAGACAAGGAACGACATTAGGATTATCAACTTCTAAAATCCTTGTAAAAATCTCCTGTGTCTTTAAAACCCTAAATACCACTTTTGAGATTATTTCTGTATTTTTTCCGTCTAAAATTCTTACCATAAATGTTATTATACTATAAAATTATTGAAATATGCTATACTTAATGATATTAGGAGAAAAAGGATTTAAGTATGAAAAAAATTTTACTTTTATTATTGTTGTCTGTGCCATTAGCAGTTTTTGCGAACTATAACGATATCTACATTGCTGATATTCAATATGACTGGATAGATAAATCTGCAATGGAGAAAGAAGCTATAATCAGCGAAGTTAAAGACATTATTTTTGAAACTCCTGTTGAAAAACAAAAAGATTTTAAGCAGCAGTTTAAAGACCGATTAAAAGACAAAAATCATCTCGACCACTACTTTGCGGCTTCTGCCGGCTATAAGGAACTTGGAGATTATAATATTTCCGCTTTTTACTATAAGAAAATGAAAAATATTTATATGTATGCTCTTCAAGACAAAAAAGATGTTTCAAAAGCATACTACTATGATGCTATGGGTAAGCTCAGATACGTAGATTTTATCTACGGAGAATATCCGGACTATCCATATTATTCAATTCAATACAGGATTTCCGGCAAACCCGTAAGTGCAATTTATTTTGTCTCAAAGGACTGCCAGTACCTATTTAAGCCTGATGGAGAATTTGAAGGCGTTTGGTACAAACACAATTTGTACAACAAAGAATCTGAAATAATTCTTACAAGAACAACTTATTAAGACAATCTTGCATTTTTTCTTACAACAGTAACTCCACCTTCTGAAACATAGAATCCTCTTGCAAGGTCATCTTCTCTATTAACGCCTATTTGCGTGTATGGAGGAATTTGAACGTTCTTGTCGATAATAGCTTTCCTTATTTCAGAATATCTGCCGACATTAACATTTTCCATAAGTATACTGTCAGATATTTGCGAATAACTGTTTATTTTAACCTCAGGAGAAAGCACGCATCTTGACAGCATTCCGCCTGATACAATACAGCCTTCCGAAACCATGGAATTTGTCGCCATACCAACCCTGTCGCCCTGCTGCCATATGAATTTTGCAGGAGGATAATTATAATTAAATGTTCTTATCGGCCATTCTTTTGAATAAAGATTCAATTCCGGTTCATATTCCAGCAAATCCATATTTGCCTGCCAATAAGCATCAATACTTCCGACATCACGCCAGTAACCTTTTTCTCTTTCCGTCATATCAGGCAACTTATTTTCATTAAAGTTATATATGAACACTCGTTTCCCCTGTTCCAAAAGCATTGGGATAACATTTTTGCCAAAATCGTGATTAGAAGTTTCTATCTTTGCATCTTCTTCAAGAGCATTTAGAAGAATTTCCCTATTAAATATATAATTTCCCATAGACGCCAGACACTTTTTAGGGTTATTCGGCATAGTTTTCGGGCGGGACTTTGGTTTTTCTATAAACCCGGTAAGCCTCCAATCATCATCAACTTCTATAATACCAAATTCTGACGCCTCCTCTATCGGAATCGGAATTGCAGAAATTGTTAAATCCGCATTGTTTTGTTTATGAAATTTCAACATTTGTGAAACATCCATTTTATAAACGTGATCCCCGCCAAATACGCACACATAATCCGGTTCTTCATCATGAATATGAAAAGCATTCTGATATACAGCATCCGCCGTTCCCTGATACCAGGCACCTCCTGTTCTCATCTGCGCCGGTACAAGATCTACATACTGGTTTAAAAACGGAGATAACGCCCAGCCTTTTGAGATATGTTTGTTTAAAGAATCAGACTTATACTGCGTTAAAACTTTTATCTTAAAAAATCCGGAGTTAATAAAATTATTTAGAACGAAATCAATAATTCGATATCTTCCGCCAAACGGTACTGCAGGTTTTGCCCTATCTTGAGTAAGCGGGAAAAGACGCTTGCCCTCTCCTCCGGCTAATATCATAACCAGTGCGTCATCTATTGACATATAACCTCCTATTCCGTTTTGATGCAGAGAAAATATTTCCCTCTGATTCTGTTTACTCTATTCTATCAAATTTTAACAAATATTGCACTCATCCTTTAGAATGGTTAATGCACCAATTAATACTATATATAGATACTCTTTTTATATGATTTTTCTGTTACAATAAATCTTATATAATGTATTTCAGTTTAGTATATTTAAAAGGATTATTGTATGAAATTAAACAGTAAAGCGGTTTTGATTATTGCAGCAGTAGTAATATTCTGCATATTTGCAATTATTGATTTGAGAATACTTTTAGACGGTAAAGTTAAAAGCAGCGTAAAAGTTGAAGGTTTAAACGAAGAAGTAAAAACGGTCAAGAAAATGATTCCTGATAATGTTATGGAATACATTATGAATCAAAGGGATATTGCACAGGGTGACGGTCGTACAAAGATTGTAATGTATTATACAGGTTATGACTGTCCGTTTGCTAAAGCTTTAACAAAGGCTATGGAGACTGCTGCAAAAGACCAAAAGCTGGCTTCTAAATTTGTTTTCCATCCTGAAGCTGCTGCCGGTTCAAAATTCTTCTTATCAGAAGATGCTGCACTTACTTATATGGAATTTAATGATATGTGCCAGCAGTTCTGTATTGTTAGCCCGTCAAAGAAAATGCTTATCAGAGTTAATGATATGGATGCTCAAAAAGCAGAAAAAGCTGCTGAAATTTTAGAACATTATAAAAACTGGTAACAATAAAATAATCTGCGCTTGTGCTATAATTGTCTTATGAGCAGGATTAGAAAGCTTTATTATTTTGATAAAAAGAATATGCAGGAGATGATTTCGTTTCTGAACAACAGAGACGCTTACATAGGACATGTAATGTTTAATCCTCTCCTGCCTTTACATCATCTGCTTCCACTAAAGTGTAAATTTCTGCCTGAATCATATGTCTTGAAAGATAAAAAAGAGATTAAAGGCTTAATTACAATTGCACCTTCAAAGTATCCGGTTAAGCGGTTGGAAATTTTACGTTTATTCTTTGAAGAAAATTGTTACGAAGATGCATATGAACTAATTCAATATGCCGTATCCAAATACAAAGCGCTGGGAGCAATTTCTTTTATTGTTCGAGTAGAAGATTCCCTGCCTGATTTGTTGAGAGTATTTGTAGCAAGATGCGGTTTTAGCCAGCTTTCTTATGAAAGATTGTGGAAAATTCCGGAGCAAGTGAATACTGAATTTAATGAAAAAGATTACAGAGAGTTCAGAAATTCAGACTCCACAACCGTATCGAATTTATACAACGAGTCATTACTTCCGCACTTTCGACCTTTATTAAGCAGTGATCCGAGAGAATTTAAGGAATCAGTTTTTAAAGGCTTATCGTATTTTAACGAATATAAATATGTGATTTTAGATAGAAAAACAAAAAATATTACAGGATATATTTCAATAAAAACTTCAGACAATCAAAATTACATTCTTGATATTATTCAGTCATCCTGGCAGGAGATTGACGTGAAATCAGTAATAGATTTTGGAATCAGCAGAATAAAAAAACGCCAGAAAGAATTTAATCTTTTTATTAAGACAAAAAAATATACACAATTGGGAGAAAAATACGAACAATTGTTTATGGAACACCGTTTTGAATGCGTACAAAACCAGATTGTGCTTACAAATTCTTCGGCAAAAATTATAAAAGAACGTGTAAGTACGGGAAGATTTACGATATTAAACCGTTTTTGCGACGGCAGCATTAATGTTCCCGGCTAAATACAATATATTTTTATCAATATCATTATTTGCTTTACTCTATTTATATAATACAATAGTGTCATTATGCTAGTCAGAAGTTTTTATATAAAAGACATTGCAAATATTGCAGGACCTATTATTCTGGGGAATTTAGGCTTCATTATGATAGGTGTAGGAGACGTAATAGTTGCGGGAAGGTATTCTACTGATACGCTTGCAGCAGTTAGTCTTGCAACTGCAATCATTAATTGTATTATGATTTTCGGAATCGGAATTTTAGGGAGCACCTCCGCAATTCTTTCAAATTACCGGGGAGCAGGAAAGGAAGCAGAAAAATATTTTTATCCGTCACTAAAATTCGCCTCAATTTTGTCTATAATAATGTCATTGGCAATAGCGGCGTTTATTCCGCTTATTGATAAATTCGGGTTTGAGGCAAAGCTTGTGCCTTTAATTAAGGACTATTTCTGGATAACGGCGTTTTCTGTATTTGGTGCTTATATTCACTGTGTTGTAAAAGAATTTTTGCAGGCGTTTGAAATAGTTGTTTTTCCGAATATTTTGACTGTTATTTGTATCTTCGTAAACCTCGGTTTAAACGTTATTCTGGCTTTCGGCTGGGGAATAATTCCAGAGATGGGAACGGCAGGGCTTGCGCTTGCAAGTTTGATTACAAGATATATTATGGGAATTGTGCTTTTGATTTACTGCTATAAAAAAGTAAATATAAAACACCACAAGGACAAAAATTATTACAAAGATATGCTGAGAGTTGGCGTTCCGGCGTCACTTGCAGTTATGATAGAATTTATCGGATTTAATGCTATTACAATAATTTTAGGCAGAATTTCGGGAATTTATGCGGCAGCACAGAACATAGTTTGTACACTTACAAGCGTCTCGTTTATGGTTCCGCTTGCAATTTCAAACGCTACGGCAGTTAAGGTAGGATTTGCAAACGGAGCAAAGTATTTTAAATCACTCAAAACTTATGCCTGCACGGGGATTGTAATGTGCGTTGCTTTTATGGCTTGTTCTGCAATAGTTGTAGGAATTTTTCCTGAATTTTTATTGAGTTTGTTTACAAAGGATGCGGAACTGGTAAAAGTTTGTATACCCGTTGTTTATATGTTGTGCGCTTTTCAAGTCTTTGACGGATTACAGGTTGCACTTGCTGGTGTATTTAAGGGCATTAAACAAACCGGAGTCGTTATGCTTGCGAATTTTATTGCCTACTGGCTCGTCTCAATTCCGCTCGGATGTTATTTCGGACTAAAGCTTAAATTAAATCTTTTAGGTTTCTGGTACAGCCTTGGTGTTTCTGCCGTTGTTTTGTGTACAATAATGTTAGTGACACTTATTAAAAAATTCAAAACGGAGTACAGAGAAACATCATGCCGCACTTCTATATAAACAGAGGGGTAAATCCTGGGGTAAATAAGGAAGAAAATCCCAACACAATTCAGCCGCCTCTGATTACAATAAAAGATACCGATAATTACCGCCATATAGCACGCTCGCTGCGGGCAAGGGCAGGCGAAAAGCTTCTGCTTATTGACGATAAACAAATTCAATACGAAACTGTTATAAAAGAGATTAACTCAAAGGAAATCATTTGCGAGATTCAAAAATCTTATCCGTCTAAAAGAGATCTGGATTTTGATTTGTATTTAGCGCAAAGTCCACTGAGGAGTGATTCGCAGCTTACGATTATGGAAAAAGCAACAGAGCTTGGAATAAGGGAGATTTTTCCTGTTGCAACGGATAACTGCGCATTAAAAGTTGACAAACACGAAAAGTGGCAGCGGGTTATGTATGAAGCTTCCAAACAGTGCGAAAGGGCAAAAATTCCTACCTGCCATGAACTTTCCACTCTGCCGGAGGTTTTGGATAAAGACTTTGACAGGGTTATAGTTTTTGCGGAGCGCTCTACAGAAAAAAGTTTGAAGCAGTATTTGAGAGAACATCCTATCAAAAAAGGAGATAAGTTTCTTGTAATCATAGGACCGGAAGGCGGGTTCTCGGAGAGAGAATTTCAATATTTCAGAGAGAAAAATCTGCCATTAATAAGTCTCGGTGATTTAATTTTAAAAGCCGATACCGCAGTAATTACCGCACTTGGAGATATTATTTATGAATATCAGGGATGAAATTTTATCAAAAATACACGACGGATATCTGGTCGGCGGCGCAATCCGTGATGCTTTGCTTGACAAAACCACAACAGATAAGGATATTGCCATAAAAGGTGCGGAAAATTTTGCAAAAAAACTGGCGGAGGAGTTCAACGGGACTTTTATTACTCTCGATTCCGAAAACAAAATCTACCGTGTAGTTTTGGAGGATAAAATAAATTTCTTTGACCTCTCTGAGCTTCAGGGAGAAACGATTCAAGAGGATTTAAAAAGGCGAGATTTTACTATAAACGCAATAGCGTATGACCTTAAAACGAATGAAATTATTGATATTACAGGCGGAAGAAAGGACTTGAAAAACGGAATATTAAGGCACATTGATGAAAAAAACTTTGAGGAAGATCCGCTAAGAATCCTTAGAGCATTCCGGTTTGCCGCAACAACCGGCTTCAAAATGACTCCTGAATTAGAAGAGGCAATTAAAAAATACTTGCCGCTTGCCCTCAATCCCGCACCGGAGCGGATTCATTATGAGATTATGAAACTCTTTGGCGGTGCTTACACCTCTCAAACACTTTTGAAATTGGATGATTTCGGACTCCTTGAAAGGATTTTTCCCTGCATAATTGATATGAAGAAAGTTCCGCCGAATACCCACCATCATTTGGATTTATTCCATCACGTCGTAGAAACAGTGAGACAAATTGAAATACAGTACGCAAATGCAGATGAAAAAATAAAAGAGCACTTAGACAGAATTGATTTTGGCGGATTCCCGCGGATAAATCATCTTAAACTTGCAGGATTTTTGCACGATATTGGCAAGTTTTCCACCTGGACAATTGAAGGGGGGAAATGCGACAAGTTCGAATGCTTATACAATAAGCCTGAATGCGTCTCATGTAACGCCCGCCACAGGTTTATCAAGCACGACGATACCGGCTCAAAAATGGTCGTTCCGCTATTAAAAGAGCTGAAATTTTCCAAAAAACAAATAGAATACATATCCTGCATGATAAAAAATCATATTTACCCTTCTGGCGTGCTGGCTGCGCCGGATTTTAACGAAAAAGTCAAAATGCGATATATCAGAAAAATGGAAGATAATGTTATAGATAATATTATCCTTGCCTGTGCCGACAGGCTTTCGGCAAGAGGGGGGGATGTGACTGACGAGATGGTAAAAAATAATCTCGACGGGCTGGAAGCTTTGTTAAACTTTTATTTAGAAAAGCGTGAAACGCTGGAACCTTTGCCAAAACTGCTTGATGGGAATGAAATTATGAGTATACTTAATATACAACCCTCACCTCTTCTCGGAAAGATAGTTAATGCTCTCCATGAAGCCCAGCTAAACGGGGATATTATCGACAAAAATCAAGCAGCGGCGTTTATAAAGGATTTCTATAATGCAAATATTTAACATTACATTTCAAGGCAAACCAAATAATTATGCAAGAATTGATAATTTTCTTTCTCGCTCGGCACAGCCGCAAAAAGATGATTTTAAGTGGCTTAAAGAACAAGGAGTTACGGATATCATAAATTTTAGAACAATGACTGTTTCCGGTCTGAATTTTTCTGAAAAAGATACCGTTGAAGCTCTCGGGATGAAATACCACAATATTCCGACAGTTTCTGCCAAACCGGAAGAGGGCGGGATAATAAAATTTCTAAACCTTATCAAAAATATTCGTCAAAATAACGGCAAAGCTCATATCCACTGCAAAGCCGGAGCTGACAGAACCGGAATGTACTCTTTTGTTTACAAAACTCTAAAAGGTATCGGTTCAAAAGAAGAAAACGAGCAAGAATGGATTCAAAGGGGACATAATACCAAAAGATATCCAAATATGATGAGGTGGACAGAAGATTTCTTGAACAAGTTAACAAAAAAATAGAACCGCAATAATACTTGCGGTTCTATTTTTTATAATTATTTTACTACTCAGCAGCAGCTTCTTCAGCCGGAGCTTCTGCAGCAGCCTCAGCTTCAGCCTTTGCAGCTTCTTCTGCTGCTCTTTTAGCTTCTTCTTCAGCAGCTTTCTTTGCCTGAGCTTTCTTTGATAATTTAACAACTTCTGATTTTTTGTAGTTCAAAGTACCATCATCGTTGCAATTTGTAATCAAATACTTAACTGTATCAGTAGGCTGAGCACCTTTAGAAATCCAAGCAAGAGCGCTTTCTTTGTTAAGCTTCATTTCTTTTGTCTTAGGATTGTAGTGACCTAATTCTTCAATAGGTTTACCTTCTCTTTTTGTAGTAGAGTTGATAACAATTATTCTGTAAGTTGGAGCTTTTTTAGCGCCTAATCTTTTTAATCTGATTTTTAACATATTTATATTCCTTCTTTAATTTTTAAGAGATGCTAACTTGACTATTCACACCTCTTTAATTTAATACTCCTAAGAATCAAGCCGCTATTCTTAGACCGGACAAACTCAAGAGGATACAGTCTGCCCAATTATAGATAAACACAAATATGTTCTATAATCAAGTGTTTACAGCCTCAATTGGTTAAGAAATGTTTCATTAATTCTTCTACTATAATCCAATCAGACTCTTCATCAATTTCGTACGCAGTGTATGCCGGAAGTTCATATACGCCAATCTTACCTGAAAGTCTGCATTTGTCTTGCAAAACATTCTTAACGGAATTGATATAGCAAGCACCGTTTTCGGCAATTAAACCTTCAAAATCCTGCCGCCTCGGGCGATTTTGATAATCATAATTTACAGGCTCTACAATATTTCCGTCTCTAAATCGCCAGTGAAATTGCTTTTCTCTTACACCGCTAAACATAGAATCAACTTTACTTCTAATGAAAGATTCATACATTCCGTCAATATCCCTTGCCCTAAGCATCGGAGAAGTTGCCTGTATAAGAAAGAATAAATCATCCCCGCATAAATTTCTCTTTGAGAGGTATTCCAGCATAACACTTTCGGTAGACGCAGAATCGGAAGCATTTTCCGGCTCTCTATCATAAACGCTTACTTTTGGAAGTTTAAAATCTTCTACAGTCCGCTTAATCTCATTACTATCAGTTGCCACAATAACTTCATCTATACAGTCTGCCTCAGATGCAGCCTTTGCCGTCCAATAAACAAGCGGTCTAGCGTTCAATAACTTTATATTCTTTCCCGGAATCGACTTACTTCCGCCTCTAACAGGTATGAAAGCTATATTCATTATTTTTTTCCTCAATCTTTATCAAATCATATAAAACCTGATTATAAGGAGTTGGTATACCATATTCATTTCCGAGTTTAATAACTTCTCCTGCAAACATGTCAACCTCGGTTTTCCTTCCTGCAAGAATATCCTGATGCATAGAAGTTTTTCCCTCATCACACATTCTATCCAGTGCTGCCATTGCGTCCGACTCCAAATTCTCAAGATTTTTTATCCCTCTAACCTCTGCAATTTGACGTACCTCCCGGATAATCTTTCTTGCCATTTCCCTAAATTTCTTATTACGTTTCAATTCCCCGAATGTCATTTTTAAAACCGCAGAAGTCTGGTTAGAAAAAATATTCATAGTAAATTTCAGCCATAAAGCATAATCAATATCTTCCGGTATGGAATAATTTATTCCGCACTCATCCAAAATCTCTGTAGCAGCCCTGTCATACTCCATCACAATTTCACCGACACCGTCCTGCGTAACAGAATTTCCCGAACGCACCGCACTATGACCGATAAAATAAGATTTTAAAACCCTTGCATCAGGATAACTACGACTGATTATCTCCTCAGAAGAAATTCCATTTAACAAAGAAATTATCCGGGTATTGCTCCCAACAAAATTCTTAATATTTTTAACAGCAGATTCCAACCCCTGAAACTTTGTAGCAATAATTATTAAATCCGCTTTAAACGCCATCTCATCAGAAAGAACATACTCAAAATTCTGTTCAAAACCGTTAAAAACAGGCTTGGAATTCATATACCTTTCATAACGCTCTTTATCAACGAGTATTCTTAAATTACACTTATCCCTGAACCGGACGGCATAAGTAAGCCCCACCGCTCCCAAACCACATATCAAAACATTTGCCATATCGATATTTTACACCATTCCTCTATTAAGTCAACAATGACAATCAATTTATTACAACAATTTCCGGCACGGCACAAAATCTTACGGGCAGAATACTTGTTCCGATACCCTTTGTTATAATCATAGTATTATGAGTTTCATTAATAACCCGCCTCGCAAACTTTGAACCGTAATCCGACGGTACAACCGGAGCACCAAAAGGCGGAAAACTAACCTGTCCGCCATGCGTATGCCCGGCTAAAATTAAACTAACCGGCTCTTTTACGTCATAATAAACATCCGGACTATGCGAGATTAGAATTCTCGGCAATTCTGTACCTGCTAAAGCAGCCTTTATATCAGGTTTTCCGGTTTGTATATCCTCCAGCCCCACAAAATAAATTCCTTTAATTTTTGTATTGGAATTTTCAAGAACCGTAAATCCGCTGTCTTTTAAAACCTTTGTCACCCTTGCTCTGTCATACCAGCCGTCATGGTTTCCAAGTACAGTGATAAAAGGCGCATTTAGTCCCTTTAAAATCTCTGCCTGCTCTTCTATTCCAAGCGTATTTTTCCCGTCATGACCTTTTATAAAATCCCCGCCCGATAAAACAAGATCAGGATTCTGTTTGTTAATTAAATCTACAACCCTCTTTAACCGGCTTTTTTCATATTTTGAAATATGGAAATCACTTACAAAAACAATCCGCAAATTATCAAGTGCAGAAACCTTATAATGCTTCACAACAAGCAAATTCGGTTCTACAACAAAAGCCCATAGAAAAAGAATTATAAATAAAATGATTACAATTTTTGGCATGTAATCATTTTATCAAATTAGTGCTAAAATTAAAAGTGAAGGATAGTTATACAGGAAAGCTTAAATTATTATTTTATTTATAGTCGAATAACAGAGAGCAGAAAGGATTACAAGTATGATGAATGAAAAACTGCAAGAAGCATTCAATGATCAAATTAACAAAGAACTTTATTCCGAATACCTTTATTATGCAATGAAAGTATATTTTCAAGAACTCAACCTTCAAGGTTTTGTAAACTGGTTTGACGTACAGGTTCAGGAAGAAAGAGCCCACGCAGTCGGCATGATAGATTACCTGAACAGCAGAGGCGCTAAAGTTGATTTAAGAGCGATTGAAAAACCTGTTGTAGAAGGTACTACACCGCTTGAAGTATTTGAACACGTTTTAAGACACGAAGAATTTGTAACTCTAAGAATAAATCACGTTATGGACGTAGCAGAAGAAGTAAGAGACAGAGCTGCAATGCACCTTCTGGATTGGTACATAAAAGAACAAGTTGAAGAAGAATCAAATGTCGGAGGCGTTTTAGCAACTCTTAGACTCATAGGAGATGACAAAAAAGCCCTCTTAATGCTTGATAAAGATCTTGCAGCAAGAACATTTGTTGCTCCTGTAATCGGTTAATTTTCTATTAAACAAACCAAATGGCGGTGCAAATGCACCGCCATTTGGTTTATTTATTGAATTTACTATTTCCTTACAATCCTGATCGCACTATCCGGACAGGTCATTTCACACTGTCCGCAGGCTATACAAATTTCAGGATCCGGGGCAACGGCAGGAGTCTGATACAAACCAACTTCCTTAGACCATTGCAGGCAATTTTTACCGGCTTTGTTCATCGGGCACTTTGCGATACAAAGCCCGCAGCCTTTGCAAAGATCTGTATAAACATAATAATCTGCCTTACCTTTGCCAACACCTTCTATTTTATATCCTTTATATTGTTTTTCTTCTGTCATTGTTTTGTCCTTTCTGTTATTAGTGAAGGGTGAGGTGTGAAGGGTGAAGAGATTTTATAGCAGCTTATTTACCTTTTATATGTAAGTTGGGTTTACTTATTAACCTTTTATAATTGTTTAACCCGAGCTGCATTCTATACTCTCTGCATTAACGTTCTCTTCACCTTTCACACCTCACTCTTCACCGTTTTAAACCACCGCTCTGTCTTTAACCAAACCCATTCCCATCTCAAGAGCTTTGTAGTTCAAATCTCTTAGTTCAGGTTTTGCGTCAAACTTCTTGCCGAGAGCTTTTTCCATTGCGTTTTTAATATCGCTAAGCTCAAGAACGTGAGTTGCTTCCAATAATACACCCAGAATGATTATATTGAAAACTCTGGCGCTCAACTGTTCATTTGCAATTTTATTAGCATCCACACCAATGATTTCCCTGCATTTTACTTCAGGTTTTTTGGTACATACAGAAGTATCATAAACAACAACAGAATTTTCATCAACATAAGTTGAGCATCTGTCTATTGCTCTGTCTGAGAGCATTATTATAATATCGCCTTTAGCGAATCTAGGCTCACCTATTGTTGTATCGGCAATCTGGCAGAAAGCAATGGAGACACCGCCTCTTTGTTCAACACCGAAATTCGGAATATAAAGAACCTGTCTGCCTGCTTCATACCCTGCTTCTACAAGGATTTTTGCAATAGATTGAACACCCTGTCCGCCTTCGCCGGCTAATACGATTTTTGTTCTGGTCATGTTTATATCCTTTCTTATTAGTTGAAAAGTGGAGGAGTTGAATAGTTGAATAGTTTGTTATAGATATTTATTATTTATAATTGCATCAACCATTATTATAGTTGAAAGGTGGATAAGTTGAACCGTTGAATAGTTTGTTATAAATATTTCCTTTTTATAAATGCGCCCGATAAATGTCCTATACTTTATAAATCTATGAGCGTCAGCGAATTTAAAGAACTCTTCAACCTTTCAACTTACTCAACTCTTCAACTCTTCTACCCCTCCGGAACCAAAAATTCCTTCACTTCAAAAAACTCTTCCATCTGCGCCAGTCTTCCGAAAGTATCAACATTATTGGTTCTCCAGTTGAGAGGACAGATTGAAAGAACTTCTACAAAAGAAAATCCGCCGTTTGCGACATTCTTGAGTGCTTTAACAAAAGTTTGTTTAAGCTTCATCATATTAGAAACGGAAGAACGTGCAACGAAAGATTTTTGAGGATCTGCAATTGCCGCAACCATTTCAGCAGCTTTAGCAGGTTTTCCTGTAACAGAACAATCTCTTCCGTAAGGAGTTGTTTCTGTTTTCTGCCCTGGCATTGTTGTCGGGGACATTTGACCGCCTGTCATACCGTAGTTTGTGTTGTTAACAACAATAATCATCATTCTTTCGCCTCTGACCGTTGCGTTAACAAGGTGCTGCGCACCGATTGCAAGACCGCCGCCATCTCCCATATAGGCAATACCTATCGCTTCAGGATTAGCCCTTGTAAATCCATAAATAACAGGGGTTGTTCTTCCGTGGTGGGTTTGAACCGTATCTAAATCCATATAATTCCACGCCAGCAAAGAGCATCCTATATCGCAGCCAAAGACTGTTTTTTGCTTGATTCCAAGTTCATCAACAGCTTTTGCCAATGCTTTTAAAGTTATACCGTGTCCACAACCCGGACAAAATTTACTTGCTCCGACCTCCGCATTTTGCGCTTCAGGTAAATTTGGAGGAAGGGTTAATATTTCTGCCATTGTTATTCTCCTTTTATTAAGTAGTTGAATAATTGAACCGTTGAAAAGTTGAATAGTTCATTTTATTCGCCTTGCTCATTATTTTTTGATTTTCTTAATGCATTTAACATTCTTGAAATATCATCTATAGAAGGTCTTATAATATTATAATCTTTTTCTGATACATAACCGATTTTTCTGACTAAGATCATTTGACTTAAAACTTCCATTAAGCTGCCAAATGCCATTTCATAAAAACGTATTTGCTCTTTTGACGAAAATCTTACAGAACCTTCTGCAATATTTGATGATACCGAAACTGCTGCACGTTGCATTTGTGAAGATATTCCGAATGTTTCATGCTTGGGAAAAGTTGAAGTAATTTGATAAATAGATTCAGCTAATTCAATTGCTCGTTTCCATACTTCTAATTTCTCGAATGGAAATTGATAATTGTTTTTTAACAAATTTAACCTTTCTTTATTATAGTTGAAAAGTGGAGGAGTTGAATAGTTTGTTATAAATACTTTCTGTTTATTAATGCACCCGATAAACGTCCTATATTTTATTAATTTATGAGCGTTAGCAAATTTAAAGAACTTTTCAACCTTTCAACTCTTCAGCTTTTTAACACCTCAACTTCTAAACTCCTAAACTATTTTACACCACTGCTACCGCCATTGATTCAACTTTATTAACAATATCATCGCCGGTTACGCCAACACCCATTTTGAAGAGTGTTGAGTACGGTGTATTTAATCCGTAAAGTTTTTCAAGTACCATTTGAGCAAGCTGTCCGTTTGCAGATTCCGTAAACAGAATTTGTTTTGCTCTTGAAACAGCAGCTCTCAATGGTTTAACGGCAAGCGGTCTGATTGTTATTGGTCTGAAGAGCCCTGCTTTGATTCCTTTTTCTCTAAGCTCATCAATAGCGGTTCTTGCGGAACGTGCAACTATACCGTGTGCGATGACAAGAATCTCGGCATCTTCTGCTTTGTATTCTTCCCATTCAGCCACTTCTTCGGACATTTTTTCATAATCCGCCTTGTATCCCTCAAGAACTTCCATAAGCTCTTCTTCCATGTTGTAAGTATTTCTCAGGTGAGCGGATTTTCTGTCAACTCCGATCTGACCGTCAGCGAGAAGTGCTTTTGTCGTAGGAACCATTGTTATACCGCGAGAAGCAGGATCGTATAAAGTTACAGGTTCTCTCATTTTGCCTTGATAACCGTCAGCTAAAACATAGGTAGGGAATCTGTATTTCCAAGCGGTGTTGAATGCTTTAATCATATAATCGTAAAGATCCTGATGCCCCGCAGTAGAATATACGATTCTGAACCCTTCGCCATTTCCGCCAAAGCAGGTTAATCTTGTTTCCTGCTGTGCATAAATTACTGTAGCAGTGGAAGGTCCGCCTCTTTGCATAACTGCGCATACAAACGGAATTCGCATCATCTCTGCCATTGATTGCGCATCCTGCATAATTACATTGCCCGGACCTGCCGTTGCAGTGAATGCTCTTTTGCCGGCTAAGATACCACCAATAGTCGAAAATCCTGCAGAGATTTCATCTTCTGTCTGCAAAAATCCTGCTTCCGTTTTAGGAAGCAGTTTACACCACGTGTGCATAATCTCATTCTGCGGTGTAATCGGATAGCCGTACATAAATTCGGCCTCCGCAGAGTTTGCTGCATAAGCAAGTACTTCATTTCCGGTTAAGAACATTTTTGTGTCTTCTTTAATAAGTTTGTTTACCATACTAATAACCTTCCATAAAAATCTACACCATTATTTTACTACAATTTTTGATTTAATAAAAGAAGTATTTTGGGGTAAATGGATGGTAAGCGTGAAGGGTGATGGGTGAAGCGTGAGGGGGAATTTAAAACAGCCATGTAGGTTTTGGTAATCTTGATTACCGAAACAATAATTTTATTGATGTTGTAAATTTTTAATTTACCACATCCTACTTCTTCATGTCATTGCGAGGAGCGAAAGCGACGAAGCAATCCAGCACCCCTCACCCGAATTTCTAAGCTCGCACAGCTCGCAAAGAAATTCTTCCCTCTCCCGCAAGGGGCAAGGGGAAAGAGCGTAGCAATGTCACCCGACAAGTCAAAGTTAAAAAATTAAGATGAAATATTTTAGGAGTATAATTAAATTATAGGAGGCAAAATGAGAGTTGTAGAAGTTTATGCAGGGGCATACGCAAGCGGAAAATCTGAAACTTCAATTAATCGGGCAAGACAGTATGCTAAAATGAACAAACCTATTACGCTGGTAGATCTTGATACTGTTGAGCCGGCATATACATTAAGACCGATTGCATCTCAATTAAAAGACATGAATATTAATGTCATTACCCAGCCTGACAACTTCGGACTCGGTGAGGCTGCAAGTTATGTCACTCCGGCGCAAATAAACTGCCTCTCTCAAGATGGTGATATAATTATTGATGTCGGCTATGGAGCAGGCGGACTCGATATTCTGGATATCGTAAACAATATAGATAAAGAAAAAAATCTAAAAATATATCTTGTAGTTAATACCGCAAAATTTGAAACTTCTACTGTTGAAAACATTATAGAATATGTGGATTTTGCAAAAGGTTCAAAAAAACAATACTCATTCTGCGGCGTAATCTCCAACACTCATTTCGGTGATGAAACAACGAAAGAAGATATTATAAACGGGTACAACAAATTAAAAGAAGCTTGCCTGAAAATCAATTTACCAATACGTGCCATAGGAGTTGACGAAAAGCTTGCACCGCAATTTGACCTTGAATATGACGGAACAGAAATCTGGGTTTATAAACGTATGATGCCAAAAGCTTTCTGGTAAACCCCGATGAAAATTATTTCTTACCGAAAAATCCTTTAAATTTACCATATCCGTCAAGACAAAGTGTTTTAACTTTTCTGCAAATATTGTAACAAGGCTCGGTTATTCGGTTAGCTTTGTTCATAATATTTTTGATTTTTGCATTCTTAAATTTCCCCGCAAGATTAGCCTTATGTGCAAGTCCTAAACCTCCAACAACAACTGCAATAGATGCCAACGCTTTAAACAATACAGAGCCGGCTGAAGAATCATTATCATCCCTGCCTCTGAAACTTACTGTATCTGATTTTGGAGAAGTTTGTACTATTCCAACGCCATCCCGCACTACATTAAGATTTCGTTTCCCAATACTGCCGGATGTTTCGCAGCCGTTAAATGATACATAATTCATACAAACCTCCTTGGAGTTTAAACACATCTAATTCATGTAAAACCCGTTTGTATGAAAAACTTGCGTTTTTGTTACAAAAATTTACATAATCGATTTTCGCTTGTCGGCAAGCTGCTTTTGGATACAACGCTGAGAGATAATGTCTCTGGAAGTTTCAGACAGATTAACATAGTAAAATGAAGCCTTTAAAACCCCGTCCTCATTATCCGTTCTGACATACTTTGCCTTAGTTTTAACATTTTTTGGCGAAAACAGAATATTTATTGCAACCTCTTGCGGAATCTTGATATCCTTATCGAGCTTTAGCCTGATACCGTTTGCAGAAATATCATAAACTTTGCACGGTATAACTCTTTCTGCAAAACTCAAAATAGCATCCTCTTCCATTTTTACTCTAAAGTACTCTCTATTTTGCTGATATTCAACTTCGTGAGGAGTTTTAAGAGTAAAGTAGATATAAGGATCGGCATTTTCTACAAGCTTTAAAAGAGTTGTTGCGTTATAAAGCCCGTTGTCACAGGCAAAGCTGACTGTTACTTCCTGCGGAGTCGGAACTTTCAGCTCCTTTTCATACTTAACGCATGCAAAAATATCTCTTTCCCCGAGGCGTTTTATTGCAGCCTTTGTATAATGACCTACTCCGTCAGAATCATTGTAAACAATTTTTATGTAATTTATATTATCTAAATTAAGATTAAATTTCATTTTACCTTTTTATAATTATTATTTTCCAGTTTATATTCACCAATTTTTTTACCTTTGTCATCGTACTGGACAATAGTACCGTCTTTTTTCTTTTTGAAAGTACCGACAGGCGGATTTTTCATTCTGTTTACAGGTACATATTTCCTCTGTTGCCGCTGTGTCTGCTGCTGAATCTGTGCAAAAGCAGGCAAACTACAGCATAGTATTATTAAAACCGATAAAAATTTCCTCATACAAATATTATACCACGTTTTTTGTAGTATAATCATACTTATGAAAGGTGTTATTTTTGATTTCAACGGAACTTTATACTGGGACTCGCAGCTTCATTATGATGCTTGGATTGAGTACTCAAAAATTCTTCGGGGGACGCCGTTTACGAAGGAAGAAATGCGTGACAATATGTTCGGGCATACAAATGAAGACATTATAGAGTATGCAATCGGCAAAAAACCAACTCCCGAAATGGTTGAGAAATATGCCAAAGAAAAAGAAGAATTGTATAGAAAAAGATGCCTGAAAGATAGGGCAAACTTCAAACTTGCACCGGGAGCAGAAGAGTTTTTAGATTATTTAAAATCCAATAATATTCCAATGACAATTGCTACAATGTCAGAGTGGGATAATGTTGAATTTTACATAAAAGAATTTAATCTTGCCAGATGGTTTGATATAGATAAGATTGTATATTCAAACGGTAAAATTCCGGGGAAACCTGCACCGGACATTTTTCTAATAGCGGCAGATAAAATTGGCTTAGCTCCGAAAGATTGTCTGGTGTTTGAAGATGCAATCGCCGGAATTAATGCCGCAAAATCAGCAGGTATCGGAAAAATTATTGCAGTCGATTCATTAGAACCGGTTGAATTTTATCAAAATATAGATGGTTTATCCGCAATTATTAAAGATTTCAGGGAAGTTGATAAAAATCTTTTTCAGCCTTGTGTTTTGAATTAAAATATTTTATTCCAGAGCCATTTTGCACCCTTGCAAACACCCTCAATCACTCCGGGTATCATCATTCCGGCGGCAAAGCCCAGTCCGGCGCCGGCACCGAAAGCCCACGGATTTCCACATACAGGATTAAACCCAAACCCGAAGCAGCCGGGAGAAAATCTGCTGTACCCCCAACATCCGCCAAACGGACTTAAACTGTTATAATGAATCCGAACAGAATGACCATTGGCATTTATATAAGTATTTGAAATCGTTCCGAATCCCATAATAATATCCCTTTTATATATAAAAAACATACAAAGCTTTAAAAATTGCCTAAAATTTAACTTCTTGTAACATAAATTTACATAAGTAACTAACTCACTGCTTGGCGGTTACTTTTTCTAATAAACGTATCCCCTCGCCCCTTGTAGAAGGGGTAAATGTATTGGGCTGGTTGGTCACTTTCCCCTCGCCCTTTGAGGGAGAGGGAAAATGTGTTGAATTGGTTAATTTCTACCCCTCGCCCCTTGGGGGAGAGGGAGCAGTCGTGCGTGAGCCGTCAGGCGAAGGCTACGAATGCGGGTGAGGGGTGAAGAATATGTTATTCAGGTTAAGGTGAAGCGTGAAGTATGAAGCGTGAAGGGAGAATTGTAGGTAGGTTTTAGCTGACAATAACTTTTTCTAATAAACTTTAATTTTTATACCCCACACCCGAATTTCTAAGTTTCGCTAACGCTCAACTTGAAATTCTACCCTCTCCCTCAAGGGGCGAGGGATGGCGACCAACCAGCCCAATACATTTACCCCCTCCCTCAAAGAGCGAGGGAATATCAGATTGCAAATTCGGGTAAAACTGTCTCTACAAGCGGCCCCCCATAATAGCTGAAAGCATTGCGGGGAATGCATTGAAGCACTTTTATTTTCCGTCAAGTCTACCATTAATTCCATTCTGATAACATATCCTTGTACCATTATATAGTATATATTCCACATGTAACGACATCTGTAACACTTTTTATTACTTTTTGTTACAAAAATTTACATTAACTTGGAACACAACTACCACCTTTTCATTTGTGCTAATATAATTGATATGATTAAGAAGTTGGTTTTAGATTTAATACTGTTTTACCAGAAAATATCCGCTCACACTCCGGCAAGATGCAGATTTTACCCGACTTGCTCCGAATATACACGTGAAGCAATTATTCGCTTTGGTTTGCTTAAAGGGGGCTGGCTTGGAGTAAAAAGAATCTGTAAATGCCACCCGCTAAATGAAGGCGGGTATGACCCCGTACCAGATAAATCAATTAGCGGCTGTGTCATAGAAAAGAAAATTTAAACCTTCATCTAAAAATACTCAAAAAGGAATAACTATAATGAATTATGATTTTAGATCGGCCGAAAAAAGTTTAGAAAAAGAATTTGAAAGAGTAAATGAAATAAGAGACTTTAATCAACGCAAAGTTTTAAAAGCATTTTATGACAACCGGGTAGCACCAGAACATTTCTATACCGTATCCGGATACGGTCATGATGATTTGGGAAGAGAAGTGCTGGACAAAGTCTTTGCACAAGTATTTTGTGCGGAAAAGGCTCTTGTCAGAATACATTTTGCATCCGGCACTCACACACTTGCCTGCGCACTATTCGGGAATTTGAAATACGGCGACAAGCTCCTATCAGCAGCCGGAACTCCTTATGACACAATGCAGGAAGTTATCGGAACTGCAGGAGACGAAGAAACTAAACGCTCTTCACTTATCGGAAACGGAGTCCTATATGAAGAAGTTCCCCTAAAAGCCGGAATTGAAGTTGATTTTGAAAAACTTGAAAAAATGGTTGATAAAACGACTACAATGGTTCTAATCCAACGCTCCAAAGGGTATTCTACAAGAAAATCGCTTTCAATAGAAACGATTGAACAAATTTGCAAAATCGTAAAATCTAAAAATCCAAACTGCATATGTTTTGTTGACAATTGTTACGGCGAATTTGTAGATAGCCGGGAACCATTGGAAGCTGGTGCAGACTTAATAGCAGGTTCACTAATCAAAAACCCCGGCGGCGGTATTGTAGAAGCCGGAGGCTACATTGCCGGAAAAGAACTTCTTGTAGAAAGAGCCGCCAATCGACTTACAGCTCCGGGCATCGGCTCCGAGGGCGGCGCTATGTTTAACCAGCACAGACTAATATTTCAAGGATTGTTTATGGCTCCATCCGTTGTTTCTGAAGCCGTAAAAGGTGCCATCTTAGCTGCAAAAGTTTTTGAAGATATCGGGTTTAATTCCGCACCACGCCACGACGAGAAACGTACTGATATAATACAAAATATAATCTTTGGGAAACCGGAACATCTAGAAGAGTTCTGCCGGACTATACAATCGCTTTCACCAATAAACGGCTACGTAACTCCGATTCCGGAATACATTCCTGGATATGAAGATAAAGTAATTATGGCAGGCGGTACATTTATAGAAGGCTCAACAATCGAACTCTCAGCAGATGGTCCAATGCGAGAACCTTACGTTGCATATATGCAAGGCGGCTTAAATTATGCACACGTAAAGATTTGCCTTGAAGAAATCGTGAAAAAACTATAACATAATTTCTTTTGCCGGCTGCCAGAAGTTTATTTGCGCCTTTTATCCACAATTTTCTATTTACCCCTTTACAAAAAAAAATCACCATGTACAATAATAAATGTAGCCGAGGAGTAAATGCCGAAGGGCAAAGATTTTTAACTATTACAACTTGGTTATGTATAATTAAAATACATAGAATTTGGGGTTAGCTCAGCACTCCAAAATATCTGAAAGGATATCATATAGAGATTTGAAACTTTATTAGCTGAGCAAAGTGAAAATTAAATATTCACGTAAAACGTGGGGGTTTAGCTCAGCTGGTAGAGCACCTGCTTTGCACGCAGGGGGTCAGGAGTTCGAATCTCCTAACCTCCACCATTTAAAACAAATAGAACTATTAAAATCAGAGCCTTCGGGCTCTTTTTTAGTATGTTCGAGTCCACTCCCCCATGAAGAAATTATGTTTTGCTTGAATTCAGCCAGTCCAATTTCTGCAATTCCTTGTTTTGCAAGCTTAATCAGTTTTTCTATCGTTGCAAAGGGTTCACGGAAAATAACTTTAACCTTTTTGTTTTTTACCATTGCTGATAAATAAACTTCTCTAATGATTTGAGCTACTTCTTCCGCTTTTAGTTCGATGGCTGGTAAGCTTGCCCTATGGCATAAATCAAGGATTTTTAGCCCTGTATCTAAATAATTTGTATTAGCACTATTATGTTTTTGCAGCTCTGCAGATAATCGGTTTAATTTTACCTCATATTCATTCTTCAAATTAACCCACAAATCGTATTCTAAGACATTATTTAACTGGTCAAGGTACATTTTCTTCAAAATCTCTTTGCATTCTTCAATTTCAGAATTTATGCGTGATGTTTCTTCCTTGTGAAATGTTTGCTCATCACCCAAACAAATTTGTAAAGAAAGCTTTATTAACTCATATATATCTTCATTCAAGCCAATTCTTTTGAGATGCATTCTAAAAGATTGGGTAAGCTCTTTTTCTGAAAGATATACCATATTCGGACAGCTTCTGTCATAGTGGGAACATCTGTAATAAATATTATTTTTCTTCTGTCTTTCTCCGCAGAAAGAATATCCGCAAACCCCGCATTTTAAGATTCCCGGATAGAGAAAATCAAAGTTTTTCCGAACCTTTGATTTATCCACTTTAAGAAAAGCAAGCTGTGCTTTATCAAATATTTCACGGTTAATAATTGACGGGTGTTTTCCCTGATATACTACACCATTGCAATTCATCTGACCTACATAAATAACATTTTTCAGCATACATTCAAGCACGCATTGAGTAATTAATATTATTCTTGTTGAAAAAATCAAACTTTGTATTATTTTTCAGTAGTTTTAACTCTAAAATTGTTAAAAAAATATTGATAAAAGTTTTGAGAGTCACTGAGTTCTATTTCAATATTATTTGTTTGATTCTTTCATTAATTCTTCATCTGTTAAATTTGCTTTTAACATTGGTTCCCACAATAAAAGTTTATCTTTTCCCTCTACTAAATGCCAGATATAACCAGTTTTAGTATCTAACAAATATTGGTCTGCTCGAAAAGTAGGATGTATAACAATTTGATATCTGCCATTATTTGTTTTCGTTAAAATTGTAATCAGGCAAAGACAAATAATACACAATGTAATAATTAAAAACTTTTTCATGATACTATCCTTTCTTATGAATAAATGATATCATATAAATACTTGGAGTTAGTATGGAAAATATGAATATTAATTTTATTGAAACTATTTTGCCAATTTTGGCATTTATTTTTATTTTGTTTATTGTAATTAAAATTTTTATGTTACCAATCAATATGGCAAACAATAAGAATCTTGCTCATAATGAAATTATGACTATCAAAATTCTAACTTGGTGTGGACTTTTTGCAGGCATCACTTGGGTTATTGCTCTTTGTTTAGCAATTGCGTATAAAAGATGTAATTAGGATACCTTTTAGAATGAAATATGCTTTATTTAACAATCAAAGAATAATACCAACTAAAAATGTAAATGAAGCTATTTGTCCTATATGTGGAGAAGTAGTTATACCAAAATGTGGAAAAATAAAAATACATCACTGGGCGCACAAAACTTCTCAAAATTGTGACCCTTGGTGGGAAAATGAAACAGAGTGGCATCGCAAATGGAAAGAACATTTTCCCGAAGATTTTCAAGAATATCTTATGATTGATTCAAACACAGGAGAAAAACACATAGCTGATATTAGAACCAATAAAGGATTTGTTATCGAATTTCAACATTCTTCAATAAAATATGAAGAACGACAAGCAAGAGAAATTTTTTATAAAAATATGGTATGGGTAGTAGATGCAAAAAAATACTATGACAAATTTAAACAGGCGTTGAGTTCAAACTCTTTACTTCATTGTAAAACAAATAAGAACTATTTTTATATAAAAGAAAATTATTATGATAACAAAGTGAATTTTTTGCCAAGAACTTGGCTAGAATCATCAGTCCCTGTACTTTTTGATTTTGGGGTTAATGATATAATTAATAATGATTTTGATAAACAAAAGGGATGGCTTTATTGTATTTTTCCTGAAAAATATTATGAAAAATATGGTTTTGGCACAAGTTATTGTGGGATTTATCTAAGAAAAGAGGTATTTATAAATAAAATTGTGACTGAAAACTATTTTTATCCAAATATTGTTTTACAAGAATTAGAAATTAACGAACAAGCAGCTCAAATACAAAGGCACAAATGGGAACAAGAACAGCTTAAACAACAAAGAGAATATCATAAAAAACTGCTTCAAACGAAATATGTAAACGAAAAATCTTGGCGTAATGCTATTCATGATATAAGATTAGCCTTTGAAAATAATATTTTTAAACCATTAAAAATATACATTACAGATGATGGTAAAATTACTGATTATAGTAAAAAAAATATTTATAATTACTCTGACTTCATGATTCTTGGCACTAAATCTTATGAAGACATTTATAAAGAAAAAACTTATACTAAAAATGAACTTTTATTGTTGATTAAATATAATGAAAGGTTTATTCCTGCCTTAACAACAATGCCCAATAATTTGTTATACATATTGCTTGATATGAAAATAAATTTTTATATCATGAAATTAGACATAATTGAATATTATTCAAAATATAAGATATTCCCTTCTGACTTTGATAGAATTTATTCGGATTTTAATGTTAAAAACGATTTAAACTATATTTTTGAAAATTTTAAACAAAATCGACAAAGTTAAAACTTCACAAGGTGTTAATATTTAGGAAGAAAATTTTTTGATTGCTGTGCTATAATAATGATAAAGCTTATCCTGGAAGATATGTTAATCCAAGCTAATAAAATCCAAGAAACTTTTTTCAGATATATCAACTTTAATAGCTTTGCCTATAGGTTTTAAATCAGAACTTTTAAGATTAAATCGCCTGTCATTAGCTAATCTTAACTTTAACTGTGCAGTATTGAGTTTTTGCTTATCGTTTAAGCTGTTAAAAATATCGCAGTATTTTTTAAGATTTATCCGCAAAAATTTTCCCTTTGTAATAACAAAATCACGCCCATACATAAGTTCTTGCTTAACAAAAAATCTGTATACATCACTCAAAAAAATGTCGCCATACCGCAGTTCTGTTTCAAGATAGCGTTCAAAGTATTCAAAATACTCTTTTGCAAGTATTTCAGTATTAACAAGTTTGAAGCCCAGAACTTCATTAATTATACTCCACACAGCCATTCCAATCGCAGTGTTATTACATAATCTTGAATGAGAGCAGTATTTCTGTGCTATTATATACTGTTCTTGGTATCTGGTAAGGATTTCACCTCTATAGTCCAAAATTAGGGGTAAAAATGCAGACAGCCTCTTTAGATTCTCCTTGGAATGGTATTTAAACCTTTCTAAGTTAAATTTTCCGGCAGGTATATCAACAAGAATACTTCTTGAAAAGTTTGCAAAAGTCATATTTTCAAAGAAATTATTAGTTGTAATACAGAATGTTGTATTAATATCTGTTACTTTCTCAGTACCGTCTTTAGAAGATTTCTTTCTAGGAGTAGCAGAAAAAGTGTCTTTGCCCAGGTTTTCAAGCTTTTCTATTAATGTCCTATCCATTTCATCAATAAACAGCGGAATATTGTTAAGCTTTGAAAGTCCTTCACGAATAGCTGTAATTGTAGAAGTACCGCTCATAAATTCTGTATGATTAGTAAATCCAAAGATAGCAGCTAGGCAATACAAAAGAGTAGTTTTGCCGGAAGTTGGCTCTCCGAATAAAACTATGTAAGGAAATCCCTGAGCATACCGGATAAATAAATCATAAAAAAGAATTCCTATACATACTCCAACAGCTATAAGGACAGCTGCATCATTGTAAACGGTTGTTATCTCGAAGAAAAACTCGGACATTATCTGTTTGGGATTTTCTGCTTCATAAAAAATCGGTACGGAGCGATTATTAGAGAAAATTTGGAGATTTTCTTTTGCAGTAAGATATAAATTATCGGGAATTGCAGGATAATTTTCAAACTCAGAATAATTAAGATTATAAATTCTGTTTCCGAAAACAAAAATGTTATCAGAAAACTGGTAGCCATAATTTTTATAAAGATTAACTGTTGAAATATTTGTATACAGCATATCCTTAATCAGTCAGAATATCCGCTTAGAAAAGCTTTCCGAGAGCCCTACAATTCCTTTATGCAGAGCTTTAATAAAACTCTTTACGTCGTCCTCATCGCTTCCTTGTATAAGTTTAATAAACCGCTTGTCCGGCTGCTGTTCCTTTGTAATAATTACAGCAAGCTGTTCTTCTGTTTCATATTTATTTTGGGTAGATAAAATTTGATTAATAATAGCAATCGGTTTAAGCGTATAATTAGCTATTTTTTCATCTTTCTCAGCAGCTGCAGTGTTCTCTTTATCAGATAGGTATAAACCGTCTGGTTTATTGATTATTTCTTTTGTCATACATTCTCCTTAAAAAGGGGCTCAGGATAAAACCTGAGCCCCCACTGTTACTTGATTTAGATACTAACATCAAAGATTAAATAATTATCATCCGGTTTTTCCTTTAATGGTACCAGGATTAGTTCTAAATACTTTGAAACATATGCTGCAAAATATTTTCCATCAAACAGAATAAAGGGAGATATCCTGTTGAAATCTAACAGAAAAGGAACAAGCTCTTTTGGCATTTCCATTTCAATTAAGTTATCACTAAAATCATCTTCTTCGAGGTTGTATTTTAGCTGAGTTCCAAGAATGAGCTTAAGAAAGAATTCTCCGTCTTTTTCAAAATCAATAGCATACGCATCTATTTCATTGCCATTGATATAATTTTGTTTTTTAAGCTCTTGAGCCATTTCTACTGTTAAGAAACCGTTTGATTTGATTTCTTCGATGTTCTGAAAAGTTATTTCTGACATCTTTTTATACCTCCACATGTGTATCATGCACACATGTTTGTTATAGTATTACTAGTAGAGCATGATTCTACTCTGCTCTTAAGGGGAGCAATCCCTGTGGGAGAGGTTAAACAGTTAAAATCGAGCGAAAAATGATTTTAAGCAGCTGTTTAATCTCTTCTTTTTCTTGAAGGGTTAATCCCTTCTTCTGTTGAGCATTTCAACTTGTATCTTTGCTTATTCTTCTCATAAGCGTTCTCCTTTCTGCCTGTATTCACAGACGTTTTGTATCTGTTCTTATTTTGTTGTCAATGAGCAGCTCAAATAAGCAGATAAAAATTATACTGCCAACTTGAATTGTACTAGAATTTAATATTTAAAAAGCTTTTCTTTTTAAAATCTAGTTGATACTTTTATGATAAAGCATTATTTTTAGAGTGCAACCCCTGCCCTTTTGTTTGAAACATAAAAATGTGCCTGTATATTAATACAGGAATAAACTTCAACAATAGTGTTGAGATCTTAATATTTGTTAATAACGATAATATGGCTTGTTTTTATACTTAACACATAACTTTTTCAAACACTCTGTCTGAAAAGCAATCAGCTCAGTATTTCCTATACCGTAAGTCTTGGGATAATGCCAAACTTCTACGATTAAGCCTTGTTGAACTAAAAATTTTATATCTTCATCTACGTTAGAATTATTAGTTATCACTTTTAACTGTTGCCTTGTAAGATATCCGTAAGGGTTAGGCTTTTGTTGTTCTTCTAGCAATGCTTTCAGTACTTTCCAATGTGAAACTCTTGCAAGTCTGCCAATAACATCACACATATTTTCAATTTCTGTATCATTCATATTTAATAGATCAAGTGTAATCATGCTTATTCCTTAATTTTATTTCCAGCTATATAAAAAACTATGAAAATTTTTTTTGTCTGCAAAGTTTGTATTATAATTTTGAAATTATTTGATAATTTTTCAAATCAAAAACCTTAAGTTCTTCTTTTTTTATTCTTGCAATGGGACTTACTGGGTGCCCCAATTTTGTTAAGCCTAAACACTTGATTTTTTGTGTTGGTACATTTACTAAAGCCTTTTTTAATCGTTCAATTGCCAATTGAGGTTTCGTCCTCAACATAATATCATTGCCCCAACCACATAAAATTGTATAATCGATATTCTCTAACTTTTTACTAAAAAGTTCACCAATAAGGGCAAAATTTTTGTTATTTACAAAAGTCGCAATTTCTGAATTTTCGTTATCGACTGTATGATTTTCTTCATTATGGATAACTTTCGGAAATAAATTAACAATTATTAAACCATCGTAACCTTTTCTGTTGCACATTCCACTTAAAATATTCCATGTCATATCAGGGTGTTTGGGTATAGCAATACTTGGATTAAGCCCAATATAAACTAATGGATTTTTTCCTTCCACTCCCAAAACATACCTGTATGTATCCAGTTCCCACAAATAACTTCTCACAGCAATTCTTCTTTCAATCTTCTAATCTAACTCGTTTGGCATAGCATAAAGCACGGTTTCGGATAATCTCGGAGAATAATGTCCAAGTCGGAATTTGTAATTCTCAAGATTTTCTTTTAAATATAGCGGGATATTAACAAAATCTTCACTTGAGTGATAAATTGAAATTGCAAGCTGCGGGCGGCATTTTTTAATTGTACTTATTCCGCCTTTAAGCGCAGAAAGTTCAGCTCCTTCAATATCCATCTTAATAAAATCAGGAAAAATATTTCTTTCTTCACAGAACTTGTCCATTGTTATTACATCGACTATTCTTTGTTCCCAATTCGGAGAATTTTCTGGACATCTTTTGCCGGTGATTTCTTCTGCAAAGGAGGCGCCTAAATGTGTCTTATCAATACAGAATTTAATTTTTTTACAGCAATCGCCCAGAGCAAGAGGTACAATTTCAAGTTTGTCATTGAGAATAAAATCTTCTATGTAGGATTTTTTTGCATAATCATATATAACTTCAAATCCATAAACTTTTTTCAAATTTTTACACTGTTGTTGACTTGCAATTACATTGAATCCATCATTTAGACCTAAATCGAAAATTATTTTTACAGCCTCTTTATTTATTTTTTCTAAATAATGTTTTTTAACAACAAAATTAGTTTTGTATTTCTTTGAAACATTGTTATAAAAATACTCTGAGATTTCATCCGTATCACAAAGATTTTTTCGTATATTAAAAATCTTATTATATAATGCTTTATCATCAGAATTA
The DNA here is from genome assembly GCA_944323255.1 of Candidatus Gastranaerophilales bacterium. GTDB lineage: Bacteria > Cyanobacteriota > Vampirovibrionia > Gastranaerophilales > Gastranaerophilaceae > CAG-196. The sequence goes on from CALURU010000004.1 coordinate 104,989, forward strand.
TCAAACATATTTATAATGTTGGTATAAACTTCATCTCCTAATATAGACCAATTATTCCGATAATAATTACTTATAAAAGTTGTTTGAGGTATGACAGGTATATCAAAAATGTCAAAAACATTCAACATTCGGCACTCGTCTGTTTTAGTAGACATTATAACTAAATCATAATTTTCTTTTAGTTCTACTGCTTGTTTTAATTTCCAAACAGGAAGATTACAAAATTTTCCCTTAATATTGTTATCAATGAATCCTATAACCTGGGTATTAGGTTTAAATACTAATAAATCATTTTTTATTTTCTCTCCGGTCGGACAGGCTCCAAAAATAACAATTTTACTGTTTTCCGGTACTTTATTATACAAATCAGCTAATAATTTTTCTTTATACATACTACATCTCCTTTAAAATTGGCTTTATACTTATTTGTTTTTTTACATTCATATTTAAATATTCTTTTATTTCTAATATTCTTTTTTCTGCATAGTGGACTATACTGACTACAACTATATCTGGATTAAGTTTCTCTATATCTTCTGGCTGCCAAATTTTGTATTTGCCAAAATGTTTTCCCCACAATTGAGGATTTTTATCAATAATCCCAACAATATTATCATCATCCAAATTAAATCTTTGAATAAAGTCTTTAAGAAATTCACTTGCACCCCAAAATACAATTCTGTTTTTTTCTAGTATTTTATTAAGATAACTGTATGCTATTTCTTTATGATTTATTATGCATTCATATTCTTGCCAATCATCTAAAGCCTTTAATTGTCTCATAAATTCGGTATAAAGACTCCCATAAATATTTTTATATATACATTTCATCTTCAACCAAGATGTAAATTGTTTTTTGTAACTTTTGTCCAGAATGCTATATAAATTATGCTTTATGAGATAATTCTTTAATTCTAAATATTGTTTTAATCCATTTGCAGGATTACTATTTGAAGTTATACTTCCAGGACGCAAACATCTGTAATTTATAAATGCTTTGTTCAAAATAACAATTTTAGAAGCGCATATTCTTGCAATATATCCTAATGCGGCTCCGTTACTGGATGTCAAATCCGGGAAACGTAGTCCGTTTTTATCTAATAACTCTTTTTTATATAGAACTTGCCAAGATTCTGGCGAAAACATGTTGAATATCTTATCCGGACAATCTTTCCAATTGAAGGGTGTATTAAATATAGCAAGATTTTTATTAACAGGGACTATGTCATTTTCTTCAATAAAAGTTCCATCGGGAGCTCTTCTGACAGCTGTACATACAACCATATCTGTATCATATTTAACGGCTGTATCATACATTTCTTTGAGCATTTCCGGTTCAATGAAATCATCCGAATCAAGAAATTGAATGTATTTACTTTTGGCGAGGCTTAAAGCTAAATTTCTTGCTGCTCCTACTCCTTTGTGTTCCTGTCTGATTACAGAGAAGCGTTTATCCTTTTTTTGATATTCCTGAAGAATTTCAAAAGATTTATCATCAGAGCCGTCATCAACACAAATTACTTTAAAATCTTGAAACGTCTGTGCAATAATACTATCCAGACATTCTCTAAGATAATTTTCTACATTATATACAGGTATTAAAATACTTATTTTTGTGTCCTTCATTTGATTCCTTATATGGTTTTTATACTAATATCATGCAGTTTATGGAATTTAATATATTCCCGCACCTCCTGTGCTCTTTCTCTTGCAGAATTAACTATTGTTATAATTATCTCGTCCGGCTTGAGTGTAATTAAATCTTCCGGCGTAAAGATTTCATACTGTCCCAGAAATTTCCCCGTTTTTGCTGGATTTTTATCTATAATTCCGATAACATTTGTATTCAAAATATTATATTTTTTGATAAATTCTTCAAGAAAAAGACTTGCCCCCCAAAACACAATTTTCTTGTCATTTTGTATCTGTAAATAAAGATTAGTAAATTTTGCCCCTTCTATGATTGTGTCTAGTGCAATTTCTTTATTTCTTATATATAAAATGTCTTCGTAAAAAGCCGTTTTTCTGGCGTATTCCCAAAATAAATCGTAATACAGCTCTAGTTCTAAATTCCATGGCTTTCTAGGAGAAATATAATGTATAATACCCGGATTTTTAAGAGAAGATGTTATATCCGATAAATAATCGTCTTTTAAATAGCTTACAAAATTTTTATTCCATATAAAAATCCCGCAGCAAAAATTCCATTTTGAAGATATCAGCTTAACCTTATTTTCAAATATGATATTTAAAATATCTTGATCCGGATAGAGCAGTTTTTCTTGTTTAAACGCTTGTTCGATTGAGTATTTGTACCCTCTCTTATCAATTGCCGGAATATTGAACATAATCATACCGGAATTAAAATAATCTGTTTCTTCTTTTATTCCCAGACAATTTTTAATATGTTCATAACGTTCTTTAAATTCTTTAATATACAAAATCTGTGCTGTAGCATCTTTGACGGCAAGAATTTGATTGTTTTCAAAATCTATATTAAAAAGCTCTGTTAAAGGCTGGTTGATTATAATATCTGTATCGAGATAAAGCACTTTTTTATATAAAGGCATTAAAAGCGGAATAAAAATTCTGTTATAAATTTCTATAGACCAGTTATTTATACTTTTTAATTTTATTTCAGGGAAATTAGTTGAAATAAAATCTGATATATCGAAAAACCTGAGGCTAAAATTATCAGGCAGCATATTAAAAAGATGCTTACGATTATTTTCTGTAATGTCAGAATTAAAAACGATAATATCAAATTTCTCGCCGTGAGAATTTTCAATAAGAGATTTTAAAAGTACCGCAAAATACTTGCAATATTTATTATCAAAAGAAAATACTATCGAATAATAATCTCCTTCAAAAACCGGCTGGATTGTAAACTCTTCAACTATTTCCCAACTCTGTTTTATCGGAAAGGTATTTGCAAGAATAGTCTTAAGTTTCCTTCTATCCTCATCATGCGTATCTTCGGTATCATTTATACATAAAATCTTCGGAGCAAACTTTTTTATTACATCTTCAATATAATATTTTGATTCTAATTTTAAATACAAATTATCAAGATTACTGTAAAATTCCTGCTCAGCTATCGGCGGATTAAGCTTAAGTATCCCTTGATTTTTTTCTATCATAAAAAGACTAAAGATGATTCTTTGAATAGTATTCGAGCATCTGAATTTCTGGTGTATTAATTTGTCAAATTCTTCTTGAAATAATTTTTTACAAGCTTTAAAAGAACTTTTTCTATAAGCATCAATACAATGCGACGGCTCAAACTTATTTACCGCTTTTTGTCTGTCGAAAGTTTTATCAAATAAATCCTGAGTGTACAAAATTCTTTGAGTATACAAATTGTTCGGTTCTGTCCATTTACGGGTCCGAAGGTTCACAATCGGCTTATTTTCTTCATCATAAAAATATTCCGGTTCAACAGGCGAAGCAAAAAACATATCGTCATTTGCGTAGAGAAAATATTCCGATAAATCCGGAATATTATCAATACAGACTTCTATTGATGCGCTGTTAAAGCAAGGCAGACAATTTTCCGGCATGATGTCTTTATGGTTTACTATTTTTATTTTGGGATGATTTGTATCAAGCCATTTAGGAGTCTGATCGTCCGTTACTATAAAAATTTTATTAATCCACGGTGCGTACATTTCGGCAGAGCGGAGGGAATATTTAAGCTCATCATTATTTGAATAACGACAGTCGCTATTTTCTTCTGAACTTACAACTCCGAGCTCATTCGCCCAGAATCTTCGTTTCTTTTGCCAATCTTCATCTTTATCGTTTACCCAGAGATAAACCAAATCAATTTTTATATCCTTCAAAATTTTAACTCCTCTTCAAATATGTTCGGCAAAAGCTCCACATTCGGATACTTTTCTCTGAACTCCTTTTTTAATGATTCATAAATAGATTCGTTATTGGATAGAACTGTCAAAATCACTCCGTCCGGTTTTAGCTCGTTTATCGCATCAGGTGGGTAAATTGTATATCGGCAGAAAGGTTTGCCAGCCGAGGCTGCGTTTCTGTCAATAATCCCTAAAATATTAGGGTTCTTTTCTGTTTCCCTTTCCAGCACCTGCTTGATAAACAGACTCCCGCCCCAGAGCATAACTTTTTTGTTCCCAATAAATTTCTTGAGATATTCGGGTGTGATGTAATCTTTCCTTAAAGCAGATTGATATTTTTGCCAATCTTCTGGCATGAGAGCCTTAAATTCTTCCAAAAACTTTTTATACTCATTATCGTTACAATAACTAATTTCCGCTCTTATGTGGTTAATGAAAACTTTTCTGTATGCATTTTCATACTCAGGTAGAAATCCTCTTGATTTAAGAAAATCCCCTAAATACATACAGGATTTAACGGCATCAATTGTATGCTTAGAGCGTGTGCTCACTAAACTCCCCGGACGGTTAAACCTGTAATTGACTAGTTCTTTATTAAATGCAACAATCTTATTTGCACAAATAACTAAACTGTGCATAAAAGCAATATCTTCATAAATCGTAAGCGGAGGAAATTCAAGATTATTCTCTCTAAGAAACGATTTTCTGATTAATTTATTCCAAACAACAGGGGTAAACAGAGAAAATATATCGTCTTTAAAATCTTCTCGGTTAAAAACTTTTTCCATCGGAACTTTATCAATGTTTATAGGGAAATTCGGACTTCCTGTCTCTGTTATATTACCCTTATCATCAATTTTTCTTGATGAACAAACCGTTAAATCAGTGTCAAATTTTTCTGCGTAGTTGTACATCTTTTCCAGCAATGACGGCTCAAAATAATCGTCCGAGTCAAGAAATTGAATATATTTACCCTCCGCAAGTCTTATTCCGTTATTTCTTGCACTTCCCGCACCTGAATGCCTTTGCTGCAAAATTACAAACCTGTCGTCTTTTTTCTTATACTCCTGCAAAATCTCCAGAGACTTATCAGTTGATCCGTCATCCACACAAATTATCTCAAAATCCTGAAAAGTTTGGTTCAAGATACTATCCAAACACTCCCTCAGGTATTTTTCTACATTAAAGACCGGAATAACTATACTGATTTTTACGTCCACCGCTAATTCCTTATCAAGAACATATTATGACTAGATTTTACCATATTAAATATAGAAATACAATATTTAATATAGATATTTCGTTAAAAAAATGTTTTAAATACGGTTTATAAGTTTTACTACTCCGTTTATTCTCATGGGGAGGTACTTATGGACTTAAAAAAAGATTTCGGACTAAGACTAAAGGAACTAAGAAATAAAAAAGGTATTACACAATATCAACTTGCTGAGATGGTTGGCATTGACCCTAAACACATGAGTCATATTGAAACAGGAAGAAGTTTTCCAAAAGCTGATTTAATAGAGAAATTTGCTGAAGCATTGGATGTTGATTATACAAAACTATTTAAGACAGAACATTTGCAAGACAGAGCCAGTTTATACAATAAAATAACTAATCTGATGAATCAAGCTACAGATGAAGAATTAAGAATAATCTATAAAATTGTTGTAGGCTGTTTAGATTAAAATTTCAAACTTAAACCGGAATTGGGTTTTAAAAATGGTATGCCGGAATTTGCGGAGAATAACAATCTATAATCCCTTATAACAAATAGCATGCGTTGGAGAGTTATTTTATCAAAATAAGTTTTCATAAGAGCTGCTTCGGACTCTTGTCTTTCATTAACCGATTGTTTAGCTCTATAGACTGTTACGGATTTATTTTCTTCAATTGCCCGAACTAAAATAGCCCTAACATAGTATCGGTTAAAATCAGAGAAGGCAAGCATTTCACGAATATTTGAAGGAATTTTCTTACCATTTTTGTCCTTGTCTTTGAAAAAGTTCGGAATAAGATTCCTCATCAAACTGTCTACATCTCCCCTTTCAAAAGCATTTCTAAGTATTCTTTTATAAGCACATACAAAATCCGGCTTTATTGATTTAGGAATATAAAACAAACCTTTAACAGGTGGAGTAGTTTTCCTGTTGAGCTCACTAGCTTCATTTGCCTTATTTAAATCTCGCTCTAATTCAGCAATCATAATTAAGCGTGTTGTGTTATCAAGGTTTGGGAAATAGTACATAAAAACTCCTTTTGTAAAATAATTTAAGGAATTCAGGTACAAAAAAAGAAATAAGCTAGCCCTTGGTGCAAAGGAGTTCTAATCCTTTCCCAATTCTTATTTGAGAATCACGCTTTCACTCTTTATGAGTTGGGTATAACATTATAATATATTACAAGATTTGGGATTAACAATAAAGTTTTATATTAACAAAACTATAATAATTATGTATAATTATTTGGGGAGTATATTTAAATTGAAATTTTTTATAAAAGTAAAACAATCTGCGATTTCAGTTATATCTAAATTATTAGATAGTTTGGGGTGGATAAAAATAATATTTCAATCTGGTGCAACTATCTTTGGTATGCTTGCCGCATGTGATTTGACAAAATTTTTAAATAATTCCCACCCCGCAACGATATTTGTGCATTGGTTACTTTTTTCACATCCATTAAGAATATGTCTTTTACTGCAAGTAATTCTATTACTTATTGCGATCTTAGAAAAAGCTCAAATAGGCTCTTATTCAAAATTGCGAAAAGAACTAGATAATACTCAGAAGAAATTAGATATTTTAAATAATTGTATAAAAGAACTTTTTGAAGGAATTTTAATGTCTTTTGCAATTGCGGAACTAGGCTTTGGAAATAATCAAGAAAACGGAGAAAGAATTTCTCTGTATATAGCAAAGCAGGACTCAAATTCAAGCGTATCTTATTTATATCCAATAGGAAGATACTCTAGTAATCCAATCTATCGACAAATTCGAAGAAAAAAATATAGTGTTCATAAAGGATGTATCGGAGAAGCTTATCGTAACGATTATTGTTATAATGGATATGTTACAGAAACTGTTTGTACGAATCTTTATTCATACTCCCCAGCTGAATTTCAAGAAATGAGGATGAAATCTCGCACTCTGGCTGCTATCTCATTAACGGATCGACAAAATCATGTAATAGGAGTTTTAGTTGCAGAATCAAAAGAACAAGATTGGCAAAAAAACTCAATTAAGAAAAAACTAGAAAAACAAGCACAATATTTAACGGACATGTATTTAACTTTAAAAAATTATATTGATGATAAAGTTGATAATACTATTTCAGAAAATGGAGGAATGCCATGGTAGAATTGATTGACATTATTTCCTATATTTTAAAAAATTATCCATATAAAGGGGAACTTTCTAATGCACGTTTAACTAAAATGATTTATCTTATTGACTGGCGTTCAGCTTTTGATTATGGAGAACAGGTTACTTCTATTAATTGGTATTTTGACAATTATGGACCATTTGTACATGATATAGAGGATGTAATTTCTCATAATCCAGATATCATAGAACAAATTACAACTAGAACTATATATGGCAGTAAAAAAAATCTTTTCATTCTCAGAAATGAAAAGATGCAGATAAATTTATTACCTGAGAATGTTACATCAACGATTGACCTAATCATAGAAAAAACAAAGGGTTTATATTGGCAACAATTTATAAATTTTGTTTATTCTACATATCCAATAATTACATCTGAAAGATATACACATCTTAATCTGGTAGAAAAAGCAGAAAACTATAGGAAAGAACTATCTTTTGAAAATGCGCTAACATAAAAGGAATACTCTATTGAGAAATATTTTTGAATAAGTATAGAAAAATTTTTGTATGTTTTAAAATTAGGACAAAATGAGTTTTATTTAGTGCATTTTTACAATCCTGACTTTTGTAATACGTTTTTGATTTTATAAGAAAATTATGCCCAATGCATAGGCTTAGTTACAAATTTGTTCTACTAAGTTGAAAAAATTACTATATTCTATTTTGATATAATAGGTCTATGGGATATTGTCATTACTGTAAACAGGATAAGAAATTAATAAAAGCACATATAATTCCACGTAATTTTTATTTAGACTACGTAAATGAACATTTTGTTCTTGTTAATGCAGATACGGGTAAAATAACCCAAAAACAATCTGGCTCTTATGATAAAGATATTTTATGTGCTGATTGTGATGGTAAAATCTTAAAGAAATTTGATGATGAGGGTTACAGAATTTTATTAGGTGATATTACCAAATATTTAATTAATAGAAGCGGTACAAATTCTATATATTATTTAGAAAAAGAAGAATTTAATTATGAGTATATAAGAAAGTTTTTTATTTCAATAATATGGAGGGCATCTATTTCAAAGCTAGATGAATATTTATATATTGATCTCGGTCCTTATGAAGAAAAAGCTTTAGAAATTTTAAAAGATGAAAAAACATACAGTAATTTATTTAAAGTTTTAATTTTTAAAGCTCCCAGTAATCGTGATTACAATAAATTAGTTTATATTGCAAAAGCAAAATGGGGAAACTGCACAACATATGTAATAAGTATGGCAGGATATTTTATAAATGTTATAGTTAATATTAAAAAACTTAATCCTAATTTATGTAAATTATATAAAAATCTATTTTTAAACGAAGATAAGTTATGTATTATAGAGTCTGAACAGGTATACCTCAGCCAAATAAATGGAATAACAAATAAAATGTCTAAGATGTGGGAAAAAGGTTTTAGACCACCGAAATTAAAATATTAAAAGACTTTAAAAATAGAAAACAAATGGCAATTGTATAAATAAAACCTTTTACATAATATTTTAACTGTGTTAGGATTTATCATTGTTCATAAAGACTTTATTTTGCTATGAAAAATCAAAGAAATCTGTTATAATATAATAAAGGCAATAATATGCGTTATGATGTTGAAATATCCACAAATATACTAGATTGGGTACTCTCTATTCTAAATCCAAGCGAAACAAATCCTCAAGTCTTTGAAATTTTAATCGCTTGGCAAAAAGGAGAAAAGACCCCGACATATAATAAGGTACTTGAAATTAGTCGAGCTACTGGCATTCCGCTTGGATATTTTTTCCTAAAAAAACCACCCAAGGAAGATATATCTTTGGTTAACTACCGTACTATAAAAAGTATTGAGTTAAAACAGCCAAGTAGAGCATTGCAAACAACAATTCTTGATATGGAACTTATACAAGATTGGCTAAATAAACAATTAACAAAAGATGGCTATGATAAAAATGATTATGTTAAATCTCTAAATGTAGATACTGATATTATCACATTAAGTCAAATCGTTCGTAAGAAGTTAAGTATTAAAATTGATTGGTTTATAAGTTGTAAAAATGCCGAAGATTCTTTTAAATTCTTGCGAAAAGCAATTAGCGATAGTGGTGTTATAGTTATGACTAATGGTATTGTTAGAAATAATACTAGCAAACCTCTTTCAATTGATGAATTTAGAGCTTTTGCATTAATTGATGACTATGCACCATTAATCTTTATTAATACTAATGATTCTATCAATGGAAGATTATTCTCTTTATTACATGAATATATTCATATAGGATTGGGAGAAAACAGTCTTTATAATGATAGATGTAGTTGTCATCATGAGATAAATATTACAGAACAAATCTGTAATGCAGTTGCTGCAGAAATTCTTGTTCCACAAACAATATTCCATAATCAATGGAATATTTTAAATATTGATGAAGATATAGTAAAAACTATAAATAAATTGGCTCATTACTTTAAATGTGGTGTAGTTGTAGTTGCAAGAAAAGCTCTGGAAAATCATTATATAAGTAAAAAGCAGTATTCTTTAATTGCGAATAATGCGGTTCAAAACTTTAAAAAGAAAAAATCAAAAGGTGGGGAATTTTATCGTTCTCTTAACTCCAAAATTGATACTAATTTTTTGAATTATTTGATTAGAAGTGTAGAAAAAGGAAATACTCTATATACGGAAGCTTTTCGTTTGACCAATACAAACAGTAAAACCTTTAATACCTTAAGAACACATCTTGAAGGAGGTTTTTAATGTCAGATGAAAAATTCCTAATAGATACTAACTCTTTTATTGAACCTTATAATAAATATTATTCATTTGATTTAGCAGCAAATTTCTGGAAACAACTAAAATATCATATTGAGATAGGAAACATTGCATTACTAGATGTGGTAAAAGATGAAATAAGCAAAGGCAAAGATGAATTATCACAGTGGTTAAATGACATAGATATATTAGAAGAAATAGACCATAGGACTCCTGACATCATTTCAAATTATAGTAGAGTACTACAAGAAATACAAGATAATCCAAATTATAAAGAAACTGCTTTAGCGAATTGGGCACAAGAAACCGTTGCGGATGCGTGGTTAATTGCAACTGCGTTAACTAATAATTATACAATTATTACATTTGAAAGAGGACAGCGTATTCCCAATAGAAAAGATGTATTTAAGAATGCTAAAATACCTGACGTTGCAGAAGATTTAGGGGTAAAGGTTGCGGATTTATACTACTTAATGCGGACATTAGGAATAAAACTATAAGATTATTATGCAAGAAGATAAGAAAATGTTTACCTGCATTTTTTCACGCAAAACTTTTCTTAACTTCAAATCTAAAAACTGCGGATTTCTGACATACTCTAATCCTATGCTGTCAGGCGATTTTAACTATTTCGAGTTTTAAGTCGTATGTCAAGCTCCAAAAAATAAGAGATACATCAAAGGTGTACCTCTTATTTTTTGGTTTACTTTATCGTGTCATAGATTTTGTGAAAAAGTATTAAAAGCATAGTTGGAAGTTGTAAAATCTTACATCTCTCAAAATTTTGTAAATTTATTTACGTGGATATGCTCTATAATATCCTGAAACTTTTGTTTCGTCAGAGCGGGTGTATTCTTTTACATAAATTAACTCGCCGATTCTTGTCCGTTTATCCAATTCTTTTTTCGCAGGCATTGGATTTTTATCAAGCAATTGGTCTAAATATAAATCATACAAAGGGGTTCCTTCTTCCAAATCTTTAGGATTAATTTCTCCCTGATATAATACTCTGTTCTTGATATCAAAAATTTCATCAGGATTATAATTATTATATTTAACTCCAAGTTTAAATAAAGGGGCGTTTTCATCTTCAAAAATTTCTTTTTTGTATTCTACTCCTTTTGATAAATCCCCTAAATTTTGAATATAATGTGGATTAAAATTGTACGAATAAAATTCTTTATTATTTTTTGTAACTTTATTAGAGTCGATTTTTGTATTTAGAACAACTGTCTTACCAATATGAGCATCTATATTCCCGACAAAAACTGGGTCTTGAGCATTACCGTAGTTTGTAATGTTATTTGAGTATTTAAATGTCGGACTATGTATATCTGCAATTCCATATGCAGAGAATGTAACTGTTTCTGCTCCCGTTTCAGCCCCAAGTGCCTGTGCGATACTTCCGCCCAAAGAGTGTCCAGTTAAAATAATATTAGCGTCTGGAAAATCTCTTGTATATATATCGTAGATCTGTCTTGCATTTTTAATTTGATTGGGTAAATATTTTGCACCCATTTGTGTATTCGACAGCATATCTTTAACGCCCTCTTTTATACCTTTTTTAACATCTGTTCCCTTGAATACTATTATAATATTATTTTCATTTTTATATACTTCAGAATAAAAACCGTTTGAATCATACCATGTCCAATTATTTATTATTTGGGGTTTGTTTTCTTTATATACATATCCTGATAAAATTTTACAATCTTCGTGTAATTGATACCTATTCATCTTTTATTTTCCTTTCTTTTTTTTTATAATACAGATATGAAATTTTTTGATAGTACAAGCTGTTTACATGAAAAGTTTAGTTTTAATATATTTGCAATTTGTGGTTACCTAATTCTATTAGGTAATTTTATTAATTTTATACAAAGTAAACTGCTAGATTCTTATGCATTACTATGGCAAACATTATTGTCTAATGTTATTTACGCAATTATTTTACTTATATCTGCTATAACTTTTATTTTTGAAAAAGTATTGGGTATAAACATAAAAAATAAGTTTATAGTAAATAATCGTATTATATGTATAATTCGTTATTTTGGAGCATCAATATCAACAACTTATGCTGTTTTAACTGTCATTTTTTTGTTAATGCTGCTATTTTAATAAGATTAAAGATTGCACATACTTACTTCCTTTCTATACGAAAACAAGTACTTCTAAAATAATTGTTAAAAGTAACTTCTAGTATTTTGACCTATCCTACGCAGTTATAATTGGTATAATTTATATTATTCCGAAACTTTGTTTCAAGGTGAATATATTTGTATTATATAAGTTTTTAAATTTTATCTATGGATTATTAAGGAAATTTTACATCTAAATCTAAAACATAATAATCGTATGTCAAAGTCTACCATAAAAAAGAGCCATAAAGGCTCTTTTTTATCTATTTTTTAAAATACAGTCTGCCGCCGGCTTTTTGAATAATCTTTACCGGAAATAGCTTTTTATTTTCTACTCTATTATACGCCTGCGGACTAAAGTGAGTTGGGCTGCCACTGCATGAATCCTTACTGAGAATAGATTTTAAATAAATTTTACCATGTTGAAGGATGAAAAACAACAATTACAATAGAAAGCGTTTATTCCTTTTCCCCTTGTGATTACAAATACAAAAACCTATTCCCTTTCAGTTTCTCCGGCTTGCTTTAAGGCTGCAAATTTAGCCTCCATAGTCGGATTATTTTTCGTAAGCCGTTTTATGCTTAAATCCTCAGCCTTGTTATTTGCAAGCCGCAAATTGTTTTCTGAAGAAAGTAAAGCCTCTTTTGTTTTCTGCAAATGATCGATTGTTTTATCAATTTCTTCGATTGCCGTTTTAAACTTCTTGCTTGCAAGCTCATAATTTCTTGCAAATTTTTCTTTAAAGTCATTCATTTCCGCTTCAAAATTTGATATATCAATATTTTGTGACTTAATTACCGCAAGTTCTTTTCTGTATTCGAGCGAATTTAAAGCGGCATTTCTTAACAGAGTTATAATAGGAATAAAAAATTGCGGTCTTACTACATACATTTTGGGATAATGATGAGACATATCAACAATTCCCGTATTATATAACTCATTTTCCGGCTCCAGCAAAGAAACAAGAACCGCATATTCACAATTTTTCTCTTTTCTGTCTTTATCCAATTCTTTTAAAAAATCTGTATTTTTCTTTTTTGTAGAAGTTGTGTCCATTTCGTTTTTCATCTCAAACATTATTGAGATAAATTCACCGCCTTCTTCATCTGTATCTCTGTATATATAATCCCCTTTGCTTCCGCTTCTTGCATCATTATCTTTTTCAAAATAAGCCCGCTGGAATCCTGTTGCTCGAAGCCGGTTAAATTCTATTTCACAGTGCTGTTCAAGGCTTTCTCCTATCATTTTTGTTGACATTCTGGATTTAAAATTTTTAAGCCGTGTGATTTCATCATCCTTAAATCTCAAAGCGCTTTCATAACGATCTTTCAATGATTGTTCCTTTAGTTGGAATTCTTTTTCGGAAAGTTCTTTTTCACCGTTCAATTTTGTAATACAATTTTCTTTTTCAGAAAGCTCGGCATTCATTTTATTTACAATTTTATTAATCTCTAATTCTTTATCTTTATCAAACGCTGACAAGCGGTTTTTCAGCTCCGCAATTTCTTTATCTTTTTGATTTAACCATTCGTTATACTGTTTTTCGGATTCAAGCTTCACAAGCTGAATAGCATTCTCTTTGTCAGATTCAAACTGAAGTTCACGGCTCTGAATTTCTTTTGAAAACTCTTTATCTCTCACCTGCTTGACAATTGCAGCATACCCTGATTCGTCAACCTGAAAAATTTCACCGCATTTGGGACATTTAATTTCCTGCATTATCTTACTCCTTAATCTCGAATAAAAATCATCCCTGTAGATACAGTATAACAGTTTATTTACCTGCGTCAACAGTACAAAAAATATTAATTTTTTGTAGTATTTTGAATAAAAGTTTCAAAATTTGTAATCGTTTCAAATTGAACACCTGTATCAAGAGCCGCAAAATGTTTTTTACCGCAAAATATTTTATCCTTCTCATTTTGTCTCAAATCATCATCAAGAGAAACGTACAAATTTTCTTTTTTTGTCTCAACGACAAAATACAATTTGTGTTCTCCTCTCACCTCTACCAGAATAGCCCAATCCGGATTATAAGGTCCGAGAGGAGTCGGGACTTTAAACGCAGACGGCAGTTTAACATATTTTAGAATATTTTTGTTATTCTCAAATTTTTGAGCGAAATTCGCTTCGTTATCAGAATCATAGACAAGATGAGTAAACGGATATTTGTTGCTGTTAACTTCCAGCATATTACGTTCAAGATATCCCGTAAGCGGATTTTCCCTCAAAAGTTCCTGCGTATAAAAATAATCATCACCGAGCTTTGTATACTTAATTCCCGCAAGAATCAAATCTCTCATAACCCGCAGAATAATTACCGCAGCTTCTGACATATATTTTTGTGGATTTTTTCTAAAAATATGCAATGTCCTGCTCTTTATCAAAATATCTGCAATTGTTTTTCGTGTAAGATTCGTTTTGTTTTGCAAAAATGTAATTATATCCGGATAATATGATACATCATTAATTATTCCGCTGATTGTATCATCTACAATTGTTGAGCAATCAATTCCCGCATCAGTAATTTTAAGCCTTGCCGTTTTTGTTACGATTATGGCAGAATCGCATTCCATCCTGGAATTTATAGCCTTAGAGCACTCCTCTATCAGCTTTGGTGTATCAAATTCTATCGAATATCTCGTTTTGTATTTAATATTATTCCACAACTCAATAAATTCCGGATCCAGAAAAACTTCATTTTTTAATTTCACAACCCGTTTTTTAGAGTTATCTTTAATATTAAGATTTCCTGAATGTCTTTTTACGATTAATTGTATTTGATCTTTCAAGAACAAATATTCTGCCGGTAAATCCAAATTATCTTCCCTTAAATCTAATTTCAAAGCCTGCTGCACCTTTCCCGCA
The DNA here is from genome assembly GCA_944323255.1 of Candidatus Gastranaerophilales bacterium. Lineage (GTDB taxonomy): Bacteria > Cyanobacteriota > Vampirovibrionia > Gastranaerophilales > Gastranaerophilaceae > CAG-196. The sequence goes on from CALURU010000004.1 coordinate 120,008, forward strand.
GAATCAATATACCCCTTATTAACAAAGTAATCGAATATTTGCTTTGAATGAAATTCTCCCAGATATCCAGTAGAACCGTCTGAATGTTTTACAGGAATATTTGCAAAAGAATGAAATTCCAGAGTTCCAAATTTTATATCGTGGTTGTTCTCTTCAATTTCGTGCTGAAGATTTTTTGCAAAATCCTCATAACTTTCATTTGCAATAACAGTAAGAGTATTGATATCAAACCCCTTGACTCTTTCCCCCCTCTGGTTAACACAAAGCCGCAGCCCTCTGCCTATCTTCTGACGCCTGTCAACCTCCTGTCTGTTTTCCGCAAGTGTACATATCTGAAACACATTCGGATTATCCCAGCCGACACCTAGCGCAGAGTGTGAAAAAATAAACCTCAACTTGTTATCCAATTTGAGCAATTCTTCTTTATCTTTCATAATCAGATTATAAGTACTCTCTTCTGCCTTTGCTCCGGATTTTTCCGTTAATTCCGAATACGGAGTCACAACTTTTTTATCTATAGAAAAATAACCGTTGTGAACCTCCTCAGCCGGCGTGTCAACTATAAAATCTCTGTACTGTCGCTGTGAAACTAATGATTTATATTCCTCTTCAAAAATTCGGGCATATTCGCCTTTTTGCGGTTTACCATTTTCATCATAATAACGGTATTTTTCAACCCTGTCTACAAAAAACAAACTCAAAACTTTTATTCCCAAATTTCTTTTTGCAAACATTTTTTCCTTATCCAAATGCTCCTGAATAGTTTTTCTTATCTGCTGTCTTTTTAAATCCGTATCATCAATATCTCCGACAGCCTGCCCTTCCGCAATTTCTACCCCGTTTAGAAACTCAATATATCTTTCGTCTCCCAAACAGTAAATATCCTTCACTCTGTATTCCGAATATATTTCTCTGCCGCCGGATAAAGTGTATAAACTGTTTTTCCTATATTTATCAGCCTCTACAACTTTTCTGGTAATTTTTCCCCGGCTGTCTAATGCGCTAATTTCCAGTTTTGCTTTTATGCTGCCCTTGCTCGATTTTATTGAAAGAAGTTTAATGTATGCAGTGTTATCGTAATCTCTGGCAGAAAATGAAGCAACTTCTATTTGCTTTACATATTCACCCTCGTAAGCATCAATAGCATCAAAACTATAGATTAAGTTGCTTTTTCTGTTATGAGTCGCACTGTATCTGAAGCTTATAAGCGGGTTTAAGAGCTTAATAGATTTTTGGGAATTTAGAGTATTATCTACAAGCTGTGGTTCATCAATAATCAAAATCGGTCTTGCAGCGCTGATTAAATCCACGAGCTTGCCCGTCTCTCTTTCCTCCTGATGAATAATATTTTTATCTTTATTAAAAGCTGCAATAGTAATCACCATAATAGAAAGATTTCTGTTCCCCGAAAAATCACGTACAAGTTCCGGTCTTGAACTGTCATAAACAAAATAGCTGGATTCGCTGTATGGTATCTCCGGATAATCTTTTTTAAACTGTTCAAATGTAATATCCAAAGACTTTTTTACTCCCTCTTTTATTGCGACCGATGGAACAACAATTATGAACTTGGAAAAACCGTACTTTTTCTTTAACTCAAAAATAGTTTTAAGATATACGTAAGTTTTACCCGTTCCGGTTTCCATATTTATGTCAAATTCCGGATACTCATTGCTCATCTCGGAAGTCTGCGCAAGTCCGTTATGCAATTGAACCTCGTGCATATTATCCATCAGCTCTTCTATCGTCAAATCGAGACTGTTGGAGACAACTCCGGAATATTCCGTCAGATTTTCCCTAATTCCGGGCTGATAAAAGGAATTTCCGGCAGAAAATGCCGTTAGACAGCTCTGCTGACCTTCAAATAATTTTAGTACCGAATTTATTGCTTTTTTTTGATAATCTAATTCTTCAAACTTAAATTTCACAAAAACCTCCGGTTGTTTAAACCGTTACAAATTTATCAATACCAAAACTTTTCAGAGTTTCTTTGACATTAGTTTTTACACTGTCATCAGCAAACCCGTTATCTTTAAAAACAACCGCAATCCGCCCTTTGTTTTCGGATTCCGTACATAATTTTACAATATCTGCCGCAGTCTCAAATGTAATATCGTTATCCAGACATACAATTATCTCACAGTCTCCTGCCAAAAAGACTTTTCTTCCATTCAGATTCATCTCTGTTACTGGAATCGTAAGCGGAAGTCCGTTTTTTAGAATTATCTCATACAAAGCATCTTCCTCACTCCGCCCTTCTACAAAATTATCAATCTGCTCCAGCAAACTCTGCTCAAGATTCTTAGTATCAAGACTCCACTTCTTTATATTAGAAGAATCTAATTTAAAAACCCTAAACCCGATATCCGGCGTCGTTTCCGGGTTTGCTCCCAAAATTCTGTCTCCCGCACGTCTGATTCTCTCTTTTCCTATTTCAGACAACAAAGGCGGCTTTTTAAGTCCACATAAGAAATCAAAAGCGGTCTTATCTTCTTTGGATTCAGGATTTAAAACCTCCGGAAGCTGTATTAGAATATAGCGGCAATTTGTATTATTTTCCAGATTAAACTGCATGCAAGCATGCGCAGTAGTCGCAGAACCGGAAAAGAAATCCAGTATAATATCATCATTATCCGCTGCCAATTCTATTATTCTTTTTATGAACCCTACAGGTTTCGGATTGTCAAACACAATATTTCCGTCAAATAAATTTTTCACCTGCTGCGTTCCGTTTGTTGTTGTTTCCACATCATCCCATAAAGTCTTAGTGACTCTTCCTCTTTCTTCCGCCTCATAAATAAATCTTTTTCTCTGCGGTCCTCCTTCTCCCCCGATACCAAAAACAATCCTGTCATCCGCCAGAAGTTCCTGAAACTTTTCATAATCGTTCTTCCAGCTGCAATTTGGATTCGGTCTGTAAACAACACCCGTTTTCGGATTTATAATCTCATACTGCTGGTTAGGTCGCCAGCCGCCAACCTGAAAAGGATCAGCTTTCCAAGGACCTCTCGGATCATTGTCCGGATTCGCAAAACCTGAACCGTCCTCTCTAAGACGAAATTCCTCCCTGTGTTTTATATAATATTTAGCATCTTTAAAATACACAAGAGTATGAGTATGCGATACAGAAATCAGAGCCGTATTGGTAACCGATTTTGTCGAATTCCAAATAATATCCGCAGCAAAGTTTGTTTCTCCAAAAATTTCATTACATATCTTTTTTAAATTATCCAACTCCGTATCAGATATAGAAATAAAAATCACACCATTCTCTTTTAAAAGATTTCTTGCCAGCATAAGCCTCGGATACATCATATTCAGCCAGTTTGTATGAAACCTTCCGTCAGATTCCTTGTTTGTGGAAGTCGCATTACCCTCACCATCAATCTGACCCGTTATCCTTTTATAGTTTTTTATATTATCTTTAAAATCATCTTTATAAACAAAATCATTCCCGGTATTGTATGGCGGATCAATGTAAATCAGTTTTATCTTATTCAGATAAGAATTTTGAAGCAGCTTTAAAACCTCCAGATTATCTCCCTCAATATAGATATTATTTGTCGAATCCCAATTGCGGCTCTCTTCCCTGCATGGTCTTAAAGTCCCGCAGGATGGCGATTGAGCCAGCCTTAATGAATTGAGCTTTCCCTTCCAGGTAAAACGGTATTTCTCTTCACCGTCATCCGTATAATTTCCGAGAATATTCTGCAATTTATTAAAATCAATCTTGTCCTCCGTAAATACTTCCGGAAAAATCTGCCGCAGCTGATTTATATTGTACTCAACAACATCCATACTGTCTGCTCTCATCTGAACTTCTTGCACGTATGACTCCTTTCTGAAAAATTGAGCCTTTTAAATATTTAGAAACGTTGATTTATGGGACTTCTTCTCTTGCAATAACCGGCTTACCTGACAAAGACAGCCGAAAAACGGGGGTTCTAAAAGTTTAAACTATCTGATTGTTTGTCATGATAGTATATTAACAACATATTGTCAAATACAAATCCTTATTCAACAATTACCCCGCCTGTTTATTTTTATCTCCCCTATAGCCGATACCAGCCCGATAACCGGAAATAGAATACAATGCAGGAAGCGCAGGCTCTATCCATTTCAACCCGGACATAACCGCAACTGTCGCAATATCATCTGTATGCAGACAAATATCTAAAGCCTCCGGCTTCCGCTCTTTCGTATCAGTCTCCTTAAAACACTTATTAATAACTTTTTTTCCAATAAGATTAGCTATCGCACTCCCGCCGATAACTCCCGTTAAAATAATACCGCTTACCATACCAAATGCACGTGCTGCTTTGGATTTTATATTCATTTTCTCTAAAACAGCAAGCGCCACACCCGCACCTACATTACATAAGAAAATATTTGCAAGATATTGATAAGCCCCCTCCTTAACTTTGTTTGGTATCTTCTTTTTATACTCTCTATCAGTAAGACCATCACCTAAAATACCGCCTGCAATTCCCCCTAACACGGGAATTAATCCAAACACTGACAACCGCCCGATTTCTGAAAATATTTCCTTTGAAGTTATATTCTCAGGCTCCGGAATAAGATTATTAAATAAAGCTCTTCCGTCATTTGTATGTAGATTTTCTGAAAGGTTTTTAATTTCACTGACATTTAGAACCTTGGATTTAATCTTATGCAAAAGCTGCTCCGTTTTGGAATTTACTTTATTTTTTGCAAGAAAGTCATTTACCAATTCAGAATTGTATTTCTCCAATTTGTTAAATTTGACTGCCTCCGGAGCAGTGCGGAATATCCTGGAAGTAATCGTTGGCGCATAAAGAGAAGATGCAACTGCCCCAAACATAGTCAAACCATTCTGTATAAAAACTCTCTTTCTTTTTTCTTTCGGAGCATTATACGTATCATTAATCACCATAGCCCCTGCACCCGCAGCAAGAAGCGGCGGCAGTGTTTTGGAAAAATTCCCGACCAGCCTCGGCTGATCCAGAAACTTTGCAAATGCTTGTATTTTACCCATTGTTCGGCATTCCTAACAAATTAACTCGTAAATATTGTAAGTGATACCTAACATTTTGTCAAGTAGCATTTTGTCGACCCGCCCTAAGGGACTCAATTCTTGAATAAATCATAAAAATTATAAAATTGGTGCGGATACTTGAGGGTAAATTTCTCTAAAAACTGCACATAAGCTTTTTGCATGTCTGATAAGATTTCGTTCTTTTTTTCTTTTTGAGTTACAAATCTTTCAGTATAAACTTTGAATTTCTTACCGGCTTTAACACATACAATAAAGTATATCGGCACCTGCATCATTAAGGCAAAACGAAGAGTTCCTAGCGGAAACTCAACCCTATGGTGTAAAAACTCTGCTTCATACACTTTGTTAGTATTTTCTGATGAAACTCTATCGCCCGCCATAAAAACAATCTCGCCTTGTTTTAGTCTGTCAGCTACCATAATAGAAGTATCTGCACTTACTTTTTCTACCGGAAATGCATCAATGTTTAATTTCAACTCTAAAGAATGCAAAAAATTGTTAAATCTTTCACAGGCGCTCGCTTGCAGAAAAACATTAACCCTTCTGGGATGATCGAGCTTTTCATCCTGAAAAAGGGATCTTAAAATCTCAACATTACCTACGTGAGTAGTAATAAAAAATGCACCGTGGTAAATTTCCGGATCAGGAAGTTCGATTCTTGCAGGATCAAGCCTGCCAAGAAACGAAATAAATTTATCTACCAGAGCATTTCCATAATTCAAAAACTGTAAAAAAGAGTGAAATAAAACAAATTTTTTATTCAGAATTTTAAAGAATTTTTCGGAGGCTCTGCGTCTTTCTTTTGCCGTCAAAAACACAGTGAGAGTTACAAAAAATGCAATAATTCTCACCGGAATTTCACCAAAATACTGATAAATATATTTTGTTAAAATAAGCCTTATTCTTCCTGCACCCTGTTCGGAAAGCTGGAACCAGTTTTTAGTCTTGCTACTTGAGCAAGATAAGTCTTGTGTTTCAGTATTGCGCTTAAATCTTGTCATTATAATATGATTCTAACATGAAATAATATCATTCTGAATCCAACAGTATTTTAGAAAATAATAAATAATTTTTATATAAGTAAGTTAGGCAATGCCTGACAATAACTTACTGCACAACTAAATTATTTTAATTCGTTTCAAATTATTTTTCATTGCTTCATACATTTTAGAAACAACATTTCTAAAATTTGGAACTATCTTCATATGATCCTCCTTATATTTTATTACATAAGGAATAAGATTAGGATTGTTATTGGCATTATGTCCGTACTTAAACATTTCTGCCACAACGTCACTTAATTTTACGTTATAATTCCTAAGCTTATAAATCGCAGAAAACACTCCGGTTCTGTCAGCCCCATGCCGGCAATGGATAAAAACCCGCTCATTTCTTAATTTCGCATTATCAGTTATTTCAAAAAACTTATCAATGTACTCTTCTGGTGGATTATTTCTGGAATGAAACGGCAGCCAGTGAAATTGAATCCCCTCTTTTTTAGCCCATAAAGCTTCTTCCGGTAAATCACTATCCGGTGCTGTCTCTGTCATAAAATCGATAATGTGCTTATATCCGTGCTGCTTCAATTCTGCGACCTGCGCCTCTGTAGGTCTTGCACCACGTGAAATCAAGCGGTCTATATGGTGATAATTTTTTATCGTAACAGGAGACTTGGGCTTTTTATTATCAACCCTGCCGGTTTGTGAAGTAAATGTTACTCCGGTTGTTCTTATATAATTTATCTGAGAATTTATTGCATTTATGTTCATATGAAATCCTGTTATATTATATCAGTCTCAAAAATAAAAAAAAACCTAAAGATTTTTTTTGCTATAAAAAAATACCCGCCTTATATTTTAAGGCAGGTATTTCAAAGAAATTGGAGAAATTTATTTATATTCCTTGTTAGTTACCGGCTCAAGCCAGGTTGTAGCATTATTAGGTATATTTGTTTCTATTGAAATATGAGCAAATGTGCTATCCGGTGCAGCACCATGCCAGTGTTCAACATTTGGCGGAATCTTTACGATATCACCGGGTTTAAGGATACGTATCTCCTTGCCCTTTTCCTGATACCTGCCTTCACCTGCCGTAACAAGAAGGATTTGCCCTCCTGAATGCTTATGCCAGTTTGTTCTGGCACCTTTTTCAAAAGTTACGTTTCCGATTGAAGAATTCCAGATATCATCCTTCTGGCATAACATGTTTAAATAAGTCGTACCGGTAAAATATTTGCTGTATGGGTTTACTTCACCGAGTTTAAATGGTTGTTTAAAATCCGCATTAACCTTATCTTCTCCTGTAGCACTTTTTAGTGTTCTTAAAGCACCAAGAGCGTTAGGGAATCCAACATAAGGCATGCACTGAATAATAGCAGAAGCAACTGTTTCCGGACTGTTACCTGCTTTTATGCTGCCTGAAATATGGCTTTTTAAGACATCCATATTACCGGTTGTCGTAAGAATACATACTGCGAGAAGTTCACGTGTCTTTGTATCCAAAACTCCTCTTGTATAAATATCTCCAAAACAGAATTCCGTCAAAAATCTTGCAGCATCTGCACCTAAATTATCAGGAAGCCCTTCCATATCTCTTGCTATTTCATCACCATAAAGAGGAGTTTGAATTTCAGAGCCCTTAACAAACCTTTCATTTTCGTTTACAGTTCCTGCTTTTGCAAGCGGAGTAGAAATGTTTCTTGATGCAAGAACCTTATTCAAAACACTCAGAGCGTTTAAGGTCTTTGGAAAACCTATAAACGGTGAGCATAAATAAATGGCTTCTCTAAGTTCAAGCGGTGTAGCTCCTGCGTTAAGCGCCCCGTTTAAATGCCCTTCCAACTGCGGGAGAGCCTGTTGAACCGAAAGCGAAGTTACTGTTATCATCTCTCTTGTTTTCATATCAAGATTACCCGTAACAAATACTTCTCCAAATATATATTTTTGAAGTATTTCCATCATCTCCGGATCGTTTCCTACACTCGGATCCCACTTAGATTTAAATAACGTTTCATAATTCTTTTTACAAATATCTGATCTTGTCATTCCGACACCTTCTTTCTTAACCGGTTTTGCCAGCACAATTCCCGACTGAAGTATCATCAGTGAAAGAATTGAGGCAGCAATCTTTTTCATTTTTATCATACTAATAACCCCATTTCATAAGCTTCCTTCAACGCAGGAGAGTTTTCAATTTCGCCTGCATTGGTTACACCCAAACCTTTTACAATTCCTTTCAGGTTTGTTCCTTCATAACAATCTATCCAGCCCTGCAATCCTTTTATTGCGCCATCCATTGCATATTCGCCGCTATCAGCCGCCGTTGCAAGAAGATAAATATCTCTGAAAGAATATTCATCACTAAACAGAGGATTTGAACGGTCAATCATTGTTTTCATCTGACCGGACATTTCGTAATAATAAACAGGAGTTGCCCAGACTATTACATCTGCCGTTTTCATCTTTTCCACAATTTCATTTGCATCATCTTTTATAACGCATTTTTTTGTTTTCTGACAGGCAAGGCAGCCATGGCAAAAGCCGATTTTTTTGTCGTACAAATAAACCATCTCAACTTCATTGCCAGCACTTTCCGCACCCTTCTTAAACTCTTCTGCCAGTCTGTTTGAATTGCCGTTTTTTCTCGGACTTGTACCGATAATCAAAACTTGCTTTGACATAATACTTCCTCTTCATTAACTTTTTGTACATAAATATTATAAGACCTTAGAGCTGCTATCAGTCAAGTGGAAGTATGTTCTATAAATACAATTTTGTCAAAAGTTTTTGCAAAAAGCTCTGTTTTTTATTATCCGGGTAAAACATTTCTATAGCAGGTATTGTCTTGTAATTCAAAAGCTTATTATCTTTTATTGCTCTGTCAACTTTTCTCAATGTCCGCTTTTTATCCGATCCAAATCCATACTTTCTGTAAAATGCATGAGGCGGAGTTGTCGGATCATAAACAGTAGTCCCAGCTTTGAGCCTTATATTCCCTTCACATCCGTATTGCCTGCTTAGATTCCTTGCGAAATCAAGAAACTCCGTTCCAAACCCAAATCGCTTCTGAAAAATTACCAGAAGATCAATCCTCAGATACTTATCTTGACCTTGCTTTACCGGAAATGCCCGCATAGTACCGACAAGACGAGGCATAAAGGTAGTCATCATACTATACATATTGGTATTCGGAGTATTGTATATCAAAACATCCGGTAATTTCTTTGACTGATTTACCGTTTTTAGAGGAGGAGTTAATTTTATCTGAGGAATTTGCATACCAGTATTAAAACCCTAAAAAATTTTTTTTGTCCTAATTCTGCTACATTTTTTCAGGTGCTGAAACCGCAAGAATATCAAGAGCATTTTTAAGAGTTATTTTTATTGCAACCATCAACGCCAATCTTGATTTCATCAATTCTACATCTTCACATATTACACGGTTAGAATTATAGAAAGAATGAAATTCTGCCGCAAGCTCCTGGACATATCTGCAAATTGTATAAACAGTTCTGTTTTGAGCAGAAAGAGCAATAACAGACTTAAATTCTTCCAGTTTAAGAATCAAAGATTTTGCAGCATCCGCCGTTTTTAAAATAATATTTTTGTCAAAATTATTTACCAAAACATCCAAATCCCCGCTTGTCATTGGAGCTTTAATCTTTTCTCCTGTTTCAGGATTAATTCTGTCATTAACTGCATTTCTCAATATTGAGCAAACTCTTGCATGCGCATATTGAACATAAAACACAGGATTTTCATCCGTTGAACGTTTTGCAAGCTCAATATCAAAATCGAGTGTCATATCAATGTTACGCATCTCCATCCAATATCTTGTCGCATCGACGCCGACTTCTTCTATTAAATCATCAAGCGTAACCATATTTTTACGTTTGCCCATGCGGACTTCTTCACCATTTATTACGAGATTAACAAGCTGCCCCAGAAGTATTTCCAGTTTATCAGGATCATACCCGAGAGCTTCAAGTGATGCTTTTACACGGGCAACATACCCATGGTGATCTGCACCCCATATATTAATTAATCTGTCAAAACCTCTTCTAAGTTTATCCACATGATAAGCTATATCAGCCGTCAAATAAGTATTTGACCCGTCAGCTTTTTTAATTACTCTATCCTGATCATCGCCAAATTCGGAAGATTTGAACCACATAGCACCATCTTTTTCATAGAGCATTCCCTTTGCCATAAGCTCTTTGTAGCTTTCTTCAACCTTACCTGAATTGTGAAGATCCAGCTCTGAATAAAAATTATCAAAATGGACTCTAAAATCCTCCAGCAATTTTTTCTGGCATTCCTCCATTTCTTTTTTAGCAAAATCCGAAAGAGCTTTGACTTCAAGCTTATCAGAAGTTATGCCGGGATTTAATTCAATGTATTTCTTGGCTACAGGAATCAAATATTCACCCGGATAATAATTTTTTCTTTCAACTTCGTCTGAAGGGAAATCAACATTTTCACCTAGTTCCTGAAGAACTCTGATTTTCAGCGAATTACCGAGTTTCTGAATCTGGCTTCCGGCATCATTAATATAAAATTCCTGATAAACTTCATACCCGTAGAATTTAAGCAAATTTGCAAGTGCGCTGCCCATTGCTGCCCAGCGCCCGTGACCGATATGGAATGGTCCTGTCGGATTTGCAGAAACGTACTCCAGCAAAATCTTTTCGTCTTTTTTCTCACCACGTCCATAATTTTCTTTTCGTGCAAGAATTTCTTCTACCGTAGAGGCAAGAAGAGAATTTTCTATCTTAAAGTTGATAAACCCGCCTACAACAGATGCTGAATAATCTCTGCCTGAAAGATATTCGGCAACAGCAGCTGCAATAAGGGGCGGAGCAAGTTTGGCAGAACGTGCAAGTGATGACACATTAACAGCAAAATCACCAAAATCCGGATTCTTTGGTTTTTCTATCATCAAAGAACCTTTTGTATACTCGCTTGCCTGGTTTAATTTGTTATCTTTTATTGCCTGAATTACCGCATTTTCAACTTCATTTAAGAAAAAATCTTTTAACATTCTTTATCCTCGCCTATTCTACAAAATGAATTATAAAATAAACAGATGTAAAAGTATATAGAGAGTGAATTTGTACGTTTTGTAAAAAATAAATAACCATTTTACAAAACGTTACAATTATTGTATATTTAAATATAAGGATTTGAATTTAAAATAAGAGGAAGATATATGAGCAACATTGTTATTTATTCATCTAAACCGATGCCGGAACTTCAGGCAACATTATCAGAGATTGATGAAGCAGAAGTAAGGGTAGTTACTATTGAGCAAATGAAAGATTATGCAGTAATTAATCCTTCATTAATGATAGTTGAAAACATAGATGCAGCAAAAGATGCGCTTATGACAAATAAATTTCCTTGCCCGATTTTATTTTTTGGCACAACGAGAAGAGATGTTACGGTAAGAGCAGAAGGATATGACTTCATTAAAGATCCTGCTAATAAAGACGAATTAATTGTCAGGGTAAAGGCTTTGTTAAAGATTAAGGAACTTAAAAACAAATTAGAAAAAGTATCTACAACAGATGATTTAACAGGATTGCACAACAGAAAATATCTTCAGGAACGTCTTGAAGAAGAAATTTCACGTTCTAAACGTTATGGCACAAAGCTTTCTTGCATATTGTTTGATATAGATTTCTTTAAAGTTGTAAATGATATGTTCGGATACGAGTGGGGCGATATTCTTCTTAGAAACATTGCAAACAAATTAAATTCAATGATAAGAAAAGAAGATATTTTAACAAGATATGGCGACGAGGAGTTTTTGCTTGTACTTCCTAATACTTCAGAAGAAAACGCATTCTTGTTTGGTGAACGATTCAGAAGAGAAGTTGAAAAAATGGAATTTATTCCTGCGGGCGAAGATGAGGCTCACAAAGTTACAATTTCAGGAGGAATCTCAACATATCCTTGTATGCCGGATGTTGACGAAGACGCAAACACGGTTATAAGATATGCAGAACACGCTCTTTATAATGCAAAACACAGAGGTAAAAACAAGATTATTCAATTCTCACAAATGAATCTAGAAATGTAACAGAGCGCCTTAAAGTTTAAATTATTACACCCTCACTCTAAATAAGTGAGGGTGTAATTTTAATGTCAAGTCATATCTGACCCATTCAGGAGACGAGGTCAACGGCACTTATTAATTTAACGTTTTTGTCAGCCCCCATCCTGACCTGCTTGTTTACCGGCGTTAAACGAGTCTTAGGATTTTGCTTACGCAAAAGTCCTTCACTCTCTGCCGGCAAGCCTCTTTCCTCATTAGGGAATGTAAGCGACACTTTAAATGTACAAGCGTTGTATTCCCTCTCCCCTTGAGGGAGAGGGTAGAATTTCTTAGCGAGCTGTGCGAGCTTAGAAATTCGGGTGAGGGGTTAAATCAAGAACTTACTCTCAACGCTCCACTTTGCTCAGGAAAGCTTTTCTCAGACACGCTCCCGCTCTGCTCCCGCTATCGCTTCGAAAACCTTTCCCTCGCTCCGTTACGCTTAAATCTGGCAAGTGTTGTATTCCCTCGCCCCTTTGGGGAGAGCGGAAGCGAGACTTACCAGAGTGCCGTCATTCTGAGGGCGGAAGCCCGAAGAATCTCCTTTTTGTAAAGTTTTAAAGA
>CALURU010000005.1 GCA_944323255.1 Candidatus Gastranaerophilales bacterium
TTCTATGAGGAACACTTGTTTTTTATATTTAAACTTGTAGTTTTATTAATTGTGTTCCGACCCAAGGACTACGTGCGATGGTAGAAGTATTCAAACTAGGAAAGTTTTCTATGAGGAACACTTGTTTTTTATATTTAAACTTGTAGTTTTATTAATTGTGTTCCGACCCAAGGACTACGTGCGTAGCACAAAAAAAAGCCGTTTCTTTAGAGAACGGCTACCAGACTTGGGGAGGAGGTATGAAAAACCATTAAGGTTTTCCATACTAAGCTTATCGGCTGATTTTTATTTTTCTTTAGTATTTTGTTATAAATCTCATACATATGCAGGAGTAAATATTAAATAAATTATACATTTTAGTTTATGTTTACTTGGGATAAATATTCTATTAGCGGCGGGCTTGTAGGATATCTTGGACAATATGGTGAAATATATGACTGTTACACAGAAGGAACTGTAGAAGCTCGAATAGGGCAGGGAAATGGAGGCATTGCAGGACTTCTTGCTGCCGGTAATTCTTCTGTAATAAAGAATTGTTTTTCTACCTGTGAGATGAAAGGAACTGATGCTACCGGCGGTATTGCAGGATTATCAATAGGTGTAATAGAAGATTGTTATTTTGCAGGTTCTATGTCCAAAGGCAGTTATACAATAGGTGGTGATACCGGAGAGATGGGAATGTTGGTAGGAAAATATTCCGGCAGTGGATTAAAAAACTGCGAATATTATGGAGATACAAGCCCAGGAATAGGTGCAGTCGGCACAGATAGTACTGGAACTTATACCAGTGTTGTTGATAAAGGAGCTCTTCCGGATACTCCTATAACTACTTTATATAAAGTTGATTATTCAACAGGAGATGATGTTAAGCCGATTGAACCGGAAAAGAATTTATCGATAAAACTGCAAGTTGGAATTAATGCTCAAGAAAGCTCGCAAATAATTATCAAAAAAGATTAATTTAAGAGATTTGCAGTTAGATTTATCATCAACTGAAAATGCGAAAAATGCTATAACAGAAATTGATAAATATTTGAAACAAATTAATGAAAAACAGACCGAATATGGCGCAGCATATAACCGTCTTGAATCAGCGCTTGAGTCAATCGGGGTTTCGATAGACAATTTAACTTCTACACAGTCAACGATTAAGGATGCAGATATCACAGAAGAGTCGAGCGAGTACATAAAAATGCAAATTCTTCAGCAGGCATCCGCTACCCTTCTTGCGACCGCCAACCAGACGCCGTCAATAGCATTGCAGTTACTATAATCACCTCGCCCCTTGAGGGAGAGGGTAGAATTTCAAGTTGAGCGTGAGCGAAACTTAGAAATTCGGGTGAGGGGTTTAATGAGTTTATTAAAAAAGTTATTGTCAGGTAAAACCTGACCTACTACATTATTGAAAAACTTGTTTATTCAGCCCCTCACCCGCATTCGTAGCCTTCGCCTAACGGCTCACGCACGACTGCGTCCTCTCCCCAAGGAGCGAGGAGTAGTGACCAACCAGCCCAATACATTTACCCCCTCCCACAAGGGGAGAGGGGGGATGCCAAATGTGCCACGTCATTCTGAGTCCGATATCCATTTGGGGGCGAAGAATCTCTAAAGCTTCCCAAAACCGAGATTCTTCGAACTTACGCCATCAGAATGACAGTACACCGGTAGATCGCACTACATGGATCGTATACTTTCCATTGTTTGTAATGAAAAAATTTATACTGATAAGAATTGTAAAAAAGAATTGAATAAGTTTGTTATTATTGCTAATCTTATAAATTATATGGGAGATAAAAATTTATGCCGGCAGCCGTAACATCAAGCAGAAAAAAACAATCCGAAGACTTATCACAATTAATGCCTCAAAACATTGATGCAGAAGAAGCAATACTCGGTGCAATACTTGTAAGTCCTAGATGCATGGATAAAGTAATAGAACACCTGAGACCGGAATCTTTTTACAAACCGGCACACAGATATGTCTATGAAGCCATGCTTCAACTATATAACAGCGGTGACAACAAAATAGATATTGTTTCGGTGTCAGACTTACTAAATATTAATCAGAAGCTTGAACTCGTCGGAGGAAGAGCTTTTATCAATGATTTAAGCTACAAAACAATAACCACTGCAAACGTTGAATACTATGCCAAAATTGTACAGGAAAAAGCAATAAAACGTTCTTTAATCAATGCAGGATCAGAAATTGTATCTGCCGGGTATGATTTAAATCCGATAGAAGAGTCGCTTGAGCAGGCTGAAAAGCTGATTTTTGACATTGCATCCCAAAAGGCATCACAGGCTCTTTCGCCGATAAAAGATCTCGTTTATGAAACTTATGCTGATATTGAAGAAAGATACAATAACAAGGGACAGCTTACAGGTGTACCGACAAGTTTTTATGACCTTGATGCAATGATGAACGGGCTTCAAAAATCAGATTTGATTATACTCGCTGCACGACCTGCAATGGGTAAAACGGCGTTTGCTCTAAACATTGCTCAAAATGTTGCCCTAAGGGCAAACACTCCTGTTGCGATATTTTCTTTAGAAATGTCAAAGAAACAACTCGTTCAGCGTCTTTTGTGTTCTGAGGCCGAAGTAGACACGCAAAGGCTTAAAACAGGAAACATGCAGGCTAAAGACTGGGAGAAATTGGCTATTGCCATGAGCAGTTTTTCAGAAGCCCCTATTTATATCGATGATACCGCAGGATGTACAATTACTGATTTGCGTGCCAAATGCAGGAGGCTTGCTATGGCAGAAAAAAATCTCGGGCTTATTGTAATTGACTATCTGCAATTGATTGAAGGAACTGGAAGAGAGGATCGTATGCAGCAAATCTCCAGTATCTCAAGAGGTTTAAAAATTCTTGCAAAAGAACTGAACGTACCAATTATTGCGCTTTCTCAGTTATCTCGTGCGGTTGAAAGCAGAACTGATAAAAGACCGATGCTCTCTGACTTGAGAGAATCCGGATCCATCGAACAAGACGCTGATATTGTTATGTTCATTTATCGTGATGAATATTACAAAAACGCAAATGAGGATGAAGAACAAGCAGAGAGAGCTGCAAATAAGGGTGAAGCAGAAATTATTATCGCAAAACACAGAAACGGACCGGTGGGAACTGTTAAACTTCTGTTTCAAGGCAGTATTACCAAGTTTAAAAACCCTATTAAAACGGATGTATTTTAAGAGTTTAGGAGGGGAAAAGTTTAGAAGTTTAGAAGGAAGTATAAAATAAGCAATATAAACTTTTTTTCAACTCACCAACTTCTAAACTACTAAACTAAAAGGAGCTTACATTTGTCCTATATTTCAATAATATTACTTGCTATAGCTTTATCAATAGATGCCTGTGTTGTCTCGTTTTCTTACGGTTTGATTTTTACGGAAAAGAGGCTTAAAAATGCAATGCTTCTGGCTGGCTGTACCGGATTTTTTCAGGGAATAATGCCGGCTGTCGGATACTTCCTTACCGGATTTGTAAAGTCTTATATTGAACCCTTTGCCGGATGGATAGTATTCTTTATATTTACATATCTGGGAATAAAATTTATACTTGAAGCTTTCGAAAATAAAAAAGAAAAACAGTTTTGCATTGATATAAAATGTCTGCTCCTTGTCGGCATTGCAACAAGTATTGATGCTTTCTCAGCAGGTATTTCACTCTCTCTTTTTGGAAATAAAATTCTAAAACCTGCTCTTTTAATAGCTTTAATAACCTTCATAAATTCCTCACTTGGTTTCTGGCTCGGCGGAAAATTAAAACATTTGCCGACAAAAGCACTTGAAATAACATCAGGAATTCTGTTAATAATTTTGGGGCTTAAAGCTCTTGTTTAACGAAAATCGCCATGACGTGATACAATTCTCGTTACATATATCATTTCACAAGCACCTAGTCCGGTATCGTTTCTGGTAAGACTTGTTGTTGATCTCTCAACTACATGAGGTTTGTGAATTGCAACATTAGCCAAATAACCCTCAATATATACAACATCTTTTTTCTTCAGCCTGCTAATCCCTCGTTTTACATTTTTATTTGCAGGAATCAAATGATTGTTGCTCATCATTGAATTAATTTCTTTTTCATTAAACGGGCACTTTGAACTAAATCGCCAGTAGACAACTCTGCCTACCATTGTTGTTTTTATGGTTTTAAAAACTTCTTTTGAATGCAATCCACCCCAGCCAATTGTTACATCATACGGAACAATTGAAGCCAGACGTAATTTTGAAGGCATATAATGTTTATCATAAACCCGCCCATATATTTTATACTTTTCTACCAGAGTAATAAAAGCATGTCCATCCCTAAATTTTTGCTGAACAACCTCCTCGTCGTCAAGTTTTTCCTGAATAGGCTCCTCAAAAGGCTTCATATCAACATTGCGCAAAACTGTATTATCAAAACTAATCTTATTCCACAAAAATATTAAAATAAATACAGCTACTATAACCTTAAAAACTTTATAATCCCGCTCTATCGTATCCATAAACTCCCTTTATAATATAAAAGGCTTATCCTTACTAAGATAAGCCTTAAAAAATGCCCTTGGCCAGACTTGAACTGGCACCGAGGGAGAACCCCGATTGGATTTTAAGTCCAACGCGTCTACCGATTCCGCCACAAGGGCTTGTTTTATTAAATTGTCAAATTTGATTTTCCTTGTTTCACTTCGTTAGCGTCTACCTCACCTCTCACAAAACGTGACATTTAGCCACCTTTTGTTCGGCAGAGTGCCACAAGGGCTTGTTTATTAAATTTTCACTTTGGAGAGCGGAATCGCCAGCCGCGCGTCTACTCTCCCCTCCATCTCGGACGATACTCAATCGTCCTCGCGGAGTCCTTTCCACAAGGGCTTGTTTATCAAATTCTCAACAAGTCAATGATAATATAAACATCTTTATAAGTCAAACTAAAAAAGGAGCACTCAATTGAGTGCTCCTTTAAAAAATCTTTCAGGTCAGGTTAGTTCTCTAAACCTTCTTTTTGCTTATTTAGCATGTCCTGAATTTTTCCCATAATCTCTTCACTTTTTTCTTGTACGTCTGAGACAATATTGTCTGCTCTTCTTTGAAGATCTTTTACTGTTTCATCTGTCTTTTTTGCTACATCAGATGCCATTTCACCTATCATTTCTCTTGTTTCTGCACCTGATTTTGGGGCAAGAAGTACTCCTGCTACTGCACCTATAGCGGCACCTACTGCAAAACCTGCTAAAAATTTCATTACTGACATATTGTTTTCTCCTTCTTTTGTAGTTTAACTTTTTCTTAGGATTTTTGTATTGACTATCCGGTTTACTTCTTTTTGGTAAAAAACTTAAATGCTGTACTAAGACCGGTAGAAAAACCTTTTGCAACAGAGCCGGTTATGGAGGATAGTTTACATAGAAGGTTTAATGGTGTTTTCTTGATAAAATCTTTTACCTTATTTACTCCTTCATCTGTTTTTATAATAATTCCGCTTACGATTTCCACGGACTTATTAATGTTCTTTAATGTCGGAGTTAACTCTTCTTTTACGACCTCTGCCGTTTCATTTACGTTTCTTGTAAGTTTAGATAAATCAAACAAAACTTTTATAAGCATACCGCCTACAAGTATTACTATAATGCCTGTTGTATATGCCAAAAAAGTTAAACTCTGATATAATTGCGCTGTTTCCATTTGTTTTCCTCTGCTTTTGATTAGTTGAAATCGTAGTCTGATACGTCCTCAAGCTCTTTTGCTTTTCTCATTTTTTTTGATTTTAACATATTTGAGAACTTTTTATATTGTCTTTCAAGCTTATATCTTAATAGGTCAATTGACTCAATTGCCTGTTTTTTTGCTTCATTGACAGCTGGGGAATGCTTTTCGGCAAGATCATATACAGTTTCTTTAACCTTAGCTCTCATTTCAGCTCCCGGGCGTGGTGCATACAAAACTCCTGCTATAAGCCCGCCTACAACACCTGCCAAAAGCCCCATTCCAAATCCGAATGAAGATTTATCTTTACCCATAATATACCTCTTTTCTGTTTTTATTTTTTCTCTCTGTCCATTTATTATATCATACTATTGAGGACGGATAAACCCTTGACTGCTGTTTTGAAGATTTTGGATTTACGTAATTTTTTAAATACCTTGATATTAATGCTCCAAAACAAAACTAATGCAATAAGACTTTCTAACTTTGCAAGAGCTATTTTATTTCTTATTCTTCTTAACTCATCCAGATAAACAGGAATTAGTTCAACAACCTGGGCGGATAAATCCTTTATTAAGACTGCAACATCTCTTATTTTCGGATTAGCCTCTACAAGAAATGCATTTGCGCTTACAATTTTTCTATCCAGCTGAACCAACTTTGAAATTATTGTAAAAGCGATTATTAATTCCGCTATAAAAACTATTGTCGTAAATATCTTAAAAAGCATTGGCATTGTTCGGAGTGCTGATTCCGATTCCCTTCCTGTTTTATATTTGCATTATTATATGATTATATTTTATAATATTAAAAAAGGAAATACACCCGCTGGGGTAAATCTCAAAGGGGAGAATAGAGGAAAAGTCCGGCAGATTGCAGAGAGTGGGTAAAATGTAAGTGTACCCGCAAAAAATAAGCGCTTGGCAGTTGGGTATTCTTTGCTTGACACGGCGTTTGGTATATTTGCCCAACATTAATCTTAAAAAATTATAAAAGGAGAAATATGGATTTTTATTTTTCATTAATACTTGCAAAGGCAATCAGTGTATTTTTACACATAACAAAGCTTTCTGCCGGAACCTCAATTATTGGACGAATTGTATTAAAAATTTCTCCAAATTTCCTTAAAAAATGCAATAAATACATTAAAACAAAGATTAATATTACAGGAACTAACGGAAAAACTACAACTTCAGGTCTTATAACCCATATTCTTAAATCCGGCGGCAATACTGTTGTTAATAATGCAATGGGCGCTAATATGCTTGCAGGTGTCGTTAATGCGCTTTCTGTATCTTTAAACCCATTTATCCAAACGGATTATTCGGTTATAGAATCAGATGAAGCATACTTATCCAAGATTTATGACCAATTTGATGCGGATTATCTTGTCGTGACAAATCTTTTCCGTGACCAGTTAGACCGATACGGTGAGCTTGCAACTACAAAGAAGCTTATTCAGGATGGAATTAACAAAAAGCCTGAATTGAAACTTTTATTGAATGCCGATGATCCTCTTGTTGCGTCTTTTGAGGGCAAAAGCAAAATCTTTTACGGCATAGAAGAGGTTTATTATGCCGATGAAAGTTTAAAATCAAAATCCTCAACAGAAGAAACATTTAACTGTCCTTGCGGAAAACCGTTGAAATATGAAAAGAAATTTTTTGCCCAGCAGGGACATTATTATTGTGATTGCGGATATAGGCGTCCGAAACCTAAGTACAGTGCAGAGGTGACTTTATACAAAGATTATTCTATATTGAATATAATTTGTCATTCTGAGTCCGAAAATAGTTCGGGAACGAAGAACAAAACTTACGAAATTCCTCTTGTCGGGCTTTATAATGCGTACAATGCACTTGCCGCAATTTCGCTTTGTCTTGAGCTTGGAATAGATGATATAGAAAAGTATCTAGGCTCTTTTAAAGTCGCGTTTGGAAGAAGTGAAGTTAAGTATTTAAACGGGAAAAGGACTCTTATTCAGCTTATTAAAAACCCGATTGGCGCAAATGAAGTTTTGAAAACAGTAAGCAGGGATTCAAATTTATTGATAATTATCAATGATAATTATGCAGACGGACGTGATGTTTCCTGGCTCTGGGATGCGGAATTTGAGCGGGTAAATACCAATAAAAACGAGATTGTTGTTTCAGGTATAAGAGCAAATGACATGGCTTTGAGACTTAAATATGCTGAGGTTCCGGAAAAACAAATAAAAATAATTCCGGATATAGATCATGCTATTGAATATATTTCTAAATCGGCAGATAATGATATTACAATTTTACCGACTTATACAGCACTTTTAAAGATTAATAACTGCAAGAAATTATGTGGAGGGTATGCTGAATGAAAAATGAGTACTTAGAACAAACTAAGAAGTTTTATGAAATTTATAACAAAGAAGGATATCCTGTAATTAAAAAGTATGAACCCTTGCAGAAAAAGTTATTTTTAAAAGTTATTTTTTATTACAGCATATTTGGAGTAATAACTCTTGCATTATTAGTTTTTGCCATTATTCAAAGTAAGCAGACCGCAAATCCGATGTATTTATATATTATTGCTCTATGCTGCTATGGTTTATTCAATTTTGTTCAAAAGCTTGTATATAAAGAAAATTGGAAATATAATAACACTCTTAAATCTGAATGTATGAGTAAGTTTCTCCAAATTTTTGGCAATATATCATGGGACAATGCAGGAAAAGAAACAAATGTTTTCGGCTCGGGACTCTCGCCTGAAATATTTAAATTTTCTACAAGTTCAACATCAGAACCTTTTACGGATATGGAAATATTTTCATATGGTCTGTTTCCGGCTTATATCAGAAGGCGTGATGATGATTTTTTCTCAGGAACATACAAAGATGTTCCTTTTAAAATTGTTGAAACTACATTAAGAGGAAAACCTGATGGTTCAAAGAAGGAAAAAACTATTTTTCAAGGTGTTTTAGTTCTTTTTCAGACCCCTAAAAAAACAAACAGCACAACTGTAATTAAACAGAAATTGCATATTTCCCTAAAACAACAGATATTTAGAAAGTTATTATTAATTGTTTATGTTTTTTTGAGCGGATTATATATAATTTTCTTCAACCTAACTCTGGTATGCATTTTGCTGCTATTTTTTGGCATACCTCTTGCATTTTGTGGATTTCTTATGTATTTAAATAACCTAAAAGATTCTAAGAGTGTCAAATTAGAATCAACTGATTTTAATAAAAAGTTCAACATAACCTCTTCTGATCAGGTGGAAGCAAGATATTTGCTTACTCCTTCCTTTATGGAAAGATTACTTAAATTAGAAACAGCTTTCAATGCAGATACGGTAAACTGTTCATTCCGAGAGAATAGTGTTATGTTTGCCCTTGGTACAAATAAAAACCTTTTTGAGCTGGGCAGTTTATATATAAAAGCTGAAAATCCAAAATCTATACAAAATTTTTACAATGAATTTTCTTCTATAATTAAAATGATTGAATATTTTAAACTGGACGAACATACCGGGGTGTAATAAAATTAAAGTGATAAAGATTTTCAAATAGCAGGAGTAAATAGTATGTTATTAGGTGTAAATATAGATCATGTTGCGACATTAAGAAATGCAAGAGGCGGAAATGAACCGGATGTTCTTGCAGCTGCGAGAATTTGCAAGGACTGTAAAGTGGAATCAATCACTACACACTTGAGAGAGGATCGAAGGCATATTAAAGATGCGGATGTTGAAGCAATAAGAATGCTTCCGAGAGTTAGATTAAATTTAGAAATGGCAATGACTGATGAGATGCAGGAAATTGCACTCCGCATAAGACCGCATGCAGTATGTATTGTGCCGGAAAAAAGACAGGAACTTACAACAGAAGGCGGGCTTGATGTTGCAGGACAATTAAACAGAGCAATAGATTTTGTAAAACCGCTTATTGAAAAGAAAATTGAAGTAAGTTTCTTTATTGATCCTGATATAGACCAAATTTCAGCAGTCTCAAAAACGGGAGCACCTTTTATAGAGCTTCATACCGGCAGGTACTCGGAAGCCTTTGGAACAACTGAAGAAGAAAAAGTTTTTGAGGACTTAAAAGGCGCAGCTATATTTGCTCAAAATTTTGGCTTAAAGGTTAATGCAGGACATGGACTCAATTATCAGAATGTAGTAAGAATGCACGAAATTCCAAATCTTGTTGAACTGAATATAGGGCATTCAATAATTGCACGTTCTATTTTTGTCGGATTAGAACAGGCTATCAAAGAAATGAAGGAACTT
Source organism: Candidatus Gastranaerophilales bacterium (assembly GCA_944323255.1). GTDB lineage: Bacteria > Cyanobacteriota > Vampirovibrionia > Gastranaerophilales > Gastranaerophilaceae > CAG-196. The sequence goes on from CALURU010000005.1 coordinate 9,964, forward strand.
GTAAAATGAAAAATAAAGAAGAAGTTGTTAAAGAAATGCAGCTGGTTGTTGAGCAAATGAGGCTTGATGATATAGAAGAAAATCCGGATTGCGAAAACGAATTTTTTATCTGTGATGCCTGCGGCGGAACAAAATCTCTTGCCGGTTCGGTTCAGTATGGAAATTACAGACTTTGCAATGACTGCGTGCTTTATGCAGAAGTCGGATTTGAACTCGGACAGATTAAAGATATTGAAGAGCTTATTAATGCAATGGAGGATAAGCGGCTGGAAGCTGACTGCGAATTCTTGAAAAACGAACAGAAAAGATTAGAAAATTAATAATCAGATTTTCTTTGCCATTCCAGGTTTTTCTTTACAATTTTAGCCGGATTCCCGGCAAGTACGGCATTTTCTTCTTTACAGCTCTTTGTAACAACTGAATGTGTACCAACGATACAATTGTCGGCGATTTCAACATTTTTGCAAATAGTTGTTTCACAGCCAAGCCAGACATGGTTTCCTATATTGCAAAAGTATCCTTTATTAATAATTTTTTCGGCATCGGGGGGAGTAATTATATGATAATCTCCGCTCATAATATGTATACCCCAGGAAAACATACAATCCTCACCAATATTTATTTTAGAATTTTTGGACACGCAGTCAATTCTGCCGCCGTTTGATGTGGTATTTTTACCTATATTAATTTGAGTATCATTAACGGCGAATAAAGAAGTATTATTCAAGATTGTTTCCTCTCCGATGTTTATGATGGCATTATTCCCTTCAATTGTTATGCTGCAATTATTAAATTTATATGGGGCATGAATAACTATCTCATTGTTATTACCCTTAATCTTAATTCCAAGTCCTGTAATACGCTTTTTTACAGCTTTTTTAACAGAGTTTTCAACAACATAAATATTATTATTCAGACCTTCCTGTTTATACCCGATAGATTTTGAACACTTAAAACCAAAAATCTTTACGATTTTATATTTAAATCCTCCAACATAACTGTTTTTAACGGAGAAGATATCCTGAATAATATCTTTCAATATTCCCATAATTACTTCCTTTTACTCTATTAGCATATATTACTAAATTAATAACATGAATATAGCATATTAGCAACTTATTTTCAATTAATTATGAAAGTAAGATTTATATTAGAGGGGTTAATATGCAAACGTTAAAAGAAAAATTAGGAGCAAGAATCAAAGCCCGAAGGAAGGAACTTGGACTTTCGCAGGAAGAACTTGCGGAACGTATAAATATGGATACCCCGAATCTTAGTAATATTGAGCGCGGGAAACGTTTTATGACTGCGGAAACTCTGGAGAAAATTGCGCAGGCTCTTGCGACAACAGAGAGAGAACTTTTCGATTTTAGCGAACATGAACCTCAAAAATATTACCGAAGCGATATAGATAAACTATTGGATAAATGCGATAAAGAGGATTTGAAATTTATTTTTGAGGTTATAAAAAGTTATTTCAATACTAAAAAATAACCCTGCTGAGATACGCTTAATTGATTATTTGTATTTCCTTTTTTGTAGTAAAATTATAGTGTAAAAATTCAACTACATGAAAAGAGGGTAATATAATGTGGGAATATTCGGAGAAGGTTTTGGAGCACTACAGACATCCGAGAAATGTCGGCAAAATTGATGATGCTGATTTAATCGGCGAAGCCGGCTCGCTTGCCTGCGGTGATTCACTTAAATTATATTTAAAATTAGACGGTAATGTTATAAAAGATGCTAAATTTCAGACTTTCGGCTGCGGTTCTGCCGTTGCTTCATCAAGTATTTTGACTGAAATGATTATAGGAAAAACTCTTGAGGAAGCAAAGAAGATTACAAACAAAGATATCGCAGAAGAGCTGGGCGGGCTTCCGCAGGAGAAGATGCACTGTTCAGTTATGGGGCAGGAGGCACTTGAGGATGCGCTTAAAAAATATTACGGAAAAGATGAAATTGAAGAAGAAATAGGGCTTCCTAAAAGTGGTGATAAAATTGTCTGTACCTGTTTTAATGTTACGGAAAACCAGATATGGGAAGCAATTAAGGTTAACGGCTTAAAGACGGTTGAAGAAGTTACAAATTACACAAAAGCCGGCGGTGCCTGCGGAAGATGCAAGGGGCTTATTAAGGATATAATTGATACTTATTATAAAAAAGAAGTTAAAGCGGAGGAGTTAACTCCGACTCAAAAAATTCTTAAAATAAGCAAGGTTATAGATCAGCAGATTTCACCGCAGCTTCAAAAAGACGGCGGAGACATTGAACTTATTGACGTCGAAGGGAACAAGGTTAAAGTTAAATTAACCGGCATGTGCAGCGGATGCAAGAATGCGGCAATGACTCTGAAAGCTTTTGTTGAATCTGTGTTGAAAGACAAAGTGGATTCTAATTTGGAAGTCGAGCAGGTGTAGGCGGGTAGAATGCGCACCGCCTGAAAGGTTAAAAATGATTTACTTAGACAATAATGCAACTACAAAAATAGATGAAAGAGTTTTAGAAGAGATGCTTCCGTATCTCAGGGAGGATTATGCAAATCCTTCCAGTATGTATGATTTTGCAAAGAAGCCGGCTGCGGCGATAAAAGAAGCAAGGGCAAAAGTAAGAGATTTTTTGGGCGCTGCCAGCGAAAAGGATATTTATTTTACTTCCTGCGGTTCGGAATCTGCAAACACTGCAATCAAAGGTGTTTTGAATTGTAATAAAGAGAAACGCCACATAATAACTACAAAAGTCGAGCACCCTGCAGTTTTGAATACGTATAAAGAGTTTGAAAAAAACGGGTATGAAGTCGACTATATTGGAGTAAATTCTCAAGGCGAACTGGATATTGAAGAGCTTAAATCAAAACTCAGAAAAGATACGGCGCTTGTTTCTGTAATGTATGCAAACAACGAGACAGGTGTAATTTATCCGGTAGAAGAAATTGCCGAGTACATTAAATCCAAGTCTCCGGAAACAAGATTTTTTGTGGATGCGGTTCAGGCTGCGGGAAAAATTCCTATAAATGTAAAAGAAACACAAATAGATTTATTGGGAATTTCAGGCCACAAGTTCCATGCGCCAAAAGGTATCGGTGCTTTGTACGTTAAACCGGATGTAAGATTCACACCGCTTATCAACGGCGGGCATCAGGAAAGGGGTATGAGAGCCGGAACGGAAAATGTTCCATATATTGCCGGTATCGGAAAAGCTGCTGAGCTTGCAATGGAGGCTTTAAATTATGAGCAAAAGGAAGTTGCAAGACTCCGTAACAAATTGGAAGAAGGAATTTTGAAGAACGTATTTAATGCGAGATTAAACACGGGAGTTAAAAACAGAGTTCCTAATACAACAAATATCGGGTTTGAGTATGTGGAAGGCGAGCTGATTCTCCTTCACCTGAGTGATATCGGAGTTTGTGCAAGTTCAGGAAGCGCCTGCACTTCAGGTTCGCTGGAGCCGAGCCATGTATTAAGAGCCATGGGAATTCCGTTTACCGCTCTTCACGGCTCAATAAGATTCAGTCTTTCAAGATTTACTAAGGAAAGCGATATTGATTTTGTAATCGAAAAAATGCCTGCCATAATGGATAAATTGACCTCAATTTCTCCGTTTCAGGACGAGTTGGAAGTATTAAGAAAAAGAAAAGGATAGTTTATGATTGATGAGATTTTAATTAATCCCGTTGTAAAGTTTCTGGAAGCGCATGCAAAATTCATAATAGGTGTTTTGGTAAATATTGTACTTATTTGGGCTGCATGCAAAATTATTGATACTTTTCAAAGAAATATTGAGAAAAATCTGGCAAAAAAAATGTCGGATTCGCCGCTTTTAAATTTGATGCCCGTATTAACGAAAATTCTGAAAGCACTTGTAATCTTTATTCTGCTTGCCGGATTTTTACAGAGCTTCGGGTACAATGTAGCGTCACTTATCGCAGGATTCGGAATCACAGGTTTGGCAGTAGGTTTTGCTGCTAAAGAAGCAATCGGAAACATTTTCGGCTCTTTCGGACTTCTTGCCGACAGAGTTTATAAGATTGGTGAATACATAAAATTTAACGGGTACGAAGGAACTGTAGAAAATATTAATTTACGCTCAACTACCGTAAGAAGTTTAGAGGGGTTTGCAATTAATGTTCCGAATAATTTGCTTGCTAATGAAGAGATTACAAATGTTTCCCAGACAAATGCCAGAAGAATAGATCTTACAGTGGATATCGAGTACGGAACATCTAACGAAAAAATCGACAGAGCGTGCGAAATTTTGAGAGAAGTGGCAAGGAGGGACGAAACTATTCTTGACGGTGAATACGCTTTTATAGAAAATCTTGCTCCGAGTTCAATTGCGGTAAGGCTTGTTTGCTATACTACAAAAGCCTCCTGGGGTGAATATGTTTATGTAAAAAGCCGTGTGATAAGAGAAATTATTCACAGATACAGAGAAGAAGGAATAGAATTTGCCTTCCCGTCTACAAGTGTATATATGGCAAAGAGTGAATAAATACAACAAATGCGAATTAAGATAATTGCATTAGGAAAAATTAAAGAAAAGTTTTTAAAAGACGGTATTGATGAATTCCTCAAACGTCTTACGCCTTATGCGTCTGTTGAAATTGTCGAACTCCAGCCGGTGGAGATTCGGGATGAAAATTTGATAGAAAAAGCACTTTTGCAGGAGGGCGAGAAGATTTTGTCTTTAATAAAAAATGACGCCTTTGTGATAACTCTTGAAATCGGCGGAAAACAATTATCCTCTGAAGAATTTGCGCAAAAAATAAATGGGATTTCAACCTCCGGAGTCAGCGAGCTGGTATTTGTAATCGGCTCTTCCTGCGGGCTTGCGGCGACTGTTTCTAATAGAGCAAATTTTAAATTAAGTATGTCAAAAATGACTTTTCTTCATCAATTTGCAAGACTACTTCTGGTAGAACAAATTTACAGAGCTTTTAAGATTCTGAAAAATGAAACCTATCACAAATGAATTTTTATACGGATAAACATTAAGTAAATAAGTTTATACTTTTGTCCGTTTATATAGATATTACTAACTGAAAATATTTTCTGGAAGATATTATATTTTTTATTACTATCATTAGGATGGTTTATTTTTACGGTATCATCCGTATTGCTTTTTACAGGATGATATAATTTGTTATCAGGTTTTTCAAAAAATCTCTCATTATTGAAATTATAACAGTTAAGATGAATTGTAGGGTCATTAATGGAAGAACAAGAAAACCCGTTATTCATTAATTCTGTTGGTACGAATAATTCACAGGAAGGCCACTTGTTTTCTTCAGAATACTTCTCCTTGTAAGTGTCTAAATGCAGCATGCGTTTTTTGTATAAAAAATCTATCGCTTTTCCGCTCAGGCGGCATACAGGGAAAAAAGAACCGTAAAGCGGTTGGTTTTTATAAATCCACTCAACCCCATGTGTCCAGCACCACTCAGAATTATGGCTTTCCGGACGGAAGTTGCATATTATTAAATCATCATTGTTTTTTTGATATTTATTCAGAAAGGAGTTATAACTGTTGCCATTGCAATAAACATCATAATCAAACTGCCAGTAAAAATCGTAATTCGGAAAATATTTTCTTACATATATAAAACGATAGTCAGCATTAGCCCACATAACATCTTTGAATTCAGGTTTATTTGTATGTGCTGTGAGCATCGGCAAACCTAAGCTTTCGTTTACTTTCTGGTCAAATAGAAAACACTTTATATCTGTTTCATAGAAATTTTGTTTTGTCACTGTTGAGTTTTGTGAAACGGGAAGCTTCAGAGTTGTATTATCAATAGCAAGAATAGTATCACAATTTTTTATTCTTGAAAGTTTTTGGTATTCATTAATTATAGCTTTATTTATGATATGTGTACTTATAAATAAAAGAGTCTTACGGTTCATGATTTGTATTATTTTTCTTAATTAGTAATATGTATAACATTATAGTAAAGAAAATTTAAACACGCAACATGTTTCTTATTATATACTTTATGTAATACATGTCAGGTTAAAAGGTCATTATATATTAGGTATTTTATAAAAAGAGGAAATGATGAAAATATATGATGACAAAAAGTTTATAGGGAATGTTATCAGAAAGGCCAGAAGAGGTGCAAAACTTAGTCAGGCAGAGCTTTCTGAAAAACTGGAAATGTCAGAAAAAAATCTCGGTAATATTGAAAATGGCAAGCAATTTCCCCAGATTAATAACTTTTTTAGAATTATTGAAGAATTAAACTTAAGTTTAGAAGATTTTGGAGTTAAAACTTGTAAGACATCATTTGATATCAGGGAAGAATTTTTGAAAGAAATTTACCTTGCTAATCAAACTGAAATAGAGGTTTTTAACAATATTTTACAATCATTAAAAAAATTAAATAGAAGCTAATTCATGTTATAATTTACCTATGAAAAGTGTTACGGTAAAATGTCCGGCAAAAATTAATCTTACGCTGGAAATTGTTAATAGAAGAGAGGACGGATTTCATAATATCAAAAGTATTATGCAAATGGTCGATTTGTACGATACTTTAACGATTTCTGTTTCTGAAAATTCTCATAACGAAATTATTTTGAATGGTAACAGTGATGAAATTCCTTATAACGAAAAGAACCTTGTATATAAAGCGGCGGATTTATTTTTTAAAGAAAGCGGGATTGAGGGTGTAAAAGCGGAAATTTTTATCGACAAAAAAATCCCTGTAGCAGCCGGTCTTGCGGGCGGAAGCACTGACGCTGCCGGAACATTTTTTGCCCTTAATGAAATTTTTGACAGGCCTTTAACAAAGGAAAAACTTCATGAACTTTGTGCAGGACTCGGTTCGGATTTGAATGTTTGTCTTGAAGGCGGATGTGTTCTTGCAACTTCAAGAGGTGAAAAGATTAGAAGGCTCAAAGCTGCTTCATATCCGGTAACAATTATTAAACCTAAAAACCTCGGAATTTCAGCAAAAGAAGCTTATACAAAATATTCTTTGAAAGAAAATAAACCAAAATATAATATGACGGAAAAAATGCTGGAAGCACTGAACTTAGGTGAAGATATTACAAAATATTTGTACAATGATTTGGAATATGCGGTTTATGATGATTACAAAGAACTACAAACAATTAAAGATATTTACCCCGATTCCATAATGTCCGGCTCCGGCTCTTCTTATTTTGTATTGAGAGATATTGAATCTGCATTAAATAATGATTATCAAATAATATCAGGTTTAAAATTTATAGACAATGGGGTAAAAATAATAAATAATTGAGCGTAAGCCGGACTTGGCGGATTTATTCATACGAGTAATAAATAATTTGTCCAGCGCCCGGAAGTGATAAGTCTTTTTACTTACTTTTTCTACATAAGGTGGCATAGAAAGAATCGAGTTACACACAAGTTTGGAATAAAAGCTAAGAGCCGGACATGGCGGATTTATTCATACGAGTAAAAAATAATATGTCCGGCGCCCGGAAGTGATAAGTCTTTTTACTTACTTTTTCTACATAAGGTGGCATAGAAAGAATCGAGTTACACACAAGTTTGGAATATTAGTAAAGAGCCGGACATGGCGGATTTATTCATGCGAGTAATAAATAATTTGTCCGGCGACCGGAAGTGATAAGTCTTTTTGCTTACTTTTTCTACAGAAAAAGTAAGCGGCGGTAAGGGGAATTGAACCCCTGTTTGGAGAATGAGAATCTCCCGTCCTAACCACTAGACGATACCGCTTTAATTATATAGGAGTATAATCGGAATAGATTATACTCGACCAATCATCTTCAAAATAACTAATCTGGGTTAACGTTCCGGTTTTAATAAGATTTTTGAACTGGCTTACCGGATCAAGATTAAGTGTTTTTGCAATCGCAGATTGAATAACGTCCGGAGTTGTAACAACAATAATACGATTGCCTTTGTTTTCTTCAACCAGCTTATCAATTACCACCGAAACTCTCTTATTGAAATCTTCAAGAGATTCGCCACCTTCAGGCTGCTGGGTAATAGCTTTTGGACCGTATTCATCGTAAACATCAGAATAAAGTCTTCCGCTCCATTCACCGTGATTTCTGGCTTTTAAATCAATCGTTGTGATTTCTTTTTTAAACAATTTGGCGATTATTTGAGCGGACTGTGTGCATCTTGCAGAAGCGCTTGTGTAAATTTTGTCATAAGCTACCGCTCTGTTTTCAAGATATTCGCAAACCTTTTCAATCTCTTCTTCACCAAATTCGTTTATCTTCGGGTATTTTTCAGTATCGCATATAATACCGTCCATAGAATGAACCGTTGCGCCGTGTGAAACAAAAGTAATTTTACATTTACGTTTAAACATTTTAAATACCCTCTGGCAGATATTATACCACAAAAAAAGTTTCGTCTACAACTTTAGTTATAAAAAAATCATAAATCTCCCATATTTTTGTATAATTGACTTTTGAAATAAAAACATTAAACTAATGGTGTACAGGTATAAAATAAGGAGAGATCCTATGAGTAAACGATTAGATGGTTCTTCATTATTTAGCGGAATTAATGCGGGTTTAACAAACTCGTTTGCATTGTTATCAAGCCAGTATGAAGACGGATTAACATTAGAGAATTTAAACAAGTCTTTAACAAACACAAATATTACAAATACTGTTTATGGTACAACATTTGCTTCGTACCTTACCAATAACTTTAATAGTGTTGACGCAAATTCTGACGGCACAATATCAGCAGATGAAATCCAGAGATTAATGAGCAATATGGCAACTCAAGGTTTAACAAGAGAGCAAATAATGTCTCTTGGTGCATCTTCCGGCATGAGCACCTCATTACAGGAAACTGTTTTGTCACATTTTGATGATATTGATACAAACAAGGATGGCAAAGTAACGAATCAGGAAATTAATGCTTATGGGGTTAATTCAGAAATAGAAAAACAAAAAGTAGAAGACAGAAATCGTATAGTAAATAATATGTCACTATTTTATGGTGATGATTTAACCGAGTATGAAGGAAGTATGCTGGACTATCGTTATCTTGATGATGAAGAGAGCTAGTAAAAGTGGAAAGAAAAAAGGGCGCAGTGTTTTAACACTGCGCCCTTTTCTTATTCTTCTCTTCTTATATCGTGCGGCTCAATTGCTTTAGGCTTAGTCATAACACTTATGACGCTTAAAATCACCATAATAAGAATCAAAACCGCAATATATATAAAATAATTTTTCAAAGCTCCTGTAAAATACGTTGCAAGCGCTCCACCCACAATTGCAATTGATGTCAGGATTGCAACGGTAATTTTTTGTGAAAAGCCTGCTTTCAGAAGCTTATGATGAATGTGTTCAGCATCGGCAACAAATGGGGATTTTCCTTTCATAATTCTTCTGAGGCTTGAGTATGTAATATCCATAATCGGCACTGCAAGTACCAGAAACGGCAGCAGAACCGCAATTGCAGCACCTTTCATAACTCCTGCAATAGAGAGCGTTGCAAGCAGAAAACCCGAAAACAGAGCGCCTGAGTCTCCCATAAATATTTTTGCCGGATTAAAGTTAAAAGTCAGAAAAGCGAGCATAGAGCCTGCAAGAATAAATGCTATAAGTGCAGTAATCGGCTGGGCAGGCGTTACGGCAACCGCAATCAAAGCAAGAGTAATTGAACTTACTGTAATTACCGAACCTGCAAGCCCGTCTACTCCGTCAATAAAGTTAACTGCGTTTGAAATTCCCACAATCCAGAGCAAAGTTATCGGATAAGAGAAAATTCCCAGATGGATAACTCCACCCATCGGATTAAATATTGTATCAATTTGTACGCCTAAAAGATAAACGATTGTTGCTATAGATAGTTGTATAACGAGTTTAAATTTAGCATCAAGATTATAGATATCATCTACTAAACCCAGCAGGAACATTAAAGAACCGCCGAGCAGAATTCCTGAAAGCAGGCTGCCATAAGGATAATAACTCAATAGTACAAGAAATAAAAAAGTCAGCATTGCACTTGACCAAATGGCGACACCGCCAAGACGTGATATAGGAAACTTATGGATTTTTCTTTCGTTCGGAAGATCCACGAGTCCCTCTTTTTGAGAAAATTCAATAACCAGAGGTACAATAAAGACACCTATCAGGTATGAAATAAACGCTCCTATTATATGTGCTTGTGTAAGTTTTATTATCATTTTTGTCCTTATTATTGTTGTTGCTTAACCACTCAGTCACTTTAGATGTAGGTCGGGTTTACTAACCCGCCATTAACTATATAGTGGATATTTCTCACAGAGTTTGAGAGAATCCTGTCTTAATTTTGCGAGGATTTCTTCGTCATCCGAGTTTTTGATTGCTTCAGAGATGATTCTTGCGACTTCTCTCATATCATCTTCTTTGAAACCTCTGGTTGTCATAGCTGCAGCCCCGAGTCTTATTCCGCTTGTCACAAACGGGCTTTGAGGATCATTCGGAACAGTGTTTTTGTTAGCGGTAATTCCGACTCTTTCAAGGACATTTGCCATGTCTTTTCCGGTTTTTCCGGTTTTTCTTAAATCGAGTGTCATAAGATGGTTTTCGGTCATACCGCCTACGATATCCATCCCGTTATCAAGAAGCCCCTGCGCCATAGCTTTTGCATTTTTAACAATTTGCTTTGCATATTCTTTAAACTCAGGAGAAAGCGCTTCTTTTAGAGCGACAGCTTTACCTGCGATAATATGTTCCAGAGGACCGCCCTGGATTCCCGGGAAAACAGCCTTATCAATTGCGGCAGCGTATTGTTCATCACACATAATAATACCGCCTCTCGGACCTCTCAGGGTTTTGTGGGTTGTTGTGGTTACGATTTGCGCATACCCAGCCGGTGAAGGATGAACACCGCCAGCTACAAGTCCTGCAATGTGGGCAATATCAGCAAGCAAAATTGCCCCGACTTCATCTGCGATTTCTCTAAACTTTTTGAAATCTATTATTTTAGAATAGTTGCTTGCGCCGCAAATGATTAACTTCGGCTTATGTTCAAGCGCCATTCTCTTCACGTCATCATAGTCAATATTCCCGTTCTCATCAACGCCATAACTCTTTACATTAAAGAACAAGCCGGAAAAATTAACAGGTGATCCGTGGCTCAGGTGTCCTCCATTTGATAAATCCATACCCAAAACGTGATCGCCGCTTTTTAAGAAAGCTGCAAAAACTGCCATATTTGCCTGCGCTCCGGAGTGGGGTTGAACATTGGCATGATCCATATGGAAAAGTTCACATGCTCTTTTTTGTGCCAGCTCTTCTACCTTGTCAATAACTTCACATCCGTTATAATAACGTTTATGGGGTTTACCCTCCGCATATTTATTTGTTAAAACGCTTCCGCAGGCTTCCATTACAGCAGGAGAGGTAAAGTTTTCACTTGCAATAAGTTCAATAGTTGTCTGCTGTCTTTTAAGCTCATCATCTATACATTGCGCAACTTCCGTATCAACTGCCCTTAGTTTATCCAAATTCATATCCCCTCCGCCTGCTTATTATAAGCATTCATTACTACTTACTTTTTAATATTATATGTAAAAATAAAAACAAATGCAAAAATATGACACAATTGAAATTTAGTAAACTTTTGTAACTTTTTCTTCATAGAATAACAATTTTATTTTTGTTTTGTATTAATTGTATTAGGAGAAAAATTATGAAAATTCAATCAATTTCACCATATTACACAAACAGGCAAAAGGTTAAACCTTACGGATTAAAGAACGGTACACCTGTTATACAGCAAAACAAAACAACTTCAGCATATCAGATTCCATATGCAATGATAAACTTTCGAGGCAATTCCTTAAATAAAATTTGGGATGAATATAACTGGTATATTCGTCATGACAAGACGCCTGCAATTTTTTCTTTTTTGAAAATAAAAGAAGCTCCACAGATGATGGACAAGTTTTTGGCAGAAATATTAAGCACTCAAGATAGAAGTCGTGAACTTATTTCAACAATAGTTCATCATCCCCGTGAAACTCAAGCGATAACGAGAGAATTAGCTTCTAAATTGCCGGTAGATTCTAAGAATTTAATGCCTTTTTTATATGATAGTCCATATAATAAAGCATACACAAATTTTATTGAATGGAAAATCAATAACACACATTCTGTAGAAGAGTTATTGAGAATAAGACCAGATTGGAAGGGAAGTGTTTTACTTCAAAAGTATAAGGATTTAAAACATAATGATAACTTTGAAATAGGTAATATTCCAAAAGAACTTCCGGGTAAACATTTGTCACGAATTATAGAATATTTATCGACACAAATGGAATTTGGTATAAAGTCTAAAAAAGATATTCCTGCTTTAAAGCTGGATAATAGAACTTATGAGTTCACATATTTTACGGAAGGACGTTCTGATAAAAATGTATTTGGAATATTTACTCCTGAAGGAAAGAAATTTGTATTAAAAATGAGCATACCTGACAGAAAAAGTTTGGATAATCCGCTTGCACTGGGTACTCTTGCTAAAATTGACTCCTATTTAACATATAACAGAAGCAGAAATTCGGCTCCTTTATGCTATTACAATCACAATAAGAATTTTTCAATTTATAAATATATTGAGCATATACCTACAAGAGATTGTCAGCATGATTTAATGAAAATTTCCAGAAACATGCCTGATTTTTATGCACTTGGATTAAATTATAATGATACTGTAGGAAATAAAAACTTTTTCTTGTTAAACAATACATCTAATGCAGATTTAGTTAAATCTGTAGGATTTCAAGAAGGCGTAAATCGTGGGGAATGGATATCTGTTGATAATGACCATGTTACGTATTCAAACAGACTACAACCGAGTATCTCGAAATATCACGCACCCCTGCCAAATGGAATGCAAATTTGTGTATAGTTTAATAAGGCGGACTTTTATTTAAAAGTCCGCCTTATTCTTATGACTTCTCAAAAACGATTTCATCGTCTTTTGTATCAATTTTAATATTATCGCCATCAATAAATTTTTGAGCCAGAAGCAGTTTAGATAAAGGGTTCTCAACCATCTGCATAATGACTCGTTTGAGCGGTCTTGCACCATATACAGGGTTAAACCCACGTCTTGCAAGAAGCTCTTTTGCATCTTCTGTTATTTCAAAAGTGATATTCTTATCTGCAAGAAGCTTTCTCAAATGATCCATCTGAATATCAACAATTGATGACAACTGCTGCATTGTAAGAGCCTTGAAGAAGATAGTTTCATCAACCCTGTTTAGAAATTCCGGTTTAAACCGTTCTCTCATAACAGCCATAACTTTTTCTTTTGTTTCATCAAAGTTTCCGCCCGGATTGTTGATGGAATCCTCAAGAATAATTTCGCTTCCAATATTGCTTGTCATAATGATAACAGTGTTTTTAAAATCAACGGTTCTGCCCTTGGAGTCAGTCAAACGCCCGTCATCAAAGATTTGTAACATCAGGTTGAATACATCCGGATGAGCCTTTTCGATTTCATCAAAAAGAACTACTGAATAAGGTTTGCGTCTTACGGCTTCTGTAAGCTGTCCGCCTTCTTCGTAACCGACGTATCCCGGAGGAGCTCCGACTAATCTTGCAACGTTGTGTTTTTCCATATATTCTGACATATCGATTCTGATGATTGCATCTTCATCGTTAAACAGAAATTCTGCAAGAGTTTTGGCAAGTTCAGTCTTACCAACGCCAGTCGGACCTAAGAAAATAAATGTACCTATTGGGCGTTTCGGGTCTTTTAAACCTGAACGTGCACGTCTGATTGCATCAGATACTGTTTCAACCGCTTCATCCTGACCGATTAAACGCTTATGCAGAACATCTTCCATTCTCAGAAGCTTTTGCATTTCACTCTCAACCAGTCTATTTACAGGAATTCCCGTCCATTTGCTTACGATTTGGGCTATATCATCACCGTCAATTTCTTCTTTAAGAAGCTGGTTTTCGCTTTTTTCTTTACCTTGAATTGACTGCAATTTCTTTTCAAGTTCCATTAATTTGCCGTACTTGAGCTCTGCCGCTGTCTGCAAATCAGTGTTACGTTCGGCTTCAGCAATTTTGGTTTTAACCTGATCGATTTCATCTTTGATTGCAGCTTCACCGGTAATCGTATTTTTCTCAACTTCCCATTGGGCTTTTAACTTAGAAATTTTACCTTCCAACTCATCAATCTCGGAAGTCAATTTGTCAATTTTTGCAATACATTCCGGAGAAGTTTCTTTCTTCAAGGCTTCTCTTTCGATTTCAAGCTGGATCTTTTGTCTTAGCATAACATCAATTTCTTCCGGCATAGAATCAATTTCTATACGGAGAGCGGAAGCCGCTTCATCAATTAAGTCAATAGCTTTATCAGGAAGAAATCTGTCCGTAATATATCTGTCTGAAAGTTGTGCAGCCGCAATCAATGCACTGTCTAAGATTCTTACTCCGTGGTGAACTTCGTATTTTTCTTTCAAACCTCTCAAGATTGAAATAGTATCCTCAACAGAAGGCTCATCAACCAGTACCGGCTGGAAACGACGTTCAAGAGCAGGGTCTTTTTCGATATACTTACGATATTCATTAATAGTTGTAGCACCGATTGTTCTTAATTCGCCTCTTGCGAGCATCGGCTTTAAGAGGTTTCCTGCATCCATAGAACCCTCGGTAGCGCCTGCTCCGACAACCGTATGCAACTCATCAATGAACATTACAATTTCGCCGTTTGATTCCTGAACCTCTTTTAATACGGCTTTCAAACGTTCTTCAAACTCGCCTCTGAATTTAGCCCCCGCAACAAGTGCGCCTAAATCAAGAGAAATAAGTTTTACGTTCTTTAAGCTTTCAGGAACATCGCCTCTTATTATTCTCTGGGCTAAACCTTCAACTATAGCGGTCTTACCTACACCCGGCTCACCTATAAGCACAGGGTTATTTTTTGTTCTTCTGTTTAAAACCTGTATGATACGTCTGACTTCTTCGTCACGTCCGATTACAGGATCTAGTTTGCCCTTGCGGGCTTTTTCTGTCAGGTCGGTTGAGTATTTTTCAAGCGCCTTCATATTTTCTTCTGCATTTTTATTATCCACTTTTTTGTTA
Source organism: Candidatus Gastranaerophilales bacterium (assembly GCA_944323255.1). Lineage (GTDB taxonomy): Bacteria > Cyanobacteriota > Vampirovibrionia > Gastranaerophilales > Gastranaerophilaceae > CAG-196. The sequence continues at coordinate 25,026 of CALURU010000005.1, forward strand.
CCTCTAATCTTTCTCATTGCGTTCAAAACTGCATTTGTATCGACTTTGTTTCGTCTCAAAAGCTCTTTAATAAAAGAACCTTCCAGTTTGGTCATCGCAATTAATATACATTCGATTCCGATAAAATCATCTTTCAGGCTTTCCGCCTCCTGCGTTGCAATTTCAAGAAGCGAATTGGTTTCTCTTGATAAGAAAACCTGCTGACCTGCAGTTACGCCGGACAAAGTCGGATATTCTTTAATCCTTGCAACAATTGCGTTAATAAAGTTTTGATTCAAGAGTTTCAACTCTTCCAAGTAATCCTTTGAAATTCCTTTATCCTCAATCATTGCCATAACAATGTGTTCCGGCTGAACCTCGGAATTTTTATAGTAATCTTTTTTTGCGTTTGCAGCAAATATAATTTCCTGCGAATAATTTGTAAATTTTTCAAAATTAATCATAATAAATTTAAACTCCGATTTTATGTAAAATTAACTGTATAATTAGTTTACACTTATGCTTATATTTATATTTTAATGCTATTTAAAAAAAATCAATTTTTTTTAACTTTTATTTAATAATCTGGTATAATAGCATTTATGAAAATATGTTTTATACCAATAGATAACCGTCCTGTTTGTTATAATTTAGCAAAAGAGATTGCAGCTATGGACGGAGACATAGAGCTTTTCCTTCCTCCCAGGGAGTTTCTTGGAGATTTAAAAAAGAATGCAAAAGTAAATAATATTTTAGAATGGCTTGAAAACCAGCCTGAGAGTGATGCGATAATTCTTGCACTTGATACAATTGCTTACGGCGGTTTAATTCCATCCAGAAGGTCATCAGACAGTATTGACGATATTATTAGCCACCTGTTGCGCCTAAAGCCGCTGCTTTATGGCAAAAAAGTCTATGCTTTTTCAAGCATAATGCGAATTTCCAACAATAATTACAGTGAAGAAGAGAAAGAATACTGGGCGGAATACGGGAAAAAAATATTTGAATATTCCTTTTCCGGTATTAATAATGGGATTCCCCGAGAAATTCTAGAGGATTACCTTGCAACACGAAAACGTAACTTTGAAATCAATAAGCTTTATCTTAAATGGCAGAAAGAAGGGGTTTTTGAAACTTTAATTTTTTCTAAAGATGATTGTGCTCCAAGAGGTTTTAATGTTGAAGAGGCAAAAGAGCTTGAACGACTCGGAGGAAAGACAAAAACAGGTGCAGATGAGATTCCGCTAACTCTTCTTGCAAGAGCTGTAAAAAAAGATATTAAAATATTTATCCGATATACAGAGCCGGAATACAAAAATTGTATCTCTAACTACGAAGATGTTTCAATTGAACAATCCGTTACCGGACAATTGGAACTCGGCGGGTTTCAGACAGTACAGAATCTGAATGATGCAGACATTATACTCATAGTAAACAATTTTATCAAAAAACAAGGCGAACTCGTTATGGAATGGGACACTGAACCGTTCAATAAAACATTTACAGCTCCGGAGATTCCATATGCAGTTGCGGATGTAAGATATGCAAACGGAGCTGATAATGCATTTATAAAACAGCTTTTGCCTCAAATCGATTTAAATAATTTCTTCGGCTATGCGGGCTGGAATACGTCTGCAAACACGCTTGGCAGTCTTTTAGCGGGTATAAAAATTAAATGGAAAGCTAAAAAATACAATGAAAAAGCTTTTTGTAAATTACAAATGATAAGGTTTCTTGACGATTGGGCTTATCAGGCAAATGTTAGAAAAACAATACCTGCACCATGTGATATTAAAGAACTAATGACTCCTTTTGAAAAAATACTGACAAAAAAATTCAATCAAACTACAAGTATTAAATATTCATTCCCATGGCAGCGAAAATTTGAAGTAGAAATTAATATTACATAATATTTCGGCTTTATAATTGTTAATAATTTGTCTTAACGCATTGTTTGGGGTAATATAAGATTATGGATACGGGGAAAATAGTCGTAGTCGATGATGAAAAAATAGTTACCTCAGCTTTTAAAACTCTGTTAAAGGTCGAGGGTTTTTCTGATGCTCATTTTTTCAACAGCCCTCAAGATGCACTTGAGTTTTTAAAAAATAATACTCCTGATTTAGTGATATCAGATTTTTTAATGCCTGAAATGAACGGGCTTGAATTTTTAAGCGAAGTAAAAAAGATGTATCCGGAAGTAAGTAAAATATTGCTTACAGGCTATGCAGACAAAGAAAATGCAATAAGAGCTATCAATGAAGTCGGACTATACAGGTATATAGAAAAACCCTGGGATAATGACGATTTAATTATAAATATCAAAAACGGCATAGAAAGAAGCTACCTTTTAAGTGAATTACGCAAAAAGATTGCAGAGCTTGAAGATGCAAAAAAAGAATTGGAAAAATATTCACACAACCTTGAACAAATTGTTGAAGAGCGGACTGCTGACTTAAAACAGTCAAATGCAAAACTTGAAGGGATTTTCAACTATTGCGCAGACGGAATCATTATTATTAACGAGGACGGAATTATTGAACAGGTTAACCCTGCCTGCGAAAATCTTATCGGACTTATAGGTTCCAAGCTAGTATCTTCGTCTATTGATGACTATTTGTTTTCTAAAAAGACTTTTATCTCAAAAGAACTTCACAGGCTTGATGAAAGGGAGCTGCTTTTGAGGGATTTTTATATTAAAAACCCATTGAGCAATGTCGAAATTCCTGTCGAAGTAAGCTTTGCAAGAATCAATCCGGATGATGAATTCAAGCGTTTTGTCGGCGTAATAAGGGATGTCACTGAACAGAAAAAGTCCGATAAATTGAGGGATGATTTTATTGCAACACTTACCCATGATCTGCGTACACCGCTTCTTGCAGCGATTCAGACTCTTAAATTCTTTCTGGATGGAGCACTCGGCGAATTGGACGAAAAACAGAAAGTCTTACTCGCAACTATGCAGAAGAGTAATGAGGACTTACTCGGGTTAGTAAATGCACTGCTGGAAGTTTACAAATACGATGCAGAGAAACTAACATTAGCTAAGACAAATTTTAATATTTACAATCTTGTAGAACAGGTTTTTCAGGAGCTTCTGCCGCTTGCGCAATCTAAAAATATTGATTTTAGTATTGACTGCTCCGACAAAGATCTGGAAATCAATGCTGACAGAAGCGAAATCAGGCGTGTAATATGCAACCTATGCGGCAACGCTATTAATTATACGCAAGAAGGCGGCAAAGTTAAAATAACCTTGAAAAATGAAGGTAATGATTTAATATTTTCTGTATCTGATAATGGCTGCGGCATACCGCAGGAGGATATTCCGAATATGTTCCAGCGTTTTTCACAGGGAACGAGCAAAAAACGGTCAACCGGAACCGGACTCGGGCTGTATTTATCCCGCCAGATTATTGAATCACATGGGGGAAAAATATGGCTGGAAAGCAGTTTAAATAAAGGCAGCGAATTTTCATTCCTGCTTACGGATACGGTTACCGGCGGAATTAAGCAATGTGAAGGAAGTTTAGTATGATTAGAATTTTGCTGATTGAAGATCACGAATTATACCGTATGGGCTTATCAATGCTTATAGATAAAGCTGATGGAATTGAATTATGCGCACAGGCGGCTGACGGGCTGGAAGGTATTAAAGCTGCAAAAGAAATAAGACCTGACGTTATATTAATGGATATAGGACTTCCTAATGTAGACGGAATCGAAGCTACACAAAGGATTAAGGACTTTAATCCGGAAATTAAAATTTTAATTTTCACATCCCGTGACAGTGAAAATGACGTATTCGAAGCGTTCAAAGCCGGCGCAGACGGATATATTATGAAAGGCGCAACTCCTGAGCAGACAATATCAGCGATAAAAGCAGTATATGAAGGAGTTGGCTGGATTGATCCAAATATTGCAAGACTTGTTTTTTCAAACCTTCAAAGACCGCAAAAACAGGTTATTACAACTCCTGAAATTAAAAAGTCGCCAAACTCATACGGACTTACCGAACGGGAACTGGATGTACTTGAACTTATGGTAGAAGGTCTTTCAAACCCGCAGATTGCTGATAAACTTGTTATCACAAGGGCGACTGCAAAAGCACACGTCCATAGTATTTTACAAAAACTCTGCGTTTCCTCAAGGACTCAGGCTACTGTTACCGCTATGAAAGAGGGGCTTGTTTAATGTTTGAAGCTTTAGCCGGTATGTTTATGGCTATGAAAGTACATTTTCAACAAATGAAATACCCTTTTATAAAAAGGTCTGATCATATTGTTGCGGAAACAATATACTTGAATGAAGTTGATAAAGTTGATGAAAAAGAAAAATATCAAAAAAGTAAAATGCCCGAATCCGGTTATATGACTGTTGAAGAATACGAAGCTTTATCCAGAGGAAAATCTAAGAAAGAAATTAATGACGACATTTTAGATAAGGCAGAAATGCCAAAAGACGAAAATATGGTTTACATACCCCAGAAGAAGTTTAAACTTGTCAAATACAATGACCCTGTCGGCAGTCCGGAATTGACCCTACCGAGAAAACTGAATTTTGACAGACAAATTAATGCACAGGGTATTGTGTCTGGCGATTTTACTAAGCTTGTGTATCCGGCAGTATATTATTATGCCCAGTCTGACTGTACAAGCTGCGATTTGTTTTTGATAAATCTTGACTCTTCACTTTCCAATATTGAAAAAGTAAAGAAAGCAAATATTGTAAATAAAGAAGAAAAGCCTTTAATATCTACCTCGAAGGACATTGACACAAAGTTTATATTTAGAACTCTAACCCCTATTGATTTTTCGCCGGACAATACAAAACTCGTAGTTAAGGAAAAGGTCGGTCACAGACATGACGGTATATGGCAAACAGATTTATGGGTATACGATTTTGAGACAAAAGAGGCAAGAAAATTACCTCAAATCAGAGATGCCATTGTTAATTACTGGGCGCTTGCCGGAGGAGTTGATTTTGATGAAAAACGCTGGGATATTTATCCGATGGGGTTTGATGCAAATGATGAGAACAGAATTATCGTTTGTGCTTATGCTTACACCGGTGATGTTCCGAAGTTCTTAGGAACTTGGAGTATAGATATTTATGGAGAAAATTCCCGTCTTGAATCGCTTTCAGGAGCAAGTTTTCCGGTTGCTACCGTAGGTTACAGACTGGAGCAGGAGGCAGAAGTTATTCCGCCATCAGAGGTTAAATTTGATGCAAAGCAGGCTAAGGAGCAAGCTAAAGACAAAGAAAAAGCTGCTAAAGATGCAAAGAATTTTGAAAAAGATATAAAACGTCTGGAATATCAAAGAAAACTTGAGCAGATGGATATGCAGACTATGATAAAAATTCGTGAACGCCAGCAGTATATAAAAGATAATTACAAAAAAGGTGCGGACGGATTCACAGGCTCATAAAACTATTCAACCTTAAACTTGACTTTCTGCCCTTCTTTTAATTCATCAGTCAGGTTTGTAATAAGTAATTCATTTCCCTTCAAACCTTCCAGAATTTCTATTCTGTCGCCGTAATCTTTTCCTTGTTTAACTTTTAGAAAATGAACGGTTGAATCAGACGGATCTATTTCTGCAACATACTGATCCGGAGTTGAGAATGTTGTAAGACAAGAAGGTTTTACCGTAATCATTTTTTGTTTGCCTTTTAAATCAAGATTGGTTTTCACATACAATCCACTGTACAATCCTGATTTTCCGTCATTTGGAATTATGAGAGCAACTTCCATGGTTCTTGAAACATTATCTAATTTACCTGAAATCTGTGAGATTTTACCTTTTATTTTCTGGGAAGGATTTTCCGGTATATATACATCAACTTCTTGCCCGTCTTTAATAAACCTTACATAGCTTTGCGGAACAAATATTGTCGCACGGAATTTGTCTATTTGTTGAATTTCAAACAAACTTGTGCTTGTAGCGCTTCCGCCTGCCACAACGTTTGCCCCCGCATCTATTCCGTATTTGCTAATCACTCCATCAAACGGTGCTACAACCTGTTTATAACTCTGCAAGGCAAGCAGTCTGTTGTAATCCTCTTTTGCTTTTTCTACATCCGCCTGAGCGCTTTCATAATTCATTTCAGAGGTCTTGAAAGCATTGTATTTTGCCTCTAAATCCTGTATAGAAATTGCACCGTCTGTTGCAGAATTATTATATCTTTCGTAAGTTCTTGAAGCATAATCATATTGATACTTACTCTCCATTAATTTCTTTTCCGCAGCAATCAGAGCGGATTTAGCCGAGGCGGCTTCGGCATCCAGATCCGGAGTATCAATTTCTGCAAGAAGCTGACCCTTTTTGACTTTTTCTCCGAGCTCTACATATCTGTCTTTGACCAGTCCGTTAATTCGTGAAAAAATTTCAGTTTGCAAAAAGGGTTTAAGTTCGCCTGAAAGTTCAAGATTATAGATTCCGTCAGAAATTTGCGCCTTTTCTACAATTGCAACATACTTTGTTTCTCTGGCGTTAATAGAAGTTGTAAAAAATCTCACAATTTTAGGAACGATTCCTATAGTGAAGAATATTGCAACAACAATTAATATTATTTTTTTATTCATTTTCATATTTTTTACCTTTTTTGTTTATTATCCGACAAATATTCCCTTTAGTCATTTTTTTATTTTATTTGCATTTTCAGTATGATAGCGGAAGACCGTGCCGGGAGCGTGTGGAGGAAATATTAATCTTTGATGCTTAATTTACACTCTTTCAATTAGCACCCATCCTAACCTTCCCTCATAAAGGAAGGAAGGCACCATACCAATATTTAAATTTCAAATTTCTTGTTTTTATTCCATATTGCAAACAACATTGGAACAATAACAAGTGTTGCGTAAGTTGCAAACAAAAGCCCGCCTATGACAGTACGTCCGATAGGAGCATTTTGTTCGCCGCCTTCTCCGATTCCGAGCGCCATCGGAAGCATACCGAGAATCATAGCTGACGCAGTCATTATAACCGGCCTCATTCTTGTATAACCCGCCTGAACTGCAGCACGAACAGAAGAATAACCGACTTTCATTTTATCCGTTGCAAAAGATACAACAAGAATAGAGTTTGCGCAGGATACACCAACCGCCATAATTGAACCCATCAAAGCCTGAACAGAGAAGGTCGTATCTGATACAAATAACATCCAAATAATTCCGGAAAGTGCAAGCGGAACAGGTGTAATTATGATAAACGGATTTCTCCAGGATTGGAAATTTACAACAATCAGCAAATATACCAGAACCAATGCCAAAATTAATCCTGAAAGCAATGAAGTAAATACATAATTCATAGATTTTGCCTGACCGTGAATATTAATAAATGTTCCTCTCGGCGCTTGCTTTTCATATTTTTTAACAACCTTATTAACGTCTCCTGCAACGCCAGCCAGGTCTCTGTCCTGAATATTCATCAAAATATCAAATACCGGCATAATATCATAATGGTTTACTACACTCGAAGTTACGCCCGATTTAACCGTCGCTACATTTGCAAGCCTTACCGGAGTTTTATTACTGTAAGAAACCGGAATATCCGTTACATTTTTTACAGTGTCAACATTATACTGCGGAACTTGAAGAGCAAGCGTATAATTTACGCCATTTCCCGGGTCAACCCAGTAATTCGGTGCGACCTGTCCGCTTGAAGTGAGAGCCGTCAGAACATTTCTTGAAACAGTTTCCTGCGAAAGATTCATCATAGAAGCCCTGACTTTATCAACATTGACACGAATTTCAGGCGCATCTGTAATTTGATGAATATGAGCATCTGCAACACCACGAATTTTCTTAATATCCTCAAGCATTTTGACAGCAAGTTTATAATTCTCTTCAATATTTTTACCCTGAATCTGAACATCGATAGGAGAAGCCAGCCCAAAGTTGAGAATTTTACCTACCATATCAGCATTCTGGAAGAAAAAGACTGTATCCGGATATTCTTCATTTAAAACTTTTCTTAGTCTCTTCACATATTTCTTTGTTGGTTTGTGATTTTCTTTCAGAGCAATTAGAATTTCGCCATCGCCGACACCAATTTGAGAGCTGTCCATAAATGCTAAGTTCAAAGAGCTTGCAGGAAGTCCGATATTATCAAGAATAGTTTCAAGTTCATTTTCAGGAATCACTTTTCTTATTGTATCTTCTATCCGCTTGAACTCTCTTGCAGTCTCTTCAATCCTTGTTCCGTGAGGTGCGTAAACATGAAGTCTTATCTGACCGGCATCAACTTCAGGGAAGAAATTCTGTCCGATAAGCGGAGAAATCAAAAGAGCGGATAAAACAATTAATCCGTAAACCATACCTATAACCTTTGGTCTTTCCATAACGGATTTTACCAGATATGTTTTATATGCTTTTCTTAATTTTGCAAAATTTGTATTTACAAAATCATTAACCTTAAAAAGTATTGACTTGGGATTCAAGACTTCAGTTTTTCTCAAAAGTTTATCTACCAACACCGGCACAAGAGTATTTGAAAGTAAGTAAGAACCTAACATTGAAAAGATTACAGACATTGCAAGCGGTATAAAAAGGTATTTTGTAGCACCTTCCATTAAAAATATCGGAGCAAATACCATACAAATAGAAAGAGTTGAGACAAGAGTCGGAACAGCAACTTCTGAAGTTGATTTATAGATAATTTCTTCAATTGCTGCATTTTTCATAACGGATTTGTTTCTTAAAATATTTTCAATAACAACAGTTGCGTTATCAACAAGCATACCGATTGCAAGCCCGAGACCGCTCAGAGACATCATATTTATTGTCTGCCCGAAGATTGAAGAAAAGATTACCGCAAATAAAACAGAAAGCGGTATCGAAATTGCAATAATAAAAGTTGAGCGAACACTTCCTAAAAATATTAACACCATTAATGCTGTCAGTAAGGCTGCAAGCGTTCCGGAGAAAATAACATCACGAATGGAAGCTTTTACAAAAACCGATTGGTCAAAAAGAACCTGCATTTTAACACTTTCAGGTATAATTTTTGAAATTACCGGTAAAAGGTTCTTTACTCCGTCTACAACTTTAAGAGAAGAGATTTTCCCTGACTTATAAACCGTCATCAAAGAGCCCGGTGTCCCGTTTTCTCTTACAATATTTGTCTGAATAGCATTCCCGTCATGAATGTGCCCGATATCAGACAAATACACTACCTGATTCGTCTTTGGAGAAGTTATAGGGAATTTATTCATCTCATCAACGGTAGAAGATGCGTTATTCAAAGAAACCAGATAATCAATTCCGCCTATTTTAGTGTTTCCTGAAGGTATAATAACGTTTTGAGCCGCAACAGCTCTGGTTACATCTGCCGGAGTAAGCCCCCTTGCCTCCATTTTCTGCATATCGAGATCAACAATTATCTGACGTACTTTACCGCCCATAGGTAGCGGAACTTGCGCTCCTGCAACCTTTGTTAACTGAACCTTAATATTATTCTGCGCAAGGTCGGTTACTTTCTGAATCGGAAGTTTTAGGGATGAAATTACTACCTGCAAAACAGGTACGGTTGTCGGGGTATATTTCAGAATATTCGGCGGCATTATACCCGCAGGCATTGTTCTCATACAAACCTGAGAAGTCGCACTAACCTGTGTAATTCCGGTATTTATATCTGCCCCAGGATGGAGAAAAACTCTTATAACTCCGACCCCAAGCAGGGATTGGGATTCAATATGTTCAATATCATTAACGCTTGAAGCATAAGCACGCTCTGCAATTGTTACAATTCTTCTTTCAATATCCTTAGCCGGCATACCGGTATAAGTCCATACTGCAGTAACTACAGGTGTATTAATTTCCGGAAAAATATCAATCGGAGTTTTAAAAATAGCAACTAAACCCATAATCAAAATGAACAGTGCCATTACAATTACGGTGTAATAATATTTTAAAACCATTTTTATGAAGTTTTTCACGTTTTTGATATTCTCCTTTTCCCCGATGTTTAGTAGTTGTACTTTTAAGAATTATATTTCTTCCACACGCTCCAGGCACAGCCTCCCGCTATCGTTTCAGAAATACAATTCTTAAAGTTTTTGTCAGGTAAAACCTGACCTACAATTCTACATATTCTTTAATACTCCCTTCACTCTTCACCCTTCACACCTCACGCTTTTCCACCATTCACTACTCACTATTCACTAATTAATACATTTACCCCCCCCCGCCGAGAGATTTGTAGATATTTACAGTGTCTACAAGAGCGCTTATTTTTGCCTCATACATAGAATTTTCGTTTATCAAATACTGCCTGCGTGCAGCAAGTTCATCAATACGATTACCCGTTCCGCTTGAATATCGTATATTTGCAACATTATAATAATGCTTTGACTTGTCTATAGCTCCTTTAAATTCGGTATAAGAATTGTAATCCGCTCTGTAGCTTGAAATAGCATTTTCACTCTCACAATACGCATTCAATAAAACATTGTTGTACTGGTGCAATTTTTCTATTGCAAGAGCTTTGTTATATTTAAGAAATGCCCATTTGTAACCACCCGAATACAAATCAAACATTAACCCCGCACCTAACTGATAAACGGTACTGTTCCAGTTAAAAATCCGCTCAAGCCTCAAACTTTCAAACCCGACTGCCTCATTGAGATTTATAGAAGGTAAAAAAGCTTTTCTTGCCGCTTTTACATCAAATGAAACCTTTTTAATTCCGTATTCTGCCTGCAAAACATCCGGTCTTTTAAAAATTAAGTCGGAAGAAATAGCATCATCAATCCCCAGAGGAAATTTCAGGTTTTCGACATTGCTCCTTGCAATATCCCCTCCGCCTTCCGGGGAAACTCCCCTCAAAACTGCAAACTGATGCAGCATAATTTCACGCTGGCGTAAAAGCTTATTCAATTGATTCTTTTGGGTTACAAGTTCATATTCAGTCGTATACAAGTTATCGTAAGGTATTATTCCGCCATCATACAACTGACGTTTAAGTTTTATTGTCTCATCAAGGTTTGCAACTATTTCTTCATAATTTTTTATCAACCTGTCTTCTAAAATTATATTAAAATAAGAAGCCGCAATTTCAGATGAAACGGAAAGTTTTGCAATATCAAGATCAGCCTTGCTGATTTTAACCCCCATTTTTGATGCCTGATACTTGTCCGCAAGCTTTCCGAAAATATCAAGTTCCCAGTTTAAAAGCAGCGGAAAATACAGAAGTGTTCCGCTTCCGTAATTTCCTGACCAGCGGGAGATTGTCCTATAAGGATAAACGCTAGGATTAATGCTCAACTGCGGAAGCCTTTGCGCATTAACTGTTCCGAGAATCGCTTCGCTCTCCTTAATTCTGTCCTCTGCAATTTTTACGGTCAAATTGTTTTCAAGAGCCTCTTCAACATACCCCGTTAAAATTTCATCATTATAAGAGAGCCAGTAAGGCGAAAGTTCAAATTTTTCCTCCTGCTGCTTTTTGTTTTTCTCGGCCTTTACTGCCATAGGCGCAGGCTGACTCTTTTCTGCCGCAGAGACAGGAAAACATACGGTCAATGCCGTCAATATTACAACTGCAAACAACTTCTTCACTTAAAAACTTCCCTTACTTTTTGTAAGTATAAAACAAAAATACTTTTGTTTGAAGTTTTTTTAATGTAAAAAACAAATTATCTGGTCTTTAAATATTCTTCAATAAATCCGTCCAGATCACCATCCATAACGGCATCTACGTTTCCGACTTCATAACCGGTCCTATGGTCTTTTACCATTTTGTACGGGTGGAAAACATACGAGCGGATTTGAGAGCCAAAATTAATATCAAAATTCTCGCCCTTTAATTCCGCAAGCTTTTTCTCGTGCTCTCTCTGTCTTAATTCGAGAAGCTTTGAAGCAAGCATTTGCATTGCATTTTCTTTATTTTGAAGCTGCGAACGTTCCTGCTGGCATTTTATAACGATACCCGTCGGTTTATGCAAAATCCTGACCGCCGTTTCGACCTTATTTACGTTCTGACCGCCCGCACCACCGGAGCGCATTGTATCAACCTCTATATCCTCTGGCGGAATTACAATTGTTTTTTCGTAATCAGGAATAATCGGAGAAACTTCGCAGGAAGCAAAACTTGTCTGGCGTTTCCCGTTAGCATTGAATGGAGAAATTCTGACAAGTCTATGAACGCCCTTTTCAGCTTTAGCATACCCGTAAGCGTATTTTCCCGTAATTTTTATTGTAGCAGACTTAATTCCTGCCTCTTCACCGTCCGATTTATCGATAAGTTCAACCTTCCAGCCCTTAGATTCCGCCCAGCGGGTATACATTCTTAAAAGCATACTTGCCCAGTCCTGCGCATCAGTTCCGCCAGCACCGGCATTTATGGTTAAGAAAGCATCCGCCTCGTCATATTCGCCTGAAAGCATTTTTTGAATATCATACTTATCCAGCTCTTTTTTAAGCTGTTCCAATTGAACTTCGCTTTCTCTGATAAGCTCTTCGTCTCCGATTTCCTGAGCGGTTCTGGCATCTTCTAAGATTAAATCCCATCTTGAAAACATCTCCAGGGTTTCTTTTATCTCTCTGGATCTTTGTCCCAGCTCCGATGCCAGATTTTGATTTGACCAAACTTCAGGACTCTGAAGCTTTGATTCAAGTTCCCCAAGCTCTTTTTTTAAACTTTCAAAATCTACGTTCTGTTTATCTTTGTTTACTGCCTGTTCTAATTCTTCGATATTCATAAACTTTCAACCAGTTCAACAACCTTTTTGTGTACATTCTCTATTGTATCAGAAGAATTTATAACTTTCACCCTGTCAGGCTCTTGTTTTGCAATCTCAAGATATCCATTTCTTACACGATTAAAGAACTCAACTCCCGCAGACTCCATTCTGTCCCTGTTTCCGCCGACTCTTGAAAGCGAAGTTTCCACATCGACATCAAACACAATTGTTAAATCAGGTTTTAGTCCGCTTGTTGCAAGATTGTTTAAAAACTTTATTCTCTCAATATCAAGTTCCCGTCCGTATCCCTGATAAGCCAGTGTTGAATCAACATATCTGTCGCATAATACTATTGTTCCCTTCTCGATTGCAGGCTTAATCATATTATCAACGTGCTGTGCCCTGTCTGCCAGAAACAAAAAAGATTCACAATTCGGCGAAATACTGCCCTCATAATTCAAAAGCAATTCTCTTATTCTTGCTCCTAACATACCGGCACCCGGCTCTCTTGTAAGAAGGGTTTTAATTTTTTTCCCGCACAAATACTCATCCAATAAAGATATTTGTGTCGTCTTTCCGCAGCCGTCTGCGCCCTCAAATGTTATAAATAATCCCTCTTTTATCATAAATAAATACTCCAAACTTTATTCCCACTCAAATTATAATAAGTTGAAGTTTGATTTACAAGCTAAAATCTTGGTTATCTACAAAATAATCAATTAATTTAATTACAGAAATTATCTCATCTATAATTGTATAAAACTGTTTAAAATCTGCTATAGGAGAAGTAAAGTCCGGAACTGTAAACATATCGTTATCTTCCGAAAGAGCTATAAATAAATCATTATCATAAAAAGAACAAGCAATTGTCTTAGCCTGAAACGCCGTTTTTATATTATTCATCCTTTCCATTAAGCCATCCGCAAGCAAGTCCTTTGCTTCCAGAACATCATTCGTAAATACTGCAAACCTTTTATTAAATACCGTATCCTCAAACTTTGAATATTTTAATTTTGATGCAGTATTATGATCCATACCAAATGAACTTATATGACTGCCCTTTGGATAAATCAGAGTTTTGCCGTAAAAAGTCTTGTTCATATCAATTCGAATTACAACACCATCAAACAGAGAAGATGCTTTATTTCCACGTTTAGAAACGAACTCTGCTTCTATAATTTCAAATTTATAGCTCTTTCTTGTTCCTGAAATAATATTATCAAACCTGCTGTGGGTATAGTGTGGAGAAATTAAATTTACTTGTTTTAGGTTTCTCTCATTCAGGTAATACCCTTTTTCCCAGGAAAATTCGCCCAGTGACTTGCAAAATGCAGGCATAAGATCATCCTTCACTTTTGCCTTATAATCTTTTGCTAATTCTCTAAAATGTTTAAACAAGAAATTTAAACTTATCAGAAGTAAAATAGCAAAACTTGCTGTTATGAAAAGTAAATTAAATCCGCCTGCCACTTTGAATATAATAAAAATAGAAATCAGAAAAATAACCAGTGCAATTCCCGTAACAATTGCCGAAGCTATTGCAAAGCGCTTGAGATACGTTTTACGCACCTCTTCAAATTTCAATAACCGCTGTTTTATATCCCGCAGGCAGCACTCTCTCATTACACTGCGCAGCTCTTTATATATAGAATCTTTCTCCATAGTATTCTTATAATACCATAAATTCTACTACAGTCCAATTTTCTGATCTAATTTAAAATAATCTATAAGTTTTATAATGGATAAAATTTCCTCAAACATCTGAAAGAACTGTTTGCCGTCATTAACAGGCTTAAGAAGAGAACAGATAGAAAATAAATCTTTAGGAGTATGAAGTGCTACAAACAGATTCGTTCCGTAAAAAGCGCAGGATACATTATCTGCCTCAAACGCAACTTTCATATTATTAAGTCTTTCCATAAACGAAGGTGTAATCAAATACCTTGCTTCCACTTCATCATCTGTATAAACATCAAATTTCTTTTCAAATATAACATCTTCTAAAGTTGTATGTACCAAATTAGAAGAAGGAGAAGTATGGAACATAGAATCCGGGCGGATTACAGTATTTCCATGAAATCTCTTGTTCATATCAAGTTTAACTATTACACCGTTAAATACTGTACGTCGATTTTTACCGGAGCCGGCTGAAAACTCCGATTCAATAATTTCAAACCCAACATCTTTATAATTTCCGCTAAAATAGTCATCAAAATTGCTTGAAGAAAAGTATGGTATAAGGTTTGAGACCTGAAAAACATTACGGCTTTCATATAAAAAGCATTTCTTCCAGTTAATATTCCCAAAGCATTTGCATACTGATGGCATAATTTTGTCTTTTATTTTGTTTTCAAAGCTTTTCTTTATTGAATACCAAGTTGCGCCTGCAACACCGAACATAATAACTGCTCCGTTAAGAGCTCCCTCTGCTTCGTCATTTGATAATTTTGTGATAAAAGGTGCAATAAGTAATAATATTCCGAGCACACAAAAAAATGAAGCGCCCAAAATTGCATATAATAGTTTTCTCTTCCTTTCAGCGTCAAATTTTTCGAGTGCAGGCGAGAGTTCTTTAAAGAACTTTTCTTGGAATTCTTTTCGCATCTCCGGGTATGTTTTTTCTTTCTGCATAATCACATTCCAATCTTTTGGTTTAATTTGAAGTGATCAATGAGTTTTATAATAGAAAGTATCTCTTCAAACATTGTGAAAAACTGTTTTTCATCATTTACAGGTTTGTTAAGCGAGCAGAGAGAAAACAAATCCTTTGAAGTACGAAGACCTACAAACAAATACTTTTCATAAAATGCACACGAAACCGCATACGCATTAAATGCTACTTTCATATTATTCAGACGTTCCATAAATGAAGGTGTAATTAAATACCTTGCCTCAACCTCATCATCTGTAAAAACATCAAATTTCTTTTCAAAAACTACATCCTCTAATGTTGTATGTTTTAAAGTGAAGGATGGGGGAGTATGAAAGATTGAATCAGGATGAATTACCGTATTGCCACTAAAATTTTTATTCATATCAAGTTTAATTATTACACCGCTGAAAACTGTACGACGATCTTTGCCTGTACCGGTTGTAAATGTAGATTCGACAATTTCAAACGGTGTATCATTATATTTTCCGTAAAATACATCATCAAATTGAGAAGAAGAGAATTGCGGAATAAGATTCGATTGGGCAAAAAGTATGCGATTAGGATATGAACCGTACTGCCAGTTCAAATTATTGAAACATTTGCATACCTCTGGCATTATTTTATTTTTTATTTTATTTTCAAAACTCTTTTTAATTGCACACCAGATGATACAGGATGTACCAAACATAAAAACAATAATATGTATAGCTCCTTCTCGTACAAAATCGAAAACAAAAATCCATAACAATACCCACAAAATACAAGATATACAAATGCTGACTATTGCGAATATCAGTTTTCTCTTTCTTTCATTATCATATTTCTGCAAAATAGGAGATAACTCTTTAAAGAACTTATCCTGAAACTCTTTGCGCATTTGTTGATATGATTTATCTGTTGTAGTCACCTTAAAACCTCACCTTAACCCTCTCCTATAAGGAGAGGGTGGTATATTCAAATTTTATTTCAAAAAGTCTGCAGCATTAACTGCCTGTCTTTCTCTTTCTTCGGCTTTGAAGAAGTCAACCGCTTTTACATTAATCATTCTTGCAATCAATGAAGATGGGAAAATTTCTACCGCATTTTTAAGTTCGTTAGCAGCAGAGTTATAGAATCTTCTTGCAGCAGCAATATGTTCTTCTACTTCATTATAGGTCTGCATTGCAGTAATCATTGTCTGGTCAGCCTTAATTTGCGGATAATTTTCTACTGCAACCATAATCTGACCCATCTTTTGTGCAATTTGCGCATCAAGAGCAATTTTCTTATCTATATTATTAAAATCGTTTGGAATGTTTACAGCCTGATTTCTCAGTTTTGTAACTTCTTCCATCAAACCACGTTCGTGATCCATATATTTTTGAGCAATTGTCAAAATATTAGGAATCAAGTCGTATCTCTTTTTAAGCTGAACATCAATTGCAGAAAAAGCTTCCTGCGTTTTGTTGCGTTTTTGAATCAATGATACATAGATACCGTATACCCAGAAAAGTATTACAGCAGCTACAATAATTGCAATCAGTGTTAATGACATAAAATCCTCCATTTTTCTATTTACATTTATACTTATAAACCTTTTACAACATCACTCTTTTGCAGCTTTTGAACCAGTAATAATACTGCGCCCAGAAGTACCCCCAAAGAAATAATTGCTGCAAGCTTTGAATAATCATTATACTCATACTCAAGCATAATTTCTACAGGCTGTTCCGCTTTTGCAAGATACCACTGGTATTCCGTATCACTGATTACGTTATCTGCATTATTTTTGCTTGCCTTAACCGGTATTTTTATTGTAAGCACCGATTCTGGATACAAGAAATTATTCTTGATATCTTCATACTCTGCCTTATTCAAAACCGTCGCAGCACTATTACCATCCGCATACTTCTTTGTAACTAAAATATCATCACTGCCGTACAGCTGCATTGTCGATATTGACACAATCGGCACCTCTATGTTATCTTTTACAGCCTCAAGAACTTTACTGTCTAGCCTGAAATTGTTATACTCAAGAAGCGCTCGATTTATGGCTTTTTCCATATTATATATCAGGTGAATTTTGTATTTCCTCTTAATTAATCCTCTGTTTGCTTCAAAAACACCGCCGTCTTCAAACCCGTCAGGAAGCAATTTGGCGGCTTCTCCAAATGTAACACCTTCTTTTTTAAGGATTAATGCGCCATAATCACCGTTAACAGTTGTTTGTACATTATAACCCTCTTTCTTATATTTCTGTATTGTATTTTCTAATTCACTTTTGAGTGCATTATTGAAAATATCCGACTTAAACCCTACAAAAACTGCACCCTTCGTGGAAGAAAGAGTTATCTCATCCTTTTTGTTAATATCAATATTGTAACCCAGCCTTATACAACCCGTACAAAATATTGCCGAAAAGCAAACCAGAGCAATTAATAAAAGTTTCTTCATACCATAAAAAGCCTCATTTTTTATAGCATACACGACCTTGATAACTGCTATAACATACAAATAGATGATTTTTTTTACTACTAACTATTGCCACCTATAAGAAATTTTTAAATTATAATTTACAGTATTGTATAACTATATTATTAGCCGCTTCTAATTCTGGATCTTCTGAAGAAAAATGCAATTCCCCATGCTTTATATCACGCAGCATTTTTTCATTGTAGTTAAGCATTGAAGTAGCATAGGATTCATATTTACGATCTGGAAGGTAACAGTGCTGAACACCTATCTGAAAATGGCATCGCTCATCTTCAAATCCATAGATTTTATAGTCATAACCGTTTATATTGGCATCAAACGGACGGCAAACTGTTAAACTTCTGTAAAATGGCAGTGTCAGTGAAAAAGAACGCTGAGCACTTGCCAGCATTTCATCTTCTAAACTTGAATCCTCTGCGAAACAAACACCCTGGAATAACAATCCCAGTAAAAAAATACTCAATAACTTTTTCATAAAATTTCTTTCCTCTAAATATAATAAAAATTTCTTCATACTATAACAAGTCTCCATTTTTTCATAGCATACGTTATTGCATTTCTTTCAAAAACATACATATAGATGATTTGACAATGCCGGCAAAATTATATGTTATTGAAAAGTAGAATACCTGTTCTGGCAGTATGTATTGCCCGTACGCAAGAGATACCGGTAATTTTTATCTCTTAATTCGTCCATAACTCCGTTTCTTTGCCGGCTTACACGCTGTAATGTCCTGAACTTTTGAACATCAGCGAATTTCTGATAAACACCCTCGGGAAATGCGCAGTCAACTATTGTCCAGCGAATCGCACAAACTCTGTTGCGCTTTCCCTGAACTTCATATACACCAGCAGGAACTGCATGATATTTATAAGGAGTACAGGTAGATAAATTATCGAGAAAAAGCAGCCTCGCCTCGATTTCCTTGTCATTAGTTACATAAAAATCAAAAATGTTCTCTGCATATGAAGATAAACATATACAGAAAAACATTATTGATATTAATATAATCCTATTCACAATTCACTGCCCGCTATTTACTAGTAGATATTGCCGTAAACCCAGTAACTTCTTAAAACTTTTTTTACATAGTTTTTAGTTTCAGGATAAGGTATCTGTTCTACAAATTCATCAGTGTCATTATAAATCAATTTTGAAAACCAGTTTGTAACAGATCCTATGCCGCCGTTATAAGCCGCAATAGTATAAAGGTCTTTATTTCCGAGCATTCGCTTCAAGCTAGCATAATACAAGCTTCCAGCCGTTATATTGGCAGTCTCCGCACTCAAATCCTTAGGAAGATTATGCTTTTTCACAACTTCATTATACGTTGCAGGCATAAGCTGCATTAGCCCTGATGCTCCGACCGCACTCTTTGCATAAGGATTGAAATGACTTTCTTCTTTTATTATTGCCTGCAAAATAATCGGATTGTTATTACCTTTAACTCTATCTACAATATCATAGTAGTGTGAAGGATAAACAAGGCGCCATCTCAAATCCTCAAATGAAGGCTTCGTTTCCAATTCTTCCATTCCGTTACGTGCCAAAACAGCAGAAACTGTGTAATTTTCTTTCTGATAAGCTATCCAGCTCTGTATAAATTTATCATTCTTGCACAACTCGCCCACCAGGTCATAATCTTTCAGATAAGCCAGCTTCACAACCAGATTATTATCCAGAGATTTTTTATAAGGAAATACTACCGGTTTCGGATTTAACTCAAGAAACGGAAACAAGCCGTCATCTTTGTATAAGTTAAAATTAGCCCTGAATGCATAATATGAATCCGGATACTTTGCAACAACCTGTTTATAATAATTATTTGCACTATCATAATGCTTAAGTTTAAATGCGATTTTGCCCATATAATAAGTAACAGCAGGGCTTGAGTTTACATCCGGAAACTTTTTCAAATGCAAAAATCCCAGACGCTGTGCATCATAATATTTCTTTTGCAGGTACTTTGCAATAAATATGTTATACAAAGAATCCGCAGAAAACTGTCCGTTTGGATACTTTTCATATAAAGTTCTGTAGCAGGCTTCTTTCACGTTCTGCGCAACAACCTCATTACAATTGAGATACGCAACATAATCCGCACCCGTTGAATCAAGATTCATATTTACAAGTTTTGTAATCCCTTCTTTTCTTGTCGGGAATGATGCAATATAATTATCTATAACCTCATAAACATCTTTATTTGGAGTATTTGATGCATGTTTTTTCAAGCCTTGCTCTGCATACGAAATAGCCTTATCTTTATTACCCAGTCTGTACTCATTGCGGGCAAAATCAGACCAGCTTTCCGCAAGTGTTGTCTTAAATAAAAAATCTTTTGCTTTTAAATACTCGCCATTTGCATAATAAGACTTGGCTATCAGCAAATTGTCATAATTAGTAAGTTTAAGATTTAACTTTTTTATCTCATCAATTGCTTTCATAGAGAATCTGCCGTCAGGAGATTCTTCTATATAGGTTTTGAAGTATATAAAAGCCCTGTTTTTTGATTTATCAAGCCACCTTTGGTTTTTTGGCGGGTTTGCAATTTCTATCAATCCGAGATAATACTGAGAAGCTACAGCATAATCACTGTTAGGATATTTTTTTATTATATGTTTAAAATGCCGTTTTGCACCTTTATCCTGTATCTCAAACATTAAATTTGCCATATTGTACTCGCTTATTGGTGCAATAGAGGATTTTGCTCTGGAATGAACTATCCTGTTATATTTTTTTATAGCAAGTTCCTTTTTGTCCATATTTGTGGCACATCGAGCCTGTCTGAATAAAGCCGGCGGTTTTAAAGACGAACCGGATGGTACTTTGCCAAACTCTTCATACGCTTTTTCATAATCACTGGACTTGTAAGCTTCAAGTGCAGCAGAGTATTTTTCAATTCCTCGAGACTCTGCGGATACGTGATTATACACAAAATACCCGACAGTAAAAATTGCCAAAAAAATTGCTATATAAAAATCATACTTCCTTCTTCTTCTCATTCAAATTTGTCCCAATTCTGTAATTAAACTCTCTTAATTTATCAGACCAATGTCATAACTGTTAATACTATTTTAATATAGAAACGTGCAAAAAGAAAATCCTGTAATAAAAAATTACATTTTATCATCAGAAAAGCGCATTTTAGAAGAAAATGCGCCTTTCAATCCAAAAATATTTCAGAAAATTCCTATTGGAACTTGGAAATATCATGAACTCTCAGAGCAAAATAAGGTTTTGATTTTTCTCTTTCTTTTAGAAATACTACAAAAGTATCGTCAAAGAAAAAGAACCTTTTTTCCTCCGGCGGAAGAAGTGCTGTCATCTTTGCAGTCATAGCAGCTTCACTTTTCAATTCCACACCGGTATTGTCCATATTAAATCTTATAGTTTCCATAGCCTGGTCAATTACAAGATTTGTTCCCTTAATTCTATGACCGCAGATTTCTTCAAAAATCTTTTCTTCAAAGAAATTAAGATTAGGGATTTTAAGTTCGTCTTCTTCACCGAATTTACTGCTCCCCTTATATGCTTCCTGCTTTTTCAGCATATCGTCATATAGATAATTAAATGTATTTGTATTAGAGGTTTTGTATAAATAAACCTCATCTTTACCTTCGGTTTCTAATCTGACTGCAAAATCGGAAGGATCGTTATAAAATAAAACTTCCACACCGTCATCCAGTTCGTTTCTTGAATTAGCGCTAATACCGAAATACTCTGCTTCCATATCTCTATAAGGAGCAGTACCTAATTTGTCAAAAGGAACAACAAATTTAAAATCTTTCTTTAGCATTGCATACACTATAAACCTTTGTTTTGAAGGTGTTAAATCAAGCTGATCAAGTATATCGCTTGTTTCATTGAATTTTCTTTTTATAGCTTTTGCAATAACCTTTTTGGTATTCTTTTTAATATTGCCTAAATATTTATAGTAACTTCTATCTGAAATATCTTCCTGCGTAAAATCCTGCCTGTTTAGTTCATTAACAATTACAGGTGTTCCGCCCGGAAATTTAATTTGATTAAAAGCAATTTTGTCCATAAAATCATTCCAAACAAGCTGGAATGTTCCCACCCATACTCTATCCTGAACATTTGATTTACTGCTCATTGTCGGCAGCACATCTATATTTGCAGCAAATGCCGGCGAGAATAAAAATAAGGCTGTTAAAAGCGATAAAATAATTCTTTTCATAAAAACTCCCTCTTTTAATGAATAAATCCTAACAAAAAACAAGCGGAATTTCAACTAATTTATGGTAACATAATAATAGTGAGAGGGTTGACACCTTACCCTAACCCTCTCCTCAAGGATAGGGAGAGTGTTTTATGCAAATTGCGGAATTTAAAATAGAAGAATGGATGAACAAATATGAGGCTTCTGCTAAGTATGACCTCACAACAACCTGTATTTCACCGCTTTGCATAAATGAACTGCCATTCAGCAATGATATTTTTAGCGTAAAGCTCGGCTATGGAGAAATTACCGGTTCTGAAAGATTAAAAACCGCAATACAGTCACTTTATACAAAAAAACATGCCATAACTGTCACACACGGAGCTATCGGAGCGAATCAACTTATATTCTTATCCCTGTTGGAAAAAGGTGACGAAGTTATTTCAATTGTTCCGACATACCAGCAGCATTATTCTATACCGGAGGCATTGGGCTGCAAAGTTACACTATTCTTCCTAAAAGAAGAAAATAACTGGCTTCCTGATTTAGAAGAGTTAGATAAAATCATTACTCCAAAGACAAAACTGCTTTGTCTTAATAACCCAAACAATCCTACCGGAGCTGTTATTCCGGATATAATGCTTGAAAAAATTGTTGAAATTGCACAAAAAAACAAGGTTTGGATATTATCCGATGAAGTATACAGAGGTTTGAATCTCTCAGGAAATCCTTATTCAAAATCCATCGCAGATATTTATGAGCGTGGAATCTCTGTTGGAAGCATGTCTAAAACCTACTCACTTCCGGGACTTAGAGTCGGATGGGTTGCAGCAGAAGAAGGGTTGATTAATGAAATAAACCATCAAAGGCAGTATAATACAATCAGCATAAGTACTTTAGATGATTATTTTTCTGCAATAGCGCTTGAAAATAAAGATTTTATTGCCAAAAGAAATTTTAAAATTATGAATGAAAGGATAAATATTTTAAAAAACTGGCTTGATAATACTCCAAAAGTTCACTGCATTTTACCCAAAGGCGGAACAACAGCACTTTTAAAATACAATTCCGATATTCCATCCGGAGAGCTATGCAGAACCCTCCAGCAAAAAACAGGTGTGGCACTTCTTCCCGGAGAAACTCTTGAAATGGAAGGGTACGTAAGGCTGGGCTATTGTGCGGACAATCTTGAACCTGCACTTGAAAAATTCGGGAAATTCCTCGCTTCAATATAATTTCTATCTTCTTATGGTACTTCTCTCAAGCGCTCTTACAATCTTGGTCGGAAGATTTTCTTTAGGATTAATTGAGCCTACCAGTATCGTTTTGCAGCCCAATAGTTTTCCGGCAAGAATATCAGTCAGGGGTCTATCTCCTACCATTACCGCATATTCAGGCTTAATTCCGACAGATTCAAGATATTCTCTCATAATCTTAGGATTTGGTTTATCCGCTCTTCCTATAACACGGCATGGCGCTATTTTAGAAGCAGATTCGATATATTTTTCATTTTTATTATTAGATATTATTGCAACTTCAAAATCCTTTATAAAAGTATTAAACCACTCAACAGTTTCTGGTAAAAAATTAGAAGATTTTGAAACCATAACAGTACTATCAAGATCAAACATCAAGCATTTTATGCCTTGCTCTTTCAGCTTTATAAAATCTATCTCATAGATACTTTTCAAATTATAATCAGGTTTTAAAAACATTCTCTTCTCCTATTCAGTCTAATCTGCGCATGCGCAGGTTTGAACTTCTCCCAATGTCATATTTTTAATTCCCACAGTACGTGCTATAGCATAAGTGTATTCAACTGGTGCCTTAGTTAATCTTACAAGCAATTCGTCATTGGTATTTGCAAGATCCAGTTCCTCACCTTTCATATTCTTGATTTCAGTAACCTGTGTAATAAATTTTTCAGACGGAGAAATTATTTCAATATCCTCATTTTTATTAAACTTATTCTTTGTTTTTATCTTGTACCAATCACCGTTTTGATTGTCTATAATTCCTTCCGAATTATATCTTCCCTCACCTGTAAATTCGCATAAGAAATCCGCACCTGCAAGCCCTTTTGATATATCATAACTGTACCCGTTTTTCGGATATCCCTCACCAAGATAAAAACCTGTTGTATACCCTCTGTTTCCAACCTTCAAAAGTTCATTATAATAAGGAGTCATATCCGCATCAGGATTTTTAATAACAGTATCAATAGCCTCTCTATAAGCTTTTGCAGTAGCCGCAACATAATAAAGGCTCTTTGTTCTGCCTTCTACTTTAAATGAATCAATACCGGCTTCAATCATTTCTTTAAGGTGTTTAACCAGACACAAGTCTTTCGTACTTAAAATATGTGTTCCCTTTTCATTTTCTTCAATTTCATAATACTGCCCCGGTCTTGTTTCTTCCACAAGCTTATAACTCCAACGGCAAGGCTGCGAACAGTTGCCGGAATTAGCTTTTCTCTCGCCATCTGTCATATAATCACTCAATAGGCATCTTCCGGAAAATGAAACACACTGCGCACCGTGGATAAAACATTCCAACTCCATTTCAGGAACTTTCTGTTTTATCTCGGCGACATCCTTTATTGGCAATTCTCTTGCAAGAATTGCTCGTGTTGCACCCATATCCTGCCAAAACCGTACCGCCTCATAGTTTAGAATATTAGCTTGCGTACTTACATGAATATCAGTATTAGGCATATATTTTTTTGCCAGTCTCATAATTCCGACATCACTTATAATCAACGCATCCGGATTCGATTCAGAGATTCTGTCCATACAGGATTCAAGAGCTTTTATATCACTATTAAAAGCAAAAATATTTAACGTTAAATACGATTTTGCGCCCATTAATCTTGCTGTATCAATAGCATATTTAAGGTTGTCCAACGTAATCAATTCGCCTTTTCTCATTGCACGCAGACTGAAATCTACAACTCCGAGATAAACAGCATCAGCACCATACTTGATTGCATATTTAAGCTTTTCTATATTTCCTGCAGGCATTAATAATTCTGGTTTAATCATAACAAAATTTTATCACAAAAAATTCTCATTTATTAAACCCTCTTTTTATTAGTTTGAAGTTTTGCCTCTAAGTGTGATATAATTCTTTTGGTTTTATTATAAATGGAGAATATAAAATGGCAGAATCAAAATTACTCGCAAGCATTCAGAGAACAGATACAGAACAATTACAGATTTCTATATCAGAATACAGAGGAAAAAGTTACTTTAATTTAAGAATTTTTTATACAACAGATGATGGTGCAACCTGGCTTCCTACTAAAAAAGGCGTAACTTTTGCACCTGACCAGTTAGATATCCTCTCCGAAGCCATTGAAGAAGCTAAAAAAGAATTCATGACCGAAGAGGAATAGGGGTAGGGGTAAATGTAAATATATATTATATTATACTGGATAGATGTATTTAATCCCAAACGGTATGTTAAGTTTAAGGAACTTATAATTATGTCAAACGATTCCATTCAGGATGAATTTATTGCAACAGTTTCACACGAATTGAGAACCCCTCTTACCAGCATAAGAGGGTTTTCTCAAACTTTGCTTAATTCCTGGGATAAGATTGATGACAATAATAAAAAGAAATTTATAAAAATCATAGAAGACCAATCAAACAGACTTATTCACCTTGTGGAAAATGTCCTTTCCGTGTCAAAGATGAATGCAGATAATGATGTTCTCAAAAAAGTTGACGTAAATGCTGTTATCAAAAAGGTCATACCTATGTTTACCGAACAATACAAAACAAAGAATTTTAAACTTGAACTTGCGGTGAACTTGCCATTTTCAAGACTTGATGAGGATAAGTTTGAACAGATTATGACGAACCTTATTGATAATGCGGCAAAGTATTCTGCTAGCGGCAAGACCGTAATGATTACAACAGAACCTGATGGTAATATGATTCTTATAAAAGTCAAGGATGAAGGTATAGGAATAAAAAAAGAAGATTTCGGAAAAATATTCAAGAAATTCAGCAGGCTTGAAAATCACCTGACAAGTACAACACAGGGTAACGGGCTTGGGCTTTATATAACAAAACAGCTCGTAGAAAAAATGAACGGCAAAATAGAGTTTGAAAGCAGAGAAGGCGAAGGCACAACTTTTCTGGTAAAAGTTCCAATTTACAATCAGGAGGAAGCTTTGAGATGCTCTCTTATGTCTTGATTATTGATAAAAGAAAAGAACTTTCCACTAAATACAAAAAGAGCCTGGAGGACGAACAAACTTCAGCCTTAAATGCAAGAACTCTTAAAGACGGAATAGAATTAATTAGACTGCTTGAACCTGATTTAATAATAATTTCTGACAGTATTGAAGAGGATCTGGCTTCTTTTTGCGAAAAAATTCGTTCGCTAACATACAATACCAGACCAACAATTATTGCCCTTTCAAAATCTGCAGACATAAATGACAGGATAAGAGTTTTAGGTTGCGGCGCTGATGATTTTTTAAGCGAACCTGTTAATATTGAAGAATTCAAAATGAGGATTAAAGCACACCTTAGACGTGATATTGAATCTAACCTCGACAGTGTAACCCTTCTTCCGAACAAAAAGTACGTTTTGAAGTCTCTGAGGCGGCTTTTGAATTCAGAAAACAAGCCGGCAGTGCTTCTTGCTGGAATAGAAAAATTAGACAGTTACAAAAGCGTGTATTCAGATATAGCAGGAGACAAATTGTTACAAACATTTGTCGCAATTGCGAAATCCGCACTGGATAAAAACGACTTTTTGGGTCAGATCAATGAAAGCAATTTTATTATAATAACAAATCCATATAGCGCAGAAAAAATGGCAGCATTTTTAACTTTTGCTTTTGATACAGTTGCGCCAAAATTTTATTCCGAACAGGATGCAAAACGCGGCTATACATTGCTTCAAGGCGACAGAGAAGCCGGAATGAGAGCAGACTTTGTCTCGATTTTAATCGGCGGAATAATTGATAATTATGAGTTAATTTCTTCTGCGGATACGCTTTTGGAAAAACTTTACACAATAAAAAAAATAGCAAAAATTCCAAGCGGTTCAAATTATGCAATAGACAGAGTTAAATTAACCGGAGAAAATTCAATCGTAGTTCCAAAAATCAACAGAAGTGTTTATATAAATGAACCTGATGAAGCGCTTGCCCTTCTTCTCAGAACAACTCTTGAGCTTCAGGGATATGAAGTTATTAACAACTTGAATTTAGAATCTAATGAACAACCGGGAATAATAATTTTGGACAGTGACGAAGATATGTCCGGACTTGAAATTTGCAGGGAGCTAAAATCCAGCCTGAAATTTGTGAATACAAAAATAATTGTAACCAGTACCACGCACGATAAATCTGCCATACTTGATGCAGGAGCGGATTTGTACTTGCCAAAACCTTATGAAATATCGGATTTAATTATGTGGATAGAGTATTTTCAGAAAGGTGATTAAAAAAATTCTTGAAAATGTCTTGCAAAAAAAGATTGATGTGTTATTTTAGAATAGTACGGATTGGATGTTGAATGGCAAAAATCTGTAGGAAGTGAAAATTTAATCAAACACTTTATGCGTCCGTAGCTCAGCTGGATAGAGCATCTGCCTTCTAAGCGGTAGGTCAACGGGCGATAGAAACAAAGATTTGACAATTAAATAGAACACAACATATGCGTCTGTAGCTCAGCTGGATAGAGCATCTGCCTTCTAAGCAGAGGGTCCCGCGTTCGAATCGCGGCAGGCGTATTTTTTGTGCCTATTTTTGAAAATACTACAAATTTACTACAAATTGAAAAAGAGCTTTTTATTTTAGACAAAAAGGCTCTTTTTTATTTTCACCCCCGCCCTAGAGGGGTTAGAGATAAATTTTGCTATTCGTCAAGAGTTAGAAAAACTTCTGGCTAAATTTTGAAAATTGAAAGTTTACAGAGAGTAAATCATTTAGCAATCTAAAATATGTTGCTTGTAATTTAAACCAAATGCTTCTGCTAATTTAACAGGCACAGCATTTCCTACTTGTTTCCCCCATGATGTAACACCTGCACCTTTAAATTCAAAATCCATAGGAAATGATTGGATACAAGCAGCTTCTCTTGGCGTTAAAGCTCTATTTTGCTCTGGGTGTCCAAATCGTCCATTTGATAAACTTGTACATTTTGTTGTTAAAGTAACAGAAGGTTCGTCCCATTTTAAGCGACCATAAACATCTGCATGACCTTTATGTGTATCATAACATTTTAAAGCTAATTCGCCGTTGCAATTGGCAATGCTTTGGCCTTCTTTAATATTTTTAATTCTTGCCAAATTAATTTCAGAAAGTTTAGCAGATTTATGATTCAATACTTTTTTGCTTTCACAACCAGCGGCTAATTTTGGCAATGAAGAAATAGCGTCTCTTACTGTAATAAAAGGTTTTTCACAATTTGGACCGTGAGTAGCCTGTGGGAAAGGTATCTTATTAATTTTGCTAGCAATTAAAATTAAGCGACGTCTTTTTTGAGGAACACCATATTCTTCTGCACAAACAATTTGAGGACCAGACACATGATAGCCTTTAACTTTTAATTTTTTTTCAAACTTATACAATGGTGATTCATTTGGCTTTAATTTTTTCATTCCAGGAACATTTTCAAAAAATATAAAATCAGGTTCATATTCTTCTACAAAACGAGAAAACTCATCTAATAAAGAAAATCGTTTATCGTCTTTTGAAAATCTTTTTTTATTTTGACTAGAAAATGGTTGACAAGGAGCACAGCCACAAAAGAGAATATAATTATCTTTTTGATATTTATTTATATATTTTTTTAACGAATCGGTTTCTATATTTCTAATATCGTCATTTAAAAACAATTCTGGTTTTATATTATGTTTATATGTTTCGGCTGCGTCTTTATCGTTGTCGATACCTACAACAATATCAAGTCCTGCTTGCTTGAAACCTTGTGCCGTTCCGCCGCAACCAGAAAAAAAATCAAAAACTTTAATTTTTTTCTTTGACATTTGTAAATACCTCTATGAAAATTCTAACACATAAAATATTACATTAAATGATTTTATCTAAAATGTTTACTTTTATTTGTGAAATATAAGGAGAATTGCTTTTAATCCACTTTCGAACAAATTCTTTCTCTAAACACTCAATGTTTTTTGAAGAATCATCTTCATAAATAATTTGTGCCAAATATCTGAATTTTTCTTTATAGTTATTTATTGTTGAAAATTTTTCTAAATGTTGTTGTAATTTAGAAATTTCCAGAGCTTCTAACTTATTTTTACAATATTCATCTGACCAAATAATTTCTTCGGGTTTACTTGCTGGCAAATAAGATAAATGATTTTTTCCATAATTTATAAATGCTTTCCTTTGTTCAATTAAAATATGATTAGGGGTATTGCTATCATTAACAAATAATTTAGACATTTTTGATATCCCTGTTACATTTTTAATATTATCTTCTAAAAGGCTTAAGCTAATTTCCGAATCACTAATAGTGTTTAAGTTTAAAAATTTTGTTTCAGTTTCTTTATCTCCATCAAGAGCAAAATAATAATTTTTATTTACACTTTCATCAAATCTAGTTGCTAAAGAAGCTGCATCTTGGTATAAATTATCTGCACCACCAAAATTAGTTCTTATGCTTATATTTTCATAATTTATAGATTCCTCTTCTTTGTATTTATCCCTTACTGCAATTATTATATTTTTAGCTAAATTGTCTTCTACAAAGATTACAGGTGTTGATAATAAGGAAAAACCTACTACCTTAAATGCCGCTTGATAAGAAACATTTGCTAAAACCTCAAATGCGCCAGAAATTTCTTCTCTAAAGACTTTTATTGATTCCTTTGGAAGTCCATTAACAAAACTAGGCGAATGAGTAGAAACAACTACTTGAAGTCTTTTTTCTAATATTTGACTTAAAAGAAAATCTCTTAATTTTTCTTGTGCTAGTGGATGTAATGAAACTTCTGGTTCATCTAATAAAATTAATGAACCTTCTGAAGCATTTAAGACTTTGTATACTAGGATTGAAGCTGACATTTCACCGCTACCAGCAAATGCCTCAGAATAATTTAAGTTGTCTGTTTTAAATAAAATTGAAGCACCATAACTTTCAAAAAGGTGGTGATAAACCAATTTTGCTTCTGTATAATTTTTTCCCAAGATTTGATTTATACATTCTAATTCTTTTTCAGTAAAATCAATAGGTAGTTCATTATAGTATTTTGCTCCATTTGAATGAGGAATTACATATTGCTTGGATTCGTTAAATACTTTTTTAAGCTTTTGTCCTTGATATCTTAAATAATCCTGCTTTTTATTTGCACTAATATTTGGCTTTGTATGTCTTTCCCCAAAATAAAAATATTTATCAAAAGCACTTAATTCACCCCTAAAATCAATATAAACAACTTTTTTACTTATTCTGGGGTCTCTTACTTTTGTTGTCATTCCATAACTCTGAACTGGTTCTCGCTTTTCCCAATAATCAGGGTCATTTTTTCTATACACAGCTTGATATAATACTTCATATTCTATATTATTATTTATGTACTTGTACCAAATAGTTGGCCAAACCGCTGAAATTTTGGGATATTTTGAAGATACGTCTTTTTGAGTTATTTCATCTATTGGAGTTGAAAACCAATTTTCGCTGGGTGAATTCCCTTCGGGACATCCCTTAATAGCTTGTAAACAAGAGCTTTTGCCACAACCATTTTGGCCAATTAACACAGTAAGTGGAAATGTAAAATTAATCTTTGAACCTATCTTAATATTTTTAAAATATGGTAGGTTAATTTCTGTTATAAAATTATCAAATTTACCATTATTAAAATCTTCTTTTATTTTAGCTATAATATCCATAAAAACCTCATTCTACTATTGTAATAGAAAACATTCTTTTACACATGAATATTAAGAAAAATTAAGTGGGGTTAAATATAGTGCTAGTATTCGCAACAATTTTAAAATCTTAGTGCGTGAATATTTTTTCTTTCTCGATAAAATTTAATCAATAGCCCTTATTCCAAAGAATACCGGCTAGTTAAGCGAGTTATTTTATAAGGAGGAAGAATGAAAAATCTTGAAACAAAAGTCGAGGAAATCCAGCATTTGCTTTTTGAGGCGAGGTCGTTGGTAAAGATTTGTGCCTTAGCTTCGGATTCTTGTATTACAGATAAAGAATTGCAGTTACGGGATAACCTGGAAATTTACGAAGTTCTACGCAAAGTAAATCTATTGCTTGCAAATATAGAGCATATCTTAGATACCTAAAGAGTCTCAAAAAATTGTGCAAGCTTAATATCAAAGGCTTTGGCTAACTTGAATATTTTATCAACGCTCGTGTTTCTTTCGCCTCGTTCCACCATTCCTATAAAATTATTTGATAGTCCGACTTTTTCAGCAAGTTCAGATTGAGTTAAGTCTCTTTCAATTCTCAACTCTTTTACTCGACGTCCAAAGGCTTTTAATTCTTTTTTGCTCATCAAAATAATTATGATTGCAATTTGTAACACTTAACACAAACTGACCGTGTTATTATTTCTGCTTTTGTTATATATTATTAGTGTTCGAGGTGATAAAGTATGTTGAGAAAAATTTTTACAATTTCATTATTAATAGTGGCTCTAATAGCTGCAAATCCTATAAGTGCTATTGAAGAAAGTAATGGTTATCTTGGATTTAATATGTATAGGTTTCCAAAACCTAAAATTGCAAAAGAAGTTACTATTATAAATGTTTTTCCTAATTCACCGGCATGGAAAGCTGGTATAAGAGTTGCAGATAGAGTTTTAAAAGTTAATGACGTTGATGTTACTGAATCCTCTGTTGCGGATATTCAAAAACTTATTGTTGGTAAAATTGGCGGAAGTGTTAAATTAACTTTAAAAACTAGAGAAGGGGTAAAAGATTTTATTGTTGCAAGAGCAGCTCTTGATATAAATAAATTATCTATTTATCCACAATGGAAAGATTTTTGCGGTGATAAATCTTCAGACCATGAAATTTGTTTTATTCATGCGAATGATATTGTTAATAAGAAATTTGAGTTAGGGCAAGGCCCTTTAGCAATAAGTTTAAAAGGACGCAATATTGCACAAAGGCGTTATGCCTTTGAAAATGACTTATATTTATGCAGTGAAACTAAAGACCCCGCTTTATGTTATATGCAATTAAGACAAAATATGCAAAATCAAAATATTGTTAATCAGATGAGACAACAACAAGCTACTCAAAATGTTATTCAAAATTTAAACCACTTAAACACAAATCTTGAATTACAAAACATGAATCAAAATTTATACAACATTAATAATAGTATTCAAATGTTGAGGTATTAAAAATTTATGCTAATTATTGTTTTGGTAGCTTGGGTTATTTTTGTATTGTTACTAATAATATACCTTTTCAAGAAATATTTATACAATGATTTATTTAATAACGAATTGCGACAAGCAAGACAAATTCAAACAAAAAAAGAATTAGATTATTATAACAAAAGAATTCCCGCAAACACTATCATAGGGAGTGATAAAATAATAAATAGTTTTAATTGGGCTGCATTCTTGATTCCTGTTTTATGGGGTTTATTAAATGGGGCATATAAAATTTGCTTAGTAGGTTTAATACCTATTCCAATAATTCCTAATGTAGTCGCGGGAATTTTTGCAAATAGATTAGCTTTACCTAAGTACTATAAAACTCTTGAAACTTACAATTTTGAGCAAAAAGTTTTTGTTGTTATTGGTATTATAATTAATCTTATACTTATTCCTTTAGCTTGGGAAACAATTGTTTTAAGATAAATTTAATTTTTTTAGTTCATTATTAATAAATTTTTCATCAGAATAAGATAAATCCTCAAAAGAAGTATCTACTCCAAAATCAGAAAGTTTGGCAAATGATTCTTCGCCCATATCATAGATTTCTTTTGTTCTAACAATATATTGAATGTTTAAATTCTCTTTTAATTGTTTTTCGCAAAAATCTATAAATATTTTGACTGCAGTTTTTGCACTATTTGATTTTCGGATTCTATCTATTAATGTCTTTTTTCTTCGTGCAAATATTGCATAATGACAATTAGGGTCATGGTATTCTGGGTTTGAGCCGCTCAATGTAGTACAATCAACACTATGACAAAAATGTTTCCGCTCATCAAATTCAATATATTCTTTATTTCTAATAAAACTTGGGGCTTTAAATTTATCTATAACACCACAATAAATACATTGTTTATAGGGCTTCTTAACCTCATAAGATATGTCATCTTCAAAATCGAAAAGAGCAATATATTTAACATACACCAATAGCCAATCCATTGCATTTGGCTCTGGACTCATTGTTTGGGTTATTTGGTATTTTATTACTTGCGGTAATGGTGAAAACCTATCAGCTAAATTATATGAAAGAGCTCTAAAAAATTGTATTAATTGTAAATTATTTAATTTTGTTATTGGCTTAATATATTCTTCTATAAAAGAATTTTCTTCTATTCCTAAATTTTTTGCTAAATACTTTTGAGAATCTTCTCCAATATCATAAATTCTGTCTGCTTTTTCCTCAAACCAGGCAATAAAGGCTTTTTTTAGTTCTTTTTCGTATTTTGTTTTGTTCATTTTATATTCCTAAAAGTAGCTAGTGCATATTATAAAATTCACTAGATAATTAAAATATAACTTAAATTTATATTCCTTGCAAGGAGTAAGCAATTAAGACAAATAAAATAATAAGGAGAAATAAAAATGACAAATTTTACAATTGAAGAAATAGAAAAATTCTTAGGTTACAGTTTAAAAAAAGTTGGAGTTAATCAATATTATGGTCCATGTCCATATTGCAGGCAAGAGGGCGGAGATACAAAAGGTGATAATTTAAACTTTAATCCAAACAAAGGTATTTTTTGCGGGGTAACACCAGATAACGAACATGGCAAACGATTAGCACAAGAAATACTAAAAGCCAGATATGAAGGAAAAGAAACCTATAAAAAAGTATCAGAGCTTAGTTATAGCGAAAAGGACATTGAAAAATACAGTTCAAATCTTTTAAATGACAAGAAAATGTTAGAACTTGTAAAAGAAGCTACCGGATTAAGTGAAGAAGTTATCAAAGAATGTAAAATCGGTTTCAGTAAAGAAAGCAAAGTTTTTGTTTTTCCAATGGTTGCACTTGATGATACAGTTACTGGGCTTGAAATTAGAGTACCCGAGAATCACAAAGGCAAGTTCAAATTCATTTGCAAGACAAAAGGTTATACTAAAGATATTGAAAAATGTTTATCTAAAATCAATTCTCCTAAAGAAGCAAAGAAAGCAATTATTTGTGCGGGATATAAAGACGGGTATGCTTTTTATCAGTATCTAAAAGATTTAGGTCAAGAAAATGATTATCAAATTTTGACAAATACTAATGGCGAACCTAATACAGCAAGAACTTTAGAAACGCATATTGAATATTTGCAAAGATTTGAACAGGTAATTTTGTGCTTAGATAATGATAAGGCCGGAAAACAAGCAGTTGAAAAGGTTGAACAATCAATTCCTATTGTTTTCTATAACTTAAATTTAGGCAGGCTTGCAGGAATCAATGAATATATAAACGATTTTAATGACCTTTACAAATATATTAAAAGCAAAAATATTACAGAGGATATTATAAATAAAAATGTGAAACTGTCGGTTCATTCAATATTAAAACTTTATTTGAACAATCCAAATGCTGACTTAGGACAGAAAAAATCTATTCAAATTGATGATAAACATGCTTCTGTTATGTCATATTTTAAAGCTGGAATTTATCCATTTAAAAATAATTACTACGAAATTAGCTATAATCCTGATAATTCGGAGTTAACATATACCAGAAAATCTAATTTCACATTAAATATATTGCGTACAATAATTTTTAACTCTCTTGGTTTTGAAAATCAAACAGAATATCGATTGGAAGTTGTTACAAACATCGGTAAAAGAACAACAAAACCGAAAATTCTTACACAAAAAGAACTTTTGGATATTAGAAATTTACACGAAATTTTAAAAGAAGGCGGAATTCATTTGCATATTTTCAACGATACGCAACTTAAAAATATCATATTGGAAGAATTAAACAACTTGAATGAAGAATTAAATATCTATAAAAATCCGTCTTTAATTCATCATCAATCTAAGCCGTACTGGATTTACAAAAATGCGATAGTTGATTTAGAAAGTGGTAACATTCTTACACCAACAAAGGAGAATAAAAATATTATACAATTAAACCCGCATAATTCTGTCGCATTGGATGTTGATAAAGGAATGTATGCACCTAGTTTATATGTTCCTAATATGAGCTATGCTGATTTTATAGATGCAAATAAAGATGATGAGTTGATTTCTGAGTTTGCTCCAAAATCCAAAACTATTGAATCACTTATCGCTAAGACATTGTTCGTTAATACATTACGAACATACGGAAATAAGATTGAACCGTTCTTGTCTCTTGGAACAGCACTTATGAGTCCTTTTGTTAATATATTATTTGACAAAACTATGGGATATCCGATTAATTTCGTGTATGGTGAAGCAGCAAGTGGTAAAAGTAATCTGCTTCAAACAATAGCTTATTCTTTTGGATTTGATACAAGGTTTTTAAGCAGCGGAAATGATACGGCATTAAATTTATTGCATAACATGGAGTATTACAGCAGCACTCCGATATTATATGCAGAAATTGAAGGATACATGCGTAAAAACTTTGAAACAACGGTCAAAGCTGTATATGATAGAAATGCAAGAAAAAGAATGACTGCATTTGGTAAAAATCAAGATATTAAAGCAATAAATGCTACTTTAAATTTTGCAAGCAATGATAGAGCGCATAGGAATCCACAAACAGCAACAAGACTTGTTTATACGGAATTTTATAAAGATGATTTCAACCCACAAGAAGCAAGTAAAATAAACAACATCAGGGAAAAATATCTTTCTTGTGTTTTGCCTAAAATCCTTTTAAGATTCAATGACAAAGAAAAGCTATATACTGATTTGAAAAACAAATGTAAAATTATTCAAGAATTCAACCCAAATCTGGATTTAAGATGTGTAAATAATATAGCGATTGCAATGTTGGGAATGGATTATTTGTTACAAGTAGCTGATTTTAATGTCGAATTTAAAGAGGGTGAAGAAGTAAAAATCCTTAGTCAAAATCTTGAAAAATATGTAAAATCTCATCAAGCTATAATACATACGGAAGATTGTTTTGAGAAGTTCATGCGAATATTTTTAAATCTCGCAAAAAGCGATAAGATAAAATTTTGTGGCGAATATATTTTTAATGAAAATAAACGCGAATTAAGCATATATGTTGAAGGAACTTATCAATTATTTAAGAAAGAGTATAAACAATCAGAGGAAAATGGTGTTTATATTCCCGATAGTAAGGATATAAGGATTCAAGCGCTTAAAAACGAATTTATTACTTATAAGTCTAAAAACTTTGGAAACAAAAAGACGCAGCGAGCACTAATTATTCAAATACCTGAAAATGACGAGTTTTTAAATTACATTTTTGATGAATTAGTTAAGCACCAAGAAGAAATCGCAGAGCGTGAAATGCAAAAGTCCAATCCTGTTTATACACCATACATGGATTTAAAAGCTGCAAATGCGGATTTGGTATAACGCAATTTATTTGCAATCCAAAAAGGTTTGTAAATAAAGGGTTTTAGCTAAGAATTGCATTATTACAAAGTTACAAAAAATATTTTATTATTTTAATTAAAAAAAGTAATTTTGCAATTTAAACAAAAATCTAGTCTTAAACTCATATAAAACAAACCTTTCGGAGATTGCAAAAATAATTGCACAAAATTACGAAAGGAACAAAAAATGTTAATAACCATAAAGGATGTGTCAAAAATTTTAAAAATATCAGAATCTACTCTTTACAGGTGGGTTCACAAACGGGATTTCCCGTTTGTGAAGCTCGGGGGAAAGCTAAGGTTTTCACAAGACGAGATTCAAGAGTACATAAAGAAAAATTCTGTTAGCAATTTGTAGTCAAAGCGCTTACAGAAAGCCGAATACACAGCATAATAAAAATAAAAGGATTAAAAAACTATGGCAAAAGTTCGAAAAAACAAAAGAGCAAATTACTGGGAGGTCGATTATCTCGACCTCTTTGGTAAAAGAAAAGTAAAAGGCGGATTTAAAACAAAAGTTGAAGCCGAAGCCTTTATGGTTGACATTTTATCAAAAGTCCAAACCGGCACAATGCCTAAAAATAATAAAATGACTTTCGCAGAAGCTGCTGATATTTTTATGCGGCTTCATGCAAATAAAAAGTGTAAGCCTAATACGGAACACGGTTATCACGGTTATTTAAAAAATCATTTATTACCTTATTTTGGGAAGATGAAACTAACTGAAATTACTCCGCTTGCGGTCAATGAATTTATCGCACAAGAACTTGAAACAGGTCGCAAAAATTCAACCGTGAATAAGTATAAAAAACTTATGAGCCAGATTTTTAGCTTTATGATTGATAATGAGGTTATCGTTAGAAATCCTTTAGCTAGAATCAAATCATTAAGAGAAGAAAAAAGCGAAGAAGTTTGTGCTTTATCAAGTCAAGAAGTACAAATTTTGCTTACAAAAACAAAACAAGTATATCCCGACTTTTACCCATTGTTATTTACCGCTATTTTTACAGGTTTAAGACAGGGTGAACTTATGGCTTTAACTTGGGATTCAATAAATTGGGTAAAAAGACAGATTACAGTTGATAAAAATTATACTCACGGAAGGCTTGGAACCCCTAAAACGGGAAAAATTAGAAAAGTTGATATGTCTTTAGAACTTGTAAAAGTCTTGAAAGAATGGCGTCTAGCTTGTCCTAAAGGCGAAAAAAATCTTTTGTTTCCAAATGGCGAAGGCGAGTATCAAGATGCAAATAATATGATTAAAAGAAGATACAAGCCGGCTTTAAATCGCGCAGGAATCAATTATATAAAATTTCACGGCTTAAGACACACTTATGCAAGTTTATTGCTTGCAAATGGTGTTCCAATGAAATATGTTCAGCACCAATTAGGCCATAGCTCAATAAAAATGACAATGGACTTATATACTCATCTCTTGCCCGAAACTAACGAGCAATGCGTTAATGCACTTGATAATATTGTTGAAAAAACTCGTGAACCAATAGAAATTAGGAAATTTGGAACCTAAATATTAATCTTCTGACTGCAACTGGTCTATCATATTGTCCAGTTGAGAGTCTGAAATTGTGCTTGAATCATCAGCTTGCGATGTTTCTTGATAAGGTGAAAATGAATTTTGTACTCTTTTGCCAGGTGTAAAACTTTCGTTACATGGCATATAGCTTCTTGTTTCTTTTTTGTTATTATCCATATTTATCTATCCTTTCTGTTCTTCTGTAAATTGAATAATTTTATTTTTTAAGTCTTTGTTTTCTTCTTTTAAAAATTTATTTTCTTTTTTTATCTTTAAACATTCATGATAGAGTTTTTTAAATTTTTTATCTCGTTCTGTATCTATTTTATGAAATATCATTTGTTTAATTTTAGTCTCGTTGATTAACAGACCTTCATTTGAATCAATTTTGTCAAAAGTATCATCTTCATTTCTTTTTAGTTCATATTCAAGATATAGGTCTCTTGTATCATTTTCAGATGATACATAAGAGTTAGTACCCCAGAATCCATAAACACTGGTATTATCGTTGAAAACCACTTCAATAATTCTTTCTTTATCATCGTAAAATAGCGAATCCCAAGCTGTTGGAGCTGGATTGATGATATTTAGATGTAAAACATTTTCAAAAAAAGGTCTAATTACTTTACAGTTGAACTTTTTAGTATTTATATATGACCATATTAAACCTTCAAGAATAGGTAATATAAATAGATACAGTATAACAATTCCAATATTTTCAAAAATATTAAAACTATCAGCCCTAAATAAATCAGGCTTGAAATAAGAAATTAAAGGTAAGGCTATGAGTAAATTCCAAGAACTGTACATTAGAAATCTAAATATATTTGAAGCGCCATTGCGGTCATAAACTGGAATAAATAAAGACCTAATTGAAAATATTATCATTCCAGGTACTATGAAAAATAATAAGCAAAGCCAATAATTAACATTTTGAAGTGGTGGCATAACATATACTCCCCTATTCTACTTTCAGTATAAATGCAAAAACTAAAAATCAATGAAAAATAAACAAAAAATTAATATTTGAACTCGAATTAGAAACAGTAAAACCGTATTTTACTACGCACTTACTACAAACTTCTTGCAAAAATCCTGATAAAGCCTGACTAAAGGGGGTAAAGGTTGAGACAAGAAACAAGCACAAAAGCAATAAAAATAATCAATTCCGACTAATTGTGATAAAAGCTAAAAATCCCTGAAAAACGGCATGAGAGCTACTTCTAAGCAGAGGGTCGCGCGTTCGAATCGCGCCGGGCGTATTTTTGTTTTTAGGTATTGTGCAGATAACTCTCACCCCATTCGCACATCACATAAAAAATCGGAATTAGAGATTTCCCTTTTTCAGAAAGGCTATATTCAACTTTCGGCGGAATCTGCTGGTATTCTTTTCTTATAACCAGCCCATCCTTCTCCAGCTCCTTCAAAGTTACACTCAATGTTTTATGCGATATCATGTTCAAGTATCTTCGCAAACTGTTAAAACGGATTAGCTTGTGTCTGTATATTGCATACAAAATCGTTAATTTATATTTGCCGCTCAAAAGCGACAAAGTATAATTAAATCCGGTCTTATCAAAACTCTCAACCTCTTTCAGACAATCACGTTCTTGTATATCCATGCCAGTTACCTTTTTATCCGTACTTGAAGATTCTTCACCAATAACTTAACATATAAATATCAAAAAGAAAGGGGCAACTTATGAGAGAGCAAATGTCTGAATTCAATGCTGTAGAAAATCTGGCACGAAAATTTATTGAAGCTGTTAAAGCCGGCAACAGTGAAATTGTTAAACCGTATTTTTACGAAAAAGCAACATTCTTCGGTCAATTAAATGAAAAAGTATATCAATCCGGCTCAATACAGGGATTTTATGAAACCATCGACAAAATGGGTCCTTGCGGAGATGATTATGTGGCAAGAGCTGATGTTATTTCTCTGGAAAAAACAATAGCTATGGTACGAGTTCTGGAAGATAACTGGCACGGATATAAATTTACAGATTTTCTTATTATGAATAAAATTAATGGTGAATGGAAAATTGTATCAAAAGTTTATGATACGCTTTCTCAAAACTAATTATTAAAAGAGGGGCGGATTTTTAATTAAAAATCCGCCCCTCTTTTACAAAAATTCTATAAATGATAAACTTTCCCGTAAATTAATTTGTACGCTTCATCTGCATCTTTCACATTTTTAGTCAATTTTTCAAACGGACACAGATCTGTTTTCGTTCTGTTCTGAATCTCTTTTACAATATTCGGAGACTCATATTTTATATGATTTTTCTTTAGAATTTTTATTGCAGGTTTTGACATAGTCTCAGCATAAACAAAATCCGCATCACCATATACATATAAATAAGCCGCAGCACGTCCGACGATTTTATCAAAGACATAAGAATCTTTGAAAGTGTCGCCTTTCAGATAAATCAAAACCGGCTCTAATCCCCGCCCATTAAATGTTTTTATTTCTCCGTTCTTATATACAACAAGAGTCGAGGCCTGCAATTTTTCCAGAAGCAAGCTCTTTGTTTCCTGTGGAAGCTCCTTTGAATAAGCGGGAACAGTAAACATAGAAACGCATAAAATAAAACAGGTTAAAAGAAATTTTTTCATACTTCCTCTTTTCCGAATTTCTCTTGTAATTTATCCAAAAACAGTTTTGCTGCTGGCGAAAATACCTGATATTTTTTCCATACAATATCAAGACCGGATTCAAGTCTTGGTTTGAGCGGTCTGAAACATAGTTCACTCTCTTCTGAAGTATCAACGAGTTTATCGAGAGTAATTGCATATCCTATGCCTGCTTTTACCATAACTGCGGCATTATATACAAGATTAATTGTCGCAACGGTGTTTAGATTTTCAAACTCGCCTTTAAACCATTCTATAAATTCATTTTTTGAAGAGGTTTTACGCATTGCCTGCCTTGAATTAATCAGCGGCAGCCCTTTTAAATCCTCAAGTTCAATATAATTCTTTTTCGCAAGCGTGCTGTCCTTTCTCATAATTACACCCCAGACGTCTTTATCAGGAAGCGGCAGATTATCGTATTTAGATAAATCCACCGGCTGAATCAAAACCCCAAAATCCAGAAGCCCTTTATCCAGTTTTTCTGTTACATCTTCTGCGTTTCCGCTTGAGATATGAAATTTTATATCAGGATAATCTGCCTGAATCTCTTTTATGATCTCTGCAATATACTTCATACAATCGGACTCGCCGCCGCCTATATAAACTTCTCCGCTTATAGTATCAGTTATTGCCTGAAATTCTGCCTCGGTTTTTTCAACCATATCAACAATTTCCTGTGCCCGTTTTCTAAGAATCATTCCTTCAGGAGTCAGAGTAACTTTATATTTACCCCTTACAAGCAGTTTTTGCCCCAGTTCTTTTTCAAGTTCCTGAATCTGGCGTGTAAGTGTCGGCTGGGTAAGATGAAGCGAGTTTGCCGCACCGGTAATACTGCCTTCTCTTGCTATGGTTAAAAAATATTTTAAAACTCTAAGTTCCATAGTAAAAGAATAAAATATTTAAATATGCCTGTCAAGTATTTTTTATTATGTAATATAAGTATTTGCTATTTTTCAAAAATGGTAAATAATAAAATTACAGGTGTAAGACTATGGATTCTGATAACAATAAACTCATACAAAATTTAAAAGATGCAGACTGTACTCCGGAATTAATAGAGAAGTTTCTCCATGCCGGAAAAGACATAAAAACAAAGCTTTTAAAGGAGCATAGAAAACATCTTTTAAATGAGCTGCATATAAATCAAAAACGCATAGACTGTCTGGATTATTTGATTTTTACGCTTAGGCAGGGCAAGTGTTAATAAGGAGTTTGGCTTATGAAACATAAAATTGAAAATCAAGTTTTTGACGAAGAAAGATCTCTGTATAATATTAAGAATACTGAAGTTTCAAACTGCAAATTTGAAGGATCTGTAGACGGCGAGTCCGTTCTGAAAGAATGCAGGGGGGTAAACGTTGTTAATTGTTCATTTTCACTCCGTTATCCCTTATGGCACGCAAGAAGATTTACACTGGAAAATTCATCAATGGATGAAAAAACACGAGCGCCGTTGTGGTATTCCATAGACGGTAAATTGCTGAACAATAACATTAACGGTATTAAATGTCTTAGAGAATGCAAAAATATTACTGTAGATAATTGTAATATTGTTTCTCCCGAATTTGGCTGGAGGTGCAAGGGAGTCAAAATCACAAATTCTACAATTGATTCCATGTATTTCTTGTTTGAATCAAAAGATGCTGAGATTGAGAATTTGAATATGACGGGCAAATATTCTTTTCAGTATATGAAAAATGTTCATATTAAAAATTCTAACCTTGATACAAAAGACGCTTTCTGGCACAGCAAGAATATTGTTGTTGAAGATTCTGTTGTAATGGGAGAGTATTTAGGCTGGTTCAGCGAGAATTTAACCTTTGTAAACTGCAAAATCATAGGAACTCAGCCGTTGTGCTATTGCAAGAACTTGAAATTAATCAATTGTACTATGGAAGATACTGATCTGTCTTTTGAATATTCTGAAGTTGAAGCCGATATCAGAGGTCATATTGTATCTGTCAAGAATCCTAAATCAGGAGTAATTGCAGCCGACAGTGTAGGTGAAATCGTAATGGAAAAACCAGTTATGAAATGCTGCGGCAAAGTTTTAATCCGAAATTCGGAAGAAAAAATTTGTTTAAAAAAATGTGTATAAGGAGATATAAAGAAAATGGAAATCATAAAAGTCAGAACACTGCGAGGTTTGGAGCTTAAGGGCGCAATGTTTGGAGATACAAATTGCGATGCTGTTCTTGTAATGCTTACGGGAATTTGTTCAAATGTATTTCAAAACGAGCTTTTGTATTCTACGGGCAAATTATTGAGTCAAAACGGCATTGCCTGCATTATAGCGCACGCTCATGATTCTTTTTCCTGTCTGGCTTATACAGATTTTTCCACAGGAAAACAAAAACATGCCGGAACCTTCAATGATGATTTCAAGTTGGTTTACGAGGATGTTGAAAGTTATGTAAAATATGCAAAAGAGCTGGGGTTCAAAAAAATAATTCTTGGCGGACATTCACTCGGGTCAAATAAAATCATTCATTATCTGGGTAACACTCCGGATGATTTTGTTGATTATTTTATCGTCTCTTCCCCTGTTGATTTAATGTACTGGTGGCAGGTTATGCCTGATATTGACAAATGCTTTGATATGGCAAAATCGTGGATTGAAGACGGAAGAGGGGATGATATTTTGCCGTTCTTATTCGGCGGATTTTCACCAATGACAGCCAATACGGTACTTGGATTTTATAACGCCGACAATCTCAAAAACTGC
The DNA here is from genome assembly GCA_944323255.1 of Candidatus Gastranaerophilales bacterium. Classification (GTDB taxonomy): domain Bacteria; phylum Cyanobacteriota; class Vampirovibrionia; order Gastranaerophilales; family Gastranaerophilaceae; genus CAG-196. The sequence continues at coordinate 68,593 of CALURU010000005.1, forward strand.
CCTGTTTTAAGCGGAGAAGGCGAGACTCAATCACTTTATAACATAAAGCCGAACGGCTCATTTATTATAGGCTCACGTGATTCCGTAACCGGCGAAAGCCCTAAAAGATTTATGGAAACTCTAAATTCCCTGACAAGAAATCCGGAGGGGAATCGGGTTATAGAAGTTCAGGGAGCGTCACATATATTCTACGGAATGCATGATGAATATGCGCAGCTTATTCTTGACTGTATTGATCTTGGGTTGAACCGGATTCCTGAGGCAAAATCACTCATCAATGAGTAGTTAATATTGACAAAATATGCGCTATAGTAAATAATATAAATACAGGGTGGCAGTTTACCAGACTGCCGGATACTCTTAGAAGCTTGAACGGTTCTTATTTATTAGAATAAGAGCCGTTTTTTAATATGTACAAAATCAAAAAGATTAAAATTAAACTCAAATTGAAATCGTTCATATCAGCCCCCTTTCTAGTCGGGAACCAACCCGAAGCTTGAAATAATGTTGTAAGCAGTTCCTTTCTAAAAAGAGTCTCTTTTACCCTGTAGAACAATATTACCATTAAATTTGATATTTTTACATAGATTCTTCGGATTCATATCCTCATTGTATATGTTATATAGTTTGGTGACAAAAATTGTTTTTTCTTAACAATAGAAGAATAAAAGATAGCATATAACGATGCGGTAAATCTTTGGGCTGGTAGTCTACACGCCAGGTTTGCCGTCATTCAGAGGGCGTGAGCCCGAAGAATCTCTATAACTTCAAACCATTCCGGTCTCTATTCACTCCTCACTATTCACCTAAAAAAGGGATTCTTCACCCCTGAATTGTTGTTGGGCTCTGAATGACGGTGCGCTGGACATTAACAAATAAATCGGACTTTAGCCCGACAATAACTTTCTCGTGTAATACCCGGATGGATAATACAAAAAATCTTGAATTATATTACCATTACAATGCAGAAAAATTCTGCAGAAAGGGGATATAATGAATCCGTTAAAAGAAAAGGGGATACCTTTAGAAAAACAGTTAAGAAACTGGCATCAGATTGTTGGAAAGCCTTACAATAAAACAGAGGTTGATTGTTACACAAGAACAAGACAAATTTTAATGAACGGTATTGAAGTTGAAGCGTGGGGTTTTAAACACCAGCTTAACAGGTTTGTACCGGATAATAATGATAAAGCGTTAATTGCTATGATAAGCAGAATTGAAGATTCGCAGCAGGCAACTGCAAACTGGATGGGACCTGCAGATCAATCTGTATTGGAAACAACTCTCGGGTACGAACAGGTTGCGGTGGATTTAACAGCGTGGATGGCGCAAAACGAACCTGATCCTTATGTTAAAGAGACTTTTGATTTCGGGCTTCTGGAGGACTTTGACCATCTTTACAGATATTCGCAATTTGCATATATGACAGAAGGTTTTGAACCTGATGATATTGTTCAGGGGCAGACTGATGTTATAGTAGGACGCCCGACACAGCACCATCATAACTGTAACGGGATAAGAATCAGAAAACATTACGATAAAGCAACTGCGCATCCACAGACAAAAGTGAATATTTTAACACTTCTCTCCGGTGAGCAGCAGACGCACAATTATTATGCGGAACACGGGTTTATGTATGGCGATCACGTGCTTAGAGAAACTTATGCGGAGATTAAAGATGTTGAAGAAGAGCACGTTACAATGTACGAATCTTTGATTGACCCAACAGAAACCATGTGGGAAAAATTTCTTATTCATGAATTTACGGAGGTTTGTAACTATTATACCTGCATGGAGGATGAGTCGGATGAAAGAATCAAAAAAACTTGGGAATTATTCCTTGATATAGAACTCGGACATTTACAGATTGCAGCGGATTTGTTTAAAAAATACGAAAAACGTGACCCAGAAGAGATTATCGGAAGTGAAATCGTTATTCCTTGCAGATTTAAGTCGCAAAAAGAATACGTACAAAAGGTGCTTGAAAAAGAAGTCGACAAACGTCTTGAAGCAGAGGGAGAATACACTACGATTAAGAAACTCAGAGAAGATTGGCCAAGCTATAAAATACAGGAAAAGCAAAATGAAATAAGTTCACCGTCGGAAAATGCAATCAGACTTGCGGGAATTTATCACGACAGGGATATTGTTGCGGCTGATAAAGAGCTTAAAGACAAAGAGGTTGATTTATTAAAGAAAGGACTCCAGAAAGAGGGGCTTGCGTGGAATACCGTAACGCCGGATGAGTTGGAGAAAATGATAAAAAAACATGACGAAAGAAAAGATGCAAAGGAAAAATTGATTTAGTTAAAGGGGCTTTTGCCCCTTATTTAATATGTAAATTTTTAATTCGCTCCGCACCAAAATACTTTTCTCAGACACGCTCCCGCGCTGCTCCCGCTATCGCTTCGAAAAGTATTTTGGTGCTTCGCTTTTTCGAATTTTTATGAATCTTTTAAATGCTTAAAGTGCTTATAAATATATAAAATGCCAAGGATTCCGAAAATTACTACAATCAAAATATCAAACTTGTGCCAGAGATGTTTGAACATTTCCATATTTTGACCGAATTTTACGCCGACATAGACAAGGAGATAACTCCAAACAAGCGAGCCTAAAAACGTGAGAGTAAAAAATACTCTTTTTCTGGCTTTTAAAATTCCCGCAGGAAGCGAGATAAAGGTTCTTATAACAGGCAGCATTCTGCAGATAAAAAATGCCCAGTCACCGTATTTTTCCACCCACTTATCCGCATCATCAAGATCTTTATGGGAGATTAGGAAATATTTTCCGTACTTTTCAATAAACTTACGTCCGCCGAAGTATCCGAGATAATATGAAGGAATTGAACCTAATACGCATCCGAAAGCTCCTGCCCAGGCTGCTACGTGAAAATTCATCTCTCCTTTGCTTACAATATAACCCGCAAAAGGCAATATTGCTTCGCTCGGAAGAGGTATATTGCAGGATTCTATTGCCATTAATAAACTTATACCAAACGGACCCATTACAGTTATAATGTGTTCTATAAATTTAACAAGAACTGCAAGTACTGTATTTATAAATTCCATAAACGTCTCCCTTAATTATTATAATAATACTATAAACAAATTATTTAGCGTTAACTTCATACTATATATTTTAGCAATAGTAATCCAGTCTGGTATACAGCAAAAGCAACAAGCCAGGCAATAGAGCATTGTATCAACACAACAAGCAGTGCATATTTACGTCCGAGTTCTCTTCGTACAGTTGCAATTGCAGCAACACAAGGTGTGTACAACAAGCAGAATACCATAAACACAAACGCCGTAAGATGCGTAAACAATCCCGATTTTGTAATATCACCTACAAGAACGCTCAATGTACTTACTACACTCTCTTTCGCCATAAAACCTGTCAGAAAAGCCGTAGAAATTCTCCAATCATTTAAGCCAAGAGGTTGGAATATCGGAGCAATAAAACTTCCTAAAAGTGCAAGCAAACTGTTGGCAGAATCAGTAACAAGGTTCAATCTGGTGTCAAAAGTTTGTAAGAACCAGATGACAATTGCAGCCCAGAAAATTATCGTAAATGCTCTGGTTACAAAGTCTTTTGATTTAGAATAAATAAGCCTGTAGACATTACCTGCGCTCGGCATTCTGTAGTTTGGAAGCTCCATTACAAAAGGAACAGCTTCACCTTTGTAGACAAAATATTTTAAGAAAAATGCAAGCAAAACTCCTGTTAACATTCCGATAAGGTACATGCTCAAGACGACAAGCACTTGATTTTTATTGAAAAATGCAGCAGTAAAAAGTACATAAATAGGAAGCTTTGCAGAGCAGCTCATAAACGGAGTCAAAAGAATTGTCATTTTTCTGTCCCTCTCCGACGGAAGTGTTCTTGCAGCCATAATTGCAGGAACAGAACAGCCAAAACCGATAATCATAGGTACAAAGCTCCTTCCTGAGAGTCCGACTTTTCTGAGAAGCTTATCCATTACAAAAGCAACCCTTGCCATATATCCGCTGTCTTCAAGTATTGATAAGAAAAAGAAGAGTACAACAATTTCCGGCAGAAAGCTCAAAACACTCCCGACACCTGAAAATACTCCATCAATAATCAACGAATGCACAACAGGATTCAGCCCGTAAGCGGTAAGAAAATTATCCGTAAGAACGGTTAATTTTTCTATTCCCATATCCATCAAATTTGCAAGTAGACTTCCGATAGGTCCGAATGTCAGGTAAAAAATTATTGCGATAATCCCTAAAAACGCCGGCAGTGCCGTATATTTTCCGGTCAGAATCTTATCAGCGTTAACGGATAACTTATGCCCGATAGTCTCTGATGGTTTTGCAACAAAATTTGCGCAAAGCTTTTCTATATATGAAAACCTCATATTAGCAAGAGCTTCTTCACTATCCATGCCGGATTCTTCCTCAAGCTCTTTGATAATATGATTACAGGTTTTTATCTCGTTCTCATCCAGATCTAAATCCTGTGCAATCAACGAATCTTTTTCCGCAAGTTTTGTCGCCGCAAACCTTACCGGAATTTCCGCAGCTTTTGCGTGATCTCCTATCAAGTGTTCAATAGAGTGAATACATCTATGAACAGCACCTTCTTTGCCGTCATTTTCTTCACAAAAATCAACCCTTTTAGGCGCTTCACTGTATTTTGCAACGTTCAGGGCGTGTTCCACAAGTTCTTCTATTCCCTGATTTTTTGCTGCTGATATCGGAATGACAGGAACCCCGAGTTCTTCTTCCAAACCGTTAATATCAATGCTTCCGCCGCTTTCCGTAACTTCATCCATCATATTGAGCGCAATCACCATCGGAACATTAAGCTCAATATGATGGAGAGTCAAGAATAAATTTCTTTCAATATTCACAGCATCTACAATATCAATAATTCCGTCAGGTCTTTCATCCAGTATAAAATCTCTTGTTACAATCTCCTCGCTTGTATAAGGAGAAAGCGAATAAATTCCGGGCAGGTCTGTTATTATTACATTAGAATTGTTTTTTAAATACCCCTCCTTTTTATCAACAGTAACCCCCGGAAAATTCCCCACATGCTGGTTTGAACCGGTAAGTTTATTAAAAAGAGTTGTCTTTCCGGAATTTTGATTGCCTGCAAGAGCAAAAAGCAGCTTCTCTTTAGGTTTCAAATTCTTTTTATTTTGATAGTTTATACTTTCGCCCTTACCCGAATGCTCAATATGCTTAAATCCTTTATTTTTTTTAGGACAATTGTGCGAATCGTGGATATTTTCCAGTGTAATTTTTGCCGCATCCGCTTTTCTTATGGTTAATTCATATCCTCTGACACAAATCTCAAGCGGATCACCCATCGGAGCCGCCTTAACTATTTTTACTTCTACCCCTGGAGTCAACCCCATATTCAAAATGTGGCTTCTTAATGCCTTATCTTCACAATCAATTGATTTTATATATCCTTCTTTTCCTATCCCCAGCCCGTCAAGAGTGAGCAACTTTGTTTCTGTCATTTAACCCTCTGTCTTAAACTACATTTTAGCCCGCAATGTAATCATACCAGATTTTGAAAAAAATCAAAATACGTTAATATCTGCATTGTAAAACCGGCATTAGCATATTTATGCTACGATTTGTGATACAAATATAACTGCGAAATAAAAAACTATGAACTTCAACAAAATAACATTAATAGAAACCCAGCTTATATTACTTAATCAGCTTGCTTCAGGTATTACGCTCCGAGAAATTGCAGCAAAGCTTAATGTCAGCAGCAATACAATAAAAACAAGAGTTCAAACTCTTTATAATAAATTAGGCGTTACATGCCGGTCGGATTTAATCTATAAAGTCTTAAAACTTGGAATACTAACGTATGCAGATATAAAACCAAAATTCCGGAAACGATTTATCAAAATAAAAACTACGAAGCCTGAAGCTTTACTATTAACATATTTAACGGGTGAAGAGGCAAGATTTTTATATCTTATTTCACAGGGACACAAGACAAAAAATATAATAAAAATGATGGGGCTGAGCGGAACTTATCATGCCAGAATACTCAAATCTTCTATTCTCTGGAAACTTAATTCCAAAAATATTGTTTAGGCAGTAGTAAGTGCAAAATTATTAGAAATTATATAAAAATTTTCAGACAAAGTATCACCCTAAAAAATGGTTAATAATATCGTGATAATAGTGGTAAATAAAGAGTTTAAAGCTACTATTAAAGCGGTCAATCTACAACTAAAAAATTAGTCCCGGAGATAAATTTATTACATCTATAGTTAATATGCATAACTCCGATGGTTATAGATAAGGTTAAATGAATAACTTATTCTAATAGAGTGAGTTATTTTCTTAAAGAATTTGGTAAAAAAGTAAGAGGTTATCGTGAATTACAAGGTCTTAGCCAAGAGAAGCTTGGTGAGTTAGTTGATGTTTCTACTAAAACAATAGTCCTCTGGGAAACTGGAAAATCTTTTATCGAGTATCCGACACTTGTTAGATTAGCCGGTGCTCTGAAAATAGAAGAAGCACAGTTGTTTGAATTTAAACCTCAAGGCTGCGAAACCATTGCAAATCAGATCTTGGCAATTGTTTCAAAACTTCCGCCAATCAAACAAAAACAAATTCTTGATATTATAAAAACTTTTGAAGTGTAATCTTTACCCGCCTCCTGTCGGATTTATTTTTTTCTTCTGCACTGATAAACTCCTGATATGACAAATGCTGTAAATAAACTTTTAATGGCTTTAGGTGAAGATATCAAGCTTTTACCGGACAAATGGAGTGAAGAACATTTGATTCAGATCGGAAATAAAAAGTGGATTACGAACATTGTTCCATCCGAACTCTTGAAAAGAAGCGTAAAACACGCAGTCGAATCTCTCGTTACAATAAACGAAAGCGGAGAATTCTATACAACCTTTCCCAATAATATTCAAACACCAAATTACGGTGATCACTGGGGAAGAAGTGCTAATTATATTGAAATTAACAACCGTGCCATTGCCGAAATGGTCGGAAACAAAACTAAAAACGGTATATTGAGTTCTATAAAAATCTTACCCGCAATTCCACCATCCGCTAAAAGCTGGGCAAACTGCATAATTCTTTCTCAAATCTTTCCCAATATCTACGGCGACGGCTACAATAAAGGAGTTCAGGAAGAAAATTCTATCTATGGAATCAAACTCAATGCCAGTTATAGCGGCAATATTATTGATTATGATATTAATGTGTCAGGAGAAGAACAATTTAGGGCATTTAATGATTTAGCGCATATTCACGGACTTAAAACCGGATTCAGAACAGTGATTTCCGCCGACCAGATAAAAGTTTCAAACCCGGATTCTGACGATGTAACTTTCGATTGGAATAACAATGAACACCAAGAACTTTTTATTAATGAACACGTAAAACTTATTAAAACAGGTTTTGAAGCTGTGTTCATAGATTCTGCAAAACATATCGGCGGATATGATATGGAAAATTATACAGGAGTGGGAGCTTTGCCTGGGTATGAACAAATGCAGTATATTCTATATGAAATTAGAAATCGATCCGGCATAACCTCTATAAGCTTTGCAGGGGAAAAAAGCACCGGAGATTTTGAAAGGTACGAAAACCTGGGACTGACAACAGGTACAGCATTTATTCCGCCGGATAATTATGATAAAGTAAAGTGCTGGTCGGAAAAACTCAAGTATAATAAAAACTACGCTCCCGGAATTGAAGTTTCTAACGATAACGACGAAGGCGGACGAAGTTATGAAGACAGGCTGAATCGTATTAACTCATCACTCTTTGCTTACGAATACCCGAGCGACAAGCTCCCGAGTTTTATGCAAATGGAAGATTTATTCCCTCTCAGGTACGATACAAACACCCATCAACTTATGATGACAAATCCATCTTTCTCTACCGACGGTACTCCGGAAAGCCACTGGGAAAATCTGTTTACAAAAGAGGACGGACGGGATTACAATGCTAAAGCAGGAGAGTTATTTTCTCATGCAATGGATTTATAAATAATAAGCTAATGATTTATTCTAATATTACATTGTATTAGTAGTTAGCTTTAGATAAAATAAATAACGCAATTAGCATGTATGATTTTATTCTTTTATGATAAAATAATTACCAAATGTTTTCTAGGGTTCCGCACTAAAAGCTGGCAGGTCCGAGAGAAAACACACAGGTAATTCTGTGTACACGGAGGGATAAAAGCCCGGGAGATGAAAAATCTCTGCGGGTATTTTTGTATTTAAAAGAAAGGAATACTAGTTATGGAATGGATTATTTTATTTATTGCAGGTCTTTTTGAAATTAGCTGGGCTATCGGATTAAAGTATTCACACGGATTTACGTTAATAGTTCCTTCTGTACTAACCGTAATTCTTATGATTGCAAGTTTTTATTTTCTTGCTCTTGCAGTCAAATCCCTTCCGCTTGGAACTGCTTATGCTGTCTGGACCGGAATCGGGACTATTGGAACAGTAGTTCTCGGAATTATTCTGTTTAAAGAACCATTGACAGCAATGCGGCTTTTTTGTATCGCTCTGATTGTCTGCGGAATTACAGGTCTTAAACTTTTATCAAATTAAGAGGTTTTGATTTAAATATTCTTTCATAGTTGTTAAGAATGCTTTAATATAAATATTTAAGTAGGGACTTATATACAACTTTACATAAAATATGCTTGAAATATATTTATAATGTCATTCCGATCTTGTTTCGAAATCTTGCCTTTGGCAAGACCCTGAAACAAGTTTAGGAATTTTAGCTTTTTTAGTGTAAACTGCGATATAAATCCCTTTAAGTATTAATTGCATATTAAAATTCTTTTTGATAAAATAAATATACTTTTTATGTGATTTGTGTATTTAAATAAAGGAGTTTATATGAATATTTCCAGAAATAATAATTCTCCGGTTTTCGGTGTCAAGTTGGTTCTATCTAATGCAGCAAATGAGATGTTGGAAGGAAAAATTACAAAGTATTCACTAAGGCATGGTGCTAAAGTCGGAGAAGCTTATAACAAGCTTATTAAGGATATTGTGAACTCTGATTATGACGTTTTTGTATCTTGCTCCAATGAAAACAAGCTTTTTGCCAAAGTAACAAAACATGATAAAAAAGAAATTCTTTCTCAAGCAACGGAAATGGAAGGTAAAGCTCCTGGAGAATATACACCTTTTGATTTTATAATTACGGCTTTTAATAATGCTAAAGAGAAGTTTTTAATAAATTAATTGTAGTAAATTTTATATGCATAAATTAGTCTTATTCATTTTTTAGAAATAAGAAAATTTGTTTTAGAGTTGACAAATCAAACGTTTGTTTTATAATTTGGACATGGTTAAACATATTACAAAAGATGAAAATTCAAAAGCAAGAATTTTAAATGCTGCAACCGAACTTTTTGCAAAAAAAGGGTTTGACGGGACAAGTATCAGGGAAATCTGCAAAAAGGCAGAAGTTAATATCTGCATGATATCGTACTATTGGGGCGGAAAGCAGGAGCTTTATGAAGGGATAATTGAAAACCTTATAGAACAGCAGACTGAATATGCAAAATCTTTTATGGATTTAAATAAAAAACCTGCCGATTTTACAAAGTCAGAATGTATTGCGCTTTTAATCAAAATCCTTGAAAAAGCTGCTGATTTTCTGTATTCAAATAAAATATCCAATGATTTGATGGTGTTTCTTTTAAGAGAACAGCAGAATCCGGAGCGAAAATTAAATTCGCCGGTTTTCAGTTATGTTCGTGAACTTATTGCAAAAATTTTTGACAAAGATGTTAATGATAAAGAAATTATTTACAAAACTGTTTTTATATTTTCCCAGCTAAATTCTCCGAGAATCTTGCCTGCGTTTTGTCTCAGGGAGCTGGGGCAGAGTGAATTTAAAGAAGATGATATAAGGATAATAAAAGATAATATAAGGTTTTATATAAAAGCGATAACTGGGGAGGGTAAAGTTGATTAAAAAAATACTCCTTTTAAGTTCATTATTATTTTTTGCGCAAACCTGTTTTGCGATGGATATTAACGAATTAAATATTGAATTTTTTAACAGATTTAATGATGAAAACCTGAACAGTTATATTCAGCAGGCATTGAATAACAACCACGATTTAAAGAAGGCTGAACATGTTGTTGAACAATATAGGCAGCAGGTCAAATATTCACTGGGAAAAGAACTTCCGTCATTTAGTGTGGGAGCAAATTACATCGGGATAAAAGTTCCGGAACTGGATAATTTCCAATTAAAGGATAATGCTTTTATACTGCCTTTTATAGCAAATTATGAGGCGGATTTGCTTTTAAAAAACAGAGATAAAACAAAAGCGGTTAAAAAAAGTTATGAGGCTGCAAAATCCGATGAAAAAGCAATTTACCTTGCGCTGTTGAGCGATGTTGCAACAGTTTATACGAATATTTTGCAGTACGATGAGTTGATTGAAAAGCAGGCGAAAGTTTTAAAAAATCAGGAAGAAATTTTAGAAAGAAGCAATAAAAAATTTGAATGTGGAGTTATAAGTACAACTGAATTAAACAATGCTAAGAAAAATGTAGAGACTGTCAGAAGTTCTCTTGAAAAATTGAAGAAAGAGCGTGAGACTACGATGATGCAGCTTGCTGTTCTTACAGGAAATTCTTCGCTGAATATTTCTGAGATGAAATTCGGTACACTGGAAAACTTTGAATACTCAGGTGAAATTCCGGAAGAGATAAGCTCGGAAGTGATTTTTGCAAGACCTGATGTAAAGGCGTCAGAAGCTAAGCTTGAAAAAGCCAAAATTGATGTAAGAGTAGCAAGAAAAGAGTTTTTTCCGAGGTTTAACATTGTCGGAATCTGGGCGTTTAATACAATAGCTCCTGGAACATTTTTTTCTTGGGAATCTTCGCTTGCAGCAATTTTAGCGGGTGCTACGCAGGATATTTTTAAAGGCGGGATGAAGGTTGCTAATTTAAAGATTCAGAAAGCAAAGTATGAAGAGCTTTTTGAGGATTTCAACCAAACAAATCTTGAAGCCGTAAAAGAAGTAAATACTGCTCTTTGCATAATCAAACACGATAAGCAAATTGAAGAGAATACGAAAAATGAATTGAAGCTTGAAACAGAAATTTTCAGCAATGCTCAAAGAAAAATCAGTCAGGGTGTAATCTCCGAACCGGAATATCTTGCGGAGGAAAACAGGCTTATTGGCACACAAACAGATTACGCACAGGCAAAAACACAGAGAATAGTTAATTATTTCACATTGTATAAAGCCGTCGGGGGTCAATTAGGGGTAAATTAGGAGTAAATTGGGAATAAACCAAGAAGGGTAAATTATGAAGAGAAAAATAATCATTTTAATATTACTAATACTTGCAATTGGCGGAACTTTAGGGTTTTTATATTTCAAAAACCGCAAAGTCGGCAATGAATTAACTCTTTACGGAAATATTGAAATCCGTCAGGTGGATTTGAGTTTTCAGGTCTCCGGAAGGATTGAAAAGCTGTTTAAAGAAGAGGGCGATACGGTAAAACAAGGAGAGTTGCTTGCCGTACTGGATGACAGGGATTATGTTTCTAATCTTGAGAAGGCAAGTGCAGAAGTTGAAAAAACTCTTGCTCTCAAAAATGATGCGGAATCAAAATTTGAACGCAATGCACCTCTGGTTGAAGATAATACAATTTCCAAACAGGATTACGACACGCTTTTGAATATGAAAAATAAATCCGCAGCCGACTATGATGCTGCTGTTGCGCAGAAAAATTTTGCCAAAAACCAGCTTGATTATACAAAAGTCTATGCGCCTGAAGAGGGAATAATTATGATAAGGGTTCAGGAGCCGGGTGCGAATGTTTCCAAAGCCCAGCCGGTTTACACAATGGCAAAAACAAAACCGGTCTGGGTAAGAGCTTATGTTAACGAAATTGATCTGGGTAATATAAAATACGGGCAGGAGGTAAATGTCTATACGGATACAACAGATCCGAAAACAGGCAAAAAAAGAATGTATAAAGGTCAGGTCGGATATATTTCACCGGTTGCCGAATTTACGCCAAAAACTGTTCAATCAACAGATATAAGAACAAATCTGGTTTACCGTATAAGGGTGTATATTTATGATATAGATGAATATCTGCGTCAGGGTATGCCTGTGACAATTAAGGTAGAATTGTAAAATCAGGTTAACTGTTCCCTCTCCGGAGAGCGAAAGCGGAAGGCGGAGAGGGAAGGATTTCTTAATGAGCGGAGCGAGTTTAGAAATCCGGGTGAGGTATAAATGATGAATACGGTTGAAATTAAAAATTTAACAAAAACTTTCGGAAAAATAACCGCTCTCGATAACCTTTCTTTGAATATTGAAAAGGGAAAAATTACGGGGTTAATCGGTGCTGACGGAGCGGGAAAAACGACCCTGTTAAGAACAATTATAGGGCTTTTAATTCCTGATAAAGGTAAAATTTCAACTCTCGGATTCAATCCTGTGACACAGAAGGCCGAACTTACTCCGCATATCGGTTATATGCCGCAAAAATTCGGACTTTATGAGGATTTAACCGTTATAGAAAATTTGACTTTATATGCGGACTTAAAAAATGTTCCTCATAATTTTGAGAAAATGCTGGAATTCACCAAACTTGCGCCGTTTCAAGACAGACTTGCCGGGGCGTTGTCAGGCGGTATGAAGCAGAAATTAGGGCTTGCGTGTACTTTGCTTGGTAATCCTGAATTTTTACTGCTTGATGAACCTTCTGTCGGGGTTGATCCGATTTCCCGCAGAGATTTAATGCAAATGGTCAGAGAGATGATTAATCCCGAAACAACCGTATTATGGTCAACAGCATACTTGGATGAGGCACACAGCTTTGATACGGCGGTTGTTATTGATAAAGGTAAAGTGATTTATGAAGGCCGTCCGCACGATTTAGCGCCTACGCCGCAGGAATTTGAGAATAAGGTCATCGAGCTTATGGGCGGATATAAGCAGGAACCTTCAAAAATAGCGGAAAATTATGAGTACGGGATATCCCCTCACCCCAACCCTCTCCCACAAGGGGCGAGGGAGAATATTTACACTGTTGAAGCGGATAATCTGGAGAAAAAGTACGGCAACTTTTATGCTGTAAAAAATAATTCTTTTTGTATACAAAAAGGCGAAATTTTCGGACTTTTAGGACCGAATGGTGCGGGAAAATCCACTTCTTTTAAGATGATGTGCGGACTTGCAAAACCTACAAGCGGAACTGCAAGAATTATGGGAATTGATATTACAAAAGACCCGGAAAAAGCACGTTCAAATTTAGGGTATATGGCGCAGAAATTCTCGCTCTACGGAACTCTTACCATTAGAGAAAACCTTGATTTTTTCGCCTCTGCTTATGGAATTAAGTTTAAAAACAGAGCTGCAAAAGTTCAGGAGATTATAGAAGTTTTCGGGCTGAAAGATTTTGCAGACCAAAAAAGTGAGGAGCTTCCTCTGGGGCTTAAACAGAGACTGTCAATGGCGTGTGCTTTAATTCATAATCCGCCCGTGCTGTTTCTTGATGAGCCGACCTCGGGGGTTGATGTTATTACGAGGCGTGACTTTTGGAATCATATAACCTCGCTTGCAAAAAAAGGAGTAACAATACTTGTTACTACACACTTTATGGATGAAGCTGAATACTGTGACAGGATAAGTTTATTTTACAAAGGCGAGGCAATAGCTCTCGGAACTCCGCAGGAGCTTAAACAAAGGGCAATGAGGCTTGCCGGCTCTTCACTCCAAAGGGGAGAGGGGGAACTCCCGACAATGGAAGAAACTTTTATAACCCTTATTAAAGAAAGTGAGATGGATAACGGAAAATGAAAATACTTTTTGCACTCATAAAAAAAGAAATAAAACAAATTCTCCGTGATCCGAGCAGTATAATTATAGCTTTTGTTTTGCCTCTGATTTCTATTCTTATTTATATGTACGGGATAAATCTGGATTCCGTGAGGGTTACAATGGGGATTAAAAATGATGACCCGAATCCTGAAGTTGCAACTCTTGTAAAATCTTTTGGTCACAGTAAATATGTTAATTCAATCTATTTTGACAATGTAAAAGATATTGAAACCGCAATTGCACGTTCAAAAATTAAAGGTGCGGTTATAATTCCTAATGATTTTTCAACTAAACTTGCAAGAGGACAGAGTGCGGATTTACTTGTTATTACAGACGGTTCGGAAGTTAATACGGCAAATTATGTACAAAGTTATGCGATTTCTATTGCAAATAATTGGCTCGCTTCAAGTAAATATGCTGCAAACGTTAAGCCGCCCGCAGTGAATGCTCAAATCCGCACCTGGTACAATCCTGATTTAAACAGTCACTATTTCATTGTGCCCGGTTCAATTGCGATTACAATGACTTTAATCGGAATTTTATTAACTTCGCTGGTTGTAGCAAGAGAGTGGGAGTGCGGAACAATGGAAGCGATGCTCTCAACTTCGGTTAAAACGATTCATATAGTTTTGGGTAAATACATTCCGTATTTTATTTTGGGAATTCTATCGCTTACTTTTAATATTTTTCTCTGCGTTGTAGTCTTCCAGATACCGTTCAGAGGAAATTATTTTGTACTGCTTTTAGTTAGCGGATTATTTCTTTTCACCTGTCTGGGAATCGGTTTGAATATTTCATCGGTTTTAAAAAATCAGTTTTTGGCAAGTATGGTTGCAATGAGCTTAGGTTTTATGCCGGCTTTAATGCTCTCGGGATTAATGTTTCCGATAAATTCAATGCCTGTATTTTTCCAGTATTTGACAAGAATTTTGCCGCCGAGATATTATGTTTCATTTGTGGAGAGTGAATTTATGGCAGGCGGTGTAAATAGTATCAGATTTGAAAATGCTGTCTATTTAACAATTTTAGGCCTGCTGTTTTTTGCGGCAGTTTATAAAAATACTTCTATGCGATTAGAAAAAGATAGTTCAAATCATATGCGTGAGAGGATGCCTGAAAGGCAGGTGAGAGGTTAGATGTTGAGAGATTTTTTCCGCAGAGTTCTGGCTTTGATGAAAAAAGAATTTATAACAATATGGAATGATCCGAAAACAAAAGGTATTATTATAGGTCTTCCGATAGTGCAGCTTTTGATTTTTTCAAACGCGGCAACTATGGAGGTGCAAAATATTGATGTTGTTGCCCTTGATCGCTCTAAGAGTGTCGAGTCAAGGGAGTTATTATCCCGTTTTGAAAACTCTCCGAGATTCAGAAATTTTTATTATGTTGAAAATGAAAAGGATTTTAAAAAGAAACTTGATGAACAAAAAGTTCAGATAGGATTAATGATTAATAATGACTTTGCCCGTGATATTAAGTCCGGCAGTATTGCAGAAGTTCAGGTTATTGCAGACGGAAGACAGACAAATTCCGCATCAATTGCCTCAGGTTATGCTTCACAGATTATTGCAGGATACGGGGCTGAAATTAACCCTTCACCCCAACCCTCTCCCCCAAGGGGCGAGAGAGCTTCTATCGGAGCGGGTATAAATCCTTCTGTTCGCAATTGGTTTAATCCGAATCTTGAGTATAAATGGTATATTTTAACTGTAATTGTTGCCATGTTATCGCTTGTAACAACTTTAATTTTGACGGCTCTTTCTATTGCAAGAGAAAGAGAACTCGGTACTTTTGACCAGCTTATCGTAAGTCCGTTATCTTCACCGGAAATTCTTCTGGGCAAATCTATTCCGCCTTTAATAATCGCAATGCTTCTGACTATGGTAATGACAGGAATTGTAATTCTGTTTTTCCATATTCCGTTTGCGGGTTCAGTCATATTATTTTTGGTCTCAATTTTTATTTCTCTCCTTGCAATAGTCGGTGTAGGGCTTTATATTTCTTCAATCTGTAATACCCAGCAGCAAGCTATTTTGTCTGTAATGACTTTTATGATGCCTGCAGTGCTTTTATCCGGATTTATTTCTCCGATAGAAGATATGCCGGTTTTTCTGCAATATTTGACATGGCTAAATCCGGTTAGATTTTTTATGGTTTTAACCCGAGGAATATTCCTTAAAGGAATGGGATTGGAAGATGTTATAACAAACCTTATTCCGCTGATTATAATCGCTTCAATAACCCTGACTCTTGCCGGCAGGACTTTCAAAAGAAAGCTGGGATAAGTATTTGGAATGCTGTTCAAACAAAATTAAATTGATTTGAACAATTTATGATTATCAGAACTTTTAAAAACAAGTTTCGGGTAATTTTCCTTAAAATAATCTATCTCCTGTTCTCCTAATGCTAATGTATTTCTTGGTATAAACTGGATATTTTCATCCGGTTTAAGATTAAAAAAGCTATTATACATATTTACATATTTTTTGAAAATAGTATCGGCATATCCGCTGTTGCCGCACCAGGGATCAATTATAACAGCTTTTTGCAAAGACGGATAATAATTTTGTTTGTCAAAGTTGACCAGCAGTACACAGTGGTTTAAATTTCTTTTACCGTCGTCGGAAACGAGATTTATTCTATTGCAATTGTTTACACCGTTTATTTTTAGAATAAGTTCTGCAATGGTTGCTTTTTCATAACAATTACCGGATTTGTTTTGTTGGACTTGATTTAGCATATTTTTAAAAAAGTTAAAGGGCAGTAATTCAGAAGAGTTTTTATTCCTTGCTTTTTGGATATTTTCTCCAATACGGGAAATAAAAAACATCTTTTTGTTTGGATTCAAATTAAAATTTAACCATGTTGTTGATATAGCAGGAAAATTGGTATTAACAGAACGGCAAACCCAATCGGCATCCTTTATAATAGAATTTTTGGATTTAAAAGTTTGTTGTGAATTATTGCAGGGTAAAAAGTTATGACTTATTTTCATTATATTCTAAGGATAACATAAAGATATTAATAATTCGTTTTAATTGTCTGATTAAAATATCCTTTTCAACTTTATTAATATAGCTGTAGGTTGGAGTAGAACCCAGACAACAAATTGTAATTTGCGTAGTATTGTAACAATAAAGTTATATTTTAACAAATTTTTTTTTTGTTAGAGTTATATAAGAGTTAAACAAAGAAGAAAGAAGGAAAAATCATGAATAGATTAAAATTAGAGGGTATCTAAAACCCTCTAATAAAAATAGCAAGGGAGAGATTCGAACTCTCGACCTCACGGGTATGAGCCGTATTCTGAGGGTATCGTGGAATGAAAAATCAATACTTTTAGCCCTGTTGAATTAAATACTGATACCATGAATTAACATATCATGTGGACACAATATGGACATGAAATTATTTTTTGTTTGTGTTAATATAGTGCCAGATAAGAGGTAATATTTATCATAAGATTTGTTAACATATTACTTTAGAAATTGCAACATTGAATATTATTGCATATAATGAAACCAAGAATGCATGCTAAGTATGAGGGTAATATAGATGAAATGTAATTATTGTGGTATGGAATTAAGTAATGGCGAAACCGTCTGTCCGAATTGTGGTGGTCCCGTACAATCACAACCAAGTCAACAAAGGTCAACACAACAAACCATATCAATTATAAAACAACATTTAGGTAATGAACGTCAATGCAACAAGATAGTTTATATTATACTCGCGATATTCTTTGGAACATTGGGAATACATGATTTCTATGCTAAATACTATGTGCGTGGAATTATTAAGATTGTCTTAACTTTAACGTTTATTGGTGTATATATTTCTTTAATATGGTCAATAATTGACGCATTTAAAATAAGGCAAACTAAAGACGGCAGAATGTTTATATAATATAGGAGGTTTATTATGACGATTTGTCCAAAGTGTAATACTGAATTACCAGATACCGCAACAACATGTTATAATTGCGGAACACAAATACAAGCAGTAGAAAATAGATTTCTTAAACAAGTTGACATTAACAACAACTCAAATATGAAAGCTATTGCTTCTCTTGGTAAATATACTGTTTACGAACATCAACAAGATTTGAGTTGTGATGAACATTGTATCGGTGCATACTTTGCTAAAGAAATGAATGTTAAGAAAAGACAGGTTTTAGTTACATTAAACAATAATTCAACTAAAATCCAAGCTGGTGCAATGCAATGGGTGTTTGGAGATGTAGAAAGCGAAACAGGATTAGGTTCTGGTATTAAAGCAGTAGGCAATCTTCTAAAAGGTGCTGTTGCAAGTATGGTAACAAGTGAAACCGCTGTTAAACCATTATATAAAGGTACAGGTTTAGTAATGTTTGAACCTACATATAAACATATCATACTTGAAGATGTTGCTTCTTGGGGTGAAGAAGGTGTTGTTCTTGATGACGGTATATTTTTAGCTTGCGATACTCAACTTACAGAAAAGGTTGTTGATAAAGGGTGGTCTGCAACATTAGGAAGTAATAAAGGTTGTTTCAACTTATGCCTATCTGGTCATGGAATTGCTGTTTTAGAATGTCCAATTCCAAGAGAAGAATTGATAGAATTTAATTTGAACAATGATACATTAAAGATTGACGGTAGTATGGCTATAATGTGGTCAAAATCATTACAATTTACAGTAGAACGTTCTTCAAAATCCTTAATCGGTTCAATGTTCAATAAAGAGGGATTAGTAAATGTGTACAGAGGAACAGGAAAAGTGTTAATGGCTCCAACTATTGCAGGTACTTTGATGAATGAAGGACTTAATCCAGTTGCCAATGCTTCAAAAGGGCCTCTTGATAAATTCCAAACTTCTATTTCCGATTAATTAAATATTAATAATATAAAGAGGTTAAATCAGTATATTTGGTTTAACCTCTTTACTTATGTTTTTTATTACATTTGCAATCGATATAAGGACAATGACCGTCTTTATCTAGTTGTAATATATCATCTGTAATATATTCAACTTCAAAGTTGTAAATCTCTCCAATTCTTTTAATACGCTCATAGTAATATAATTGTTTCTTTTCATACTTCTTGTCTATAATTAACACAACTTTTGGCTGTTTACCTATCATAACCGCATAATGCAATGCTTGACCAACAGCCTCATATTTTTTGTTAGCAAAATCATATTCAATAGCATATTTGTCAGTTAAGCAGTCAACTCTTGTTTTGTCAGATAGTTTGTATTCTTCAATTCCGTTACAAGTTGAACAATGTGCATGTTGATAACTAGACTCATTATGAGGGTGATAAATGTACTTAAATCCGCTTTTCGATTTACGGTAATCGAAAGGACTAGCTATTGCTGAAAGTGTTGTTATAAACAGCGTTAGAAGTACAAAAACCTTTTTCATAGGTAAATCATAACAGATAAATACTGCCAGTCAACAGGCACTATTTACTAGTGATTTATTTGAACAGAGAAAGGATAATAAGGCTATGAAAACAGATGTTTCAATATCAATCGGTGCAAGAATTAGACATTTTAGAGAGTTAGCAGGGCTGAGTCAATTACAGTTATCTGAAAAAGTACAATGTGAACCGTCAACACTTGCACATTATGAAACTGGTAAGAACCTTGTAAGTATGACAAAGTTAATCCGTATTGCTGAGGTTTTAGAAGTTGATTTATACCAGTTCTTTATATCTACCCCAGTTGAAACAGATACTGAAACCATTGAAAAGCTGAATAAGTTGTTATCAACCGCTAGTAAGGTACAAATAGGACTCATTTATAATATTGTTTCAAGTCTGCTTGAACTTAATACACCATGTAAATAGGTAAAAGTTTCTAAAAATCTGGATTTTCTTAGCGTACAATCTATATATGAGAGGGCTAAAATCCTATATAAACCTCTATCAGCTTCACCCATAACCTGTGTATAGCCTTGATTGTGGACATAAAACAGGCAAGATTTGTTAAGATTTAATACTCTCCTATACTATTTTTCCAATCCGGGAAGCAGTTTAGCCGTAATATAACTATCGTATTTATTGGCTATTTTCCGTCTGCATGCTTGCTCACGCTCTAAAGGTGTTAATACTTGTGGTGTTTCCGATGTTTTAACCGTATTGTCATTATCAATAGGTTTATTTTCTTTAGTATATTCTTTGATAACTTCTTCTACAATCATATAAACAAGTTCTTTATATTCCATTTTGATTTCTCCATTAAATCTGAGGGGGTTGAGCGGTCCGGGAATACGCTTAAAATTAAATTAATGTTTCTTACCTATATAGTTTCGTAGCAAATCCCTTAAAACCGCTGCACCATTAAGTAAATTGCTCTTAACAAGTGCCTTAAACTTATTGTATAGTTCTTCATCAACTCTAATTGTTATAAACTTAGTCTTATTCATGCCAGTATCTCCATTATTTAATCTTACAGATTAAAATATAATAAATGAGATACATCATATTAAATGTATCTCATTGTAAATCTGATAACAAAGGATATAACATTATTTTCTCTTTATAATCACACGTTCAGACTTAATCCCTAAGTCTTTGGCTATGCGGTAATACGTTGTTTTCTTTAGGTTATATTTCCGCATGTTTTCAGCGTGGCTAATTTCCCCTTTGGCTGCCTTAATAAAATCATCTTTGAAACCGTCTGGGGCTTTAATTTTAGGTTTAGCATACTTGCCTTTGGCTTTGGCAATGTCTATACCCTCTCTTTGACGTTGTTTTATAAATGTACGTTCCTGTTCTGCTACGTAGCCCAGTAGGGTTAAAATAACGTCTGTTATAACCTTACCCATTAGAGCGGTTTCTTTGTTTGTAGTATTAAGGACTGGCATGTCAATGACTTCAATTTCTGCACCGATATTATTAACAATGTCATTCCATTCTGTCTTAATATCATCATAATTCCTACCTAAGCGGTCTATGGACTTTATTACAACGACATCACCAGACCTTAATACTTGCTTTAATGCTTGATATTGCGGTCTGTTAGTATCTTTTCCGCTTTGCTTATCGGCAAATGTATCACGTTCATTTATGCCATATTCCTGCATAGACTGTATTTGACGGTCTAGGTTTTGAGTCTTATCACTTACCCTAATGTAGCCAAATCTTTTATTTTCTGCCATAAATCACCTCATGTATTGCAGGGTAGCCATTTTAGGCTACCTTACAATTAAATCTCTTTGTAAACCTAACTCTTGAAAGTTCTGCAAACTCATTTGGTGTCAAAAACTCTTTAACTTTCTTTGTATCAAGAACTGTGCTTTCAACTTCAATCCATGATACATTCGCAACTTCTAAAGGTAAATAACTGATATTATTATCAGCCATGTGTTGTTTCAATTTTTCCTCATAGTCTGCGATTTCATTGGCTAATTGTATCTTACGTTCATACAATTTAAGTAATGTGCTTGCGGTAGTGTTTAACTGTGTTCTGTTCATGATGTTGTCTCCTTTGTTATCTGCTTACATTATTAGTATAATTTATGCGTTCGTTAAAGTCAACACTTTGAACGAACGTTCGCAGCAAAAATTTACAATCTTATTGAACGCTACATATTATCTGTTTCTAATAAATTTAATAGCGTTCAATAAGGTGTAGGTGGTTGAACATTATAGTTATAATTTATTGACTTTGTATAAAACATAAGCCAATCTCTTATTACGTTTTATTGTTGACATGATTTCTTTTCCTTTAGGATATTCTAAATCAGAAATCAAGCTATTAGCCCATTTCCAACGTAATGTCAATTCTTCTTCACTATCTATTCCAGAATAATATTCTACAAAGTCATCTAAATTACATTCAGCACCATGAGGGTCGCTTGGTTTACATCTCTTACGGAAAATTACCATAATTATTTCTCCTTTAATATAAGATATTTGTGCAAGCTACTACGGTCTTTCAATAATGCCTGCACCGTTTGATTATTGAAAGTAAATTTTTTATCAATTAACAGATTATAAGCTATGCCGATGTTACTCAATGTATTGAGCCACTCGGCAATGTCTTTAACCCTGTGATTATCAAGTAAATAAATAAGGTCTAACCGTTCAAGCAACGTATCAAGGGCAATTTGCAACTTCTTGCCATGCCGGGTGAACTTTAATATAACCCATATATAATCAAGCCACGCTGCTAGCCTAGAGGATTTTTTCGTGCCAGGAATATTGTTGTAGAAACCATACTCACGTTGTACATTCTGATTTGTTAATTCACTTGCAAGCTGGCATGCGGTAAATGTTATGATATTATTGTCGTCAATATCAAATGTATCTGCCAATCCATAATAAATAAAGGCATCAAATGCACTTGTAATAAGTTCTTCTACCGTTTGTGTGTTCCTAGATAACTTCAACCCCTTAGAAAAAGTTTTAAGTGATATACGGAACTCTTTATCAGTTTGGGCGGTATCAAGAACATAGGTACTATTGGTTATTGTCCTTAATACGCTTTCAAATACTTTACGCTCATTTACCGTCAATACTGGTGATGAAAGCAGGTTAAGTATTGTTGATACGGATATTCGGTACTTGTTACCTTGATTTATCTGAAAATGATAACCCTTGTGTTGTTCCAACATATTAGCAACGTTAAGAATTTGTTTAATTGTATATTGACTAATTCTCGGTAATGTTGCATAAGTGAACTTCCTGTCTTTACTCTCATAGACTTTAGGTAAGTGTTTGAGTGTAAAAGGTATTGACGTATTTTTATTTACTTCAATACAATAGCAGTCTAATTCTTCCTTTAGCTGCTCATATATAACTTGCTCGTACTTGAAAAAGTAAACTATCTTATGTTGAAACTTATCTTCTAATGCTATTGTATTGAGTTCCAACAACTTAAAGGATATAAGGTCATCGCACATTATGGCGATTACATCGCCCTCAAAGTGCATTTTCCCTAATAATGATTTTTCATAATCAAGGTATTTAACAGTTTCAGCAGGTGATATGTTTTCATTGCTGAGGTTATATTTACCATTGTAATAGTATAAATCAAAGTTAATACCTTTTTTGTGCAATTTGTTTAGGCTGCACTCCACCTTTTCTAAAAAAGTCTGCTTTTCTTTAGCCATGTGTCTTTTCTCCTATTATATAATTCTGTTTATGTAACAATGTGTTACGTATTAAAGTAATAATAATTTCTGCTGAGCTTCAGCATTTTAGTTTTTCATCTAAAAAAATAGATGTGTAACATGACTTAAAATGTAATAATCTAATTCAAGTAAAAGAAAAACAGTTGTATTTAATTACAACTGTTATAACTTGAATTATATATATGAGAAAAGACCATTAGGTCAGTTATTATCTGGAAAAGGTAAGCTCGACCTTGTCTCGCCTACCTCTGTTTTGTGTGTCATATTAAAATGTAATAATAACTTTGTGCTATCTGGAAAAATAATGTGAGACCTTGTTTGTCCTGCCTCTGTTTTGTGTGTCGTGAAAGACATACTAAATATTATCTAAGGATTAACTAAAGATTTACTATAACACTAATTAAGATTAAATGAGAGGTGATTGATATACCTTAAAGTAAATTATTATAAGGCTTGTAGGGATTAATGTATAGCGGATAGTAGTATAATTGCTTTTAATAATAGCAAGAGTTCAGATTATTATAGCAACTGTTCTGCTGAATATAGCATATTATCTGTTTAATTATATCAATATTTTTGATGAATTATAGCAGTAAACTAACTCTATATTGTTGAATTGTAGCAAATTCCAAAACTAACCCTGCATTAAATCATCAACATCAATATTATGCTCTCTGGCATAATCTATAAATCGTGCTTCTTTCTCGGTCAAGCGTTTAGTGAAGTCTAAGACTTGACCTGTTACACGTTTACGACCGCTATTAGCACGTACACCACCCCATTTAGCAACAGTCTTTTCAACTTCTGCATTTATCTTGTCTTGGCGTTCTTTAGGTAGTGCATTAATTAAATCGTCATTTGTTATAATTTTAGGCTTAGTCATCTGCTAGACTCCTTTTATATCTTTCTATATTGCGTACTGCTTGTTTCATATACCGCTTCGGTGCTTCCTGTGTCTTTTTCAATGTGATAAATCCGACTATTATTATTCGCCTGCGGTCATTATCATATTGAAAGTACGCTCGCACACCTCTAGGCTTTATCTCATATAAGTCATAATCTAACTTATTAATATTCTTATATTGAGTTCCCAGTATTTCAAAGGATTTTATCGCACTTAAGATTTTATCTTGACTCTCTGAGTCCAGTTCAGCGTATTGTTCCAATGCTTCTGGCGTGTATTCTGCGGTATATTGTTTTTCTGTCATTGTACCTACCTATATTATAACATGGTTTCGTTACGATTTCAAGATGTATATTAAGAATTATATACGCTTGTTCTTGGTTCTTTTCTTTACAAATTCAATAGTCTGCATTATATATTCAATAGACTCACGGTCATGTATTCCTAATTCTTTAAGGTTATTGATTAGTTCTGCTTGCACATTTCTTTCTGTATCACAGAGTTTATAATCTAATACTAAACCTAGTACAAATTCCTTTGGCATTCCTAAAGCTCTTGTTAGAGCAATGAAATTAACCAATGACGGTACTTTCTTTTCTTTCTTGGTTTTACTTTCTAATTCAGATATTACACCAACACTAACCCCAGTTATCTTTGATAATTCTGCAACCGTCCACCCATTTTTGTTTCTTGCTTCTTTAATCATAGTAAGAGCTTCTAACGTTGAACATTTAATGTCATCAATATCAATAACTGGGCTATTATTTTCTACTTTACTCATACTTACACCTCTCAAAGATATTACCATAAATCCTCAGCACTTGCAATAATTATGAAGATTTAATTCACTAAAGGATATATTAATACTCATATAATTCACGATTGTGAATAATATTTTCATAAAAGTATTGACAAGCTAAACTTTATATGTTATTCTTATTATAGTGAAGATTTAATTCACTATCATATTAGTCAATTAAAAAAGGAGATAGAAAAATGTCAGACAACATCAACTTATTAGGCATAGTCAGTATTAAAGACTTTGCTAAATTAATCGGTAAACCAGAAAGCACTATTAGAACATGGAAACTCAGAGGAGATATTCCAGAAGTATGTTTTTTAGTTATCGGTTCTACTGTATTTGTTAAAGTTAATCAATTCATGGAATGCATGGGATTAGCTGCATAGGGTAGGTACAGCACAATGAC
Organism: Candidatus Gastranaerophilales bacterium; assembly: GCA_944323255.1. GTDB lineage: Bacteria > Cyanobacteriota > Vampirovibrionia > Gastranaerophilales > Gastranaerophilaceae > CAG-196. The sequence goes on from CALURU010000005.1 coordinate 93,690, forward strand.
GGTTAAAAAACACGACAATGGTAAATGGTATTGCAGGTTTTCAATCAAAGGTGAAAGAAAACATCTTTTGTGTGCAGGTGCAACAACTGAAAAGGAAGCGTTAGAAATAGAAAACGCTTTCAAATATAAGCTGCAACAACAAATGAATGGTGTAATACCTAAAAATCAAAAGAATGTCTATTTTAACCGTCTTAAAGAGCTGTATATTAAGCACGCTAAAACTAATCATAAGAAGTATAAGAACCAGATATATTATCTTAATAGTTTGGAAAAGTATTTTAGCAACGGTAAACCTGTTAATACAATTAAACCAGAGCATATTCAAAGATACATAGAATATCTTAGAAATAGTGGTAAACGTGGCAAGAGAAAGAATTCCAGTATTAATAGGTTTCTTGAAATACTAAGTAAGATGTTTAACCTTGCTATTGATAACGGAGAATTAACTGAAAATCCACTAAGAAAAGTACCTAAGCTAAAAGAGGATAATCATATTATTAGGTATCTTAAATCTGATGAAGAAACCAGATTATATGCAAGCATTGACGATAATGCACCATACCTAAGACCAATCGTTACGACAGCACTTCAAACAGGCATGCGTAGAGGTGAAATCCTTAATATGCAATGGAAGAATATAGATTTTGACACTAGAAATATACACGTATTAGACACAAAGAGTGGCGATAAACGTGATATACCAATATCAGATGAATTATATGGTGTATTACAATCTATATCAAGAGAGTCGGAATATGTATTTATTAACCCTCAAACTAATGCACCATACGTTGATATTAAAAAGTCTTTTAATATGGTAAGGGAGTATGCAGGTATTGAGGATTTTCGTTTCCATGACCTCAGGCACACATTTGCTACAAGAATGATAATGACAGGTGTGGATTTATTTACCCTTATGGAAATATTAGGGCATAAACAAATTTCAACTGTAATGCGTTATTGCCATGTTATTCCTGGCAGGAAAATGGAAGCAGTTAAGAAACTTGCTAATTATAAAGATAAATAATGAAAGGAATAAGTATATGAACATTAAGAAACATGATGAAGAAATTAAAAAAATTAGAGAAGAATTTCTTTCAGCTCTGAAAGAACCAGAAGTAAAAACAACAGGAGAAACACTTAACAGTAAAGTAAAAGACTGGTATTTATGTGCATTTCCAAGTGATGATATGGGAAATGATATTGATTCAGAAGTGACTTTTTCAGATGTATATAAAGGTTTAGAAAATGTATATTTTACTCTTAATTGCTGCGATTCCATAATAAGAGAAAGAGTATTTGAAAAACTTGGCGAACTTCTTGGCAAATCTTATGATTATGTCTATCAAAGATGGTTACGTCCTGAATTGTATAAATAGTTATATCTCCAAACTTGTTGAAGTACATCAATATGCCACTCTACGATAATAGAGTGGTTTTTTATTTAGACCTTAATTATAATAACCTTGCAGAAATCTATATAAATCAACAACAAACACAACTCATGATAATTCCTTACAATTCATGAAAACAGTATTTAATTCAAATCAGTAAATGGACACAGAATGGACATGAAAAAATAGCAAGGGAGGGAATTGAACCCTCAACCTCGCGGGTATGAGCCGCGCACTCTTACCAATTGAGCTACCTTGCCACCTGTTTATAAATTCTATTTAATTGTCAAATTCTTGTTTAGCCCTCACGGGTATGAGAGCGTTCTTTAATATAAAAACTGTAATATTTGCAACTGTTTCAACCATTTGAAACTTATTGCAAAAGACTTGAAATCATATACGAATTACCCACCCATTACCCACAGAATTTTATATATTTATTACTCGTTTAAAAATACAAATAATTTTAAATAAGTTACCGCAAATAGTTATATTGATTAAATTGCAGATATATTATCCGAAATTATTTCTTAATATTAACAAACTAAAATATAATATTACTTATGCTATAATTGTTATATGGTACGACGTACAACGGTATTGGAAGTATATTTTTATTCAACAAGTTCGGGTAATGAACCAGTTAGAGAGTGGCTGAAAGATTTGCCTAAAGAAGATAGACGCATAGTCGGTTTTGACATCAAGACTGTTCAATACGGATATCCGATAGGAATGCCGTTAACCAGAGTTTTGCATGGTACAAACGGACTTGAAGAAATTCGCTGTAGTCTTTCAAATGGAATTGCAAGAATTATCTTTTGTGTTGAAGATAACACTATCATTCTTTTACACGCATTTATCAAAAAAACTCAAAAAACACCGCAAAAAGACTTAGATATAGCAATAAAACGTTATAAGGATTTATGCAAACGATAGTACTATTCTTTTGCCCAAGTATCTTGCAACTTTTTCTATTGTATTCAAAGTAATTGAAGTATTATTAGGGTCAAGAATACGACAAATAGCTGTTCTTGATGTTTCAAGTTCTTTAGCCAATCTATTAACCGACATATTATCTTCTTGCATTTTTTGCTCTAATGCGTAAGCAATAACTCTTTTTATTGCTACGGCTTCTGATTCTTGAAGAATGCCTTCTTCTTCAAGAAAACTATCAAAACTGGAACCTATATGTTTCTTATCAATCATTTTAAAACTGTCCTTTATAATAATATTGTACCATTTTTGGTGCAATATTTCAACCCTAGTTTGATGATTTATGTGCAAATGGCTAAAACGCAATAAAATAGGTGTGTACAAACATTTTTATATGAATTATAATAATAAAAATGGCTATTTTTCGCATTTTTGAACATTTAAAATAAATTACTAATTCTAGAATTGACGAGATTAAACGGAAACAGTATTTTAAATATAAATATATATAATTTTCACAAAAGTTTAACGAGAATCATTCTGGAATCACTAGAGGTACATAGATGGAAAAAATAGATTATTTAAAAGAATTTATGGCAAAACTGCAATCTTTAGACCGTTCAAAGGATAAGGTTACCGTCTTTAAAGACTTCTTGACATTATGTACCTGTTCATTAGCACAACCAATCTATAGGAGTGAAAAGCTAGAGCAAAGATACTTAGAAACAGTGAAACAATATACTAAAGAGCAAGCAGAAGAATTTTCAAAACTGCTTGCTCTTTTAGTTATGGCTTTGGAAGAAAAATACCAAGACTTTTTAGGTGAAGTGCATATGTCTTTGAATTTGAGCAGTAAAGCTAATGGTCGGTATTTTACTCCTTATCCTGTTTGTAAGTTTATGGCAGAGATAAATTTCTTCGAAGTAGAAAACTCAGGTAAATTGCAGGATAAAGAATTAATAACACTTTCAGAGCCTTGTTGCGGAAGCGGTGCAATGATTATAGCTTTTGCCGAAACTATGAGAAAACATAATTTCAACTATCAGAATCAGCTTTATGTCGAAGCAATTGACATCAATGATCTTTGCTTTATGATGACATACATTCAATTATCACTGCTTGGAATTCCTGCCAAAGTAATACTCGGAGATACTTTATCTTTGAAATTCCAACAGGTATTGTACACACCATTTTATTATCTAAACGGTATTGAGTTCAAACTTCAAAAAATCAATTCTTACACCAAACAAGAACTTATAGAACCTAAAAATAATCAAAAACAAAATATGCAATTACAACTATTTCAACTATGACTTATTTTGACATAGGTACATTGCATAATAAAAGTACAAGGGAACAGGATATGGTAAAACATCACTGGTACAAATTAAAGAAAAGGCTAGAAGATATTATGGCTCCAAACTTAAATATATCTTTTAATTATAGTCCTCTAAGAAAGAAAACAAATTGGAGTGAAATAACCTTAAGATTTTTTCAAATAAAACTTGACGATGAAATAATCTGGCAATTTCCGAAAGATACAAATCAAGTTATAGATGAAAATTTCATATACGGACAAAGTAAATTTGATAACCAGTATATCAATATAGAATTTCCGATACAGTCAATAACAGCATATCTTAATTTACCTAAAGAAAAATTGTTTAACTATGAAGATAAAGCAGGAATCGCAGAGATTTTAAAAGTTTGTGATAAAAGAATTGGGTACAATCGCCTAAAAACATTGAAATTATCGCATGCTGGAACAAAGATTTTTGAAAAAAGATTTAGTAATAAGGGATAACATGGACGACAACATATTTAATGAAAAAGGAAAACACAAACTAGAGCATTTAAAGAAAGTGATTCGAACAGAAGTCAAAATAGACTTTTGGGAAGAATCAGTCAAAATCTATGTCACAATTCCACAGGCAACCGAAAGAATTGAAAATACTGAAAACAAACTGATAGGAAATGTTGTAAATGGCAGGATTAGGCAGAAAATTATTTTTAAACGATTTAAAGTTTCAGAAGATTTTTCTACCGTAACTATAGACAATTATGACTGGTATATACCTGTATTATTCAATAGAGAGTCTCTAAAACAACAAGATATAAAAACGTGGGAAATGGTATTTTATTACATTTTTAAGCATGAAGTTAATGAAGCATTACAAAAAGCAAAAACGAGTGTATAAAAATGAAAAGGTCACAATTTATGAATAACAAAAATGTAGATATTGATTTAAGTTTTAATAAAAATGAGTACTTTAAAATTCAAACAGGTATTAAACCCTGGAGAGATAGTTTGTATTTGTACTATTTTAACAATCGAAATCTTGAGCTGCCGGAAAATGAAATAGAAAATACTAACGACATTGTTATTACAAAATCTAAAAGAAGAGATGAAACTCTCGTTTGTTTTCAGACAAGGGCTGAATTTGGAGTTTATAAAAATGTTCTAAAATATGAATATTTTACTTTGATCAAAGAGTTAGATTGTGAATTATGGGCTTCTTTGGACATAAGAAAGCCATTTAAGCTTGTGCAAAAAGAAAAAGTCGCATATTTAAATAGAATACCAATGACCAGTGTTATTAGAGAATTAAAGCCGGATTTTGGCAGTTGGTATATTTATCATCCTTTACAGTTAAGAACAACCTTGCACAATATCGCACAAGAAAGAAAAGCGATACAAAACATAAAGAATAGATTTATGCAGAAAAAAGCATTATTAGAACTTGAAAAAAGTTATGAAGGAATATTAGGAAACTTTTTTGATGATGAACAAGATGTCAGAGTATTTATAAATAACTATGCTCAATTTTGGTAAATAAAACCAAATAGCAAAAACAATGTTAAATTCAAAGGGGTAATTATATGAAACAGATTTTTATATTTTTAGTTCTATTCTTGCTCATACAAACAATACAAGCACAATCAATGGTTGTGCAAGAACAAAAATTGAATAATGGTGAGATTGTGCGTATGTGTGTTTTTGATAATGGTAGTTATGGTTATTGTACACCTGAAGATGAATACAAGGCTATTAATGCTTACCAAAATTCAAAACAACAGACTAAGATACAGAAGTTTAATACAGGAGTAAATAATACAGTGAATACAATAAATAACCTGCTTGACGGTATAAGAGTCATAGGCAGTTATTTCGGGATATGACCATAAATGACATAGTAAAGAATTATAATAAAAACAAAGGCAAGCGTTTCGCTTTATGCCATGAATAACAAATAGAGAAAACTTCGTTCACTCCCTTCGGGCGTGAACACAAAAATCCAAGTCCGGCTTTATTTTTATAGAGCCGGTTTCTTGATTCATTTAAATTTTTAGAAAAGTATATTATTAATTTTTGTTAAAATAAATCATACTGAATCGGCTCCAAAAATTTTGCAAATTGACTTCTAAATAGCAGTTCTATAGTACCTACTGCTCCCATCTTATTTTTTACAATAATTATTTCAGCCTTACCTTTATTTAAGGCATAATCTTCTTCATTTGCATAGCTTTTATAATATTCATCTCTATAGATAAACATAACGACATCAGAGATATTTTCAATATCACCGCTTTCTCTTAAATCAGAAAGCATTGGACGTTTATCACATCTGCTTTCTAATGCTCTTGAAAGTTGTGAACTAATGAAAATTATGCAGTTATTTTCTTTTGCAATCTGCTTTAAATCAAGCATTATATTTGTAATAGTTTCACTGCGTTGTTTTTTACGAGGTGTTTCCATTAGCTGCAGGTAATCAACAAACACATATTCCGGTCGTTCTTCTGCAATTTTGTTTCTGATACCTTCTATTGTATAAATATCATCACATATCGTTAAATTTAAATAAGATATGGCTGTTAAAATATATTCTATTTTACTCTTTTGGCTGTCATCTAATAGTTTATTATGATTCATAGTTATTAATCCAATTTCACCTAATATGGCAATTAATCTTTTAATAATTTGACTTGTGCTCATTTCCAATGAAAATAAAAGGCATTTTTTATTCTGTTTTAAAAGATTGGACATAATAGAAAGTATAAATGCTGTTTTACCCATGGCAGGTCTTGCACCTATAGTAATCAGATTTCCTTTTTCAACTCCTGAAAGAAGTATGTCCAAATCCTGAAATCCTGTAGCAAGGGCGTTACGATTTTCTTCTGTAATTTGTTTAAAAGTTTTGTCTAAAATTTCTTTGTCTATCATTATGATTCTCCTTTTTTACAATTATTACATTGACCTATGTCAAATTTGGACATAGGTCTACAAGTCTAGACTTAAATAAACATCGTCCATTTCATCTTGTGTGATTCCTATATAGCGGAGTGTTACAGCCGGTGATGAATGGTTAAACAGCTTTTGAATAAGTGTTATATCATAACCGTTGTTGTAAGCATGGTAGCCAAAAGTCTTTCTTAGAGTATGCGTTCCGATTTTTTCTTTTATTCCGACAGATTTAGCAACCTCGTTAATAATTTTGTATGCCTGTTGCCGCAGTAAAAAGCCTTTATTCTTGCGTGATATGAATAAAGGCTCGTTTTTATCGTATTCTCTTGTCTTTAGATATTCTTTCAGTGCTGATTTTATACTGTTTGATAGCGGAAAATCCTTAAATTTATTTGTCTTTTTCTCCCTTAACCGTATTCTGTCTTTGATTTTACCTTTGTCACTAATATCTGATATTCTAAGTTTAAGTAAATCGCTTATTCTAAGACCGGAGTTAATTCCAAGAACAAATAAGCAGTAGTCACGTAAACTTTGTTGTTTCAGCAATTTCTTGATAGTATCAATCTGTTTTACATCTCTGATTGGCTGTACGAATTCCATTTTTACCTCTTTCTATGGCTGAAATACAGTCATAATCAATAATACATAATATATTTATATTATAAATTATGTATTATTCTATGTACACCCTAATATTTACAAGGGTTTACAAGGTTATTGAAGTTTAATCGAGATAATAAACAGAGGTAAATACATGAATGATACAAAATATAATTATGTATTATTCAAACAAGGATTAAAGATATTCTTCTTTTTGGGCTTTAAAACTAAATTTATAAGAAATTACAGAATAAACGTGTTGAAACTTTAGCAGATAATTAAATATAAAATATTATAAATACATCTGAAAGTTTAATCAGATTAATTCTAGAATCACTCTAGTCAAAATCAAATAAGTCTTTTGCCGGTATTTCAAGGGCATCAGCTATTTTAAAAATCATTTTTAGGGTTGGAAGCTTTTCAGAGCGTTCAATTTTACCGATATATGAGTAGTCACATCCGACCAATTCTGACATTTTACCTTTTGAGAACTTTCTCTCTTCTCTATATTTCTTAATATTTTGTGCAAATTTCTTGCAATTATCCTCACCCATATTAATATTGTGCTATAATACTCACAGTCTAGTATAGACTACTGGTCTAATAATAATTTTTGTTACGACAAATTTTGACGGTGTTGTGTGGTAAACTGTTGATAAAAAGAAAGGCGGTGTTTATGGCAGATCAGGAACTAAGAGACAGAAACAACAGATTAATTGGTAAAATTAGAACTCGTAGTGATGGCAAGCTAGAATTGCGAGACCCTTTTGATTTTTTCAAAGGCATTTATGACCCAAAGACAAATGAAACTCGAGATAAAGATTCTATGTTTGTCGGTAAGGGTAATTTACTCACAACATTATTATAGGAGTTAGTATGACAGAAACACTTGAACAACAGCAACAACAGCTAGAAAAGCTTTTGCTATCGGAAGACTTAGAGGAACTGAACAATTTAACAGGGCATTTTAATATTTTCAAAGCCTTGAAACTGCAAAATAATGAAATTCGACACTCAAACTTTTTAGCATGGCTAATGACACCTTATGAGACACACAAGCTAGGAAGTTACTTTTTAAAAGAGTTTTTAAAAGAAGCTATTAAAGATTACTCATTAGATGAAAATATAGCTTTATCACTAAAAGATATTGCTTTTTGTAATTTCGATGATACAGAAGTTAAGCGTGAATATAAAAACATTGATTTGTTACTTATCAATCACACAAATAATTTTGTCTGCATTATAGAAAATAAAATATGGACGGGAGAACATGACTGCCAACTTGAACGTTATGCAGATATAGTCGATAATGAATTTAAAGATTACAGCAAGTTATATATATACCTTGCACCCTATAACGATTGTGATACTGAGTTGCTTGAAAGAAATAACCAAGAACGTAAAGTCTATTATATTCCGATGAATTATGAGCAAGTGCATAATGTTATTAATAAGATTTTACGTTTTAAAGCAAATAGTATTAGTTCTGATGTAAGAACTTTCATTGAACACTATAATAATATGATAGAAAGGAATATCATGGGACAAACAGATAAACAAATTGTAGACTTATGTCGCAAAATATACAGAGAAAATAAAGCTGCCATTGACCTCATTAATGAAAATAATGATTTTAAAGCTGAATTGTTTGAAACACTATTGGAGATACTAAATAAACGCAATGACGTAGAAGTTTCATCAACAGAGGATTTCTGTATTAAATGCCTACCGACAAATATTAATAACCTTGATAAACTTAAATTCGCAAAGTACCCTGCAAATGATTGTATTGTTCATATAAATTTTATAGGTAATTTTAGGTGGAAAAATTGTTTATATGTAGAAATTGGGATTACTGGTGAATATAACAACGATACGGAAGAAAATCGGCAAACAAGAGACCAGCTTTTACAATTTTTACAAGATAAACTGGGATTTAAAAAATTCAATGGTAAAGATAATTGGAAATATACTCCATATGTACCTGTCTTTAATGCCGAAGATTTTTACAGATGTGTTGATACTGAAGACCTCAAACAATGCCTAGAGAACAAAATTAATGATGTCAAATCAATATATATTGACGGATTACGTGATGCACTAAACGAATTCTGCAAATAAAATCAATACAAGCACAACTATGACTTATTTTGCCGTAGTTGTGCTTTATTATAATATTATTAAGAGTTAAACATGTGAGGGCAGAATGTCAAGATTAAATAAAACAGAGCAGATAATAGAACTTGCAATGATGTTTCAGAATAGTTTCTGTGGACTATGTATTGATGATATTCAAGAGCACTTTGAGTGTTCAAGACGTTCTGCAGAGAGAATGAAAGCTCTTTTATTTGACTTGTTTCCCGAAAAAATTGAGGAAGTTCCTACCTCTGATAAGAAAAAGCGGTGGAGATTTGCTAAAGGTACAATGAATGCACTTATCACTTTTACAGCAGATGATTTTGCAAATCTTGAATATTTGAAGGGACTCACAACAGATGAGAACAAAAAGAAACAGCTTGATGAACTCATTGCAAAGATTAAGGCTCTAACACCGCAAAAGAATTTGAGAACTCTTGATACAGATGTTTCTGCTATTTTAGAATCGGAAGGATTTGCCGTAAGACAGTATTCCGGAGTATCTGTTGCACCAAAGATGTTGGAACAGCTTAGAACGGCTATGCTTGCATTTAAAAAGATTCGATTTGATTATCCGATAGATAATAATATAAAGACAATTACCTTAAACCCTTATGGGCTTGTTATCTCTGACAAGTATTATCTGGTCGGCTTCAATGAATATGTGAATGCCCTAAGACAGTATAAGGTAAACAAAATTACTAACCTAACTATCCTGGAAGAGTACTTTGATAAAGACGAGAACTTTTCTCTGGCTGATTACTGCAACAATTCTTTTGGAGTTTATCAAGAAGAGCCTTTGAATATAACGCTTGAATTTGATAAATCAGTAGCAGAAGAAGCTGTAAACTATTATTTCCACCCGACACAGAAGGGTAAATTAAACAAAGACGGCAGTTATACCCTAACCTTCAAAGCCGGAGGCAGATATGCAATCTGTCAAGAGCTGTTTAAATGGGGGACTTCTGTTAGAATCAAAAAACCTGTAGAATTGAGAGAATATTATAAAACGTATCTGTCAGATGTGATGAAAAATTTATAAATGAATAGTAAATTTAACTAGAAGTTATCTGCTTAATCTCAGTTAAACTTTCATGGTCTTTTAATATAAATTTTATAAATTAAAAAGTAAATTCATTAGCTTTCTATTTATATGTTTTGCTGTTTTTATTATCATCAATTAATGTGATTTCTCTATGATAAGAAATACGAGCCTGTCTAACATTAAAACGATAAATTTTTATGTTATTACCGTCCTTGCAAATTAATATTTTAGGTTGAAAGCACTGCAGTTTATTTCCCGTAACAAATTCTTGTTCTAAGCTTATATTATTTATATTAGGCTTTTTTTCATTAAGGTTGTTTATAATACTTTTAAAGTCACGGTTTTTATCATTTATAGGCTCAATAAAATCTGACAACATTGATAAAAAAGCCTTTTCTTTAGAAGAATACCAGTGCCTTTTCTTTTCAGATTCTAAAATAAATGTTTTATTACAAGATTTACAACGATATCTCTGCACACCATCTTTTTTACCATGTTTAATAATCTCTGTGCTTGAACAAGAAGAACAAAAAATTTCAGTTTCTTTTTTCATAAGAACTATTATAGCAACATAGCAACATTTTTGCAAGAATATGTGGTTATTTAGCTATAATTTGCAGTTTTTTTTAAATGTCAGATATGCCTCAAACTCAATTATATTTTGATTTTCTAAAATTTAATACCCCTTGGGTATTTTTTCCTTGGCAAGAATTCTTGACGGAAACTTTGAACCTTGAAAATCTCATAAGCGATAAAATGGCTGTAATGCCTGTGTACTTTGGTTTTTTAGGAATTATAATCTAAAAAAAATAACAAGTTAGGAGGTTGAAATGACTACAACAACAGAAATAGCACCTCATGCAATTGTGAAATACCTTGAGGACAGAAATGTTCCGACTCTTCCAGTGGATTATTATCTTAAGCTCGCATTATTTTATGCTGAACGTGGTTTTAAAGTATTTCCAGTGAATCCTAATAAGATACCGTATAAAGGATTTTCTTGGAGTAAACGAGCAACAGATAATCCCGAGGAAGTGAGAGTATTGTGGCAAACTTATCCAAATGGCAGACCAGCTTTTTATTGTAAAGGCAGTGGATATCTTGTGATTGATACAGATAACAAGCCTGAAAAAGGTAAATACGGCTTTAAAATTTTAACGGCATTGACCAGAGAGCTCGGTATGTTACCAAAGACGGTACTTATCTATACTCAATCAAATGGTACACACATGTACTTTAAACTTCCTAAAGATAGAACTTTTAAGCGAAACATTGATAGTTGTATTGATATACAAACCAATCACTACTGCTTATGCGGTGGAGTTTATACTGAAAAAGGCAGTTATCGATTTGCAGAAGGTTTTACCTTTGAGGATATTGGAGAAATTCCAGAGTTGCCTGCTCAATGGATAGAGTTTTTATCAAAAGTAGAGAACAGAGAAACTAAATCTAAAAATCTATGTAATAGCTCACAAGCAAAAACAGTGATAGAGGGTGATTTTCAAAAACTCTATGATAACTGTCTTTTCTGTCAACACTGTGTTGATTCAGCCTGTGTGCTAGATGAAAACTCTTGGTTTCGGTTTGCAATCATTCTTTCAGGCTTAAAAAACGGTTTTGAAATTTTTGATTTTTACAGCAAACCCCACCCTGAGTATAACTTCGAAAAGACTCGGGCAAAATTCCAAAACGCTCAAAAGTACAGTATTAGTTGCCAAACTATCGCTAATGATTTTCAAGGTTGCAAAAGTTGTAAACACAAATAAAAAGAAAGGAGACAGAATATGTCAGAATTAAAACAAGAAAAAACGCAAGAGCATAAGGTATCCGACCTTAACCCAGAGGATAAAAAAATCACGAATCCTCTAGAATTAGTAAAAATGGATTTCAGTGAATATCTGAGTAAGCTTTCAAAAGATATTCCTTCAAAAGTTTCTTTTGGAAATCCATATATAAAAAATATCCCAGACAATGTAAATGCACCTAAGTTGAACAAGGCTATATTTTATGTTGCAAATGGGACATATCTTTATAATGTTTATTCTAAAAAGGGTGAGAAAAAAATAGAAATCCAAAAACTAATAAATGCAATCCCTAAAATAGTAAAATATTATCATAAAATTTATAACAATAAGTCTGTGGAACCACCAGAAGCAAATATCCAATTGATATTTGAGCTTGAGACTCATGAAGATTCAGAACCGGTTATTCTTAATGATAAAGCGAAGTCAGATTACAAAATATTTAATACAGCCTTAAATAAAAGTAATAACCGTATAATAGCGAAGTTTGATGACACTAGTTTTTTCATGTTTAGAAATGAACTTAATAAGATTACACCAACAACGGCATTTTGCTTTACAAATGCAGGGCGGGTCAATTATGAGGATTTTGTCAATGGAAGACTTTATTCCAATGGTTATATAGAATCAGATAAAATAATACCAGCAAATGACTATGGTGAAATCGATACCGGTAATGTTTATATTACTTTAGATAAATCCAAACTAGCAGTCTTACCTGAATTATATTTAGGTGACTATAACGTAAAAACCGAACTCTATAAACTGCTCTCACAAACAGAAAAAATTTACAAAGGCAGAATAGAACCATTTCTCTGTTTGGGAACAGCAATAATGTGTATTTTCCTTGAAGAGATATGGAATGAACTTACGGGATTTCCTGTAGTATATCTGCAAGGACATACAAAGCAGGGAAAGAGTCTTATACAAGGTATTGTTGCAAATCTCTTTGGTTACAACAAAAAATATATTTCAAATGGTAATAGTACCGATAATGCTATTGCTATGAAGTGTTACTGCTCCAATAGCATTCCTGTTTGCATTAATGACTATGATTACTTTAAATCACAAGGTAATCATTTTGAAAATAACATTGTTCATTTTTACGAAGCGGGAGTACGTGAAAAAATGAAAAATGGTATAGAATTTAATCTACAACCTGTTTCTTCTACAGCAATATATTCATCTAATTACTTACCTGCTGTAAAGCCAAAGATTTTTAATCGTTTATTACCCTTATACTTCCCTGATAATGGGTTAGAGCCTACTGCTATAACTAAAGATTATGTCAATGATATAAGACGTTCTAGGATATTGGCAGAAGTGCATAAGTTTAATTGGGAAAAAATCTCAAATCTTATTGAAGAAACAGAGAAATTTATACTATCCTTCAATATTTTCAAAAGTAAAGATAGAGAAAGTAATAATATTGCAATTGCATATGCAGGATTAAGCCTCCTAGAATATATTGCTGATTATAAGCTGCCCGAACAAGAAAAGTTGCTTTTTGAATATTGTGAATGGTATCAGAACCTATTTACTCAATCTATATCGCCAGTAGATGTATTTTTGAATACTCTGCCAAATTTATATCATAAAAAATTATTAAAACGTAATATTCATTTTAAACTTGAACTAATTGAAGGGCGAGTGATATTTGCTTTTAATACACAAGAATGCATAAAAATATTTAATTTATATTGTATGCAAGATGATGTAGATATAAAACCTATTGATACCAAAACTTTTGCTCAAGACCTTAATGCAAGTAAATATTTCATCAAGAGAGTAAATAAAAGCTATCAACATAAAAAACAGGCAAGTTCTACTATTCTTGATATTACTGACAGCCAAAATGGTAAAAGTTTTTATTACGGTGTTACTGGTGATACGAATGCCGAATTTTTGAACAAATTAGCTGATAATAAATAATTTAAAATAATATACCTGAAAGATAAACTATTTTTATCTTTCAGGTATATGAAATGAAATTATTTTAAAAATTAAAAGAATTTAAATAAAGGAGGAAAAATGATTTTTTTAACGTTTAAAGAATTTTGTCAGTGCTTGAAAGCAAATCCTAACACTGTCAAAACTTGGAAAAAGCGAGGTGTTTTACCTGCCAAGATTTTCTTTAAAATAGGTGGAACATTATACATATTAAAAGATGAATTTGAAACATGGGTAAAAGAGAAACGAACTTGTGAAGGAGAAAACTATGCCGGTTTATAAGAAAAAAGACAAATGGTATTATCAGTTTATGCTAAATGGTGAAAGGAAGCACGGGATTTGTCCCGGTGCTTCCGATAAAAAAGAAGCTGAACAATACGAAAATGCTATAAAATTCAGACTTGCACAACAACAAAATGGTGTAATTCCAAGAGAAGAAAAGAATGTTACTTTTAATAAATTGTACAACCTATATGATAGCTATGCTAAGAACAATAAAAAAAGTTATAAAAATGATACATATTCATTAAAAATTATAATGAACTATTTCGGTCATAATAATATCGTTCAACGTATTACACCTAACCATATTGAAGATTTCAAAAAGTATTTAAGAGAAGAACGAAAACTTAAAAACTCAACAATTAATAGATATCTAGAAATTCTATGTAAAATGTTTAATTTAGGCATTGATAATGAAATTATCAAAAACAACCCATTAACAAAAATTGCTAAATTACGTGAAGATAATCACAAGATTCGTTTTTTAACGGTAGAGGAAGAGCAAAGACTTTTTGAAGAAATTAAAAAAGAACATGAAGTCTTAGACAGATACACAAGAAAGAAAAAAATTGTTCAACCATACTTATTTTTGAAACCAATTATTATAACGGCACTTCATACAGGTATGCGAAGAGGAGAAATACTCAATCTCAAATGGAGCAATATTGATTTTGAATATGGTTACATTGAGCTTTTAGATACAAAATCCGGTAAAGCACGTAAAATTCCAATATCAAATACATTAAAAGATGTTCTTAATAATATTGATAAAATCTCTGAATATGTATTTATTAATCCTAAAACAAATAAACCATATACCGACTTAAAAAAGTCTTTTCATAAAGTACTTGATAAAGCAAATATCACAAATTTCAGATTTCATGATTTGCGTCATACAGTTGCAACAAGGTTAGTTGAAAAAGGTATTGATTTGACAGTAGTTCAAGAACTTTTAGGACATTCAAAGTTGACAACTACTCAAAGATATGCACATCCAGTGCCTAAACGTAAACTAGATGCCGTAGAAATATTAAGTTCATATGCCAAAGCAAATTCTATATCATAATATAACTCTGTTAATAAGTTTCAAATCTTGAATGCTTAGTTTCACGCTTAAACTCGTAAGTTTTAAAAATAGCATTACCCACAGATTACCCACGGGATATTTGTATTAAAAAAGAGGGTATCTGAAACCCTCTAATAAAAATAGCAAGGGAGAGATTCGAACTCTCGACCTCACGGGTATGAGCCGTGCGCTCTCACCAACTGAGCTACCTTGCCATAAATCATATTAACTTTTTATTTTGGTATCCGCTCAGATCCTGAAACAAGTTCAGGACTCCATTATTTCTAGCTCACGTCGTTCGCAGAACTAATGTCGGCTACCTTGCCATAACAATTATTCAATTGCCACCAGACTATCTTCGCATAAACATTTTTAAATATCAAGAGCATCAGACTAAAAAGGCGGAACTTTTTAAAAGTTCCGCCTCTCAATACTTATTTTTCAATTCTTTGAACCGGTCCAGGACCTTGATGTTCCATTCTGTGTTTCATCATTTTTTTGTGGAAGTCGCCTCTATCCCCTCTATCAAAATAATGATGTGGACCATATGGTGGCATCATTTGTTGATAGCCGGCACAAGGGCAAGGTCCCATTGGCATAGGCATTGGCATCGGCGGCTTATGGATTGCTGCAAACAAGCTTAATGCTACATAAACACCAACAAATGTTCCACCGGCTACGATTAAAAATTTCTTAAAACCTTTGCTCTGGCAAAAGCAATTACATTTTTGTTCTTCAGTGATTTTGTTTTCTTCTGTCATAGTTACTCTCCTTTTTTTAGGATAAATTACCCTGTTTATAATACCATTTTTTACTATTGTTTAACCTACACTATTTTAACGATTTTATCTTATGATTGTTCATTTTTTGTTAGAGAAAATTTATTGGTGATAAAATATTCCTATGGGAATTTATGCTGAAAAAGCCTGTAAAAACTTTAAAGACGGGTATAATTGCGCCCAGTCTGTATTGCTTGCGTTTTCTGATATTGCCGGCATGGATAAGGAATCATCGCTTAAATTATCTTCCTCTTTCGGGGGTGGGATGGGAAGGCTAAGAGAAGTTTGCGGAGCAGTAAGTTCTATGTTTATGGTTGCAGGAATCTTGAAAGGTTACACAACGCCTAACAATGATGAGATTAAGGGGGCTCATTATGCGCTTATACAAGAACTTGCAAAAGAGTTTGAATCAAGGTGCGGTTCAATTATTTGCAGAGATTTATTAGGTTTGCCGGAGGGTGCAGACTCTCCCATTCCTTCAAAGCGTACTGAACAATATTACAAAGAGCGCCCGTGCGAAAATTGTATCAAAATTGCTGCAGAAATTATTGAATCAAGGTTATTAAATTAAAGGTGCAAAAGTCTTGTAGTATAGATATAACGCTACAAGTATTAACAGAACTCCGCTTGCTTTCATAAGAATTTCGGAAAATTGTGCAAACTTTTTGAGATTTTTTATTCCGGACGTAAAAAGTCCTGCAATAATCAGAATTAACCCCTGGCCGAGTGCAAATAAAAACAGCATTAAAACAGCTGCCCACAAATTCTTCCCCATTGCCGCAAATGCCATAATTCCCGCTAAAATCGGAGTCGAGCATGGTGTTCCTGCAAGAGCAAAAGCAATACCCAGAAGTACAGGGTATAAAAACAATGAGTTAGTTGAGTTCGTCGGCATTGCTTTTATGATTACCGGCATGTCAAATTCAAGTAAATCGGTGAGTTTCAACCCCATGACAAGCAAAAGTGATGCCATAATAAGCGTAAAATACCCGCCGAGTGTAGAGGCAAATACGCTTCCTGTCACTGCACAAATTATTCCGATTACTGAAAATACAACTGCTGTTCCGAGTATAAAGCAGAAAAGCTGTATAAAAGTTCTTAAGGGTGTTTCGTTAGAATACCCGCCTACGTATCCGATAATTAGCGGAAGCATTGCAAGTGAGCACGGAGAAATTGATGCAAGGACACCGCCTGCGAAAGAAGCTGCAAACATTAGTATCCAAACACCAATTCCTGTTGAATTTGTAGAAAAAATTTGTACAAGATTATCCATTATTTGCTATCTCTTTTAAGTAGTTCTCTAAAATTTGAGGCTGCATAGTACCTTCAATACGTCTTATTGTATTGCCGTCTTTGTCTTTAAACACTGTTGTCGGAACTAATTTTACCTCGTATTTTTTTAATAATTCTTTAGTGTCTCTGCCTTTTTGAGTTACGTCGACTTTTTTGAGTGTAACATCTTTTTCGAACTTATGAAAAACTTCGTCAAAAACTTTTTCCAGTTCCTGACATTCATAGCACATAGGGGAAGCAAATTTAATAACAACAGGACCCTGTGCGGCAAACGAAGCAGGAGTTGCGACTTTGTCTCTTGTCAGCCCGAAGTATACTGCAAGCGGTACCAGAAAAATAAGTAAAATAATGATAATATTTTTGTTCATAACCTCTCCTTTAACTCTTTTAAGTACCACTTATAATATCTTACTAACAAAAAAATATAAATACCTCACAGGGTAATTTTTATTCGCAAACATGTTCAAGTGCCATCTCTAATACTGTTCTTACATGGTGATCACTAAGTGCATAAAATACGTTTTTCCCACGCTTTTGCGCTTTAACCAACTTTGCGCTCCTTAATGTCTTGAGCTGGTGCGAGACCGCTGATTTTGTCATATTTAATAACAAAGCAAGCTCGCCGACACACATTTCATTCTCTTCTAGCGCCCACAAAAGCTGTATCCTTGTAGAATCTCCCATAAGCTTAAAGAAATCCGAAAGTTCATAGAGCAATGTTGTATCGGGCATCTTAGGCTTAACTCTGTTAACTGTTTCTAAATCAATATTATCCATAGCTTTATTATAGTTGAATAATTGCTCATATGTCAAACTGTTGTAACAAAATGTAAAATATTGCATTCTCCTCTCTTGACAGTTGAATAGTTGTTCAACTATAATATGTATAGAAAGTTGAATAATACGGGACTGAAAAATTTGTTAAATTCGCCTGCAATTACTAATTGCCGGAGTAAAACGTATTTAATAAACTGTTCAACTATTCAACTTCTCCACTTTTCAACTGTAATAAGAGGTACTTATATGTGCGAACATTGCCATGAAGAAGAACATAACGGACACGGGGAGCATGAACATTCTCACGATCCTTATGTTGTCGGAAGAATTATTTTATCATTGCTGATTTTTGTTGCAGGGTTTAAACTCAAACCGCTTTTTATCCTTGCTTATTTAATAGCTGGCGGCGATGTTTTGTTTAAGGCGGCTAAAAATATTGTTAAGGGAAAAGTATTTGATGAAAATTTTCTTATGAGTACAGCAACTGTCGGAGCGCTTGCGATAAGAGAGTATCCGGAGGCTGTCATGGTAATGGTTTTGTACCAGATTGGCGAATATTTTCAGCACAGGGCTGTTGAGAAGTCACGTCATTCAATTGCGGAGCTTATGGATATCAGGCCTGATTATGCAAATCTGGACGGTGAAAGGGTTGCGCCTGAGACGGTTAAGATTGGCGACGTTATAACGGTAAAACCCGGAGAAAAGATCCCCCTTGACGGTGTTGTTTTGTCCGGCGAAGCTTCCGTCGATACTTCCGCTCTTACGGGAGAATCCGTCCCAAGGGGAGTAAAAACCGGCGACAGTGTAATAAGCGGGTGTATTGACCGTGACGGGCTATTGAAAATTCAGGTAACAAAAGAGTTTGGCGAATCTACGGTTTCTAAGATTCTTAAGCTTGTGGAAACGGCGTCTTCTAAGAAAGCAAAAACCGAAAACTTTATTACAAAATTTGCAAGATACTATACTCCTGCTGTAGTCGGGCTTGCGGCCGCAATAACAATTGTTCCGTGGGTATTGGCAATTCCGGGAAACTGGGTATCAAGGGCTTTGACTTTCCTTGTAATTTCCTGCCCGTGTGCGCTTGTAATTTCTGTTCCTCTGGGATTTTTTGCAGGAATCGGAGGCGCTTCAAAGCAGGGAATATTAATTAAAGGCAGCACTTTTATAGAAACACTTTCAAAGCCATCTGCAGTTGTGTTTGATAAAACTGGGACACTTACTAAAGGTGTATTTAAGGTAACAGAAATTGTTTCTGAAAATCCTGATTTGATAAAATATGCGGCTTATGCTGAAAGTGCTTCTTCTCATCCGATAGCGGATGCTATCAGAAAAGAGTACGGAAAAGAAATTCCGGAAATCAGAGATATAAAAGAAATTGCAGGCTACGGTGTTGAAGCGGTAATTGATGGTAAAAAAGTTCTTGCAGGAAATGCTAAATTCATTGGCTGCGAACCTGCGGATAAGAGCGGAACTGTTGTTTATGTTTCCATTGACGGGAAATATGAAGGATATATTGTAATTTCTGATGAAATCAAAGAAGATTCACCAAGGGCAATAAACGACTTGCAAAAACTTGGAGTTTCTACTGAAATTTTGACCGGTGATACATATAAAGCAGCGGAAAAAGTTCAAAAAGAACTCGGGGTTGATAAGGTTTACGCAGAACTTTTGCCTGAGGATAAGGTTAATAAACTGGAAGAAATTATTGAAAATTCTGCAGGCAGCGTAATATTTGCAGGTGACGGAATAAATGATGCGCCGGTTCTGACAAGAGCAGATGTCGGAATCGCAATGGGCGGACTCGGTTCTGACGCTGCAATTGAGGCTGCAGATGTGGTAATTATGGACGATAAGCCGTCAAAAGTTGCTGCAGCAGTGAAGATCTCAAGAAAAACCATGGGAATTGTAAAACAAAATATAGTTTTTGCGCTCGGCGTAAAAGGCTTGTTCCTGCTTCTTGGCGGACTTGGAATGATGACAATGTGGGGTGCTGTATTTGCCGACGTAGGAGTTTCTCTGATTGCGATACTGAATTCCTTAAGGGCAACAAATATCCGTTCTGTATAAAGCTGTGCTGCAAATATCTTTAACTTACAAATTAAAAGCAAAATATATTTTTACAAGTTTTATATAAATAAAAAGGTAAGTTAATGAATATATCAAATAATACAACAGTAAATTTCAAAGCAAATGTTTCCGAACAGCTTAGATTTCAGCTATACAGGCAGGCAAAACTTGTCAAGGACAGACC
This sequence comes from Candidatus Gastranaerophilales bacterium, assembly GCA_944323255.1. Lineage (GTDB taxonomy): Bacteria > Cyanobacteriota > Vampirovibrionia > Gastranaerophilales > Gastranaerophilaceae > CAG-196. The sequence continues at coordinate 114,241 of CALURU010000005.1, forward strand.
TAATCAAAAAATAACTCTTGAGCGTCTTGAAGAACAGTTGAATAACATACAACGCTGGGGTGATAGTGATATGGAGGTTGTTATGACAAGAAATGAACGTGGAGCATACTGCCTTGGTTTAAAACGAATCATAACCCCTTTATTACAGACAACAAAAAGCTTCAGGCATCTGAATGGTAAAACGGAACTTTCACAATTTTTGGGCTTGAGACAAAAACATTTTATTGAAGCGGAGGAAGAAATTTCGGCACAAATCAAAAGAAAACATTCTAAATAAAAAAGTATTACATAATTGGAGGATATTATAATATATCTCCCCCATACCCTCTTCGGGTAGTGAATAGAGTTATCACAAGCTTAACGTCATTGCGAGGGTACGGCTAAGACAGCCCGAAGCAATCTTGAATCCCTCACCCGGGGTAAATGTAATCAGGTCTGATGTGAAATTACGAGCTGGACGTAAACTGAAGAGCGAGGGAATAGTGCGGCGCACATCTGCCCCCCTTGAGGGGGAAGTGGTCGGAGACCGTAGGGGGGTATTGTTGATTTATTGTTTTTAGCCCCTCACCCGCATTCGTAGCTTTCGCCTCACGTCTCAAGTACGACTGCTCCCTCCTCCACAAGGGGCGAGGGGAAAGCGTTGATTGTACGATAGGGCGCACTCCTTCCCTGTTGAGGGAAGGCTGGGATGGGTGCTTATTGTCATCCTGAAAGCGTAGAAAATCGTTGTTTATTATATTGTTGTGTGTTTTTGTTTCCAATGCGATTTTCAAGCTGTTCAGGATCTTACATAAGTCACACACCAAGACGGTAAGATGCTGAAACAAGTTCAGCATGACACACTCGGGTATCGGGTGGCAAGGAAATGCGGCACTTGCCAAGTTCAAGCAGAGCGAAGCGAGGGAAAGGTTTTCGAAGCGATAGCGGGAGCAGAGCGGGAGCGTGTCTGAGAAAAGTTTTACTGAGCATAGTGGAGCGAATTGCCGGAGTTCTTGAGTTAACCCCACACCAGCATTCGTAGCTTTCGCCTCACGTCTCAAGCACGACTGCGCCCTCTCCCTCAAAGGGCGAGGGGTGGTGACCAACCAACCCAACACATTTACCCCCCCCTCCCGCAAGGGGCGAGGGGTGGTGACCAACCAACCCAACACATTTACCCCCCCCTCCCGCAAGGGGCGAGGGAAAAGTGCGGTAAATAGTTTACCGCCCGTATTAGCTTATCACATATTATTTAAAAAATTCTGCAACTTCTTCTTGAATCTTTCTTGCCATAGCTTTTACATCCATACCCTGACGGTCAGCATCTTTAAAGCCATATCGACCTGCCCGATCTCTTGGCAATAAACCTTTAGAATCAAGGTGCGCAAGTAACTTTACTACATCATTTTCGGAGACTTGTCCCGTGACCATTATCTGAAATGAGCCAAGTCTGCCAAATGCATCATTTGCTGAAAACCCTATTATAGTTATGTTTTCTTTTGCGTTATATAATACATAATTGTCTAACCCGTTTACAGTGCCTCTTTGCATATCAAGTTCCAATTTATCAAATTTACTTGGTGTAAAGTGCATATATCCAGTGTTTGTGCCGGCAACACCAACATCATATGGTTTAATATCTTTTACATTTGTTTGAGCATTAGGATTACGTCTAAACCCCCAGATATTTACGTCATTTAAAGCATCAAACTTAGGATTAGCATTCGAATTAGCATTTGAACTTACGTTTTTTAAACTGTTAAGTTCTTTTCTCAATGCATCGAGATTAGTGAGTTCTCTGAGTTTGTCAAGCATAGCATTAACTTCTGCAGGAGTACCCATTCGGGATTCACCCATAACTACGTATTTACCGTTTGTCATATTGAAAAGTTCATCACAGATTACCTGCAAATCTGATGGAGCACCGGTACCGACATCTGTATGCCAGAACGCTTTTATAAATCTTGTAATCTTTTTAAGTTCCTGAACACCGGCTTCATCCGTAACTTTGAAATCAGGAGAAAAGATATCAGCAAATTTTGTTCTGAATTTTTCAATATCGTCTGCTCTTTCGAGTATTGATTCAATTGTATGTATTCTTTCCTGTTTCTGGACTTCTGACATTCTGTCGGCAGAATTATCGGCTCTCTGCCCTCTGTTACTTCCGGAAGAGCCTTCGCTGCGGTTTTGTCCGTTGGCACTTTCGCTTCTGCCGCCGTTATCATAATTATAGCGCACATAATCTTGTTCTTTTACGGTGATTCTTCCGTTTTCAATTGAAAATTCGTAAGCAATACCACCCTTGCGCAAACGGCAAGTTTCACCGTTAGAAAGTCTATTGATTATGTATGATTGAGTTTCCGGACTAAATCTTGGCATTTTATCGCTCATTGCCCACCAGATATCGTTCAGATCGTCTATATCGTAAGTGGTTTGAGTATTATAATCGTCAATTTTAGTTTCTTTAATATTGTATTTTGCATTGATATTAAACTCTTCTAATCTGACATTATTACCTCTTCTGACAAACAGATATTCAACTCCGTTTTTCTGAAGCCTGCAAAAACCTCTGTTATTCAAATCATGCAAAATTTTATTCTGAGTATTGATACTAAAGCGTTCTAAGACTTCTCTCATCTGATATTTGAGGTCATTCATACTGTTAAACGTATAGGCTTTTGTGCTTGTTCTTCCTCTGGAAGCACCGTTTGCCTGACCGGAAGCACCTGAAGCATTTGCGCCCTGTGAGGCAGCTCTTGAGTAGCATCTTGTTCCGCCATTTGCAGAAACATCTTTCATTACAATACGTCCATTATGGCGTGTAATCAAAATATGATGTCTTGAGACATTGTTTCCTGCATTATTCAAGCGGATATCACCCTGTCTTCCTATCGTTATATATTCGCCTTCCTGAAGCGAAGCGATTCGGTTTTTAATTTGTGCGGAATTAAGGTCAACCGTTGTACCATCAAGAAGAGTTAAACGAGGCAAGTTGTTCAAATCCAGTACATATTGCCTGCTCTGGTTTAATACACTCTGACCCTGCTGCAAGCCGTATACCGGAGCATTTTTGTCAAATTTTGCATAAGCCCTTGCTTTATTAGGGTCAACGTTTTGAGAAGAATTATTTGCTCTTCCGGCTCCGGCTTTATCACTGTTTACTCCGTATGGCTGCGCATTCGGATCGGAAGGATCAAAATCTCTCCAGATATCATCTTCAGGAGTCATGTCATCAGCAAGGTGTCTGCCTTCGCCACGGTTAGAATCATATCGCTGATGATATTTAGCATAGTCATTTGGATCAGATAAGTCGAGAATTTCATCCTGATACTGCTTTGAATTAAATTCATATCTGTAGAATAAACGTCCCGTGCTGCCCAATTGAGCATCACCTGTTATATGAGAACCGGAAGTTTCCAGTTTATTATTTCTTATGATATAGTCTAAATCTTTTGCAATCTGTGCCATATCTTCATTGTTTTTAGGATAAATTGTAAAAGCCTTACCCTGCTGTTTGCTGCCGTTTAAGTAATCCGCTCCGTAGCCGGGATTAAATGTTTTCCATTCTATATCGTGTTCTTTTAAGTACGGAATTATAACATCGCACATTTTTCGCCAATCAGCTTCGCTGACTGAGTACAAGTGCATTTTCCAAGCACCGTGGTGCTGGTCTTTCGGGTTAAATTGTCTCCAGCAGTTCCCGTCTATGCTATAATTGCCAAATAAATCTTTGCGTGAATTCATCCATTCATCATGAGACTTGGACATATCAATACCCTTACCGCTCGGTTTGTATTTATCCAGAGATACACCGTCAGTTTTAATACCAACTCTTTTATAAACATCCTGTATGGATTCTTTAACTGATAAACCTATAGCTTTTGCGCGCTCATAAAGCTTATCAATAAGAGTTTTCATATCATCATAAAATCCAGCAAAACGGGTAGTAATCTTTTTAAGGATCTTATTAAACTGCTTTTCGTTTGTCATTTTGGCAATGGCATTTTCCATTTTTGTATAGAATTTTGCCAGACTTTTACCCATACGAGCAGTTCTGTCGATACTGTTTTCAACAACTTTTAAACCGATTTTCTTGGCTTTGGCGTTTAATCTCTTTATAAGTTCACTGAACTCAGGAAAGTGATTTTTAAACTGATTGGCAATTATGGTTTTAATTTTGTTGTATCCTGCAATATCTTTTAGATTTTCGATACTTTTTTCAATTCCCTGATACATAGCAAAGAGTTTTGCATTCAATCTTTTGCGCAAATTCATTGCTTTTTCAGGATCATCGTAAGAAGGCTTGACATCATCTATATACGCATCATCTGCTTCAGAAGCACTGTTATTTGAAGCTTTTTCATTAATTTTTACCAGCTTATCACCTTCAATTTTAAAGCCTTTTTGTTCCAAATGAGCAGCAATTTTCTTCATTTCATTTATATTTGCAGCCTTTGCAGAGTTACTCATAGGAGCATATGTAACTTCCATTTTTAATCTGAAATATTCTGCAAATAATTCATCTTCATTCATCTGGTCATAAGTTTTTGGAGATGAATTAGAATTTTCTGTTTTACCTGTAGAATTGTTGTCGGTTTTTACTTCTTCTTTAGCACCAGAGCTTGAATTCGTTCTTTTTATTCCGCCGTCACCGACTTCGTATTCGATACCATCATCAGTAGTGAACTTACCGTCTTTAATATCATATTCTTTACTTCCCACGTGTGCTTTTACCGGCACTCCGTCAGCAGTGTCTATGTGAATAACGGCACCATTTTCATCACGTACTGAATAAGAACTGTCAGGAGCTGGATTTTCATCTTGAACCTTTTCATCTTGAACCTTTTCATCTTGAACCTTTTCATCAGCATGCGGCTCTTCACTTTTTGGTGCTTCTGCTTCTTTAGGTTTATTTTTTTCTATTGTCTCTATAATATTGCCTTCTGCATCACGTTTAAACTCTATGGTGTTGTATATAGCACCGGTATTAACATCTGTTGAAATCATACGGTGTGGAATCATTCTATCGTTGTCATATTTAAAGACATATCTTATTCCGGTTTCTTTATTAATAAATGAACAATAGATTTCGTCATTAGTAGTAACTACGAAACCATTTTGCCCGATCATTTCTCTTTCAAAGCCTTGAGATTTCAGTTTAGCTTCTAATTCTTTTACATTTTTTGCTTTAATGTTTGCAAATTCTTCAATTTCTTCTTTTGAAAAACTATGAGTTTTCGCATCTGGTGCTGCAGAAGTATTTTCAGCAGCCCGTCCTGATTCTCCGGATTTTGAAGTATTAGCATCCTCTGCTTTAGGTGCATTTGCATCATCTGTCTTAGAAGCAGATGAGTTATCTGACTTTGGAGAATTTCCTGTTTTCGAACCGCCGGAGACTTCCGCCTGCTTAGCAGCAACTCCGTGACCTACTATATTTGCACCTAAAGACATACAAAGTGCCATCAGGAAAGATTCTTCATCAAACTCACCTGTCATACAATAAGCCTGTACAAGAGATTGAATCATATCACTTGTAACTTCCAAGCCGCAAGCCTCTGCTCTTGCAAATAAAACGCTTGCTTTCTCTACACTGTTGAGGTTTGCACCCGGATTTTTGGCAAGAATTTGCGCTTTTCTTGCTTCCAGAACATTTTTACCAATTTTTCCGGAATAAGCTTGAATCTTATCAGCAACCTCTTTTGCTTTACTTGCAACTTTCCCGAGTTGATTGCGAGGAATACTTGCCAGTTTGTCCATCAAACTGCCCTTAGGTTGTTTTGCAAGCCAGCTTATCCATTTATTCTGACTTGATGCAATCTGGCTTCCTCTTGCAAAACCTTCTGCGAATTGACCGACTTTAAAGCCGACTGCCGATAATGCACCATCCCACATAGCCTGTGCTGCGTCAGAAGTCCATTCGGAATTTGTATAACCGTCGGCATCAGTAGAATTTTCAAGAGCATTAAGCCCCATAGAAGCTGCCGCAGTCATTGCAAATACTGCAAGAGAACCGCCTCCCGTAAACGGAGCAGCAACCATTGCACCTATCATTACACCAACATTCAAAACTGTCATGCCGGTATTTATTGTACTCATATAATCTTCAAGCATTTCATCAGGAACTTCCTGTCCGAAGGCATCCTTAAACTCCTGCTTAAAACTTTCCATCTTGCTTTCATAGCCACTTGCCAGTATCTCATTAACTTTTCCATAGCTGGAATCAAGCGGGAGCTCTGCGTCAAATAAAATTTTGGACATATCTGAAAGACCCTGTTTCAGATATTTTACCATCTCTTGCAGTTTAGCCGAAGCAACAGGAAGTCCAGATTGATCAACTATTATACCGTTCTTTTCACTATAGCCAAACCCTTCCAGTGAAAGATTAAGACCTGAAATTGCCGATAATTTTTCCAGAGTATCAATTATTGCAACAGATAATTGGGACTGTGATTTAGCATTGCTTAACTCATCCCAGCATATTGCAATGTTATCTTTTGCATATTCCATTGCAACCATAGTCTCTGCCTGTTTTGCAACTTTTTCCACCTTGGCTGCATCGAAATTTGTTCCGACATTGCGCTCTGCAAATACTTCCTCAAAACTTACCGCTACAGTCTTTCCGTTTTCTACTTTTGCAAGCTTACCTTCTGCTGCTAATTTCAAAAGACGTAATGTTTCTGTATCATGTTCAATTCTGGCTTCGATTTCTTCTCTTGTAGTACCAAGTCCGTATGCTTCACAAAATGCATTAATTGCCCCTGAAACTACACCCTGACTGTCAAGCGCTTTTTGATAATCTTCTTTCATTTTGTTAAGCTTTTGCTCAAAAATACGAACCGTCATTTCGTATGCTGACTTTTGTGCTTTAGTTAAATGCTGCGAAGTTTTAGCCTCTACATACATATTGTCTGAAGCATCGGTATTTTCCCTATATCCGTCAGAAATTGTATCTGCTACAACCGGCGGAAGAATAAACTTAGCCAAACCGTCCCAGAATTTTGCTTTTTCTTTGTATTCAGCTTTTTCCTTATTAAATTTATCAAGTTCCTGTGCAAGTGACGAACCTTTTGTTTTTAAATAGCCGTCCACAATTGTTGCGACTTCCTCGTTTCTTATCGCTTTAAAGCCCATTGCACGTTTATCATAATCAGAATTTAATATTAATCTGAATGCAACATCAGCAGCTTCTTTACCTTCTATAATACTATTAGCCGCAAGTTCTGCATTAACAAGATCTGATTTTTCCTGACCAAGTTTTGCCATAAAGAAATTAGCAAGTGATTTGCCTGATATTTTTGCAAAAATCTGAAGCATTCTTGCGTAAACCTTAGGATCTTTTATCTGCTGAATTGCATCTTTTGCATTGGCAAAGTCACCTTCCATTATCTGTAATGCAGCCTGCTCTGCTCTAAGATTTATAATTTCCTGCTCATTATATGCACCCTGTGCAATAAGCATTTCATTAAACTTACGGATTTCTTTATGGTCACGTGAAATTCCCATAAATGTATCGCATTCATCATAAAGAATCGCTTGCAGGTAAGATTGACCTTCATATTGAGGTTTTACATTATGCTTCCGGCAATATTCTTCTAGTTTTGCCTCTACTGCAAGTCTGTCCTCACGTGAATTTATTGCTTTAATGGCTTGAGTAAGGTATTCGATATCAGTTCCTGCTTCTGAAACAGCTTCTTCTGTTAAATCATGAACCGCCTGAGCTTTTTGTTTACCTTGAATTGCGTTATTTTCCGCTAAAATACCGTCGAGATATCTGCATTCTGATTCCCACATCTCGCCTTCGCAGTAATCTCTAAGATTTTTGCAAGGAGAGCCCAAACCATAGAACGTTCTGTGTTTTACGAGAATCTCGTTTACCTTATCATAAACTGCTTTTGCAGCAGCCTTATCAGCAGCATCATTACCACTCGGCTTCGGACATTTTATCATACGAACACCTTTTTTGATTTTGTCACAATCAGTACCAAAACCGTCGCCGCCGTCAAAAATAACTCTTGCTGCCATTCTTGCCTGGGCATTAATAGCATCCTTACCTTTTAATGTTCCGTTATCTATCCATTTTTGAACTGTCTGTTCCAAAAAGTCGGAAGAATTATACGTATGTACATAACTATGATTATTCTCTTCATAAATGAATCTTTCTATTGAAGAGTATAGATCCGTAGCTTTATAACCCTCTGCTTCCAGAAGTCTATTTACTTCCGCAAGTTCCTCCGGATTATCAATGCGTGCAATTATGCGTTGTATTTTATCAGTATCATTCCAGCCTTTTATTGCATCTTTCAATTCTTCAACAATCTGTCTTGCAGAATCTTTTTGAATATTAGTTGCTTTAGTCCGTTGATTCGCTTCTTTTGCCTCTACGGATTTGAAATAACTTTCTTTCAATTCCGTACCGTCGGCTGCGTAATATCTTGATTTACCGCCAATAGTAACAATATATCTGCCGGAAGGTTTCATATCAACAACCTTACCCTCTTTTGATTCAAAATATTCTTTTTTTAATTGAGTCCCGTCTGCTGCATAGTATTTTACCTTACCTCGCTGTACTGTTACATACCTTCCGCTCGGAAGAGTATATTTTTGAGGTTTGGATTTTTGCTGCTGCTCTTCTTCTGCCCGTCTTGCAGCTTCCGCATCCGCCCTGCGTCTTGCTTCTTCTGCACGTCTTTGCTGGTCAGCTCTATATTCAGCAAGAACTTCATCCCTTGATTTCCTGCCCTGCAAAGCAGGAGCATCTGCCTCTAATTTACGTGGAATTTTAATTTCCTCGCCTGCATTAAAAGAAGCATTAGGATATTTACCTTTAACTTTTGAAGCATTAACTTTTATTAAATCCTTAACAGAAACACCGAATCTTTCCGCAATTTGTTGTATAGTTTCTCCGCATTGAACAATTACACCAAGAGTATTGCCTGCTTCATCATATCTTACATTATAACTTGTACCGTCAACAGTCTTATTCTGCGCAATATGCCTGCTTTCCGGATTATAATAATCCGTTACTTCTGCGTTACCCTCCTGAAAATTATCGGTATAACTCCTGTCTTTTTCACGCTTAATTGTATGAACCGGCTCGCCATAATTTGAAATAATTTCAGTTGAAGTCCCATCGGAATTATAACTTTTCTCTATCGTACCGGAAGAAGTTTTAATTGACTCACTGATTTTATTACCGGCATCATCATATTCATAAACAGTTTTCTGCTCAAAACCATTTACATTTTCCGTCTTTTCCGTTAAAAGCCACTGTTCTTTGCCATTTACATCTGATTTCTCATAAGTTTCTGTTATAGAACCTTTTTGTTTTTCTTTTTTTACAGGGTTTTCAGATGAGTCTAAATAAACAGTTGTTTTCTCGTGCTTTTTTGGATTTTCTAAAACAACTTTAGTCTTTTTGCCGGCATCATAAGTGGTTGTTTCTTCCCAATCACCTTCTGCAATACTTTCTTCCTTTTTATTATCGTCTTTGTCATAAGTTGTAGAAACTTTTGCATTTCCCTTTGCAACAGTTATGATTCTTGAGCCGTCAGGAAAAATTCTTTCAGTTTTGTTGTTATTGTACTTTATGACTTCAACCTGCTCGCCATTTACAGTTTCTTGGGTAATTTCTTTTACATCTTTAGAAAGTTCACTCAATTTATTCAAAACAGCAAAAAGAGCATCTTTGCCTTTTCTTCCGATATTTTCACCATTAAGCTGGTATTTGCGGGCTTCTCTGCTTGATAAATTACCGTCTCCTTCTGATAATTTTTCAAGCTCTTCATAAAAAGACTGTAACTCCTCACGGCTTAGCATATTATCATCAGGATTTGTATCTATCTTGTTAATAATTTGTTCAAAGACAGATCTAAGCTTTGGCTCAACACCATCCAGAAGCTCTTTCTTTCTGATTCCGCTTTTTATTTTGCTAAAATCAATATCTCCGGATTTTCCATTCCTTCCTAATGATAAGTTTTCTGTCATCTTATGTCCTTTCAAAAATTTGAGTTTTGGGCATAGTTTTGTTATGCTCCTTTTATTCAAGCGGGTTTTAACCGCTTTTTACTCCTGAATTATTGTTATAATCTTACGTCTTTTCACCCTATTTTTAGAGTTAAGTAACATTTTATACATAATGTTACATGAACTATTACGGCTTATTTGAATAAAAACTTTAGCAAAACTGAGTAAAATTTTACAAAAATTTACATTGAATTTAATGAGCTTCGGAATCAGTCTTTCCATATTTTTTGCTGGAAAGTAAGTCTTGTTGATTTAGCAGTTTTTATTATCCCCACCCCACACCCGAATTTCTAAGTTTCGCTCACGCTCAACTTGAAATTCTACCCTCTCCCTCAAGGGGCGAGGGGTAGAGATGTGCGTTAATTTTACATTCTTTGTCAGCACCCATCCTAACCTGCTTGTTTGCCGGCGTTAAACGAGTCATCGGATTTTTCTTACGCAAAAGTCCTTCGCTCTCTGCCGGCAAGCCGCTTCCCTTATTAGAGAAGGAAAACGACACTTTAAATGTACAAGTGTTGTATTCCCTCGCCCCTTTGGGGAGAGGGGTAGGGTGAGGGGTTAACTACAACAGCTGCAATGCTATCGAAGGTGTTTGGTTGGCGGTCGCAAGGAGGGTGGCTGATGCCTGCTGGAGGATTTGCATTTTTATATACTCGCTCGACTCTTCCGCAATATCTGCATCACGTATGGTTGATTGCGTGGAAGTCAAATTGTCTATAGAAACCCCGATTGATTCAAGTGCAGATTCTAAGCGGTTGTAAGCTGCGCCATATTCAGTTTGTTTAGAATTAACTTGTCTTAGTAACTCGTCTATTGCTTCCAGAAAGTTGCCATCCTGAATTCCAATGCCTCTTAAGTATTCAATCCCGCTTATTTCAAAAATAGTTTGCATACTTATTGTAGATGAAGCATCACCGGTAATTCCTACCTGCAAATTTAACGCTTTATCAGGAGAATTAATATCTACAAGATTTTTTATATCTATTTGTGCCATATTGCCATAAACCCCTTCAACACCCGGGTTTATAGAAGAATCATACAAACAATTTTCAACTACTGCATCCAAATACCAACCATCATAAAGATTAGAAGTTATTGCAGATAAACTAATGTCCCCTGCAGCAGTGGAAGTTACTTTTGAATAAGAGGTGCAATTTTTTATAGTTCCGAGTACTGTTCCGGAAATTCCTCCTGCATGACCGATATTTACTTTGCTTGCGTTTATTGTAATATTACCTGAAGCATAGCAATTACTTATTACTCCGGAATCAACTCCGCCGCTCAAACCGCCTATTAAAGTACTTCCTGTAACATTTGCGGCGGAAAAAGAATTTGTAATCGTTCCATTCCGTAAAACTCCGACCAGACCACCTGAACCATAAGTTCCTGCATCACAGTTTACTGTTCCTAATGAATAGCAGCCCGACATATCCCCATTGAAATGACCAATTAAACCGCCGATTTCGCTTTCTGTATTAAAACCAGCGCTATAACCCTCTACAGTTGTATTAGAATAACAATTTTTAACCTCTGTTACCAAAACTGTACTCTCGCCAATAAGACCTCCTATAGAAAAACCGCCACGGACTTTTCCAGTCGCATAGCAATTATCAATTATTGCTTTATGATAAGAAGGATCCGGGTTAGTTATACCATAAAATTGCGAACCGATTAAAATTCCGGCATACTCTGCTGCAGTAACATCGGCATTTTCTATACCTAAATTTGTTATTTCAGCTTCTCCTACCTGACCGAATAATCCGGCATGAGAGAGTTGCGTACTTTTTAAATTTCTAATAACATATCCATTACCGTCAAATTTTCCCTCATAAAATCCTGAACCTTGCCTCCCGATAGGCGTCCAGTTACTATAAGCAGATAAATCGATATCGGCAGCAAGCACAAACTCTGTATTTTTACTGACTCTGCCTGCATTTACCATCGTAGCAAGTTTAGCCAACTCTTCCGGAGTAGATATACTGTATGTTCCTTGTGTTAAAGTAGCATTTACGTCTATCGTAGAAAGCTGTACCATATTGCTTGTATCTCTGCGCTTTACTTCATTAATAAATTCACCATCAGCAGCTTCTTTAACTATAGTAGACATATTAGCCCCTGCTCCGTTAGTTTTGTCGAATAGAGATATGCCATTATATTTTGCGGTTGAGTATATGCGGTTAATTTCATCAACAAGCGAATTAACTTCCCTATTTATTGCTGCAAGAGAATCCTTGCCATAAGTACCGTTAGCGGCTTGTTCTGCAAGATCACGAACTCTTGTTAAGTGGTTTGAAATCAAAGACAGGTGATCCTCTGCAGTTGTGAGCATATCTAATCCCATGGAAACATTGTCTTGCGCCACGCCATAAGAAGAGAGTTTGCTCGCAAGGTTTGTTGAGATTGAGTAGTTTGCTGCGTTGTCTTTGGCGTGGTTTATCTTGAACCCTGTTGTCATACGCTCAATAGCGGTGTTGAGTGCGTTTGTGGAGGAGGTGAGGTTCGATTGGACAATCATTGAGCCGAGGTTGGTGTTGAGGGTTATCATGCGCACCTCTTCAATTTATGTGGAGTAAAAGTTTTAAAGCCCCTCACCCGAATTTCTAAGTTTCGCTCACGCTCAACTTGAAATTCTACCCTCTCCCCTAATGGGCGAGGGGATACGACTAACCACTCAATGCATTTACCCCCTTGGATTATTCGGGGTGTCGGAAAGTTCCCAGCTTCCCTCCACCTTACGGGCTTGCTCGCTTGCGGGAATGAGTTTACGTCCTTACGGACGACACTCCCGCTGCCGCACGCTCGGCATCGCCCTACCGAAAATCCGCTCTCCCCTAATGGGCGAGGGGAAGCGAGAGTTACCAGAGTGCCGTCATTCTGAGGGTGGAAGCCCGAAGAATCTCCTTTTTGTAAAGTTTTTGAGATTCTTCGTCCCCAAATGGATAACGGACTCAGAATGACGAAATAAGTTTTAGGGATTCTTCGCCCTTGAATGGTTATCGGACTCAGAATGACGTGGCACATTGGGCGTGAATGGTCTTTGCGCAATTGTATACTCAAAGGGCGAGGGGTAGTGTACGCATTGTCATCCTGAAAGCGTAGAAAATCGGTTTTTATTATATTGTTGTGTGTGTTTGTTTCCCATTCGATTTTCGAGCTGTTCAGGATCTTACAAGATGGTAGGTCACACACCAAACCGGTAAGATGCTGAAACAAGTTCAGCATGACACACTCGGGTATCGGGTGGCGAGGGAATGCGAGACTTGTCAGATATAAGCGGAACGGAGCGAGGGGAAGCTTTTTGAAGCGATAGCGGGAGCAGAGCGGGAGCGTGTCTGAGAAAAGCTTCCCCTCGCTATGTGGAGCGGTTTGAGTAAATTCTTGAGTTGACCCCTCACCCGAATCCGTAACTTTCGCCTTGCAGCTCAAGAACGGCTTCTCCCTCTCCCACAAAGGGCGAGGGGAAGATACCAACCAACCCCAAACATTTACCCTCTCCCACAAAGGGCGAGGGGAAGATACCAACCAACCCCAAACATTTACCCCCTCCCTCAAAGGGCGAGAGAATATCAGATTGTAAATTTGGGTAAAACCGTCTCTGCAAGCGGGTTTTACCCCCCCCCCATAATAGCTGAAAGCCTTGCGGGGAAAGAAACGCAAAATATTTATTTTTCGTCAATTCTACAATTAACTTCATTTAGAGCACATATCCTTATACTATTATATATTATATATTCCACATGTTTATAAGTTTGTAACACTTGATATTTATATTTGTTACATTTTGTTACCTTATCTAATAAAAAAGAGAAGGTTTATACCTTCTCTTTACATACTAAATAATATAATTTATACTACAAGTTTTGTTTAATATCAGCAAGAATTTGTTCCGGATTTAGGTGGTAACGATTATAAAGTTCGTCAAGAGAAATACGATCCGTAAACTCTTTTCTTGCTCCGAAATTCAATACTTTCAAGTCAGAATCGCCAAAATAAGAAGCTATTTTTTCTCCAAACCCGCCTTCCAAAACTCCGTCCTCTAAAGTTACAATCAACCGGTGATTAGATTTCAGACTTTCCATAAGGTCTATATCAATACCCGTTATATAGCGTGGATTAATTAGGGTTGCAGAAATACCCAGCCTTTCTTTTAACAGTGTTTTTATTTTTTGACCGAGCCAGAAGAAATTTCCGAGACCTAAAATTGCAACTTCCGAACCGCTTTCCACAACTTGGTATTTATTTAATATTGAATAATCAGTAGTGTCTTTTTCTCCGGTACTAACCATCTGGCACATAGGAACACGTATTACTACAGAATAATCCTTTTGTTCCGTTGCCCAATCAAGCATTGCCAGATATTCTTCTTTATTAACCGGAGCAAGATATACAATATTCGGAATATTTGATATTAACGGAATATCATATTTAGTAAGGTGAGTTGCATCAGCACCGGTAATTCCACCCCAAAATACAAGAATGGTTGCCGGATTATTATTTAACGCCAGATCCTGTGAAAGCTGGTCATATGCTCTTTGTACAAAAGAACTCATTATTGCAAGTACAGGTTTTGCACCATTTTTTGCAAGACCGGAAGCAAACGCAACGGCGTGTTGTTCTGCAATACCAACATCAGTATAATTTTTGCCCATTTTTTCTCTAAATTCTTTTGTAAATCCGCTTACCCCCGGAGTTGCCGGTGATATTGCAATTATTGAATTATCTTGCTTCAGTTTTTTCAAAAGATAATCTGTAGTAATACTTTCGTAAGATTCTTCTTGAGAAACTGCCGGAGAATAATCCTTATCCAGTTCTCCAGGAACAATCCAGTGATAATGTTCTTTGTCAGTTTCTGCCGGAGCATACCCCTTACCCTTAATTGTTCGAATATGAACAAGAACCGGATGATCAGAATCTTTTACCCTGTTGAATGTTGAAATCAGGCTTTTAACATCATTTCCGTTATCAACATAGTGATAGTCAAATCCGAGAGCTTTGAAGAAATTGCATTCTGCCTGACCGTTTGTATTTCTTAACAGTTTTAAATTAGCATAAAGTCCCCCTTCATTTTCTGCAATTGACATATCATTATCATTAACAACAACAATTATATTGCTGCCGAGCACTGCTGCATTATCAAGACCTTCAAAAGCTTCGCCGCCGCTAAGAGAACCATCTCCGATCAGCGCAATAACATTTTCTCTGCCGCCTCTTAAATCACGTGCTTTTGCAAGTCCTACTGCTAAACTTACTGAAGTGGAAGTGTGCCCGACTTTAAATAAATCATATTCGCTCTCTTCCGGTGCAGTATAGCCGGTATATTTCAAATATTTGTCAGGATCTGTAAACCCTTCTTTTCTGCCGGTTAAGATTTTATGAGGATAACACTGGTGGGAAACATCAAAAACAATCTTGTCCTCCGGTGTATTAAATACATAATGGAGTGCAATAGTTGCTTCTACAATACCAAGATTCGGTCCCAAATGACCACCGGTTGTATTAACTTTCTTCATTATAAGTTCACGAATCTCTTCCGACAAGCGGATCATCTCTTCCGCAGAAAGATTTTTTAAATCCTGCGGAGAATTGACTTTATCCAGTACCATAAGTGTTTTTTCCATATTTATAGTTCCTTTCTTTTATTAAACTATAAATATAATAACTCCTGATATTAACTCTCAGTCAAGTATTTATTATTCTAAACTGCCGGTTTTAATAAAATTCTGTGTCATTTCAAGACTATTATTGAATTTTTCCCTGTATGAAATTATGTTTTCTGCTGCTTGCTCGCTAACTCCAAGTGTATCCATAATTTCCTGAACGCTCATATCCATTGTGGCAATAACAAGTTCTGTTCTTATATTTTCATTTGAGGTTATGTTATTTTTTGTGTCATCTAACTGCGCCATTGTCATTAAATACGCAGCGGCTTCATCAGTGGATAAACTCATATTTTTATCTTCATCAAGTACGCCGACTTTTACTAAAATGTCTGTAAATTGTTCTGCCTCTTCTGTGCCATACAGAGGATCTCCTTCTTTAGGAAGATTCATTGCATTATAATCTTTGAATTTTTTAACAACGTCAAGAGCCTTAGTCTTAGCCTGAAGATATGACATACCTTGTGCTTCATATAAAGTTGTTAACTCTGTATAAAACATTTCGTGAGCATCAATCTGCCCGTTGCCGTCTTGGTCCATTGTCTCTACATACTCTTTTCCGAATTGTTTATATTTTGTATGAAGCTCTTCATATGTTTTGGCTTTTGAGCAATCACTTTCATATTCTCCATCCTGATTAAGCACTGTTTTTTCAAAGTTTTGGAATCTTAACCCTTTTGCATAATTAATGATTCTCTCTTTTAGTGTCTCTTCGTTTGTTTCTATATTGTTTTGCTTATTGTATGTAAGAATCATTTCGTATTTTGACTTAATCTTTTCCATATCTGCATCGTTTACAGTTATTCCCGCATCGGAAAGGATGGTTTTTATTTTTTCTTCATTAGACTTAGCTTCGGTTTCATTTGTAACGGTCTGAGTCTCCTGCGTTTCTTCGGTTTTGACTTCCTGTCCTTCTATCGGTATACCAAGTTTCTTTTTTGCCATATCAACAATTTTATCCCAGGCACTCTTTGTAATCTGATAATTACCTTCTTGCACGACAAACTGTTTATTATCTCTTATATCGGAATCTCCGCCGGTATATTGCTTTTTCTCAGTAGCTTTATCATTTTTTATAACATTAAATACTGAATTCCACTCACTCAAATTAAACTTGACATCCTGTTTTAATTCAGCATCAAGTTTTCTGTCTATAGCGTATGATAAGCCATCTCCGCTTTTTATATTTATATTAATAATATCCGGTGCCATATTTATATAAAGTATATATATACCAAAGAATTGCTTTCTTTTGTTTTAGCTTTACAAAAATTTACATAAATATAATAATTTCTTTGCATTTACCCCCTTTTATGTGTATAATCAATTAAGTGTAAAAAATACAATAGAAGATTGGGAATATAAATGGCGTTAAATTTTCAAGACTTAATACTTAACTTATCAAGATTCTGGTCAGATTACGGATGTATAATCCAGCAGCCTTATGATATAGAAAAAGGTGCTTCTACTATGAATCCTGCAACTTTTTTAAGAGCACTAGGGCCTGAACCGTGGTCAACTGCTATGGTTGAGCCTTGCAGACGCCCGACTGATGCAAGATACGGCGAGAATCCTAACAGATTGGGACATTATTTTCAATATCAGGTTATTCTTAAACCTTCTCCAGATAATGCACAGGAATTGTATTTGAAGAGTTTGGAAGCAATGGGAATTGATCTTTCCAAACACGATGTAAGATTTGTAGAAGATAACTGGGAATCTCCGACTCTTGGCGCAGCAGGTGTAGGCTGGGAAGTTTGGTTAGATGGGATGGAAATTACCCAGTTTACGTATTTCCAGCAGGTTGGCGGATTAGAGGTTAAACCTGTTGCTTTAGAAATTACATACGGTCTTGAAAGAATCGCTATGTATATTCAGAACAAAGAATCCGTATTTGATATTATGTGGAATAATACATTAAAATACGGTGA
>CALURU010000006.1 GCA_944323255.1 Candidatus Gastranaerophilales bacterium
AGCTTGTAGATTTATTTTAAGGGAAACGGGGAGGGTAAAATTACACTTGTAGGTTGTTTTTGTTTCCCGTCCAAATGATCTTTTCTTTTTGGTAACTTTTTCTTTTTAGTAAAGAAAAAGTTACCGGAATTCTTCGCCGATTTTCGGATTAACAATTCTCAAGAAATCTTTGCTGTCTCCCATGAAGAAACTTCCAAACTGCATAACTGTAGGAGATACAAGCCCTTTAGAAGTTGCGATAAAGAATTTATCATCTTCAATTTTAGCAACCGTACCGGCAGGATGCGGCACGCAAAACGCATCAGAAGCCACTTCTACCTTCATAATTTTCATCATGTTGCCTCTGAAAGTTGTACTTGCAAGAATAAAGGGATTCAGAGCGCGCACGAATCTCTCAATTTCTTCCGCAGTTTTGTTGTAATTGATAAAAACTTCTTTTTCGCTCAAGCCCCTGCCAGAGATGAAATCGCCAACAGGTTGTTTAATTCTTGGTAGCGGCTGGTTTTCGTACGCTCTTAAAACCTGAAGCAAAAGCTCAATACCGAGAACATTTAATTCGTTAAAAATCGTTCCCATTGTAGCTTTTGAATGTATATGATAAGGTTTTTGGGCAATGATATCGCCAGTATCAAAACTTTCATCCATAAAGTGAATGGTAACGCCGGTTTCGGTTTCCCCGTTCATAATAACCCTTGAATAAGGATTTCCGCCCCGATATTTAGGAAGCATGGATGGATGAACGTTCAAAAACCCATCTCTTACGGATTCCAGAAGGATTTTCGGGATTTTATAATTGAAAGAACACACAACCGCAGCATCAATGTTTAAATTTCTCACTGTTTCAATCAATTGCGGTTCGTCAAGTTCATCATAATCAATGTAATTTAATCTTCTTGATTGAACAAAACTCTTGAAATCATAATACATGTTGTGTTCTTTTTTCGGCCCGAGAACTCCAACGATATTAACTCCCGCCATCAAAAGTCCGTCGAGCCCGATATATGCCATATCAGGAATTCCGACAAAAAGTATTCTTTTTTTGAACAGAGTTCTGTTAAACATTAAACCTTAACCTTAATCATCTCATCCAAAATTCTTGCACAGTCATTTACCATATTTGTGCAGTGTGCTTTTCTTTCAGGCGAAGCCATATCCATACCTGCGGTCAAGACCCTACAGCAGGTAGCTTTGTGGCTCTTTTTAAACTCTTCAATAAACTGTTTTGCAAGAGCTCTTGCTTTAACTTCGTTACCGGATTGATTTTCTCTACCATAAAGCCAGCCGATAATTATTTGTGAAGCTGCAATTGCTCCGCACAGGCATCCGGAGCCCATTCCGCCGGAGAATGCAGTTGCTACGGGAAGCAGTTCTTCCGGTATAATACCTTTTTCAATTGCTGCTCTTACTACACTTTCGGAACAGGAATAACCGTTGTTAAAATACTCTGCTGCTTTCATAAATAAAATCCTCTTTGATTTTATATTACCATCAAAGAGGATTTTATTCTATAGTTTTATAACTGGACTTATATACAACTTTACACAAAATATGCTTGAAATAATATATTTATAATGTCATTCCGAACTTGTTTCGGAATCTTGCCGGTGGTAAGACCCTGAAACGAGTTCAGGGTGACAATTTTAGCTTTTTTAGTGCAAATTGCGATATAAATCCTTTTATATCTTATTAAGCTTTTGTATTTACTTTTTTTGCTCTGGTAAGTTTTCCGTATTGTTGAATTTTTGATTCATACAAATGATTGTAATATTTTCTTGCATCTCTTGCACGATATTGCGGATTAACTTTTTTCTCCTGCTGAATTTTAGCTTCTGCTTTTTTAACCATTGAGATAATATCTTTAACTTCAAACATTCTTGTATTATCTGCATTACGCTTTTTGAGCAGGTAATTAACATATTTTTTGTTGTTTCCGTTTAGGAGCAAATACAACTCCAGTGCGTCTTTATTTGAGGAGTTAATGCGTTTTTTGCCGATTGCTCTGTCAACATTTCTTGTATCTGCAATAGAGCCGAAGATTTCCGGCAGCATGCTCAAGCGCATCTTTGTTGCATTTGCGCCGAACAAATCTTTCTGTTGGATATAAGTTTTTGCGCCGAGTTTTGAACTTACAACATCAAAAATATTTTTAATCAGATCCTGTTTCTTTGCCTGACGTACCTGTGTTTTAGTTAAAACCGGAGCTTGTGCGGTTTCCTGCTCTGCTGTTTGCAGAGTATCTTCTGCGGCTTTCGGAGTTTCCTTTATACTATTAATAAGTGAATCAACCTCCTGCAGCACCGTTTTTTCAGAAAGCGGTGAAGTTTTTTCTGCTTCAGCCTGATCTATGATTTTTTTAACTGCAGCCTGTTTTGACTCTTCAAGTGATTGCGGATTCTTCAGCGGGTTTGCAATAAATTCTTTTGCTGACTCTGAATTTCCTGCTTTTTCGCTCAGGCGCTGATACTGCATTATCTGAATACGGTTTATGAGTCTTTTGAGAAATCTGTCCCAGAAATGAGTTTTTGAAGCAAACCCATATTCTTCTGCTTTTTTTCTGGATTCAGCTGCAAATTTTGTTTCAAAAAACGGATTTTCAATCTCATTCAGTAAAGTTTCTATCTGGTTATTACTATTAGTCTGACGGATAATATTTCTTGCATTAGAGCTGAATATTCCGAGCTTTAATGTTGGTACGTTATCCAGAATGTTGTTAATTTCACTGAGTTTGAGCGTGTATACAGGATTTTCCGTAATTGTTTTGACAAATTTCATAGCATATTCGTCGTTATCGATTTTGTCAAAAACTTTTTTCAATTCTGTTAATTGCGCCATTTGTTCTTCAGAGGCATGTTGTGAAATGATAGAATTACTGTAATTCTTAATAAGTCCTTTTCTTACCTTCAAATTTTCAGCGGTTGTCGTTTTGTATATATCGAGCAGGTCTTTATCACCGCCGTTTTTGAGCATTGCACTTGAAATATAAAAATGAGAGGTAAAGTAATCTAATAACTTTCCGCCTTCTTGTGTATAGTTGTCTGCATAAATTTGCGAATTAAAATTCTCTGTTTCCGGCAGATGAAATTTTGATTTAATTCTAAGATATTTTCTGATTGACTCATATTTACCCTGATTATAAGTTCCGTCAGCCACCATATTGTCAAGGTTTCTGACAACATCAGGATTGGTACGGTTTAATTTTAAATAAGCTTTGTATTTTTCATAATTTTTTACATACTCGCTGCTGTTTGGTGATTCCAAAAGTTCAGGAAGCATGTTTTTATATGAATCCGCTTCTGTTGATAAAATTTCTCTATTAACTTTCTGTGCAAAATCCAAACGTTTTGTTTTATCTTTTATTCCGTCAAAAACCCTGTACAGACTTGATAAAGTGCCTTCGTAGTGTGAAACCAGATCAGAGTGCATTTCGTTAGGTGTTTTTACAGCTTTGTAGATTTTATTTACAAACCCGGAATCTTCTTTGATATCGTTCGGACGGTAAAAATTATCCTTATTGTATCTGTCTGTAAGGCTTTTGAAGAAGCTTATTTTTTTATCGGAGGCATTTCTTGTTAATCTAAAAATGTCTCTAGCATCTTGAGATAAAATATTAGAAGTTACGTTTGCATTTGATTTTAAAAATTCTAATCTTGATGCTCTGGCAAACGAAAATCCTTTAAATTGAATGTTTCGGTTGTTATACCTATTAATGTTGTTAATCGAATTCATACATTTTCCTTTTTATTGATTTTACTGGCTATTTTTATTCAACTCAAGTAATGTAAAAAAAAAATTTGCTATTTTCTTTGCAAATATTTACAAATTATTCAAATAATTTCTACATGCTTTTTCGGAAGTATAATTTTGCATTGTATCAAAAGCATTGTTCAGAATAAAGTTTTGATTTTTAAGGTTAATAATTTCACTTATTATGCCGTCCCTCCAGAAAAAGCCATTTTCTCCGTCTTTAATAATTCCCGAAATGCCATCATTTCCCGTGCAGACAGTAATACAGCCTGAAGCCATAGCTTCAAGGTAGACCATGCCGAAAGTTTCATTCACGCTCGGAAGCGCAAAAATATCGGATTTTCTCATCTCCTCCAGAACTTTTTCGTGATTAAGCCAGCCTGAAAATTCTGGTTTTGAAGAAAGATTCCTCAAATTTTTTAACTCTTTTCCATCCCCTATAATAGTTAATTTGACATCAAGATTCTCACACTCTTTAATAACTTTATCAACATTTTTCCGCTTAATAAGGTTTGCGCAGACAAGAACTTTTACTTTGCCTTGAGGTGCCCATTTTCTATGGATAACAGGGCAGTCAATTCCTGAATAGCATATAAATGTCTTGTTTTCATACTGCGGATATAGTTTTAAAAATTTGTTTTTAATGACTTCCGAGCGGCAGGAAATTTTTCGTGCGTTTTGATATGCTCTTTCCAGTTCCGGTTTAAAATAAATCGAATATAGCGGGTTTGTCAAAACCTCCAGATCCGAAACATGAACCCCGGCTGTAAATTCCAACCCCAGATGATTGGCAAAAATTGTACCGGAAGGCATGTGCGCTATTATTTTATCCGGATTAAATTCTGTTTTTATTTTATTTCGTATATTTCCGACAAAAGGCAGAAAATAATTAATATTCTCAACTTCTCCATAAATTCCGCTTTTATAAAACGGCTTGCCCCGCAAAAAAGAATTGAAAAGAAAATTAGGTTTTATAACTCTCACCTCGTGCCCGAGCATTTCCCAGCCCTTAACAAAATTAAAAATCGTCTTAGGTGTTTTCTTTTCGCCGGCTGAAACCGGATACAAATCTGTAATAACAAGAATTTTCATCAGATATCGGTATACTTGTTCCTTTCAAAACACAAAATATTTATAAGTGAAAATATCATTACAACGACAAGCAAAACAACGGCAAGAGCGGAAGCATAGCCCAAATCCAGATTTTCAAACGCTCTTTCGTAAATATAATAAACAATTGTCTTTGTGGAATTTAAAGGACCGCCTTTAGTCATAACGTATATTTCCGCAAAAACCTTCATCGCAGAAATTGTACTAATTGTAGATACCAGAGCAATTGTCGGCATTATATGCGGAACAGTAACGGTTAAATGCTTGGTCAAGAAGTTCGCTCCGTCTATGTCGCAGGCTTCGTACAAATCTTGCGGAACACTCATTAATGATGCCAGATAAATCATCATATAATATCCGACCCCCTTCCAGATTGTAACCACTGCTACCGAAAATAGCGCCCAGTTTGTATCAACAAGCCAGCCTACAGGTTTAAAATTAAAGACCGATAAAATATAATTTAAAACACCCTGGCTTGCGTAAAGCCATTTGAATGCAATTGCCGCAACAACAATCGATACAATTACCGGAAGGTACAGAATAATTTTATAAAGAGTTATTCCCCGGATTTTCTGGTTAATCAAAATTGCAAGAAAGAGAGGGAAGATTACAAGAAACGGAACTGCAATTATTAAGTACATAAAAGTGTTAAACATAACCTTGTAGAAAATTGGTTCTTTAAATAGTTTTATATAATTATCCGCCCCGCAAAAATTAGGATTGTAAAGACTTGAAGAATAATCAAAAAAACTCAATCCGAATGTTTGAAAAAACGGTATAAAGAAAAAAATAATTAAAACCGTAAGTGCAGGTAATAAAAATAAATATGGCGTATATTTCTTGTAGTATTGCATAAATGAATTATCTCATTTGTATCTTTTGCGGTCAAGGATGATTTAATTTTTGATTAAATCTTTCAAATTCCTGAGTGATTCTTTGTATAATTTCTGCTCATATTCTTTTAGTTTGTTCTGCATATTTAAATATTCTTTTTCTGACATATTAATTCCCGCAATTAATGCGTCCGAATAGTGTTCGTCACCTTTGTATAAAATTGCATTTTCTTTATTAAGTCCGTTTATTGGTGCAAAACCTTCTGTTATAATGCAAGGTTTCAGAAAACCATACATAAGCTGAAAGTTCCCGCTTGTGCCGGAAGTATTATATCTAATATGTTCCGGATCATCTTCGTTGTAAGAAGTCAGCATAAAATCAGCTTTTTCAATTTCTTCGTACATCCTTCTGAAAGACAATCTGCCTTTGACGTCAAAATATTTTCTGATTGCTTTCGGAATATGTTTTATGCTGCCTTTTCCGACGACAGTTATTTTAAAATTTCTATAGCCTTGATCGTATACTTTTTGTACGGCATCGACAATCATCTGCGAATTCTTTTTGTTAGGTTTGATTGCGCCTATGGTAATAAAGTTTGTAATATCTTCATTTTTAGGTGTTATATTAACATTACCGAAGTAGTGCGGATTAACTACTACGGATTTTGCGCCTTTATAATTAAGTTTTCTTAAAGTAATTAAATTTTCGCACCAGCTTCCTTTATCAACCGCAAAACTTGCTTCGTGCTCGACAAAGAGGAGTTTTTTTCTGTCGGTTTCCGGGTAAAAGGTCGAATAACACTGGTCATAATGTACGCAATCGCATATTTTACCGACAGTTGTTACCATTACACCTTTGACTTTATCAATATTTGTGTGTTTAAAATAATCTTTTATTTCTTTTAGAGTCAATTTATTGTATGAAATATTTTCATCCTCGAATCTTGAAAACAGCCCTTCTTTGTACCTGTCGGGATTCAGGAGTACACTCACATGATAGCCAAGGTCTAACAAATATTTACAATACCCCGGAACGACTTCAGAATGTGATTTGGAGCACGGCTCCCATACGATAAATGTATTGTCTTTTATAATCGGAGCTTTAATCTTTTTCTTAAAAATCAGAATAGAGCCAAAAAGATAGTACTTTTCACTATTGTCAAACTCTTTTATTTTCAAAACCGGAATATTAAATAAATATTTTTGTGATTTTACAATAGTTTTGTTCTTGTCGGATAAAGGAAGATTATATTTTTCAAAGAAATTTATCAGGAATTTTTTTGCATTATAAGAATCTTCCTGTTTTTTCTTAGATTGTGTCTTTTTGACAATAGAATTTGAATTAGCCCTGTAATAATAATTTGTACCTGTTACGGTTGTCAGGCTTTTTGTTCTCTCTAATACTTCAAGCGTCCAGATAATATCCTCAAAATATGCACCTTCCTTAAATGGTATATTTTTTATAAGCTCTTTTTTATAAAGCTTGTTCCAAACATAGCAGCATTTAGGAATGTTGCAGATTTCTATAATATCTTTCAGTGAATAATAAGTTTTTTCTTCATCAAATTTGACTCTTATTTTTTGTAGGTTTCTATGAACTCTTAATATTGTTGCGGCGGAAATATCTGCATTTGTTTTTGTTATTCCGTTATAAAGTTTCTCAAAGAAATTTAAGTCTACCCAGTCGTCACTGTCAACAAATGCAACGTATTTGCCTTTAGCTTCATTAATTCCGCTGTTTCTAGCTGCTGATAAACCCTTGTTATGTTCGTGATTAATAATTTTTATTCTGCTGTCTTTTTCAGCATATTCTTGAAGAATTTCTAATGAATTATCCGTAGAACAATCGTTAACACAAATAATTTCAAAATCTTTAAAGCTCTGATTTATAAGACTGTCCAGACACTCTCTCAAAAAGCTGCTTGTATTAAATACCGGTACAATAATACTAACTTTCATAACCCGTCCCCATATTTTTTTATGATACATGTTGAAACGGTGAAATCAACTTTTTGTGTTGAGACTGTTACTTTATTATAAATTAATTAGAATTTTATAGTATTTTTGTATTTTATCTTCAGGTGTGTTTTCTGGAAGAAAACTACTATACCAGAGTTAAGAAATGTTACAATAACTGGTAAATTTCTAAAGTTTTTCAAAAATCTGCCGTTAACCTGAATAGCAAGGAGTTGAATAAGATGGATGGTGTTAATTCCGTAAACAACAATGATTCTTCAAGACCGTTGACTTTAAGAAAGCTTAAAAAGATGGATGAAGCAAGCATTTTTAACAAACTTGATATGGACAAAAGCGGCACAATTTCGGAAGAAGAATTGACCGCAGCAGGATTTGTTAAAAAGAAAGGAATAATTATTTATGAATATTAAAAAGCCGGAAATCAGAATAATTTCCGGCTTTTTAATGACAATGTTATAAACTTATTCAACTTCGATTGCAGAAACAGGACAAGCATTAGCTGCTTCTTTTACGCAATCTTCGTTACCAGCGATACCTGAAGCTGTAACTTCTGCCTTATCTTCTACGTGAAAAACTGCGTCGCAAATCGATTCGCAAGCGCCGCATCCGATACATGAATCATTAATTGTTACGTTCATTTTGTTTTCTCCTTTTTTATTGTTGTCGGTGCATATTATCTCACCGTATATTGAGTTGAAAAGTGGATAAGTTGAAAAGTTGAATAGTAGTTAATTATAGATTATTATAGAAGTATTAGTGAACTTATTGAACATTTCAACTCTTCAACTTATCCACTCTTCAACTTTTATTATACACTTAAATCCCAAAAATTAAAATAACCAATCGGATATTCTCTTAGCAATAGAATCAAAGCCGATTTCAACTCCGAGATCTTTCGGTTCAATTGATGGTGAATAATAAAGTACCGGAACCTGTTCTCTTGTATGATCCGTTCCCGGAACCGTAGGGTCGCATCCATGGTCTGCTGTTATTACAAGAAGGTCATTCTCTCCGATTAGCGGAAGAATTTTTGTCAAATACCTGTCAATTTCTTCAATAGCTTCGCCATAACCCTTTGCATTATTTCTGTGACCGAAAAGCATATCAGTGTCTACAAGGTTGGTAAAAATTATTTCTCTTTCATTATCAGTAATATTTATACCCTGATACTTAATGCTTTCTAAATCGAGACTCCCATCAAGTGCTTTTATTGTAAGCTCCAAACCTTCTTTGTTTGAGCCTGTATGGATTGCATGCGTTATACCGGCTTTTGAAAAAATATCCTCAATCTTTCCGATGCCTATAACTTTTGCTCCTGAATTTTTAACTTTATCCAAAATAGTATCTTTTGGCGGTGCCATTGAATAATCCCTTCTGTCTTTAGAAATTCTTGTCGGCTTACCGTCAATAATTTTATAAGGTCTTGCAATAACCCTTGCAACATTATATCCGCCTTCATCAAGGATTTTTCTTGCAATCTTGCACCATGTATAGAGAGTTTCAAGCGGTATCATATCAGTATCGAGAGCAATCTGGAATACGCTGTCAGCGGAAGTATAAACAATCGGGTATTTGGTTTTGTGATGTTCATCATTTAACTGTTCAATAATTGTCGTACCGCTTGCAGGGATATTTGCTAACACTCCGCTGCAGCCTGTTTCTTCTATAAATTTGTCAATGAGTTCTTTCGGGAAACCAAGAGGAAAAGTCGCAAACGGTTTTTCTGAAACAAGTCCTGCAATTTCCCAGTGTCCCGTAGTGGTATCTTTGCCTTTGGACTTTTCTCTCAAAGTTCCGTACTGTGCCGCTGGACTGTCAGTCTTTTTAATTCCTTTAAAATCCTGGATATTTCCGAGCCCCATCTTTTCAAGGTTTGGCAAATTAAGTCCGCCGTTAAATTCACAGACATTTCTAAGAGTATTACATTCTTTTATATCACCAAAGTCTTCACAGTCAGGCATTGCACCTATACCCATTGAATCAATTACAACTATTATCGCCCTTTTCATAAGTTTCCTCCTGCTCACCAGAGCCTGCGTATTTTTCCATCAATTTACGTAACCTTTTGTATTCTCTTCCCCATTTCTGCATTGATTCGACAACCGGTCTGAGCGTATAGCCGATATCTGTCAAATAATATTCAACTTTTGGCTGTATAGTGTCATATTTTTCACGGATTACAAGACCGTCCTCTTCCAGCTCCTTCAAGCAATTTGTGAGAACTTTTGCAGTACAGCCAAGCTTTTTCTTTAACTCTACAAACCGCATTTCTTTTTTGAGCAGCTCCTGAATAATAAGAATTTTCCATCTTGCTCCCACTAGTTGTAAAACGATACTTACAGGATTTGATGCCAGATCTTTATATTGCATAGATTTCCTTTTATTGATCAGCCTTAGAACTTTCTTCCTTACTCTTCAGAGAGCTATCCCATAGCTGTCTTAACTTATCCTTAATACCCATTCTGCCAAACCATTTGATAACGAGCCTTTCTTCAAACCCTAAGCCGCCGTTAATCTTTGAACAGTCATTTAATGAATAAACTGCTTCAGAGATAGAAATTCTTACAATAAAATGTGGCATTTGATATCTGGCTGCATCCATCCATATCTTTATATTATTATACTTTGCAAGGTTGATGCTCTTAATGTTGTGAGCATCTGATTGTTCTTCAATCATAAATTTTTTCAAATGATCTTCCAGATCTTTAAATGAACCACTCATTATCTTTGCCTTTAATTATTTAAACTGTGAATTGGAGCAGGAATTCTTCCTCCCCTGTTTACAAAATTTTCTGATGACAGAGTATTAACTTTCATAATTGGAGCTTCACCGAGAAGTCCTCCAAATACTACTTTATCACCAACATTTTTATTTGGCGCAGGAATTATCCTGACAGCTGTAGTTTTTTTGTTAATCATGCCGATTGCCATTTCATCCGCAATTATACCGGCGATTGTTGAAACCGGTGTATTACCAGGAACCGCAATCATATCAAGCCCGACAGAACATACGCACGTCATAGCCTCAAGTTTATCAAATGTCAAATACTTTCTCTCGGCTGCTTCTATCATTCCAGCATCTTCCGATACAGGAATAAATGCTCCAGAAAGTCCGCCGACATAAGAACTTGCCATAATTCCGCCCTTCTTTACAGCATCGTTTAGCATTGCAAGCGCAGCAGTTGTTCCGTGTGCACCGGCATGCTCCAGACCCATTGCCTGAAAAATTTGCGCAACACTGTCACCAACAGCCGGAGTAGGTGCAAGAGATAAATCAATTACCCCAAAAGGAACGCCAAGCCTGTCAGCAAGTTTTCTGCCGACAAGTTCACCTGTTGCTGTTATTTTGTAGGCGGTTTGTTTAATCTTATTTGCAAGAATACCGAGGTCTGCATTTTTATCGAGTTCACTGATAGCAGCCCTTACAACTCCAGGACCGGAAACTCCGATATTTAATGCGCATTCCGGCTCGCCATATCCGCAGTATGCGCCTGCCATAAAAGGATTGTCGCTTACTGAATTGCAGAAAACTACAAGCTTTGCAGCCCCGAGACCGTCTCTCTCTGCCGTAAGCTTTGCTGCTTTCTTAATTGTTTCCGCCATTTTTAAGACAGCATCCATATTTATACCGGCTTTTGAACTTGCAACATTTACTGAAGAACAAAGTCTTTCTGTTACCGAAAGTGCCTCAGGGATAGATTCTATCAATGCTAAATCGCCCTGCGTGCAACCCTTTTCAACCAGGGCAGAAAATCCGCCGATAAAATCTATGCCAAGATTTTGCGCACACTCATCAAGGGTACGGGCAATTTTTATGTAATCCTTCTGTGCACAGGATTCACCAACAAGAGAAATCGGAGTGACTGCTATACGTTTGTTTACTATTGGTATTGAATAGTCATTTTCAATATCATTAGCATAGTGAACAAGATTTTTGGCATACATATCAAGCTTATACCGAATTTTTTCACACACGGTATTTACATTTTCGGATAAGCAGTCTCTAAGACTTATTGTAAGCGTCACAGTCCTTATATCGAAATTGTGAAGCTTGATCATATTTATGGTTTCTAAAATTAGGCTCTCGTCAAAAATTGTCATTACAGTATTAATTATATCACGTATTGTAAAATTTTTAAACATTTACAATCTTTTTTATATATAATAAAACATACCGGAGGTATGAATTAATGCTAGTCGTAATGAATAGTCACGCAACCGAAAAAGACATTACCCGTGTTGCAATGTATATAGAATCAAGAGGTTTTGAAGCCCGTATATCGCATGGTGAGGCAAGAACAGTTGTTCACGCAATCGGTGTCAAAAATGACGTTGATTTGAGAGATTTTGAGCTGCTTGCAGGTGTTGATGAGGTTATTAAATTAAGCACCAATTATAAACTTGCTGCACGTGCAAGTCAGGGCAAGGATACAATTGTAGAAGTTAACGGGGTAAAATTCGGCGATAAATATACCGGACTTATTGCCGGACCTTGTACTATTGAATCATACGACCAGATGGATGAAACAGCACAGGAACTTGCTGAATCAAATGTTAAAATTATAAGAGGCGGTGCTTTCAAGCCGCGTACCAGCCCTTATGCTTTTCAGGGACTTGGAGAAGAGGGATTGAAGATTATCAGAAGTGTTGCAGATAATCACGGAATGGCAGTAACTTCTGAAATTATGGAAGGCTCTCAGCTTGAAATGTTTGAAAAATATGTTGATATTCTGCAAGTCGGGGCAAGAAATATGCAGAATTTTAACCTGCTTAAAGAACTCGGGCAAGCACACAAACCTGTTATTCTTAAGCGCGGACTTTCTTCTACTTATGAAGAATGGCTTATGTCAGCAGAATACATTATGGCAGGTGGAAATAATCAGGTTATACTCTGCGAAAGAGGAATCAGAACTTTTGAAAAATACACAAGAAATACACTTGATTTAACTTCTATTCCGGTAATCAAGAAATTAAGCCATTTACCGATTATTATTGATCCTTCACATGCAACAGGCTTGAGGGATAAGGTAGAGCCTATGTCAAGAGCAGCAGTTGCGGCAGGATGCGACGGTTTAATTATAGAAGTACACTACGACCCTGACAGAGCAGTCTGCGACGGAGCACAATCACTTTATCCTTGGCAGTATGATTTGTTGTACAAACAAATCAAACAAATTGCACCAATTGTTGGTAAAGAAATTATATAATTGTAAAAGACAAATATATTCTTTTGAAACTTTGCGAGAAAAACAGAAAAGGTTTATTCCGGTTAGATAAAAAATATAGCCGGAGTGTTTTTCTTGCAAAAACATAATTTCATATAGAAAAATGAACTTAAAATTTTATTTGTCGTTTATAATGTTGTAAACAAGGTTAATTTTTCGAAAAATAAACAAAGCGGATGAAAAATAAATTTAAAATACTGTTAGCCGTAATTCTTTTATCTGCCGGTATACCGGCTTTTTCGGCACAGCATACAGAACAAACAAAAACAACACAGAAAACGCAAAAAGTGCAGAAGGCACAAAAAGCGCCGCAAACGCAGCAGACAATACAGATGATTCAAATAGAAAAAGACGCTGCGCTTTCACTGAATGACTGTATAAAAATTGCACTAAACAACAGCCCTGTTGTCAGAAGATCTATTTTTAATTACGATATAGCCGTTTCCTCCGTAGGTGTTGCAAAATCTGCATACTTTCCGTCTCTTTCGCTTGGAGTCGCCTATAACCAATCTTTCGGCGAAAGAAGCAACGGAAGAGGCAGTTACCAGTCAAGAACTCTGCCGGGATTTGACGCATCTTTATCACAACTTTTGTGGAACTTTGGTAAAACCGGCGCAAATATAAGAATGGAAAAATTTAACCGTATTGCGGCTGAATTTGATTTTGATGAAACTGTTCTTACAACTATTTTTAATGTAAAGTTGCAATATTATGCAGTACTTGCAGCCAGATCACTACTGGAAGTTGAAAAGCTCAATGTGCAAATTAATGAAAGAAATTATCAGAGAACTCTGGCGTATTATGAAGAAGGCATCCGCTCAAAAATTGACCTTGTAAATGCGGAAGTTAATCTTTCGGATTCCAAAATTGCACTTGTAAGAGCTGAAAATACTTACAAAAATGCAATTGTAAGCCTGAATAATGCAATGTACGTTGCTTACGCTCCGGAATACAGGATTATGAATACAGAAACCTTCAATCTGGATAATCCCTATGTACCAATGAGCCTTACACATATTGATCACTATAAAAAACTGTTGACACTTCCTGAAGATATTAATGATGCTGTCTATGCGGTTAAAGCTGAAAAGAGCGACGTTTTAAAAAATTATACTTTTCAAAAATATCCGTTTACATTTGAAAAATCTGTAGAGATTGCAAAAGAAAACCGTCCGGATTTAAAAGCATTGCTTGCTACAGTAAAAGCAATGCAGCAATATGTACTTTTAACCAAACGCCAATATCTTCCGAATCTTACCGGAAATGTTGGGTACAGCTATGCAAACACAAGGCTTTACAATGATAACGGCATGAATGTTTCCATAAATTTGAGTACAAACTTTAATATGATGCAGGTTAAGCACGAAGTTGATATTGCAAAGTCGCAATTAGATCTTGCAAAAGTAGAAGTGGATTTACTTAACCAAAACCTTTATTTCGATATTCAGAGTGCGTATGTAGATATGATTCAACTGGAAAAACAAATTCCGCTTCTGGAAACAAATGTAAGACAAACTCTGGAGAATCTTGAACTTGCAGATGGCAGGTACATGGTAGGTTTGAGTGATTATATCCAATTGCAGGATGCAAGAGTAAATTACAATAATGCACAAAGCTCTTATATTCAGGCGGTGTATAATTATAATGTTGCACGTGCAACGCTTGAAAGAGAAATAGCTCTTCCGCAGGAAAACACTTTGACTGTTGAAGATATTAAAGATTATTCAAAAATATTGCATAAACAGGAACAAAAAGAAGCAAAAGCTGCCAGAAAAATTAATAAAGAATCAAAAAAAGAAAATAAAAAGGATAATGTATGAACATTCCCGAAAGATTAAAAAATCTGAAAAATATTAACAGAAAACAAGTGTTAGTAATAATACTTGTCGTTATAGTTTTGTCAATCATTTTTTCTACAATAAAAAATAATCATGTAGAATATCAGACAGCAAAAATTAAAAGACGAACGATTACGCAGGTAGTTGAGGCTTCCGGAACAATCAACCCTGTTAACACTGTATCTGTAGGTTCAACAGTATCGGGTTTGATAAGTGCAATTTATGTAGATTTTAATTCAAAAGTAGAAAAAGGTCAGCTTCTTGCGGAAATTGACCCGAGAACTTTTCAGGCAACAGTAGATCAAAATGCAGCAAACGTAGCTTCGGCAGAAGCAGATCTTGCAAACAGGCAGGCAGCTTTTGAAATGTGTGCAAAAACTTTAAAAAGATATAAGAATCTTTATGCAAAAAGTTTTATACCAAAATCAGAACTGGATCAGGCAGAAGCTGACTATGAGTCTGCGCTTGCACAAGTTAATGCGGCAAAAGCAAAAATCAGCCAGACAAAAGCACAATATGATCAATCACTTGTAAATCTGAATTATACAAAAATAACAGCACCTGTAAGCGGAATGATAATTTCACGTGAAATTGACCTCGGGCAGCCTGTTGCAGCAAGTTTTCAGGCGCCGGAACTTTTTACAATCGCACAGGATTTGGAGAAAATGCAAATTGAAGTTAACGTCTCCGAAGCTGATATAGGTGAAGTAAAAGAAGGGCAGGACGTAACTTACACGCTTGACGGCTATCCTAACAGCGTTTTTCAGGGTAAAGTTACCCAGGTAAGAATTTCTCCGACTACAGTTTCAAATGTTGTAACATATTCCGTAATCGTGACGGTTGATAATTCTGATTTAAAACTCAAGCCCGGCATGACCGCTAATGTTTCAATTATAACTGCGCAGAATGAAAATGTCTTAACAGTTCCAAACATAGCATTGAAATTTACACCTAATACTGATGGTAAAAAATACAAAACTCAAGGATTGTGGATTAAAAAAGGTATGAAGCTCGAACGTATTGATATACAGACAGGCGCAAGCGATGATTCATACACCGAGGTTAAAAGCGATAAAATTTACGAAGGCGAAAGAGTTCTTGTTGGTATCAAAAGCGGAAAGAAAAAACAACAGGAAATGAGACCTCCAAGATTGTAAGAGGAATTAAAAAAGGGCGCCGGATAAATCCGGCGCCCTTTAAAATTATTTATTTTCCGGTTCCTTTGGTTCCGGCTTATTTTCAGGCTTTGTTTCTGTATTTTTGCCTTTTTTCTCCGCCTTTGCAGCCTTTTTTGCTTCTGCTTTTGCTTTTTTTGCAGCAAGTCTTGCTTCTTTTTCTTCAGCTGTTAAGCCGTAATTAGGGTTAAATAAACGCATAAATCTCTGTCTGCGGTTTAAAGTTCTTTCTTTATCCAGAGCCTGAGTTGCCTCTTCTTTCAATTTAACAGCTTCGTCCTTCATTTTAAGTGCGGCATCTTTTTCGGCGCTAAGCTGCGCTACTTCCTGTTTCAAACCTGAAACTTTCTTTCCTTTTGATGCTCCATACAAAACCCCTCCGATAGCCAAGATTCCAAGCGCTGTCATCCCCAGCATGTTGGAGGAGGATGATTTTTTCTGCTCAACCTCAGGTTCGTAAACCATCGGCATAGATGAGTAGTTTTGATAATTCTGATAATCTTGATTGTTCTGAGGAACTGTCATTGTATAGTTTGCAGCATTTACACCATTAATTGGCTCCATTTCTAACCTTCTTTCATATTAATTTTACACTTCTATAACTCTTATAAAACTAATGATGAAATAAAATTGCCATATTATCTTGTTTTATTACAAAATCTTTACAAATGACTAAAAATTTGGTTATTTCTTTCTTATGCGAAACCAGTTTACAAATTTATTAACAAGATTATCTTTTGGAATATCTTCTTCCTTTATTTCCATATCAAACTCTATTTCGTTAGGATCTTTTTCTTCGCTGCGTTCAAACATATCCTCATCTTCTTCGCCCTTACGCTTTTTTCCCTGTCGAAAATACATACCTCCGCCGCCCATACCGCTGGCATCTTTGTATGCTGATTGTGCTTTGTTGATCGGGTTGATATTACTGAAATCAAACGACATAGCTATGTCCATAATTTATACATTGCATGTTTATTATAAACTATTTTCGAAAAATTTCCAGTGAAGATATTCAAAATAAGTGATATGGATGATAATGCCCTACAGTATTTAGTGTACTGAAAATGTATTGAAAATATGCTATAATAAGTATAATAGAGGTTTGAGTATGAAAAAAATCTGTATTTTGCTTTTGTCTGTTTCAATTATCGGGTTAATAACTTCTGCCTGCAATGCAGATCGGCAGCAAGAGTCAATGGTTAAATCCCAAAGACGTTTTGCAAAGTACTTAGAACCTCAAAAGGCTGCTCCGGAAGGTGTTGTAGATCTTTCGGAAGGTCCAAGACAAAATTATGATGCGTATTTTGGACCAAAATCTTTAAATTTTGACTTTAAAATAGAAGATCCTTATTAATATAATTATGGATGATATAAAAAACAGAAAATATGTAGGGCGGCTTGTATATGCTGTTTTAACCGAGAGAAAGACGGTCAGAGAGGCAATTTTACTTTTTCCGGAAAGTTCCGATAAAAGTATTGAATGTGCATATCATGCGCTTGTTCACTATGAGGCTGATGAAGATTTGAGATATCAGGATTATGATTATCGTGAAGTTCAAGACGATTATTTGGAGTTTATTGCGGAAACTTTGAGCCAGGGGAAAAGTCTGCCGAGAAATATTATAGCAGACTATGAGCCTTATTATAAAGGCGTTTCCAGAAAGTGGGAAAAAGGTTCGAAAGGCTTTTTTAAAGAGTTTATGAGGTTTATCAATATATAAATCTTAATTTTTGTAAACATTATATTGCTAAAAAATAGTTTTATGTGATAATTAATTATGGACATAAAGTGTAATTATCACCCTTATTATTTTAATCACTTTCAAGTTCCCCCGGATGATGCGGGAATAGTATTCTCAGGCGCACATAAATTACAGCCTGAAGTGCTGGAGAAAAGTGCGGATATATTTGTGAAAAGACCGGCTGGTGCAAAGTGCGCAGCCGGTCTTACGGGCATAAAACCTGTTGAAATTGCTAAGAAATCAGAAACTCTATGGCAAAAACTGGGTAATTATGCAAAAAACTACGTAAAAAATATTAAACACACATACGAACACAAAGTCGTGTTTGCGCTTGTAGAAAAAGAACTTTTCGGCGGAAATACTATTGATAGCATTACACATGATGCGGATAAGATGATTATGTACCTTCTCGGTTTCCCTAAGTCTTTTGTGTCAAATTTTCACCGTAAACATTCTGTCCATCACACACAAAGCGGCAAAAAATTGAATTTGAGAAGCATGTTGTGTGATAATATTGCTTCTTCTCCTGAATTTAAGCCGGAGAAAAAGTATTCATTAAGAGAACATTTTAATACTTCTCCTGAACTACAGAATGTAGACGGTTTTAAGGCTATTTTGGAAAGATACAACTATGGTGAAGATTTGGATTTTGATAGAATAAACAGAGAAAAAATTTCCAGATATTCAGGTCTTAAAGGCTTAATGTTTCTTGCAGGCGCTTCTTTATTCAACCTCTTTTAGTTGCGCCCAGATTGTAGGGGTTTGGGTTTCATAATCTATGATATCAATGATTCTGTAGTATGGAACGCCTGCGGTTGTTATGTGCGTGATTCCATTTATATTTTTTTCGCTGTTAACGTCAAAATGCCCTGAAATTATTGCTTTAACATTTTTGTGTTTGGCAAGTACTGCCATGTATTTTTCCGGTTTAAAAGTATAATATGTTTCCTTGTCGGCAGGTGGAATAATAGGAAAATGCTGGAAAATTATTACATGGTTTTGAGGGTATTTGGAAAGTTCCGTATCCAGCCAGTTTAATGTGTCGTCCTTGAAATACCCGTTTGTGCTTGGAATAACTTCTTTTGCGCCGTCTGCTACTGCAAAAATTATGCCGTCTTTTTCAAATATGTAATTTTGAGTCTCCGGCTTATACTTTCTGACTTTTTTCTTGACAATTTTAATATACTCTGCCTTGCTCATATCCTTCAATTTATTAACTTCTTTGTCCCCGAGTACGATATAAAACTGGCATTTTAGTTTCTTTGCTTCTTCCAGAAAAGCTTCCAAAGTTTGAGGTGAAGGCTTGTTTATGTTGTCGCCTGTAAAGACAACAAATTCAACATCTTTCCGGCTGTTTATATCTTCAATAATCTTTTTAAATGCAGTGTTTTCAGAGTCGTTAGTAAATCTAGCATCACTTATTTGTACGAATCGCAAATCCTTTGCCTGCGCTGTACCTGCTAAAATTATAAATGCAAAAAGTAAGTTCAAAATTTTTTTCATTTTCACCTCGTCAGAAGTGATTTTATCACACAAACACGTTGAGTAGAAGGGGCATAATTCTAAAAACTTCTCTTTTTGCTTCAGGTTTATTTAACCCAGCATGCTGAATAGTGATTGGAATTTCTTTTTGTAAGTTCCGGTTCTTTAACATCACACACTTCCGGCTTGCAAATATCGCATCTCGGGTGGAATTTGCATCCAATAATTTCTTCCTGAATACTTGGCGGCGCACCTTCAATTGTTCTAAGTTTCAGTGCAGGATTGCGTGTAGGAAGCGAATTTAGCAAGGCGACAGAATACGGATGAAGCGGGCGTTTAAAAAACTCTCTTGCCGGTGCTTCTTCCACTACATGACCTGCATACATGACCGAAACGTAGTCGGCATAGTTGCTTACGAGTGCTAAATCGTGAGAAATCAGAAGAATTGTTGTTCCGAATTCTTTTTTTATTTCGTCCAATAAATCCATAATCTGTTTCTGAATAGTAACATCGAGCGCTGTTGTCGGCTCGTCCGCAATGATAAGTTCTGCCTGACAGGCAAGCGCCATTGCGATAATAATTCTCTGTTTCATTCCACCGGAAAATTCGTGCGGATAAAAGTTCAGTTTTTTATCCGCATCAGGAATGCTGACTAAATTCATAACTTCCTTAGCTTTCCTAAGCGCCTGTCTTTCTGATACCCTTGAATGTGCCTGTATCGCTTCAACAAGCTGATTCCCTATTGTATAAAGAGGATTGAGCGAAGTCATGGGGTCTTGCGGGATGAGAGCAATTTTATTTCCTCTAAGTTCCCGCATCTGTTTTTCTTTGTATTCCAGCAGATTCTCGCCCTTAAAGTATATGCTTCCGTCAGTAATTTTTGCCCCTTTAGGCAAAAGCCGCATAACAGACATTGCTGTCATACTCTTACCACAGCCTGATTCTCCGACAAGAGCGTGCATACTTCCCCGTCCGAGGGATAAATTAACATTATAAAGCGCTTGATATTGTCCGAAAAACAGATTTAAATATCTTATTTCCAAAATATTTTCCATAAAGCTATTTTAAAACGTACCTGCTGAAAAAGGAATAAGTAAACAAGATGATATTTTGGCAATCAAGATGATTACACGATTTCTTAATCTTCAATCCAATGACAACATTCCACAGATGACATTTAATGAGATAATAAGACAGGCGAACCGGTTTGGGTTATTAAAATCTAACCTGATAAAATGGACAGAATACAGACAAAAGCGTAATGCGACTTCGCAAACATATGATGAAAATGTCGCAAATGAAGTAATAGCAATTATTCCAGAGTTCAAAACAGAGGCAGAATTCTTGTTATCTAAGTTGAAAGAACAAAATATCTGAAAATTTTAGAAATATAATTTCTAATGACCTTGTAGAACTTGCTTAGTGCAGGTTCTGGATTGCTTTTTTATAATCAGTCTGATTAAAAATATAACTTCCTGCAACAAGTGAATTAGCCCCGAGAGAAGTACAAATTCTGGAAGTCAGGTTATTAATTCCGCCATCTACCTGAATTATAAGATTATCCGGAGCGTGTTCTTTTATGACAGGTATTTTCATCGCACAGTCGTGCATAAATTCCTGTCCGCCAAAACCAGGCTCTACTGTCATAATAAGAATTAAGTCTAATTTATCAAGAAGCGGAAAAACTTCTTCCGGCAAAGTTTTGGGTTTTATAGAAACTCCTGCTTTGACGTTAAAGGATTTTATCAGTGTGATTGTTTCTTCTGCATGGCTGATATCTCTGCAAGCTTCCAGATGAAATGTCAGAATATCAGAGCCAGCCTTACTAAAAGCTTCAATATATTTTTCCGGATTGTCTATCATAAGATGAGTATCCAGTACAAGATCTGTAGCCTTTCTCAACGATTTGACCACCGGAATGCCTATAGTTATGTTGGGTACAAAATGCCCGTCCATAACGTCTATATGAACCCATTTTGCACCGGCTTCCTTTACTGCATTTATCTCTTTTGCAAGATTTGCAAAATCAGCTGATAATATTGATGGTGAGATGATTACTTCTTTCATATAATTTATTTTAGCATATATATTGTTATTTTCAGATATTTCATATATAATGATATTAAGAGGGTAGCCAAATGATTGACGTAGATATAGATGCAATAAAAGATTACATGAAAAAGCTCCAAAAAGTAATTAATTTTGATGCAACTTTTTCAATAGCCGGATTTAAATTGATACAAAAAAGAAAAATTGAAGATGTTCTTTGCTGTGTTTATGCAAAATTGCCTGAATCTTATAAAAAAATGCTTAAAACAAAGGTTGATGTTCAGCGTTATAATTCAGTATTATGCTACAGCCTTTTGATGAAACTCCTGTCAAAGAAATTTTTTCTTGACAAAAATCTTATTATTGTACGTGTAAATGAAGTTAATAAATTAATAAGTGCGGTAATTGTTTCTATAGACCGTGATATAAGCACTATAGAACAATTGCTTAACAGAGATTAATTTTGCCCCGTATACCATGCGTTGACTTTTATTTACTACTTGTTGTACAATCTTGTTGACTATCATACAAATATGGAGTAAAAAATGAATTCACAACAAGATGTTATATACGGTTTAATGAACGATTTAGAAGAGGCACTTGATAATAAGGGGTTTCCTTTATTGGGTTATTCTATAGTAAAAAAAGATACTGTTACAAACATCTTGGACAAATTGTATGCGGCACTTCCTGATGAAATTAAGGAAGCTCGTTCTCTTTTGAGACGCAAGGATGAACTCCAGTATGAAGCACAGCAGAAGGCAGAAAAAGTCGTTTCTGACGCTCAGGCTGAAGCAAATAGATTGTTAAGCGAATCAGATTTGTTAAGAGCAGTTCAGAGAGAAGCTGAAAAGATTAAAGAACAGGTAATCAACGATTGCGAAGAAATTAAACGTAAGGCGGTTGATGAAGCTGAAAATATCAGGGTTCAGGCTATAGATGAAGCCACAAGGATTAAAGACGGTGCTAATATCTATGCGGAGCAGGTTTTAACAAGTTTGGAACAAAATTTGGGGCAGCTTCAGGAAGTTGTTAAAAATGGTCAGGTTCAGCTTGAAAGAAGAAGAATGGAATCAGAAGAACCGGGCATCTATGCAAACCAGCATCCGGAATATGCTAAAGATTTTAAGATGAATTAACCATCTTTTAAAAAAATGTTTTTTGCAATGGAGATTTGTCTTTCTATTGTATAATCTTATTATGAAATATGTAAGATCATTGATAGCTGTATTTTGTTTCGGAGTATTCGGAACAGGTTCTATTATTCTTAACTTTTTATTGTTTCCGTTCATTAAAAACCATAAGGAATTGTGTTCGGATATTATTCATTACACGTGGAGATTTTTCTTATATTTGATGATGGCATTTAAACTCTTCAGGCTTGATATCAAAAAACTTGATAAGATTGAAAATAAAGTAATTGTAGCGACCCATCCGAGCTTTATTGATATTGTAATTTTAATCGGGCTGGTTCCGAGGACTACCTGCGTGGTAAAAGAGTCGCTTGCTCATAATTCTATTCTAAAACATATTATCGGGAGTATTTTTATCACAAACGAAATTGATATTGAGGTTTTAAAAACAGATTCAAAACGAATGCTGGATAAAGGATTTAATTTTGTTGTGTTTCCTGCCGGAAGAAGGCACAGGAAGGATGAGCATTTGAAGATGAAAAAAGGTGCAGCTTTAATTGCTCTGAATGCGGGGAAAAATATTGTTCCGGTAAAAATTTCCAATGACGGAGATTTTTTGTATATTCACGAGCCTTTTTATGCTGTAAACAACCGATGCGTAACCTTTGAACTGGAGCAGATGCCGGAAATTAATATAAGTGATTATGCTGAAGATACGGAAATTTCAGCAAAACATAAGATTACAAAACAAATAGAAATAGAGTTGTATAGTTAAATATTGAACATTTAAAATAAAATATCAAGGGGCAGCCTGTATCTTTTTTAAGAAACGTCAGTACAACAAAATACTTTAGCCATAGGCTGATAGTTTCAAAGAAAGGAGGGCAAGTTATGGAGAATATCAATTTAAGTCTTATGATTTTGTTTTTGATTTTATTCATAATAAAAAATGACACCCATCAATTAAGAGAAGTGTCACTTTAGCCATTTACAGGTTATGGCAGTTGCAGCTGCCGCCCCGATATTTTTATTATAACTTATTTTATTGATTTTTCAATCCTGCGGGTAAAAATTTTTTTGCGTACAGTTTGCTTGCTTGGCAAGCAAGGTCAGGCTTTGTCTGACAAAAACAAAAGAGATTCTTCGCCCCTGAATTGATATCGGACTCAGAATGACAATTAACCTCTATTCACTATTCACTAACAAAAATAAATTTACCCCGTTTTTCGTTTGAAGAATATTTGTATAGTTTATGATATAATATCGGTATGAGTATAAAAGAAGATATAAAAAATTTAATTATTGAATCATTGGCGCTCGAGGAAATAACTCCTGATGATATCAAAGATGATGAGCCTTTATTTAACGAAGGTTTAGGGCTTGATTCTATAGATGCGCTGGAACTTGGCATGGCAATTAAGCGCAAGTACAATATTTCTATGGAAGAAGATAAGGAAGTAAATAAAAAGTATTTTTATTCTGTAAATACTTTGAGCGAATTTGTGGAGTCAAAAATCAATGGCTGAGAAGTTCACAAAAGAGCAGATTCTTGAGGAGTTAAAAAAGATTCTGACAGAAGAGCTTGAAATTGATGAAGAAAATATTAAACCGGAGGCAAATCTGTTTCAGGATTTGGATCTGGATAGTATTGATGCGGTTGATATTGCTGTTCGTATGCAGAAATTTACTGACAAAAAGCTTTCACCTGCGGAATTTAAGAAAATTCAGACGATTAATGATGTAGTGGAAGCTGTATATGCTCTTCTTGGATAAAATCTGGCGGACAATTAAGGCTCTTGCACCGTTTATCGGTATGTTTGCCGTTATCGGATTATTTCATTTTACTGATTTTATTTTGCTGAAATATTATCCGCCTGTTATGAATTTTTGTCTGTTTTTTATCTTTTTTTCTTCTCTTTTTCAAGAGAGGACTGTTATACAAAAAATCGCACTTGCGTCTGATCCTGATTCTAACGAAGCAGTTATGAACTATACCAGAAACTTGACTTATATTTGGGCGTTATTTACGTTTTTAAATTTTCTTGTATCTGTAGGGACTGTTTTTATGTCTGAAAAAATCTGGGCATTGTATAACGGATTTATTTCTTATCTTCTTGTCGGAATAATTTTTATTATAGAATATATAGTAAGAATAAATTTTATGAGGAAGCATGGATAAATTTGAGGAGTTATTAGATGATTTTTTAACAACGGGTGAAATTACTTTCAGAACCGGCGGAACTGTTTCTGATGGTAAGTTTGTGAAGGCGCATCTTTCAAATATGAAGGCAGAAATTGTTGATATGAAAGAGCAGCTCGGGTTAGATGATGGTTATAAATTTATATCCACAACAACTCCAAATCACAGATGGGGTTTCACTTTTCAGCTCTTGTATCCTGCACTTACCGGCGGAGAGATC
Organism: Candidatus Gastranaerophilales bacterium; assembly: GCA_944323255.1. Lineage (GTDB taxonomy): Bacteria > Cyanobacteriota > Vampirovibrionia > Gastranaerophilales > Gastranaerophilaceae > CAG-196. The sequence goes on from CALURU010000006.1 coordinate 24,732, forward strand.
CAGTACAAGAGAGTTAATTATCCGGAGGATATTAATGTAGAGAATGCTGTTCTCGTAACAACTCCTTCGTTTCTAGAAGCTATGCGAAAGTATGGCGATTTGCCGAAGATTAATCCGAAAATTATCATGACAGCAGGGGCAAAGTTGGAAGATATAACTTTTGAGTTTGCCAAAAGTATTGCAGATAGAGTCATTGAAATTTACGGAAGTTCCGAGAGCGGAAGTATTGCCTGGAGAGAGGATAACAAGGCGAGAATGAGACTTTTCAGAGGTATGAAAGTTCTTGAAAATACAGAAGATTATACAAAAATTCATTCGGATTATTCTTCCTGCAATCCTGTTATTCTTGAGGATAGGATTAAGGTTTATGATAACGGCGAGATTGAGTTTCTGGAGCGCAGAGGGCGGGTCTTGAAGGTTCAGGAAAAGCGGATTATGTCCTCTGATGTGGAAGAAGAACTTAATAAACTGGAATTTATAAGCGAATCTTACTGCCTTGAATTTGACAGAAAGCTTGCGGCTTTATGCGTTTTAAACGATGAAGGAAAAAAGTTTTTGCTGGAAAATGATAAACTTACGCTTGTAAAAAAACTAAAATCGCAATTAACAGATAAGTTTGAAATTATTCCGCAGCGTTGGAAATTCTTTGATGAGATTCCGAGGAAAGAAACGGGAAAATTTGATAAAGATTTAATAAAAGAGTTGTTTGGGTTGAATTTATCTCTGCCTTTGATTCTTGCCCGACAGATAACGGACGGATATGCGGATTTAAGAATGACATTTATCAATAACAGTAACTTTTTCAAGGGACATTTTGAAGGCATGCCGATTTTGCCTGGAGTTGTGCAATTGTTTTATGCAAACTGGTTTGCAAAGCTTGCGTTTGGAATTGATTGTTCTCAGGGACAAATCAGAAGAGTTAAGTTTTCAAACATTATTAAACCGCTAGAAATTGTAGAATTAGAGCTCAAGAAAACGGATTCGGGAGTCAGTTTTAGGTATTATAACGAGGAAAAAACTTTCTCCTCAGGAATACTACCGGTAAAGAGCTTTTTGCAGGAATAAATTATGAAAAAAATAGTAACAGAATTGAAAATAAAAGTGCCGTTTTATGATCTTGATCCAATGAATATTGTCTGGCATGGAAATTATGTAAAGTATTTGGAGCAGGCAAGGTGTGATTTTTTTGCCAAACTAGGATATGATTATATGCAAATGTACGCTGACGGCGTGATGTACCCGATAGCAAAAATGGATTTCAAGTTCATAAAATCTGCAAAATTTGAGGATAATTTAATAGTCCGCTGTACTCTAAAGGAACTTGAGCCTGCAATCATTATAAAATATGATATTGTAAGCGAGGATGGAGAAAAGATTTTATCCGCTCACACAATGCAAATGGCTGTTTCGACAAAGACCGGAGAGACGTTGTTTGAAGCGCCTGAAAGATTGAAAAAGGCAATAGAGGATTTTGAAGAAAAATAGTATGAATAAATTTTTTGTTTTTTTATTTTTGCTTATATTTATGCCGCTTGCTAATGCTGCGGTTTTTGACCATGAAATGAAGCTGGAAGAGATTTCTAAAAAGCTTCCGGAGCTCGCGAGTACAAAGTGTAAATTTAAGCAGGAAAAAATCATGTCCGGCATGGTTTTGAAATCTTCGGGCGATTTTACTTTTGAAAAAAATAAAGGTGTAACCTTCTATACAAATTATCCGATACAGAGTACTACTTCTTACACTTCAAGAGATTACAGACAGATAAATAATGTAATTACTGCTATTTCCAGCAAATCTTATGCAAAGCTTGAAAAAGATTTTCGATTTTTCTATGAAGGAAATGAGAAAGTCTGGACGCTGGCATTGCTTCCAAGAGCAGGATCTAAGGCATTTGATTACTTAAAATCTATAGAGATTTCGGGAGACGGGGCTAAGATTACAAAAATTATTATTCTCGCCTGTGATAAAACACAAACAACAATCTGGTTTATATGATTAAAAGAGTTTTATTTATAATATTTTCAATATTGTTTTTTATTTTTGCTTTTATAAAAGCAAATCCTGTTGAAGTTGATTTGATGGGTGCGTTTGTGAATCCGAATTCCCAGACGGAAAAATATCTGGTTAAGCTTGCAAACATATCTTCAAAAAGCGTGAATGTAATTTTCGAGGGTGAAACTCCTGCCGAGGCTGAGGAGTTAAAATCGGATTTTCCGCAGATAAAAACGGATTTTCAGGAGGTTGCGGAGGTTTATAAAAACTATCCGGCTAACTTTTTGACGGAAAAAAAGCGGGAACTTCTTAAATCTAAAAACTATTCCGAACTCCAAAAAGAGGCGCTGGAGGGGCTTTATAATCCTTTGGGAATTTATATTGCGCCGCCTATTAGCGATCCTTATCTTCTGGCAACAGATTTTGTTCTCTCTAATGCAGGATTGTATGACGACAGCGTGAGAGAGTTTGGCGGAAAATATTATGCGGTTTCGCACTTCAAAGTTCAGAATAACAAAGAACTTAAAACCCTAATAAATGCTGCGGAAGGGAAAAGTATTTATTTAACGGGAACTCCTGTTCATTCGTATTTTGCAAGCACAAAATCAAATAACGAGATTAATTATATTTGCATAATCTCGACTCTGGCTCTTGTTCTGTTATGCAAATTCTATTTTCGCTCAATAAAAATTTTGATTCCGATAGGATTGAGTATTTTATTTGGATTTTTACTAGGGTATTCGGTTTCTTCTCTTGTTTTTGAAAAACTTCACGTACTCACATTTGTTTTTTCTACCTCGCTTATCGGGATAAGTTTGGACTATTCGCTCCATTATTTTCTTAAAAAAGATGATAAGGTTTTTAAAAACAGCCTGACTTCTTCCATGCTTACGACCGTTATTGCGTTTTTGTTTCTGTATTTTTCTAATATAGAAGTTTTAAGGCAGGTCGGAATTTTTACCGCTTTCGGACTTATCGGAGTTTATGCGTTTGTCTTGATTGTTCTTCCGATGTTTGGAACATTTAAAGATTTTAATACCTTCAAAAGATTTCCGATACCTGAAAAAACAATTCTTGCAATTGTTGCAGCCATTATCATTCTTGGAAGTTTCAATATAAAATTTAACGACAATATCAAGAGTTTTTACACTCCGCCTGAAAATCTTCTGAAGGCTGAAAATTTATACAAAGAAGTTTTTAATACCGGAAATACCGAGTTTCTGATTGTTAGAGGCAATAATACGGATGAAATTTTAGAAAAAGAAGAAGCGCTAAAGATAAAAAACTCAATCGGGCTGAGTAATTTTGTCTCATCCAAAAATCGTCAGGAAGAGAATTTGAAACTGGTTAAAGATTTGTACAAAAACGATTTGAAAAACTACGAGGCAAAAACGGGAATAAAATTTGAACCTGCGGAGGGAAAAATTTATGACGTAGAAAAATTTCCTCTGAAATCAGAGTTTTATCTTGATAACGGTGCATCTTATATTATAGTAAAAGAACATATAGACGGGAGCCTGAATCCTGCAGATGAAATCTCTAAGATGATGAGAATAAGAAGAATTGATTGCCTTACCCTTCTGCCTTGTACTCTTGTGGTTTTATATATTTTACTGAGTTTTATGTACGGCTTTAAAAACGCATTGAGAGTAAGTATTTCACCGGTTTTGGGAATCATGTTTACGGTCGGGATTTTATCGCTGTTTGGCGAGAGTTTGAACCTTTTTCATATTCTCGGACTATTCCTGATTGCAGGTTTCAGCCTTGATTATTCAATTTTCAGACTTAACTGCGGCGAAGGCTCAAAAGATGCTGTCTTTATGTCCGCAGCGTCCACTGCGTTCTCGTTTATGCTCCTTGGATTTACCGGATTTAAACTCGTAAGCTCAATCGGTATAACACTTTTTATCGGAATTGTAACTTCGTATATTTTAAGTCTTTTTATGGTAAAAAAGTAAACGTAAAATCAAAAATTTACTAAGCCGAAACCCAGCCGTTATTTTTGATATAAAATCTCCACGGATACTCTGCGTTTTGTTTTATGCCAATCCTCTTTGAGGTAACAATTTCAAAGTCGTTTTTTTCACTTTTTTCTATCCAAAGCGGTGAAGTTTTGGAAGTCAGATCTGCACCATTAAGCTCTTTTGTAATATTGAGAGCCTTGCATAATCTCGCTGGTCCGTTAGTTTTCGCCTCATAATTCAAAGGTTCAACAGCTCTGATTAGAACAGCGCAGCCCCGTCCTTGTTTTTCTGTAACAACATTTACGCAGTAATGCATTCCATAAATAAAATAAACATAAGCCACTCCGCCTTTTCTATACATAACCTCACACCTCGGAGTAATTCCTCTGTAGGCATGACATGCCGCATCTTCTTGAGTGTAAGCTTCCGTCTCTACAATAACGCTTTTATAAATTTTGCCCTCAAACTCCCTGCACAACACACAGCCAAGAAGGTTTTGTGCAACTTCTACCGTATCTTTCAGATAAAAATTTTTATTCAATAAAACCATATTGATAAATTAACACAAATCTCTAATTTTATGCTAATCTTTTATTATGAAGAAATGTGCTTTATTAATTTTATCATTATTACTTATACAAAATATCACACTTGCAGAACCGAAAGTTTTTAATGAAGATGGAAAATTCGGGCTCAAGGATGAAGCTGGCAAAGTTATTGTTGATGCTCAATATAAAAAACTTATACGTCTGGGTGAAAGCGGCTGGATTATTCAAGATGGGTCAAAGTTCGGCATAATGAATGATAACGGCAAGGTTGTGGTTGAGCCTAAATACAACAGAGCAGAAAGAGTCCTCGGCAAATATGCAAAACTTACCAGAGGAAGCAGATGCGGACTTTATGACGAAAAAGGGTTTGAAGTTTTACCTCCGATATTTTCCTCTATTGATCTTTTGTTTGGCGGAATGTTCTTAACCTGCAAAGATTACAAATACGGTGTAACCGATATGAACGGACAACCTATTTTGGATAATCTTTTTGATGATATTTATATGCCTAAACCAAATGTCATGGTTATTGTCTACAATGGTGAAACATATCAGATCGAAGGTGTTAGGGGAGATGAAATGACTCTCCCGCAAGATTTGGGCACTCTAAGAGATACTTCAAATTTTACGATTACAGAACTTGTAACAAAACCCGGGGTTACCACCGGATATTACGGAATTACTGCAACAAATTATTTGTTGAAAATATTCTCATCAATTTCTCCTGCATATGAAGATACGATTGACGAATTAATGTTTTCGCAAGGTGCAGATGCAGCAGGAGTTATTATGAAATTCTCCTGGTTGCCTAAATTCCCGTTTGTGTATGTAAAACATTATTATCAAAATTTAGTAGCTCCAAATAATGGACCATTGAGCGGAATTAAGACTAATCTGAAAAAGCATCTTAGTGAATGAGTTGAAGTGATTTATATAAGTTAAAGAGATTCTTCGGTCTTACACCCTCAGAATGACGGCACTCCTGTAAGCAGATTACAAACTAAATGTCATTCTGTATTATGCAAAAGATAATTGTAGTAGGTCGGCTTTACTAAGCCGACATTAAATTTATCTTTTTAAACAAACGTATATCGCATAAGAAAAGAAAATAAAATAAACTGTCATGCTGAACTTGTTTCAGAATCTAACTCACTTGAAATGACTGTTTCTAACTGGTAAGATCCCGAGGGGTAAATGAATTTTATTTATATTAATGTCACCCTGAAATTGTTTCAGGGTCTTACCAAATTGAAGTTTCTGTTTCCAACTGGTAAGATCCCGAAAGGGGTAAATAAAATTTGTAGGTTTTACGCTTAACTGCTCCGCATGATTGAAGAAAATTCGGGATGACAGCACGCTTAGTGTCAACTAACAAGTATAAAAGGAGGTATTATGAAAATCAGAAAAGATGTAAACGTAATAATCACATTTGACGACAAAGAATATTCGGAAGAAGAAACCGCAATTCTTTATCAACAATTTTTTGAGAGTTTAGCAAAAATCAAAGGAGTAAAAATTCCGGAATATACCGGCAAGGCTTTAGCTAAGGCGCTTAGAGTCAAAGAAAAAACATCTAAAGAGATTCGAACCTCTAAAACTGACAGTACAAAAGAGTTTGTTTATAGACAGACAAGCTCTTGCTAAAGAGGATTTTATGACTGTTGTATCCTTATCAATTGCAGAAATGCTCCAAGTACACGGAAACATAACTTCTGCCAAATACAGTTATGAATTAACTGACCTCATCCGCTCAGAATTGAATACATTTATCACAAACCCGGAAACCGCACAAAAATTAAAAATTCTTGAAAATATGTATAACAAGATAGGGAAATAACCAACGCTGATTACTTTTTTCCTTGAGTCAAAATACCTCAGACAGAAAGTACTTTTTTAACTGTTTTTTTTAATAATTCTCCGATTGTTTTGAATAATCTTTTTAAAATGCGTTTTTTCGGGGTAAGATATTTCTTTTTAAGAGCACGCAACGTTTTTTTGCCTTTGATTACATCTTTAAAAAACTTCTCCCTTTTGCGATGCGGCTTTGAAGAGGCAACCAGATTAGTATTATATTTTATAACAAAATCCAGCGGGAGTTCTTTTGCAAACACTGACTGCAGACTGTTTATCCGTTCAAAATATTCTTTACCTTTTGAGGAATTCAAAAGCACAACCGATACACCTTTTTGGTCGTTCACAATTCCGTCAAAATCGTCAACACCCCAAAAATCACCCATAGTAATATCACCGGTACGCGGAATTTTATTAAACTTGCACCCGAGACAGGAATCATTTATCGAAAGATTAGACAAAAATACATTATGATAAACGTTATTATCTGCGCTTGTATGATATGTAGAATTTGTAGTTTTAACAGTTTCTGTAGATTTATACCCCCAGCCGTAATTTTTATCGCGCATGTTTATCTCAAGAATTTTACCGCTGTCTTTGTTTTCCTCCAGTAATTCTTTCTTATACATTTCAAAAACTTTTCTGGAGGGGACACCGTGGCATATCAAATCTATCGTGAGCAAATTTTCATAATCATGCCGGAGATACGATTTCAAACCTGCAATCTGACACGGAGTTCCTGTATACAAAACATATCTTCCGGATTCCAGCGCGGATTTTGTTTCTCTATAAGTATATTTTGTATCGCTTTGAACATACTTTGAACCCTGCATTTTTTTAATTTGATTTGAATTGTCAGCTGAAGTGTGACAAACTTTCATTTCGCTATCATATACAGCACCGAAAACAATTCCGCCCTGCTTTAATATATAATCGGCAAATACAGGGAATACCCCGCCCGAGGAAGAAATCATTCTCTCATTTTCTTTTTGATTAATAAATGCAAAAACTTTCGGGGATGCAAAATTTTCTGACTTAAAATTTATTACAGGGCAAATTTTTTCGCATAATCCGCAATGTTTACACTTTGCCACATCAATAACCGGTTTTAGAAAACCTTTTTCATTCTCTTTCATAACTATCGCGCCATGCGAGCATATATTTGCACAGGCTCCGCAGCCGGTGCACAGTTTAGTATCGTTTAAAAAATCCAATTGTCTGTTTCCACTTATAAATAATTAATTTCCATATATACTTTGTCACATATACAGGCAATATGTAAATAATACACCAGTTTACTTTTTTGAGCTGGAATTTTAAAGTTGCTTCATTTTGTAATTTTGCAACTTCTATTTCCAGAAAATCACGTCTTGTCAATATTTTCTCATAATTAATTTTGACGGGAGCCTCTATTGCTTTTTGTAAAAATTCAATTCCTCTTCTTGCCTCAATATCAATTTTGCGGTTAACCTGTTCATAATCTACGTTGAACACGCAGTCTCTTTTCATAATTTCGTCAAAGGAACTGATACTGTTATCTTCAATCCCCAGCATCTCGAAAATAGATTCAAATCTTGCAAAACCTCTTGATTTATTTGCAAGACAGATAAATGGCTTATTAAAAATTATCGCAAAACAAACCCCATGGAATGAATCCGTAAGCACCAATCGACAATTTTTGATTGCCGAAAGCCAATTTTCAACTGATACCTTGCTGCCGGCTAATTCTACCAAATCTGTCTTATATTTATTTTTCAACCAGCTGCAGGCATCTTTGTATGCTGCGTCTTTATCAAGTACATAGCTTACAATCCTTCCTGAATAATCTCTATCAGCAGACTTTATCAAAGCTTCATAATTTTCTTTCTCTGTGACAAACACCGGATCAATAATCCATTCGGCATCAACGTCCAAAATATCACGGCAAATTTCGACACCGGACTTTTCTCTGACAGAAACAAAATCAAATCCTTTAAGAGAAGTTTTCATCTTCTCAATTATTTCGACAGGAGTTTTCTCCAAAAAGTTTTCTTTACCAACTCCAAAACTTGCAGAAAAAGCAATCTTTTTATTTTCAGGTTTTACAAAATCCAACATATACTCCGTCAAATGTTCTCCTTGATAAATGTATCTGAAAACCTGATCAGAACCGGTCATAAAAGTATCCGAAAAATCATTCAAAGGATTCAAATCTATTGCAGAAAATGAGGTAAATTTCAAATATTTTCTCCAGAACGCATAGTAAAAAGATGGTGAAAATCTGGCAACAGTAACACCATTATTTACTAATTGAGAATCATAACCAAGAGAATTTATAACCTGCTGCAGTGCATACGCAGTCAAATTCGCACCATAATTTTTCTTGGTGTGCCATAAATTAAGATTATATATCTTTTTAGCAGCCATATTTATGCAATCACTAATATGTCTTAAAAAACTTCCAACAAAATTAACTATATAATTTTTTTACAAATTTGGCAAGTATATTTACAAGTTTTAAAACATGTAATTGCAATTCAAGAATCTGAAATGTATTTGCTAAATATAATTATTTAAGCTATCCTTAAAGAAAAATAAAATTAAAGGAGACTGTATATGAAGTGTGCACCGGTCTGTAATCACAAATTTCTGAAATTTAAACTTTCTGAACGAACAATGAAAACCATTTCAAAATCAACTAAATTATCAGAAGAAGAATTAAAGTCTCTGTCACTGGATGAACAGATAAAATTAATGGAGCAGCGGGGCAGCCTGAAAAAACAGAATCCTGTGAAAAAATTTATTGCAGAAAAATATAGAAAACTGGGTGAAAAATTAGGCTTGTTGAATAAAGAGCATATTATATGAAAAACAAAAACGAATTACCCAAATGCCCAGTAGAGGTGACACTTTCTTTAATTTCAGACCGCTGGAAAGTGTTAATAATAAGAGATTTATTAAATGGTACAAAAAGATTCGGAGAGTTAAGAAAATCTGTCGGGAATGTTTCCCAAAAAGTATTGACTGCAAATTTAAGGTCTATGGAAAATGACGGATTAATTAAAAGAAAAGTATATGCGCAAGTACCTCCAAAAGTTGAATATTCGTTAACAGAAACAGGCTTAAGCTTAAAATCTGTATTAAAGTCAATGGAAGAATGGGGATTAAAATACAAAGAGGAATGTTATTAAGATTAGTAGGTTTTGGTAATCTTTGATTACAGAAACATTATTTGATGTGGTAAATCGGAGATTTACCACATCCTACAAGCTTCTCCTCCAGTTTCATAACGCATAAAACGATTACTTCCGACCGCCATCATTCAAACACAAAGCCAACTTTGCCGAATAATCCTTTTATTCGTTCAGACAAAATGTCCCGTTAAAATACATCCGCAAACGCAGTTCACGAGCGAAAAGTCACTAAAAAAGAGCCTTTTCAGCTCTTTTAATAAAATTTGGGCCCGGAGGGATTCGAACCCACGACCAAAGGATTATGAGTCCTCTGCGCTACCGCTGCGCCACAGGCCCGTGACGACTTTTATATTTAATTTTCATCTAAGGCTTGCGTTAGCGCTATTCTCGCTTCCGCTCGATGCGCTCCCTACCTCTCCTCGAACGTGACATTAAGTCACCTTCTCGTCGGCAGAGTGCCACAGGCCCGTGACGACTTTTATATTTAATTTTCATCTAAGGCTTGCGTTAGCGCTATTCTCGCTTCCGCTCGATGTGCTCCCTACCTCTCCTCGAACGTGACATTAAGTCACCTTCTCGTCGGCAGAGTGCCACAGACCTGTGACGACTTTTCCATATTATCAACTAAATACTAAAAAATCAAGCACGTGTTATTAAGAACTATGCTCGTACTTTAAATGCAAATTTTTTGAACAATATATATGTGAATATTGAAGCTATCAATGTTGCAATAATCTGTGATACGAAAACGTTTATATGTAAAAATTTTACAATAAGTTCTAACAATCCTGCGTTAATTAGGTAGCTGAAAACCCAGGTTGTACAACATTTTATGTATTCTTTTTTCCAGTTGCCCTTACCTCTAAAAACCAGAAATTTTTGTGTCGTAAAAGAAACGACAGATGAAATTGCCCAAGCTGAAGCGAGTGCTATCTGATAAAAATGTTCACCCAAAATCAAACAAATTGCAGTATAAATAAGGTACGATACACCGGCGTTAAATCCGCCTACTAATAAAAATCTTATTTTGTCCGAAATATTAAACCAATATTTTTTCATTTTTACCTTGCTACTTCACTGCCAGTCGATTGATAGTAAATAGTGAGTGAATTTTTTCAACTCACTATTTACTTACTCTCATTCTACAAAAAACTGTATTCCGGAATTTCAAATACTTCATTATTCGCATCTTTTTCTACAAATTGCAAATAATAATCCAGCGCCCTTTCCTTTGATTTTTCGTAATACTCTTCAGAAATTAATTCCTTGTGCAGATCCGTTCTTTCACCAGAATAATTTCCCAGAACTCTTGCAAATTTTTCAATTTCTTCCAGCTTTTCACCGCCAGCATAAGCCTTTGTCTTAGCATCCGTTCCTGATGGGCGGATTTCTACATATTTATCGCTAAATTGCAGATATGTACCGTCACCGACAAATTTAACCGATTTCAGATTATCAAAACTCAATTCTGCAAAAGCACCGTTTAGAACTTTCTTAACTGCTTCTAAATCTGCCTTGCCTTCTCTAATTGCAATTGCAAGTGATAAATAGAAAAGATCATTTTTTGTTCTCTGTTTTTCACCCTCAATTTTTGCCTGCTTCAGCTTATCAATATCAGGCTCGGATTCATTGTAATAAGAAATATCTTCCCTTACGTCATATTTTGCAATTATATTATTTTCATCAAATATTTCTACAAGGTATTCTGAAAGAGTTTTATTTTCGTGCTCCAGCCTTGCAGCAAGTGATGATGCAACTATAATTGCTTCCGTAGCACTCTTTTCTCTCATAGCAATAGCTCTTCTGCCCGCAAGTGATGCTATCAGATCCTCTGAACCCATAATCATACCGCCGGATTCTTCTCCGCCAAAAATTAGACGTGGTTGAACACCAAGGTTGATTGAGTTTCCGAAAACGTCATCAACAACAACTTCTTTATCCGGATGATTTTTAATCTGAAGCTCAACTTTTTTCATAATATTAGCAATTTCTTTAAAACCTACCGGAACGTTTACTACCTTTATACCATGAGCTTTTGCCCACTCATCCCACGATAGAGCTGAGGCAGTTGTTTTTATCATAAATCTCGGATGGTTTTTGAACTTTCCGCTTGTTTTAAGCTGCTTAACTCTATAGTTCATAAGCATCAAAAATGCCTGATTTGCGCTATATACAGTTAAAATTCTGTCCTCATCCAGTTGAATATATGAGATTCCGTAATCATCAAGCATCGTTGAGCTTCCGGCAGCTTCTATCTGGCACACCGTAAGCCTGTCGTGATCCGGATCTGTAATTAATACAACCGTTCCAAGCGGGTAATCTTTCAGCACTTTGTCATAGTGCAGTGATTCTATTACAGGGAAAAATTTTTCGCCGTCAGGACGTTTTGCAACAACGGTTGCGTCTACGGAATAATCATAAAAAACCTTATTTCCCTTAGGATCGGTATCATATTTTCCGATAGAATGGAAGAACGGATCCTCTTCTATGTTATTCCAGGCGTATTTATCCTGAATTCCCAATTTCTCAAGGACTCTGCTTAAAGTTCTGTAAGCGCATCCGCCCACACTTTCGATAAACAGCTTTGATTCCATTTTCTTTATGCTGCTTAAATCTTGTGCAACGCCGGATTTTAAGTATTCAACATATAAATCAATGCCGTCATTAATTTTAGCCATTACTGCTTCATCAATCAAAGGATCATTTTTCGGACTGATTTTTATCTCGTAAGAGCCATCTTTTTCAGTTCTGTCAAAAATTTCCTGAATTTTGTTTACAAATTCCAGCGATTCTTCCGGCAAATATTGGCTGCCTTGAGAGTTTAAATCTTTTGTAGCAGTTTTGACCGAGATTCCGTGGCTTGAAGTAATATATTCACCGCCAACCAAATCAAGCTTGAATGCTAAAAAAGATGCCAGCCAAATAGGGATAGTCTTTCGTCCGGCAGGAACAAGCGTTCTTATACCTTGAGCAGCCTGTATTCTTGCAATAGCATCAAGATACAACGCAGAATTATATCTAACTTCGCTTCCTGCAAGCTTTACGATTTCCTGATTCGGGTATTTTTCTTTTGCCACAAGCGCCTTAGCAAGTGTTGCAAGTACAATTCCCACAAGATTAATCGGAAATCTTGTGTCCTGCGGAAACAAGATATTTTGCGGACCTCTTATACCGGCAGTAGAAACCTTTGCCTCTTTAGAATAATTAGCAAACCATTCCTTGAGGTTTAACCCCTCCGGATTGCTTTCACTATGCGGGTTCAGATGTTCTTTTTTTAATGTAAATGTGAATCCGCCCTCATTATCGAAATTTAATAAATCAAGATTTTTTATATAATCAGGAGTCTTATCCAAAACATTTTTAAACAGTTCTCCTTCTAACTCACAGCTTGGTTTTAATCTATACATAACTAAATCCTCTCCTAACTAAGCTTTACCATTATATCATAAAAACTTTACATTTGTAACAATCTCCTATAAATATAGGGTTGAAAAACGTTTGTACATGTTTTATAATAAATATATATAGTATATATTCAATTAAATACAAAAAAGGATTTTTATTATGACAATATCGTTTAGTGGTTTGGCTTCAGGATTAGATACATCATCATGGGTAGAAGCTTTTGTCTCCGTAAAACAGGAAGAAGTCAAAAAATATGAAACAAGTTTAGAAGAGTTGCAAACTCAGAAAACAACTCTAAATGATACAAGAAGTGTATTTTCCGATTTGCGTTCAGCTATTGAAAAGCTTACGGATGCAAAATTTGGCGGATCATTCGACTTGTTTGCCCAAAATTCTGTTACCTCTTCAAATGAGGAAATCTTTACTGCAACTGTAACAAGCAGCGCTGTCAGACAAAATTATGACATAAAGGTTCAACAGCTTGCTACAACAACAAAAGCAACTTCAAAAGAAGCTGCCAGTGCAGTTGCAGATGATGAAACTCTTTTATCTAATCTGGGAATTGCTGCAGGAACGCTTACTGCATATGTAAATGGTGAAAAACATACTATTAATATTGATAGTGCAGATACTTTAGGTGATTTAAAAGCTCGTATGGCTGAATTTGGCATAAAAACAGAAATCAGCGATACAGGTGTATTAAGCTTTTCTGCACAAAACGGCACTGATACTGTCAATATAGGCGCAACAACAGATAGTTCAAATCTGGTATCTTTAATCGGTTTAACCCAGCAGGAGGACGGAACTTATGCGTCTACAAATTCTTTGTATAAAGCTTCTGTTGCATCAAAGTTAACCTCTGAAGATTCAGGTTTCAATCAGCAAATCACAGCCGGTACATTCACAATCGGCGATGCAACATTTACAATTGATGAAAATACGACATTGTCATCTATTATTTCACAGATTAATAGCAGTGAAGATGCGCAGGCATATGCATACTGGGATGATGCTACCGGTAAATTAACTATTACTTCTACAAAAGAAGGTGCTTCTTATATTAATATCGAAGCCGGAACAAGTAATTTTACCGACGTTATGGGCTTTACTAATTCTGAGTGGGATGATGAGGGCAACCTTGTATCTTCTAAAATGTACACGGATGCTCAAACACTTGGAAAAAATGCCATATTTACAGTCAATGGGACAACAATGACTTCTACATCTAATACCGTAACTTCTGATATTTCAAGAATTGAAGGGGTTACATTAACTCTTAAACGTGAGAACACTGAAGAAGATGGCAACACTACTTTGCAAGTAACTCAAGATACTTCAGGACTTGAAGATGCCGTAAATGAATTTATAGAAGCTTATAATGCAGCTATTGCAAAGGTTGAAGAAGTTACTGCAAGCGGTGAAGATCTCCACGGTGAAACTTCGCTTACAAGTCTTACAAGAACTTTAAGAAGCTATGCTAACAGTTCTAACGGTACAAACGGCGGCATTTATAAATTGTTATCCGATATTGGTATTTCTACTGCATCAGCAGACGGAAACAACCTTTCTACTGACACTTATGAGCTTTCACTTGATTCCGAAAAATTTATGAAAGCTTTGCAGGAAAATCCAGAATCAGTAAAATCCTTGCTTACAGGTGAAAATGGGGTTTTAAGCATGATGGAAAATGCAGTAGAACAAAGCTTGTCTGCAACTACCGGATATTTTGATATCAAAACTTCTACACTGGATTCTGATATTGAAAAAATGGAAGAAAAAATTACTAAGAAAAATACAAGTATTGAAACTTATAGAACGCAGTTAGAAAATAAATTCTATCAAATGGAAATGGCAATTGCACAAATGCAGCAAAATTACAGCTCATTCCTGTCTTAGAGTTGTTAATACAAAAACGGGTGCCGGACTAAAAGTCCGGCACCCGTTTTTTCTGACAATTTTATCCAAATAAAAAGCCCCTAATCGGGGCTAAAATTTGAGTAAGATGTAAGATGGGGTAATTTTGGGTTAGTAGTTTATAGAGCTACAAGTTTTTAGTAAAGGGTTGAAGAGTTGAAAAGTGGAGGAACTGAAACGTTAGTTATATCTCTATTTACGTGAGCGTAAGCGAACTTATCGAACTATTCAACTTATCCACTTTTCAACTCTTCAACTTATATCTTATTTCAGTAATGTAGAGATAAATCTAATAGAGTCGTCCTTTAATTCTCTGACAAAATCTCTTGCGATCTTTGAAAGAGGTCTGTTGTCAATTTTATCAAATACATCGTAGATTGGATCGCCGCCGTTATTAAATCTCATTTGTCTGTCCTGTTTTTTGAGATAATAGAATTGAAAGTCAGAAGGGATTTCTAAAGCTCCTGCCGGTTTTTTATTTCTTTCGATTGCATCGTATGTTGCTGTCATAATTCTTACTCTCTCTTTCAATTATCTCTTACATATATATAAAGTATATCTATTCTAAAAAATTGCCTTTTTTCTGTGCTTTGTTAAGAAATATTAAGGCGAATTTGTTGTATAATCTATACATGGATAATTTGGAGCAGATAAAAAAGGCTGTCGAGATTGAGGTTAAGTATAAATATATCAATATTAACGGGAAAACGAGGAGTTTTTCTTCATTCATCTGCTCGGAATTGCGCAAGGAGATAAAAAGCTCACAAAACCCTAAGTGGCAGGTGCTTTTGGAGCATTTTGAGCGGTATCAAATGGATACCTTGCCCCAGAGAAAAAAATCACTTGAGCGATTAGTGAGTGTAATTAAGGCAGAGAGCGGAAATCCACCGGTTGAAGCAAAAAACAGCAGACTTACACTCAAGTCTGACGTTATGTATCTTAAAGGGATTGGTCCGAAAATTGCCTATATTCTAAATAAACTTGGAATTTACACAGTCGGCGATCTGCTGTATTATTTCCCCCGCAAACATGTGGACTATTCGACAAGGACAAAAATCAGAGACCTGACTCCAGGCGAGACTACTACAGTTTTTGGCACAATTCGTTCGGTAGAGGCTTTTACAACCAAAAATAATCTTGGTGTTGTAAAGGTTAAAATTGTTGATGGCTCGGGAAGTATAAATCTTAATTTCTTTTCTTCCAAGTCTAACAAGTACACGCTTGAGAGGATTAAATCCCAGTTTCCGAAAGGCTCTGGAATAATGGTTTCAGGAACGGTCAAAATAAATTCTTATGATGGGATGCCAACTCTCGACAAACCGACTTATTCCATCATGGATGATGAAATCCTCTCGTCGTCAAATATTAATCTTGCAAGAATTGTTCCTATTTACCCCCTGAGCGAAAATCTGAACATAAAGACTCTCAGAAAAGCAATATATAATACCATTCAGCTTTTCAAAAACGAAATTGAGACGGTTTTGCCGGCATATATTATTGAAAAATACAATCTTTTACCGAAAAAAGAAGCGGTAGAGCAAATGCATTTCCCAAACGATAACGAATCGCTGCAGAGAGCACGGTTTTCGCTTGTATTTGAAGAGTTGTTTCTTATTCAATTAAGACTTGCGCTTTTGAGGGAAGAAAACAACAGAACAATCTCTTCAATCCCGCTGGAAATTAAGCGTGACGGGCTTGTAATGCGCTTTATTAACGGGCTTCCGTTTGAGCTTACGGGTGCACAAAAAAGGGCTGTAAATGAGATTTTGAACGACTTAAACTCTACAAAACCTATGCAAAGACTTTTGCAGGGTGATGTTGGAAGCGGTAAAACAGTTGTTGCAACAATTATGCTTCTTGCTGCGATAGAAAACGGGTATCAGGCTGCGATTATGGCACCAACAGAGATTCTGGCGCAGCAGCATTACAACAATATGGTAAACTGGCTTGCGCCGCTTGGAATCAGGGTTGAATTATTTCTCGGAAGTATCGGTAAAAAGCAGAGAACAATTTCAGAAACTAACCTTAGGAACGGTCAAGCGGATATTGCGGTCGGTACGCATGCACTTATTCAGGATAATATTGAATTTGCTAACCTTGGCGCTGTTGTAATTGACGAGCAGCATAGATTTGGCGTAAAACAAAGGCTTGCACTCCGCAAAAAATCGCAAAATCCGCAAATTCTTACAATGACTGCCACTCCGATTCCAAGAACACTTGCTATTACAATGAACGGCGATCTGGATTTAACGATTATTGACGAACTTCCAAAAGGCAGAAAACCTATCATCACAAAGCTTGTAAACTCCAAAAAACAAATAACGGAGCTTATCCGGCACGAGGTCGAAGCCGGACGTCAGGCGTACATTGTTTATCCCCTGATTGAAGAAAGCGAAACGCTTTCTGCAAAAGCAGCAACAATTGAAAAAGAACGCTGGGAAAAAGAAGTTTTTCCGGAATACAAAATCGGGCTTTTGCACGGGAAGTTAAAAAATGACGAAAAAGATGAGGTCATGAATAAATTCAAAAATAAGGAATATGATATCCTTGTCTCAACAACTGTTGTGGAAGTCGGGGTTGATGTTCCGAATGCGACTGTTATTGTTATAGAAAACGCTGAACGCTTCGGACTTTCGCAGCTCCATCAGCTGAGAGGGCGTGTCGGAAGAAGCGACCTTCAATCATATTGTCTGCTTTCTTCTTCTACAAAGTCGATGGAAACAAGGGCAAGGCTCAATATTATGACGCAGACAAACGACGGGTTTGTAATTGCGGAGCAGGATTTGCAAATCAGAGGACCGGGCGAATTTCTCGGAACACGTCAGAGCGGACTTCCGGATATGATTATTGCCGATATCGTACACGATGCTAAAATACTTGAGCTTGCACGCAGTGAAGCGATTAATTTTGTGAAAAATAACAACATTGATGATTATCCGCTATTAAAAGAAGCAAAAAGTTTGAATTTTGACGGCAATTTATTCGGCGCCGGCTAGGGGTAAATACATTTTGTCGGGTGACAATTGTAAAATTACCAATCAGGCTTTTTTGCCCTGTCACCCTCAAAGAGTAACTTTTACAGTTTGTTTAGTGAACTTTTTCTTTACTAAAAAGAAAAAGAAAAGAAGAAACAAAATGTTAACAGAAAAGACACCGATAGTACAATGGCAAGAAATTACTTTCCCCTCGCCCCTTGTGGGAGAGGGAAGAATTTCTTAGTGAGCGTTTAGCGAACTTAGAAATTCGGGTGAGGGGTTAACCTCGTTTAAGATTGCTTCGGGCTGTCTTGGATTGTTCACTCGTAATGATGCGTGGCTTGTAGAAATGTAAGTCAGGTTTTACCTAACAATAACTCTTGTGGAGCAAGCTCCACACTACTTATTAGAATTACTTTCAAATTCTTCCCATCCCTTTACCAGATTAGAGGTTGTTGTTTGTAATGCTTCTGCAATTTTAAAAAATTTTGTCGTAGAAAGACCATAAGCTTTTCCGCTTTCTATTTTTTCCATATATTGCTTGCGTAAACCTGATTTTGAAGCTAATTCGTCAATTGTTAATTCGTTTTTCTCTCTATAATATTTAATTCTTGCTCCTATAAATTCAAAAAATAGCTTTTTTCTCATAATTACCTCACATTATTAATAAATGTAAAATATAAACACACTAATCAGAGTTAAATTTCACTAATAAGTGATTTAATTATATATCTTGTACACTTATTTGTCAACATTTTCATGTATTAGTATAATTATTAACATGAGTATGAAAGCCAGAGAACAAATAAAATCGTTATTAGCGGCAAAAAATATTAAAATGAAGGAACTTTGCAAGTTATTATCCGAGGAAATGGGAAAAAATTATAGTTCCAATAATCTTTCAAATAAACTTATTAGAGGTAGTATAACATACAACGAAGTTTTACTTATAGCGGAAATTCTGGGGTACAAAATAACTTTTGTTGATACTGAAGATATATAGATTAAGAACAATATTGCCCGAATCACAACAAAGATCTATTGACAACTTATAAAAAATAGTAAATAATAAAAAAGTAGGGCGAGAGCCTTTAAAAATAAGCAGGCTTAAAGACTCTTCTTCGCACCCTACGATTGAATTAATAGTTTTAATGCTACTATTGTGATTGAAGTTGCTAATAGTAGCATTATTATTTTGTCAATCATAGCTATTCGCCTCCTTTCGTCCAATTTCCTCGAGAATGTGTGTGACGAAGTTAGCATAGTGCTAAGCCCTACAATAATTAAATTAACATAGCTTTTATTTTTAGTAAATATATTAAATAAATGAATAAATGTATATGTGCTGATTAAGTATATTTGTTTGACAATTATAAAAATGGGGCGGGGTGCTTTGCACCCCGCCATTATTCTTAATAGTTTGTAATTATTGTTCCAAAATGTAATTTAAAAGTGTTCTTACACCTGCGCCGGTCGCACCTTTGATAAATTCTTTCTGAGGTTTATCAAGGAAAGCAGTACCCGCAATATCAATGTGAGCCCATTTTACATCTTTTACGAACTTTTGCAGGAAAACGCCGGCAATTGATGCGCCGCCCCAGCGTGCACCGGTATTTTTCATATCCGCAATGTCGCTTTTGAGACTGTCAAAATATTCTTCCCATAAAGGAAGCTCCCAGTATCTTTCACCGTTTCTTTCCGCAGTGGCAATAAGATTTTTGACCAAGCCTTCATCATTACCCATAATACCTGCCGCATTTGTGCCTAAAGCTACCATGCAGGCGCCTGTAAGTGTTGCAAGATCAATTACTTCATCAACACCGAGTTCGCAGGCATAACAGAGCGCATCGGCAAGAGTCAGCCTGCCTTCTGCATCAGTATTATCAACTTCAATAGTCTTTCCGTTCATTGCGGTTAAGATATCCCCCGGCTTGTAAGCTGAACAGCCCGGCATGTTTTCGCAAGCCGCAATGATACCGTGAACTTCCACCTGCGGATGAAATTCTCGTAAGATGCTCATTACGCCTAAAACACAAGCTGCGGCAGACATATCATCTTTCATTGTAAGCATGGATGAAGGCGGTTTGATATCCAATCCACCGCTATCAAAGGTTATACCTTTACCGATTATGGCGATTTTCTTTTTAGGGTTGTCAACCTGATATTTCATATGGATGAATTTAGGTTCTTGAGCGCTTCCTCTTGATACGGCAAGGAATGCCCCCATACCCATTTTTTCGCACTCTTCTTTGTTGTATATTTTTGTGTCCAGACCAAAATCACACGCAATGTTAGCAAGCTCTGTCGGGGTAGCAAATTGAGCCGGCTCATTTGCAAGATTTCTTGCAAATGTCATAGCTGCGGCAATTTTTTCTGCTTTTTTTACGATATCAGCGTTAGCCTGAACGTAAACTTCCTGAACCTTGTTGTCTTTCTTTTCCGATTTATATTTATCAAAAGCATAATCTGCAATAAATGCTCCCATTGCGAATTGTTCCGAATAATCAAATTCAATTCCGTTGAGAGAGAAGGAAACTTTTTTAGCCTCCATTTGCATACATTTCTTGATTGCTTTTGCAACAGCTTCTCTCATTTTATTCGGGTTAAACTCTGCTCTCTTTCCTAATCCAAGGACAAGAACTTTTTTGTAAATTTCTTGACCGTATGTCGGAAGAAGGTATGTTTCGCCGAATTTACCTTTAAAATTATCCTGCTCAACAGCGTATTTGTTAGCAAGATCATTTGTTGTATTTTCTTCTTCAAACTTGTTTACCACAAGAATGTCGGATTCAATACTTTTTGCATCCTGAACAACTTTGATTTCCATATATCAAAACTCCTTTCTTATTCTAGTATTGTATATAATTTGAATTTTGTTTTAAATACGCTAATTAGATTATTATAACAAAGTATTTGACATTGAATTTTGTTTGAATTAATATAAATTCTGTTGACAGCCGGGGGTAAATAGACTATAAAGTCTGGTTCCGCCAAAAGGGTGCAAACCCAAGTGATAAAAGAATACAGGTGCGGGCGTTTAGCTCAGTTGCCCAGCGAGGCGGCAAGGCTAGAAGCATAAGCAAAAGGTTTAGGAGGTTGAGCCGAGCGGTTCTAAGATACGGACGCTCTACCAACTGAACAAATGACAAAAGAATACAGGTGCGGGCGTTTAGCTCAGTTGGTAGAGCGTCTCCCTTACAAGGAGAGGGTCAGAAGTTCGAGTCTTCTAACGCCCACCATTTAAAAAGAAGTCATTAAGACTTCTTTTTTTATTGTCAAAATGGGGCTTTTCGACTCTGCACTTGTTCAAACAAGGCAGACACCAAAAACAACCAATCACCAAAACGCAATAATAACGAGAGTCTTAGAAGTTTGAGCACAATTTTATTATTTTTTGTCGTCAAAATTGTTGTTATATAAGGCTTTTGAGGCAAAATTAGAAAAATTTTGTTCATATTCTTTTTGCTCTTTTTTCGTTTTAAACTTTTTAGCCTCTTGCTTTGCTGATAATTTCATTAAACATAAAATTAAATCACAAATGGCTTTTGCTCTTTCTTCCTCTGTTGGGTTTGAATTGTCAAATTTAACAATAAAATTTGGTTTCTTTGTTGTCATAATGTTCTCCCTTCTTTTAAACAGAAAATTATTTGTTCTATAATAGGGATAATGAAAGGAAACCATGTTTAATTTTTATTTAAATAATAATTCAAAAGATTGGCTTGATATAGTTGGTATTGTTGGACAAATATTGGTTCCTATTATTGTTTTAATAATTTCTATTTTATACACAAATTCAAGAAACAATAACTTAGATAAACAATTTACACAACAATTAAAACAACAAAAAGAACAATGGCTAAGTGATGAATTTATAAAAAATGAAGCAAGAAAAATTATAGAATTTAGAGATATATGCTTTAAGTCATGTGATTCTGCTATTTGGCTGATAAATACTTTATTTTCAGCTCAATATTTACATGGCTTTTATATGGATGAAAATAATAAATATTTATTAATGGACACAATAAATATGCATTATAAAGAGGCAAAAAAAATTCCCGATTTTTATTTTAAAAATCAAATGATATTTAAGAAATATGGAATTGGAGCAGAGATTGAGTATATTTCTATGATATTAGAAATAGTTGCGGTTAGTTTAAAAAATTCTAGTGATTTAATATATAGTTTATTTAAAGAAAATGAGCAAATAAAAGAATATAGACATAATAAATATAAAGAATTAATTGATTTTCTTGTAACAGGATTGGATTTACAATTTTCCATTATAGAAAATTCGTTTAGCGATGAAAATATAAAAAACGAAATTATAAATTTGAATTTTGATGAAAAATTGAATAAATACAAAAATTTTATTATTTCAAAAATAATTGGTTTGGAGTTTGCGTTAGAAAAACTAACCTTAATTGATTATGAAAATATTCCAGTTACTCTAAAAAGTATATCTAAAAGAACAATTCCTGATTCATTAATTTAGACTTAGTTAATCAACTTTTCTCAAATTTATACTATCAATCATTCTACCAAGTTCAAACATTTCAAAAGTACGGACTTTTTCAATAAATTTATTGATTATAAGTTCTAACTTTGTAACCTCTGCACCACCATTTCTAAAAAGAGCCGAAAAGGCTCTTTTTTAGTGGCTTTTCGCTTGTGGTCTATGTTTGCAGATTTCGAGCATTTTGAAAGAAGTTTTTAAAAATCGCTAGAACTCTTTTGTATTGTCAGTTTTAGGGGTTCGAATCTCTTTAGATATTTTTTCTTTGGCTCTAAGAGCCTTCGCTAAAGCCTTTTCGGCATATTCCGGAATTTTTA
Organism: Candidatus Gastranaerophilales bacterium; assembly: GCA_944323255.1. Taxonomy (GTDB): domain Bacteria; phylum Cyanobacteriota; class Vampirovibrionia; order Gastranaerophilales; family Gastranaerophilaceae; genus CAG-196. The sequence continues at coordinate 47,385 of CALURU010000006.1, forward strand.
CTCCTTTGATTTTTGCTAAACTCTCAAAAAATTGTTGATAAAGAAATGCGGTTTCTTCTTCCGAATATTCTTTGTCGTCAAATGTGATTATTACGTTTACATCTTTTCTGATTTTCATAATACCTCCTTTTATACTTGTTAGTTGACACTAAGCGTGCTGTCATCCCGAATTTTCTTCAATCATGCGGAGCAGTTAAGCGTAAAACCTACAAATTTTATTTACCCCTTTCGGGATCTTACCAGTTGGAAACAGAAACTTCAATTTGGTAAGACCCTGAAACGAGTTCAGGGTGACATTAATATAAATAAAATTCATTTACCCCTCGGGATCTTACCAGCTTGGCGTGTTATAATTAGTCTATGAGCAAAACTTATGCTGTCTATATAATGACTAATTATTCTCAAACCTCTTTTTATATAGGAGTTACAGGTAATTTGCAAAAAAGAGTTTGGGAGCATAAAAATAAAGTAGTTGATGGTTTTACGAAAAAATATAATGTTGACAGATTGGTATATTATGAATTGACTGACTCTGTTGACGCAGCCCTAAATCGTGAAAAACAATTAAAGCGTTGGCATAGGGAGTGGAAGATAAACTTGATTAAGGAAATGAATCCGGAATTTAAAGATTTATCTTTAGCTTGGGAATAAATATTGTCATTCTTGTATATGTTACGTAATTCGGTGACAAAAATTTTGGTTCGCTTTGGCAAACAATTCCCACAACTGTCCCGAATAAATTTAAAAATTCTGTCATTCTGAAAGTGCAGAAAAATTAATTTATTTAAAACGGTTAATTTTTCACACTGTTCAGAATCTTACAAACCAGGTATTATATTTAGGTTTTGGTAAGATCCTGAACAGATTGAAAAACTACACTTTCGTTTGTTTTTCTAATCTTTCAGGATGACATTTTTGTTTATTGTCTCTTCTATATCCTCTTTGGAAACAATACATATATTTACTCATTTTTCAGCTTATTATACAAAATTATCTTGGACAGTAGTGCAAACAATTCCAGAATGACAGCTAACTGATTGTTTAAATACTTGATAATATTCTAAAAGCAAGACTGTATCTGACTTTTTGAGTTCTTCAATCAACTCTTTTATACAGGATAAAAAGTTCGAACTTCGCCGCTTTACCCCCACCATTTCTAAAAAGAGCCTTGAAAGGCTCTTTTTTAGTAGATTTTCCTGAACTTGTTCGAATGGTTTGAAGATTGTTGCATTACAGGGTTATTATAAAATTTTCTTTAAATAAATCATATCTACCAGTTGTTTTCCATCTTCAAAAATTGGATGATCATAGTTATCTATAAAAAAATTTTGTATCCTATGGGTTTCTTGAAATCCACGTTTTTTATAGAATTCCAACGTTTTGGCATTTTCTCCTGTTCCGAGAACTAAATATTTAAAATGTATTTTATACTTATTACATACAAAGTCAATTAATGCAGATGCATAACCTCTATTTTGGTATTGTGGATATGTTGCAAGGTTTTTTATTTCAACAGTTTCATTATCTATTGTTATAATTGCACAAATAGAAATTAATACATTAGTCTCATATAACGCAAAAATAGTTGATTGTTCTATATATTTATTAATCATTTTTTTATCTTCATCACCGATTAACAAGAGTTCCATATAATCAATTCTATTTGTAGTTATTTCTTTAATTTGCATAGATTAAATATACCATAATTGGTACGAAACTGTCATATATACTTGCAATGTGTATTTAAAATTACTATGTTAATAAAATTTTTATAGTAAAATCAATCTCATGCAAAATGTATTTCTAAAAACCGAAAGACTAACTTTAAGATATATAACTCAAAATGATTTTGCAGAATTAAAAACAATGTTGCAAGATAAAGAAGTAATGTATGCCTGGGAGTATGATTTCACAGATAAAGATGTTCAAGAATGGATTGAAAAAAACTTAGAATATTATAAAAAATATAATCTTGGATTTTTTATAATGTCTGAAAATAAATCAGGGAATGTAATAGGTCAAGCGGCATTAAAACAGGATATAATTGAAAATAATCAGTATTATGAAATTGGCTATATTTTAAAAAAAGAATACCGGCATAAAGGATATGCTGCAGAAGCCGCTAATGTTTTAAAAAATTATGCTTTTAACACTTTAAATTTAAACGAAGTTATTTTTGAAATTCGTCCAAACAATATCCCATCACTCAAAGTTGCAGAAAATCTGGGTGCAAAAATTTGCGGCGAATTTATAAAAAATGTCAGAAATAAGAAAATGCCTCATTTGATTTATAAATTATCTAAATCTGTTGAGGTTTAAAACCGATATTATATGGTTTAATATATTTATATTCTTTTTTACTCATATACTTAATCCTTGTTTGCTTAATAATAGCATAAACAAAATTGAGAAAATTTTAGATTTAAGGTTGCCCGAAATACTCAAACCATCAGTACAATATAATCAAACTATGTTAGTCGATTTAGAAGTTTTAAAATTAATTATTGAAAATTCATTAAACTTAAAATACAATTAATAAGAGGTGTGTAAATTGGATCATTATACAAAATCTTTGCCATATGAGTTGGAATTAACATCAAGAGTCTTGCACGAAGCTGCACGATGCTTTTTTGAACAACATCAGTTTATAATATCTCAAGAAGAATTTATTATCTTGGACTGTCTGTATATGTACCCCGGTATTATTCAGATAGAACTCGCCAAACTTATTATGAAAGGCAGAGCACACACCGGAAAGTTCTTAAAGTCTCTTGAACAAAAAGGACTTATTGAAAGAACGCCTAAAAATCAGGGTTCAAAAATTATCATCGAAAGTACTATTACCCAAAGAGGCTTAGAACTGTATAAAACAATAAGCGAAGCTCTTGACAGGCATATCAGTGAATCAAATACGTATACGCAAATTGACGTTCAAGGGTTAATAAAAATATTAACATTAATCAGGGAAGATGCAATAAAAAAATTTAACATAAAATTCAACTAAATGATGCTTGCAAATTCTAAGATTATGTGGTTTAATTTACGTGTTGATATTTCTACATGTGGTAAAAGGAAACATAGTATGGGGCAGGAAGCAGTAGCAGCAGAAGAGTGGAAGTTTAAATTAAATCCGTGGGTAACAATGATCCCGCTTATGATTTCAATTTTTATGTTTGCTCTGGATGAAACTATTTCAAACGTTGCACTTCCATATATGGCAGGAACTTTTTCCATTAGTCATAACGAATCAACCTGGATTATTACCAGCTACCTAGTTGCCAGCGGTGTTGTAATACCGACTGTTGATTTTTTCAGTAAATTGATGGGCAGAAAACAATACTTTATGATGAGTATTGTAATTTTTACCATTGCATCAGTTCTGTGCGGAATATCAAATTCTATGGCAATGATATTGTTTGCAAGAATTTTGCAAGGCGCAGGCGGTGGCGGAATTCTTCCTGTTGTTCAGGCTATTATTTTCGAAATTTTTCCTAAAGAAAAATTACCTGCAGCAATGGCAGTATTTGGTCTTGGTGTAATTGTTGCACCTATTATGGGACCGGCTCTCGGCGGGTGGATTACCGAGAATTGGTCTTGGCCTTTTATCTACTTTATTAATATTCCTTTCGGTATAGTTGCGTTTTTCTTAACACATAAATATGTTGAAGAACCACCTTATTCAAGAAAACAAAAAAATGTTACTATGGATATGTCGGGCTTCTTTTTCCTTGCACTCTGGCTTTTAACATTACAGGTCGTTTTAGACAAAGGTAATGATGCGGACTGGTTCGGTGCACCTTGGATTTGCAAACTATTTACTGTATCAATGATATCCTTTCTTATTTTTGTATTTATTCAGGTTAAAAAAGGAAAAACGAAGACCGGCTTGATCGATTTATCTATATTAAAGAATCATAACTTTTTAATCGGTACAATGGGGCAGATGGTTTTGATGGCTGTAATGATGTCATCCGCATCAATTTTACCGTCAATGCTTCAATCGCTTCTTGGCTATACGGCATTTTTAAGCGGTATTTCCATGGTTCCCCGAGGCGCAGGCTGTTTATTGGCTTCAATTCTTTGCGGTGTATTTGTGTCGAAAATAGGTATTCGCCCGGTCGTAATTGCAGGGCTTATTACTCTTGCTATTTCAGGCTTAATGCTGGGTGAAATTAATACCAATATTTCTCTTGCGGATATTGCGTTTCCAAACTTTGTATTCGGGCTAGGTATGATTCTTGCAATGGTTCCTCTGTCAAATATTTCCTGCGCAACTTTGCCAAAGGAAGCGCAGACAAATGCTGCCGGTGTTCAAAACTTGCTTAAAAATACGAGCGCTGCAATCGGTACTTCTATTGCAACAACAATGATTACCAGGTTCTCGCAGGCGCACCAGTACACGATGATTAAGTTTTTGACAGACACGAACCACGTTTTTTCAGAACGGGTTCAAGCAATGATGGGCTCTTTTTCATCACTTGTTGATCCGCAAACCGCTATGTATATGGCACAGGCTCAAATTCATAATATCCTGAGGCAGCAGGCGACTCTCTGGGGATATGTTGAAACATTCAGATATTATGCGGTTGCTGTAGTATTTATCCTGCCGTTTGTATTGTTCCTCTATGAAGGCGATAAGGAAAAGAAATACGAGGCAGAAGAAGCTCTGGAAGAAAAACTTGAGCATGAAAAAGAAGCTCATATGGAAGAAGAGAAAAAGAAGAATATTTAAGGGTTTAATGTTTTTAATAAGGGGGCGCAGCCTTTTAGGCTGCGCCCCCTTATTAAATCAACTTATTATAGTGCAGCTTTCCTGTTAACCAGATCGTTTCTGTAGCGCTTGTAATTATTATTCAATTCAGTCAGCGCAATTGCTTTATCGATGGCTTCGATAGCTTTTTCGTAATCGCCTGCAATTTCGTAGGAATGCGCAAGGTTAAAATAGGAATAAGGTGACTGCTCCATTTCTGCAATCAATTTACTTGCCATTATTCGTTTTTGGTCGTACTTTGCTTTAAGCCTTTTGGATTCATTCAAATCTTCTTCAGCGCCTGCTGTATCGCCGAGGGCTCTTTTAATTTTACTTCTTTTTCCGTAAAGAAAATATGCATTTGTGTCACCCTGTACTTCTTCAATTGCTTTATTTATGTAATCCAGAGCGACTTTATTATTTACATTAAAGAACTTGTCTGCATTTGCCAGATAGTTTTGCATGTCGTAGGTTTTGACTATTGAGGTATCGAAGGAGTAGTTTATGGTGAGCGAACCTTTCGAGGTATTTGCGGGGAAATGATCGAAGGGTGATGATTTTCTGATAGCTTCCAGCGCAGATTCATCGAATACTAGATCTCCGGAACTTTCGACGATTTCGCTTGAATACACATCGCCGCTCCTTGTCAGACTGAATTTTACCAGCGCATGCCCGTTACGTTCCATACATTCGGGCGGATTCCAGCTTTTTTGAATTTTTCCGTTGAGGGCGCTCATGTAACCCGAAAAATCATTTTGCAGGGTTGTATTGCCTTCTTCCGCAAAAGAATTGACGGTAGAGAAAAGCATAAGACTTATGCATAAAAGCGCAAAATTTTTAAAACCTACTCCCATAGTTATATTTTATACAAAAGCCAGGAAAGTGTAAATATTATTCAGTACTGCTTCTGCAAATTTTTCTTTCATTGTGACTCTGTCTATGTTTGGCGAAAGTAAAATTTTGTAAACCTGATGTTTATTCGGGGTAAAGATTGCGGAATACATTAGTCCGACAGGTTTTTCGGCGCTTCCGCCTGTAGGACCTGCAATACCGGTAGTTGAGACGCAAATATCGGAATTAGTAAGTTTGTAGAGTCCCTGCGCCATCTCGAAAGCGCATTCTTCGCTGACTGCACCGTGTTTTTGTAATGTATCGGAACTTACTCCGAGTATTCGCTGTTTTGCTTCATTTGCATATGTTACAACGTTTAGGGTAACATATGCCGAGCTTCCGCTGATGTCAGTAAGTTTGGAGCTTAATAACCCTCCTGTGCAGGATTCTGCAGTGGAGATGGTTAAGTTTTTTTGAATAAGAATTTCTGCAATCTTTTTTTCCATGCTTTTATTGTAATATTTTGTAAAACAAAAGGCAATTTTTGAAACAAAAATTTGTTTATATATTTAGGGAATTAAAAAAGTTCAATTAACAGGGGATAATATGACAAGTTCAATATTACCGGCATTGATTAATAAGACGGGAAAACTTCCGTCATTAAAGAAAGCAACGGGCGGCGCAATGTTAACCGCTGCATTTTGCCTGATGGATTTTGTCAATGTTCCCGGCGCTTTTGGTTTAAAATACAATACAGAAGGCGAGAAGGTTGAGGGGACAAATTGGAAATCAGGTTTGAAGGAGTTGGGCAAATCCGCAATCAGGTGTGCGGGTTATATAGCGGTTCCGGCAGCGATTTTGGGAGCGGCATCTGGCGCAGGAGTTATAGTTGCGGGGCTTGCAGGCGCTGCATCATTCGGGTCGGCATTTGCACTGGGTAAAATTTTTGAGAAACTTTTGCCGGATGAAAAACTGCTTGTGGAGGAAGCTTGCAGGGAAAAAGGTATTGATATAAATGCGCATATTGATAAGACAGCCTAATTTTTCTGATTCTTGTATTTTTTGTCTTCTTCAACCCACACAAGCGTAATCGTAAGCGGCGTTGATTCGAACGGATTAGAAGCAGCTTTGTCATACTTATTTATTTTTCTGTTAACCAATTTAAAAAAACTTGCCAATTTCATACTTATATATTGGCACCGGACTTAGTGAGATAAATTACCCCAAATGCTAAAATCATCCGTAAGAAAGTATTAAGCAGAAAGTATCAAAAAAGTTTGTTAGTGGAAATTTCTAAGCGCAAAATCTATGCATTGCACAATAATTTCATTGCGGCTTATATCTGTTTCGCTTGCGAGTTCGTCTAGAACTCTTAGAGTATCAGAGTTTAGTCTTATGCTGATAACGACCTTTTCCCGCTTAATTGGTTTAAATTTCTTTGGTATCATACTAGATTTATTATATTTGATTTACTAAAATTATCATATGTTTAAAAATCGAATACAGTAAGTAATTGATTTTATAATTAAATATGTTATCATGATTGTATAGTAAATATAAGGTACAAAACACATATGGTAATGAGAAGAAAAGCTGGCGGATTCACACTTGCAGAAATCCTTATAACTCTGGTTATTATAGGGTTTGTAGGGGCGCTTGGCATACCGATGCTCGGTCAGACAAAGCTGAAAAAACCAGTTGAAATAAAAGCCGCACACGGGACTGTTGAATGTTTTTGGAGCGGCGGACATTTGTACCAATGGGAAGCCAATAATCGAGAGAATAAAAACGGGGAATTAAAAGAAGTAACAGATGCTTGTTATTTCTCAGCTCCATCAGCGAATTTCTTTGTAATACAAACTATAGGTGCAGGAGGAGCTGGCGCTGTTGGAATAGGGTACAATGCAAACAAGCCTTGGTATACAAATGCCACTGTTAATGTCAGCGGAAATATATCTGTTGACAATAATTTTCTATCAAGTATTACGGATGAAAATGTCCCAGATTGGGTAAGGGAAGAATGGAATAAGCAATGGTGGGATTCTTCTAAATATGTTGAATACGAATTAGATTCACCTCTTGGAGCTTCGGGTAACGGCGCATGTCTCCCTATGAGAATAGATACTACAGGAAATGAGTATAATGACTGTTCTATGGACTGTGTTATAGATATAAACATGTGTCCGGAATCTTGTTTAATGAGATATGAAGCAAACGGCGGAAATTCCGGCAGGGGTGGACGTTACAGACTCAGAACAAAAATCTATTATGATCCGGAGGGTTTGCAGGATGCAGTAGAATTTCTAAGCACGACTGAAGAAACTACACTAAGAATCGGAAGTAAGTATGCAACTCTCAAACCTTCCGGTGACGGTACTGATGGCGAAGTTGATGATATAAATTATTTCCCGCCAAGAGAGGTTAATGGTGTCAATGGCGACAACTTTAAAACAACATATGGTGTTAATGAATATTTCCAAATGTCAGGAATGGAAGTTTCAAATATGCAAGTACTAAATAATGCCCAACCTGGAGGCAAAGGGTGCACTTCTTCCAACAGACAGGCGGCATCCGGCAGCATAAGATCTGTAACTGGCTCTATACCTTATTATACCCAGTCTCTGGCTATAAAAGCCTTTTTTGGTCTAGCCGGTGAACCGGGTTCATCCACAACAAAAATTTTTGAAAGATTACCTTCGGGTACTTCGTTTAAACTAGTACCGGCAAAAGATACCTCGGAATCTTCTAAACTTTACGTTAAAAATGATGAAACAGGTAACTGGGATTTGTTGATGAATGCAGCATCCGGCAGTGACAGCTATGCAAGAACAGAAACAATCGCTGTAGAAAAAGATGACTTGCCATTTCCACGCAAGTATTATCCATATTCATTCCGTGGTTCATATCCGGAGATTACAATTGCAACAGGTGCAGGCTATAGATCATATATTAGCGCAGCACATATGAATCCGGGAAAAGCGGGTTCTGGAGCACATCCTATTGTTACGCATGTTGAAGGAACAGCCGTTCACAGAATCAATAATATTGTAACTGGAAATGAAACTATACAACCTGTAGCTGCTGACGATGCAAATAAAAGAGAATGTTTTGATGGTACTATCTACAGTTTGCCAGAATCAGGATACGGACATTTACCGGAAGCTTGCGGTGGTGAAACAGCAGGAGAACCCGGTGCAATAATAATAGCCTGGTAACAGATTTTAATAGGGGTAAATAATGAAAAAAATAAATAAATTGAAAAAAGGTTTCACTTTAGTAGAATTAATGATATTTTTCGTTTTTATATCATTAGTTCTTGCTGCATCTACTCCAATTATTACAAAAAGAATCCGCTATATTCCTGATAGAGTTCCTCATGGAAAGTTTGTATGTTATGGTGGTTCTCATGAACTATATAATAACTCAAGACTTATTGAATCCGGTTCAGGTTGCAACTTTAAACCGCCTAAAAAGGCAACACTTTTCAAAATTGAACTTATTGGTGCAGGTGCAGGTGGATACCAATGGGATCAAAGTGTAGAAGAGTTTATGGAAACAAAAACAAAAGATTTTGCTCTATCAGAAGTTCAATCTGTATGTAGCATAAAGGGAGAAGGCGTTACCTGTCCGCCTAATGCAATCCTAAGAGAAGTTTTGAAAGGAGCACCTTTCACAATCGCAACGAGGTCACCATCTGCAGCAGCCGGAGAAGATGTCACGGAAACATATGTTGGTGTAGCGTATCCGAGTATTTCATACGGGGTTGAATGTTGGAAACCAACACCGTATGAATGTACAAAAACAAGAATGGTGAAAAAAGATACCGGTGAAAAAGATGAGGAAGGAAACACTATCTATGAAGAAGTCGAAGAAGAATATCAAACAACTTGTTATACAACGCAGGCAGAAGATAATGCACTGGATTTATACACCTGTTCTGAAATTAATTCTGCAATATCTTCTATTGCAAGCAATATTTCTTCTCAAAGAAACTGCGGGGCAAATGACTGGTGCAAAACACTTGCTAATGAAAACTTTATATCACCATACAAACAGCAGGTTGCATGGTTTGATGGCATGATTAACGGATTTGGAAGTCCGGGGCTTGTTGCTCGAGGTGCAGGAGCTCCGGGAGGTTCCGGAGTCGGATTATATGTTGATGGATATATTGATTTTTGTGATCATACACATTATCTCTCTAATGCTTGTCCGCACGGAAATACACAGGATGAACGTTATGTGAAAGATCAAGATGTACGCTCTTATCTAAGCAGTTTGTTTACAAAATCTTATAAAACAGGAACTGTAAGTGGAATTGGTGATTGCGCCAATATGAATTACACAGCCTGGTATACTTTTCCTGATACAAAAGTTGAGGAATCAACTTACAGACATGGTGAAAATGGTAAACAACCAAGATACTATGCCGCAATCAGCACCTGGGCAAATGGTTCTACACAGTGTGTTACAAATGTAGATTATCCTACAGGCGGTGAAGGCGGATGGATAAGAATTAACGAAGGTTCAAGTATGATATACGGAAGCAACAGCACCGGCAGTGTTCTAGCGGGAAAAGATGCAACAGAAGCTACCTTTGGTACAAATTTTGGTCCATATAAAGTTAATGCTGGTGATGCTGTAACATCTAAACCGAGCTTGAGTGTGTATACTTCACTTAGCGCAAGACGTCATACAGTAGGTCAAGGAGGGGGGGCTGCAGAAACACCTGTAGTCCGCTATGTTACACAACTTGATGATGATTGTTCTTTCTTTGTTGCTTCAGGAGGTCCGGCAATAAATAAAAACGTTACTTCTAAAATGATAAAACAACTAGAAGAAAATCTTGATACCAGTTTACGTTGCAATGATTCAACTCTTTATTTGAGTGCAAAAGGTGGTTCTTATAATCCAAGTACATATTCTAAAACTTATCACGGGTTTGATTATATACTTACGGATGGACGTTATCAAGCGGGGAATGGTGGAAATGTGTCATCAATGGAGACTGTTGATCCAGGTGGAATCTCACCATATATTCCAAGCGATATATTCTCTAAATATGAATTGAACAACATACATCTAAGTAATAGTCCAAATGCAGTTGGTGCAGGCGGCAGCGGCAATAGAATAGACGATCCGTGTCTATATCCATATGGTGAATATAAAGTCCGCAGTTTATATGGTTCTACTACATATAGAGAACGCAGAAGGCAAATAGATAGAACAGAAGATCAACAGACTAAGTGTGATGAAAGATCTTTACGTAGAGAAAATGCAACAAGCGGTTCGTCCGGTGTTATCATAATATCCTGGTAAAAGACTTATATTATTATCAAATTACCATTAATCCAGCGGTGTATAACCGTTAGAAGGGAAAGTGAATACATTTTCCCTTTTTCTTTTTATATCCTAATCTCCAGTGCAGGATTTTTTCTGAACCACGTTAACTGGCGTTTGGCATAATTTCTTGTATGCTGTTTCAACTTATCCGCAGCCTCTTCCAGAGTCCATTTCCCGTCCAAATATGCCAGAATCTCCTGATAACCTATCGTGCAAACAAAATTTTTTATTCTGCCGTGCTTTTTTAAAAGGTATTTTGTCTCATCAACCAAACCCATCTCCAGCATTTCATCAACTCTTCGATTTATTCTGTCATACAATTCCTGTCTTGAATTAAGTTCGGGCATACGCCAATCTACCTCAAATTCCGGCTCTTTTTCTATCTCCATTTCCGATATAGGTTTTTTTAATAAATTTATAACCTCTAATGCCCTTACAATTCGGCGTTTGTTCGCATCTTTCAAGCGCTCATACGTTTTGCCGTCCAGCGCTTCTAATTCCTGCAACAACTCTTCCTTATCTTTTTTGTCCAACTCTTCCCGCAAAGCATAATCTGCCTCTACTCTCGGCAAATTGTAATGCTCAAGAAGTACACGCAAATACAAACCCGTTCCTCCCGCAACTATCGGAATTTTTCCCCTTGAAGCTATATCGTATATCATTTTTTTTGCTTCGTCATAATAGTTGCCGACCGAATAATCAAATTCCGGCTCTACAATATCAATCATATAATGCGGAATCCCCGCACGCTCCTCTTCTGTCGGTTTTGCAGCAGCAATGTCAAAACCTTTATATACAAGCCTTGAATCCGCTGAAATGATCTCGCCGTTAATTTCTTTGGCAAGTTCTATCGCCATCTTAGTTTTCCCGCTAGCTGTTGGTCCTACTACTGCTATAACTTTCTGTTTCATATTTACATGATACCGTAAAATCGAAAACTATGTTATAATATGCCTATGTTAAAGAAATTTCTTGCATCAATTTTACTTTTACTATCAATTTCTGTATATGCAGCAGAAATTCCTATCGATGCAAAACTCGATTACAATCAGGGTATTGACTTTTACAAACTCGGAATGTACGAGAGAGCTATAGAATCTTTCCGCTCCGCTGTAAGAACTTATCCGGATTATATTGATGCTTACTATAATCTCGCTGCGGTACTCGAATACCTTAAACAATACGCAGAAGCGCTATCAGTTTATAAACAGGTTTATTTGAGAAACCCTAATGACTATGAAGTAATCTACAAGCTGGCTCTTATGAGCTCTAAGCTCGAAGATTACACCAAAGCGGCAGAATATTTAAAACTTATTCCGGAAACCAGCAGCTATTACAAAAGAGGGCAGGAACTCGCAGAATCTATAAAAGTTTCCACAACTCTTCCTGCGCCGCAGGCTAATGCACCTTCTAAAGCCGCAACAAAATCCGGAATCTATGAAAATATTCTCTCACCTACCGGCATAACTTCCGATAACTCCGGAAATATTTATGTCGCAACTTTTTCGGACAACACTATTATAAAAATATCACCGGACGGAAAGCGGCAGGTTTTTGTAAAAAGTTCGCTCATAAGCGGTCCGATAAGTCTTGCAGCCGATGGTTTAGGAAATATTTATGTCTCAAATTACAACACCGGAAATGTAGTTAAAATCACACCTGCAGGTGCTCCTTCAGTATTGGTCTCAAAACTCGACAAGCCTTACGGGCTGCATGTTGACGGAAACATGCTCTTTATCACCTGCCAGGGCTCAAATTCGGTCTACAGACAAAAAATTGCAAAATAAAACTAAAGATAGCACTTAGGTTCTTGTCCTTCAACCCCTGCATATAATTCAACATACTGCTTTGCAGGAGATGAGTCAATTTTGGTAAACAAGACTTCTTCTATCTGGAAAAATCCGACATCAGCCGTCATCTCAACACTGATTTTAATCGGGCGGCGATCGCCGTGCTGAATACGGATTCTGTTAATCGCATTTGCAGAATATTTGTGAATATCCCCGACTCTAGGAGTCGTATTAATTGACAAAGGTATTCTTGCCCTGCCTTTTGTCATATCACATCCGTCTGCAATTAGAATAATGCCGGCTTCCGTTGAATGAATTTTTCTGGAGGACATATGACCGATAATTGCTTCGATTACAATGGAGCGAATAACTACACGCTTGTGCAAATCGTGAGGAAATACTTCCATCAAAGCTCTCTCAATTAAAGGCTTTGCTAAGATTACAGACATTTCTTCATGCCCTTGTCTGCCTATCATCATTCCCAGATCGTGCATAAGACCGGCAAGAATTACTGCGCACATGCTGTCTTCAAATGTGCCTATTTCCTCCGTCTCAAGAGAAGTCTTTATCCCTGATTCGTGAAGAATGTTGAGCATCTTGATAGCATTCGCAGCTACCTGTCTCATATGTACGGGGCCGTGATCATTATATCCTAAACGCTTGATAGAAACATTGTTTGCATAATCCTGCATTTCCTGCAGCTCTTCATCTTCAAACAAATAATTCACAAGTTTCAGACAATTAGGGTGATTCTGAAGCCGCTTTAATATTTTGGACTCTACCGAAACTTCTTTTATTGATTTCATACTAACATGATAACATATTTTTTGGCAGTAGTAAATCCTGAAAGCGTTATATAAATTTCTCCCGGATTTCTATAAACGAAGTCATTCAGAGTTTTAACCCATCCAAACTCAAATCCAAACGCTTTTCAGGCGGCGATAAATTATACATTCGTCTTGCAAAGTTAAATATATATTGTTTTGAAAGCCCAACCTTTTTGAAAGTTCCGTTATTATACAATTCGATTAACCTGTCAACCTGTTTCTGGCAGTTTTCATAAGTCTTGGGATAACGTCTTAACTGCTGTATCATTGATCTTTCTGCACGTTCGGAATTATAATAAGCAGAGCTTATACCATAATTCTCCAGACTGTCTTTTCCGTTCTTTTTGTAAGGTACAAGGTGGTCTATGCTTCCTGCCGAACCTGATACTAGATTGTACCCGATTTTATCCGAAGAATATTCTACACACTTCATAATAAAAGCTGATAAATTTTCATGCGAAGTCGGCAATTTTATAGCTTTCTGAATTATTCTGTGAGCAAGCTTTGTATCTTCTAGCGTATTCGTAATCTTTTGCAGCTCATATATAAATGATTTTCTGTTAAAAGGAATTGTTATTGGTATATTATATATTTTAGATCTTGTCTGGGAAAACAGACGCATTAATTCCTGATTCTCTTTCAGGCTGGAGCCGGTTACAAGAACTTCCATATCTGTAAGAATATCCGCCCTCGTTCTTACCAGACTCTTCTGATATTTCATTTTCTTGTTTCTTTTAGCCTTGGATTTTATTCCCCTGATGGCAGAAATTTCATCCTCTGTTTTTTCAGGCATTTTCTTAGCTAAAGATAGTATTTGCCTCATAACTGATTTTTCAGACGGATTGTTTTTCTGCATTATCTCATCAGATATTCTTTGTAATTTATACTGAAATTCTTTTGCACTAAAAGGAAGTTTGACCGGTTTGTGATTAATTTTTTTGTACACAACATCCATTAAATTATGAAATTCCTCCAGCTGCTCAACAGGCATCTCTTTTGCAAGTTCAGTTATTTCATCAAATATCGGTTGCTGTACCTCCAGCAATTTCTCATTATGCTCCGGTGCCAGAACTCTTACAACATCTTCAAGTTTATATTGAGGATTTGCATTTGTCATACTTTTTACGATATTAAAAAATTGCCGCTCTACCGTGTGCAGACAATCTTCATATCGAATAAGCCCCTTGACAATATTTTTTATATTCTTAGAAAAGAAATGTTTAGAATAAAGTTTCTCTAATATTTTAGGAGCAATTACTCTTTTCCCTGAATACATGTCCGGAATCCCGTACTCCATTAGCCGGCGCAAAGCTTCCGCATGTTCTGCAGTCCGCCCGAACGAAATCGTATCCGCTTTTAGTGGAGGTTTCAATACAGAAGTACTGTATTGAAAATAATCGTTACGATTATTCGTTTTGAAAGGAGATATTGAATATTGATTTAATGATATTAAAGGTATTCTCATTGTTTTTCTTTTTTATTATTCTTTATAAAACTTATAAAGATTTTTTTTGCTATTAAAAAAGGAAGATAGTTAAATATCTTCCTTTTTCACACTTTAAGCAGCAACCGGTTTTGTTGATTTCTTCTTGTCTTCCCAAATATCAACAAGGGTCGAGCAGAAGAATATACTTGAATAAGTTCCGACAGCGATACCGAGAATCATTGCCAGAACGAAATCTCTTGTTGTAACTCCGCCCCAGAAGTACAGGGCAATCAACGTAATCAAAGTTGTGAGTGAAGTATTGATACTTCTTGCAAGCGTCTGATTAACACTTCCGTTCATAATTTCAGAGAAAGTCATTTTCTTAGAATAATACTTCAAATTCTCACGCACCCTGTCGAATACAACAATTGTATCGTGGACGGAGAAACCAATTACAGTTAAAAGAGCTGTTACAAACAGGGCATCAATTTGAACATCATAGAACAAGCCTAGTATTGAAAAGACACCGCAGACAAATAACGTGTCATGCACCAGTCCCAGAATTGCCGCAAACGCATAATCAAACTGGAAGCGCATCGTTAAGTATGCGATAATACCAAGGAGCGCAAGTGACAATGCTATAAGCGAATTTTTAAACAATTCCGAACCAAGTGTCGGACCTACTGATGAAACCTGAACAAGCTGTGGAGAAGTAAATTCTTCATTCATAATATTAGTAATTTTATCTTGATCAGCAGAACCTTCTTCTATAAACTTTGTTCTTATTGACAAAATTGCTTTCATATCAGTATCTTGCTGAGAATTTATATTAATAATCTGCAAATACGGGTTCTCTATACCGCCATCTTCAAGAGTTTTTCTTACATCAGAAAGTTTATCATTGGAAATACCTTCCTTGACACCATACTGCAAAGTTGTACCGCCTGTATAATCTATACCGACTTTTAAAGGAGTATGTGTCGGATAAATTATTGTTGAATAAATCATTGCAATTATACCAGGTGTCAAAAGTATTGCGGAAATTGCCAAGAATAAGATTCTGTATTTTACTAAATTTAATTTCATAATTTATTTTCCTTATTTTCTAAATATTTACAACACTAATCCAGAATACCGAATTTTGCTTTTTCACGCTGGGTTTCTACAGCCTGATATCCTTCATCGATATCACTCTGGCGCAAACCAAACAGTGCCGGATGAGTAAGTTTTCCGGCTCCAAATATCAAGTGCATAAAGTTTTTAGTAACAGTGATTGCGCTGAACATTGAAACAGCAACACCGAGAGCCAGAGTCAGTGCAAAGCCTTTTACAATACTTGTTCCGCAGCAATACAAAATTGCGCAGGTAATAATCGTTGTCATATTAGAGTCAAAAATACTTGTAAACGCTCTGTCAAAACCGGAATTTATCGCTGTAAACAAAGTTCTTCCGGCTTTTAATTCCTCTTTTGTACGCTCAAATATCAGGATATTAGCGTCAACTGCCATACCGATACTTAATATGAAACCGGCAATACCGGCAAGTGTCAGTGTAACTCCGAATAATTTAAAGATTGCAAATAGGATAACACCGTAAATACATAATGCGACATCGGCAATTAAACCCGGAGCTCTGTAATATGCTGCCATAAAGAGCATTACGAAACCTAAGCCGATTATACCTGCAGTTTTTGACTTATCAATACTATCAGCACCGAGAGTTGGACCAACGGTATTTTCTTCGATAATTTTTGCCGGAACAGGAAGCGCACCTGCATTCAACAAATCTACCATTGTTTTGGCTTCTTCATAAGCAAAACCGTTGTCACCACCTGAAATCTGTGCTCTGCCGCCTGTGATAGCTTCTCTTATAACAGGTGCTGACTGGAGTTCACCATTAAAGAATATAGCCATCGGTTGTCCTACAAGCTGCTTTGTCAATTCTGCAAACTTCTTAGTACCTTCGGTATTAAATTCCAGATCTACAACCCACTGACCGTTCTGTGAATTTGTGCTTAAATTTGCCTTTGATAAATCTTTACCCGTTAAGTCTGTTTGTTCCCATTCAGGCATACCATCTTTCATAACAGGTTTTCTGAAATCAAGTTCGGCAGTTTCGCCAAGATATGCTTTTGCCTGCTCTAAATCTGAAACATCAGGAATTTCTACAACGAGACGTCTTTCGCCGGAACGCTGTACAACTGTTTCTGATACGCCGAGTTTGTTAACCCTGTTTTCGATTGCAAACTGCAAGCTTTCCATCATATCCGGTGTAATTTTGGCAATAGTTTTAGTTGTTTGAGCCTCCAAAACCAAACGGGAGCCGCCTACAAGGTCAAGTCCCAATTTTGTCGGCTTTGTAAAAATAACATAAATACTGGCAATTACTATTGCTACAATTACCCAGAACAGTATTAGTTTATTTTTCATTTTTTATATACTCCTTTTTAATCTCAGTGAATAGTGAATAGAAGTAAGTGGTGTTTTCGTGAAGGGTGAAGCGTGAGGAGTGAAGAGAAAATTTAAAATTACTTTTCAACTCTTCAACATATCCACTTATCTACTTTTATTTTACCTCAAATATGAAAATAAATTTCTTACCCGATTGTCTATATAGAATCAAGCGTAAAAATTAATTCAGCTTTTTCAGCTTTTGTAAGTTCTACAAGAGGTCTCCTTACATAATCGGAAATTATTTCTCTATACGCAAGAGCAGCTTTTACAGGCACAGGATTCGGAGCCATAAAGAGCTTCTTAAATATCGGATAAAGTTTCTGGTGCATATTTCTTGCTGTCATAATATCACCGGTTTTGAAATTTCTTATCATAGATTTAATTTCTTTTCCGAAAAGATGAGATGCAACTGAAATTACACCGTGTGCCCCGACAGCAAGCATCGGAAGAGTCAGGCTGTCATCACCTGAATATACAGCAAAATCTTTCGGACAGCTCATCTTGATATCCGTAATCACGTCCATATCGCCAAAACTCTGTTTTAGAGCAACAATATTTTCATATTTCCTCGCAAGAGTTTTAACAGTCTCCACCGTCATATTAACTCCTGTTCTTGACGGAATATTATACAAAATTACAGGAAGTTCAACTGCCTCTGCTATTGCAGAAAAATGTTCTATTATACCGCTCTGTGAAGGTTTGTTATAATAAGGAACAACTGATAAAATTGCGTCCACACCTTCTTTTTCAGCTTTTTTCGCCATCATAACTGCAGTTTCCGTAGAGTTTGAACCCGTACCCATAATGACTTTGCCATTATTTGCAACACCACGCTTTGCGCTGCACAAAATCTCCATCTCCTCCTCGTGAGTAAGAGTCGGAGATTCTCCAGTAGTTCCAGTTACCAGTACAGCATCCGAGCCTGTATTTATAAGCTGATATGCAAGCTGCTCGACTTTGTCATAATCGACTTCTCTTTTCTCATTGAACGGCGTTACCATTGCTGTTATAACTTCACCTGCATCATATCTCATATATTTATACTCCTTTTTCTTTTTTAATTATACTATGAAAACTCTTTGAACTCATGAACTTCTATTGTCGTATCTTCATTCTGGAAAATACCAAGCTGAGAAGTTTGATATTTATGAGTTTTATTAAATCTATACCGGTAAGACGTATCTGCAGCCATTGTAATTTTTCCGTAATTTTTTAAACTGATGAGCTTACGCAGCTGGCGCATATTATCGCCCGATTGAATACAAATTGCATAATCTATAGGAGTTGAGCCGTGCAAAACCTTAAACAAAACCTCTAAAATTTCATCTATACGATTAAAATCTTCAAACATATACATAAAACCTTTTTCAAACAACATTGGTGTAACGCCCAATTTTTGTTTTATAAAATCATTCATCATCTGGTTTTGCTTATCTATATCAACGTTCATTCCCTTGTGCGAGAATTTTGGTTTTACTGTTGTATGAATAGTCACTGTATACTTATTAATTCTTTTTTCTTCTCTTGCAATTGTATCCTGTAACGCTTTATTCATAGCCATTTCTTCGGTCTTTTTGTATAAATCACGTGTACTTTTGTAGCCTGCTTCCATTAATTCCGTAAGCATAATAACAAAATTCATGAAATAAAACATACCTATAAGGATGATAATTCCGCCAAGGTATTTGAACTCAAACAGAGCGCCAAAAAAGTTAAAAGAAAAAGAACATATACTATCTGCCAGATGAATAAGGCTGTCCAGAAATGGTACTATAAATCCAAGCCATTCCCACTTGGCATGCGTTAGATTTTGTATCCAGTAAAGTAAGAGCATCATTATGCAAAATACACAAACTATTTTTAAAAAATACCAGAAATTTTTTAAAAACGAAAATCCCTTTAAAACTAATTTATGCATCCGTCCTCCTGCTTATTCACACAAATAAATATTATCTATCAATCTTACACCTTCAACCCTGCAAGCTATGAGTGCAATCGAATCATCATCCGCTTTTACTTGCTCTTCCAGTGTATTTTTATTTAAAACTTCAAGATATTCCAGCTCATGCTTGTCCCCCAGAAAACTATATGCTGTCTCCTTTAAAGCTTTTATATCCGTTATTCCATGTTTATAGCAAGATTTAATATTATTTAATATCTTGCTCAAAACAAGAGCATCTTTTTTACCTTCTTCAGAAAGATATTTGTTTCTGGAGCTTAAAGCCAGACCTGATTCTTCTCTTACAATCGGGCATTGAACAATCTCAACAGGAACATTCAGGTCATTAACCATTTTCTTTATGATAACAACCTGCTGCGCATCTTTCTGCCCGAAAAACGCATAATCCGGCTGAACAATATTAAACAATTTCAAAACAACGGTACAAACACCGTCAAAATGTCCTATCCTTGTTTTACCGCAAAGCTTGTTTACATAGAAAAATGGAGGACATACATAAGTTAATGTGTCATTAGAAAGCCTGTTTCCCTTGCCGTACATAGTTTCGGGAGTTGGGGCAAAAACTATATCAACGCCTTCTTTTTCACACAATTCCATATCCTTGTCGAGCGTTCTCGGGTACTTGTCAAAATCCTCTGACGGTCCGAACTGTATAGGGTTTACGAAAACAGATACCACAACCTTATCGCAAGTTTCTTTTGCCTTTTTTATCAAACTCAAATGACCTTCGTGCAATGCACCCATGGTAGGCACAAGTCCTACTGTCAAATTTTTCCACTCACTTCTTTGGTCTCTCAATTCTTCTATGTTATGTAATAGCATTTATTACTTACTCCTCATCTTTCAATCAATTTTTCTTTCTCTTTTTCATCCAATTCAAACGATTCTTTTTCGGAAGGAAAAATTTCCTCCTTTACTTCCCTTTTATACATTTCTATAACATTTAAAACAGTGTCGTGCAAGTTTGCATATTTCTTAACAAACTTTGGCGTAAAATCCGTAAATTTACCCAGAATATCGTCAATTACTACAATCTGCCCGGAGCAATATTTCCCCGCCCCGATTCCAATTGTAGGGATTTTCAAATTTTCAGTTATATATTTTGCGCTCTCTGCCGGCATAAGTTCAAGCACAATTGCAAAGCATCCGGCTTCTTCCAGCTTTTTTGCACTCTCTAAAATTTGTTCAATTTTGTCGGAAGTCTTTCCCTGAATTCTGTGCCCGCCAATCGTGTTCATCAGCTGCGGCGTAAACCCAAGATGCCCTAAAACAGGAATTCCTGACTCTACGCATCTTTTTACAAGTTTTATAATATGCTCGTTGCACCCCTCAAGTTTTACGCCGGAAGCACCAGCTTTAATCATCTTTGAGGCATTTTCCAGCCCCTGCTCAACCGTAAGATTATAGCTCATAAATGGCATATCGCCTATTATAAAAGAATTTGGAGCGCCTCTGGAAACTGCTTTTACGAAAATCAGCATTTCATCGATTGAAATATTATAAGTATCTTTGTACCCGAGTGCCACCATCGCAAGAGAATCCCCGACAAGAATCCCGTCAATTTCAGCTTTATCCAGAACCTGTGCGGTTGAATAGTCGTAAGCTGTCAACATTGCAATTTTTTCGTTGTTATCTTTTAATCTCTGAAATGTGTTAATGTTTTTCATAAGATTCCTCCGGTTTTTTCTGATAGGTGTGAAGAGTGAGGTGTGAAGCGTGAAGGGAACATACAAAATTTGATAAAATGAATAATGTCAAATTAATAAAGTTCATAACGACCCTTCACGCTTCACACCTCACTCTTCACGAATCACCCTATCGCTTAATTGCCCTTCTATACCAGTAATAAACTGCTCTTGCAACTCTTCTGGAGCTGTGTCTTACGAGTCCGTGTTTATTCTCCTGAATCAACTTTTGAGAAACAACTTCAATTCCTATCGGTGCAATATTTTCCATATCCAATCTTACAGGATAAGAACCGCTTTTTGCATATCCGTCAGACATATTATCCGGCAGGCTGTCATTCACAAGTACTGCATCAATAATTTTCTTGCCGTCGGAATGTGTAATTAGTGCGTTTATATGGCTTGCAACCGAATAATTATCTGTTTCACCCGGCTGGGTCATAATATTGCAGACATAAATCTTTTTGGCGTGAGATTTTTCAATAGCCTCTACAATTCCGTCAACAAGCAGGTTTGGAATAACGCTTGTATACAAACTTCCAGGTCCTAAAATAATCAAATCAGCTTCGTGAATAGCTGCAATTGCCTCCGGTAAAGCGTGGCAGTGTTCCGGCTCTGTAAATAATCTCTTGATTTTACCGTGTGCTTCCGGAATATTTGACTCGCCATGAACTACCCTTCCGTCCTCAAACTTTGCAACAAGTTTCATATCATCCAGAGTTGCCGGCAAAACAACACCACGAATATTCAAAACATTTGAGGATTCCTTAACCGCTCTTACCATATCTCCTGTAATAGAACAGAGAGCTGTTAAAAATAAGTTACCGAAGCTGTGCCCTTCGAGCCCTTCACCATTTTTGAATCTGTACTGGAAAAGCTCCGTAATCAAATCTTCATCATCGGCTAAGGCTGCAATACAATTTCTGATATCGCCCGGCGGCAGAACGCCCATTTCTTCTCTAAGTCTGCCTGAACTTCCGCCATCATCACCTACAGTTACTATTGCGGTAATATTATTTGTATATTTTTTTATGCCTCTAAGAAGCATTGAAAGCCCTGTGCCGCCGCCAATTGCAACAATCTTTGCACCTTTATTCAACTTTCTTCTTCTGTACAATTTTTCTAAAATAGAATCATTGCCTTTTTTGCTATCCATATCCATTATGGACAAAGTTGTTTTTTGCCAGCCCTTAAAAAAGATAACAGCTCCTATGAGAATAAATACTGCTGCAAGAAAGTTGGAAGGTAAAATCAGCGCAGCTTTTCTTATAAGTTCAAGCGTAAGATAAATTGGTCTTACGTTTGCAAGAACCATAAAACCTAAGACAATCATTACAGAGCCCAGAAAGATTAAGAAAAACCATCTTTTTACTTCCAGCCCCGGCATAAGCCAGCCGA
This sequence comes from Candidatus Gastranaerophilales bacterium, assembly GCA_944323255.1. GTDB lineage: Bacteria > Cyanobacteriota > Vampirovibrionia > Gastranaerophilales > Gastranaerophilaceae > CAG-196. Next base: position 69,845 of record CALURU010000006.1, read on the forward strand.
CATCTTTTGTCACTTTTACATTATTTTTGAATTTTGAAAACATATTAGTCCACCCAGCCTGAAGATTTTGCATTAATATAATTTACCGGAGCAGGTGCGATATAGCTTCTTGCCTGCTGAATCAATTCCAGTGAATTTTTGTATTTGTTGGAGAAATGAATTGTACTTGCTTCCACAAAGCTCATCCCGCCGAGGTTATTGCGGAGTTGTGAAGTGTGAATAAAATGCTGGAATCTCTTTATAAGTTCATAATTATTTGTATTGTCAGGAACAGAATAATCAATTGTTAAATCAGGGTTATAAGTTTTTTCCAAACTTATTTCCTGCGCAACCTGAATTCCTGTATAATCACCTACTTTTGCCGTAACATCACCTGCCGGAGCGTAATATACCAGCCATTCAGAACATTTTTTTATAGCATTTGCAATTGCGCAGGAAAATGTGAAATCTTCACCCGCCATTTTGTACATAGCGCCGTGCGGTCTTACGTGCTCAATACCCAGCCCGTACGCTTTTGCAAAAGACATAATTGCTCCAACCTGATAAACCACAAGAGCTTCAAGTTCATCTTCTTTTAACTCAACAGGTCTGTAACCAAAACCCTGAATATCATTAAAACCTATATGTGCACCAATTGCAACATTTTTTTCTTTTGCCTTCAGCATAGCTTCTTTAATAGTTACAGGATCACCTGCGTGAAATCCGCAGGAAATATTAACAGAACTTACATAATCCAAAAGTTCGTATTCCTGAATATTTTTATACACACCGTAAGCTTGTGCCAGATCGCAGTTAAAATCTATATTCTTAATTGATTTTTTCTCTATAACTTCCTGCATTATAATCTCCCTTACTAATACACACAATTATAATACTAAAAGAATATTTTAAAAGCCAGAGGGGAAGAAAAGACCCTTCACCCGAATTTCTAAGTAGGGGTAGGTTGGGCATGCTTGCCCAACAATAAAAAGATTGTAGGTCGGCTTTACTAAGCCGACAAAAACTTTCTTCTTTCTTCTCTTTTTTTCTGACAATAACTTTCTTTTCTTTTTACGGTGGGCACGCTTACGCTTTACCCACCCTACATTTCTTTTTGGGGTGATTCGTGAAGGGTGAGGGGTGAAGGGAGTTTAAAACAATTATGGCGTACCCCTTTCCTTTTGAGGGAAGGTTGGGATGGGTGCTGATTTCTAACGTGAAGCTTAGGAGGTCGGTCAGGTCGGTTGAAAAGTTGAAGAGAAATGTAGGGTGGGCAAAGCGTAAGTGTGCCCACCGGAAAAGAAAATAGTTTTTGTCGGCTTAGTAAAGCCGACCTACAAATCTATAAATCTTAGTCACCTAGTCACTTAATCACTTAGTCACTATAACCACCCTTCACACCTCACGCTTCATCCTTCACTATAAATCGCCCAACCGCCCCCCGTCATTCTGAGGGCGTAAGCCCGAAGAATCTCTTTTTTGTAAAGTTTTAGGGATTCTTCGCTCCTGTCTTGTTATCGGGCTCAGAATGACACAATAATTTATATAGATTTTTCGTCACTAAATAAATATTGGACTCAGAATGACGGGGCACATTTGGCGTGAAACCGACCCTCCCCTTGTGGGAGGGTCGAAATCTTTGATTTCGGGGAGGGGTCCTGACAAACATTAAACTAGTATTTTTTACTCCTAAAATTTATCTTGGACAGGGGTGGAATACTACTTTATTTTACATAACTTAATAAATAGATAATCTTTAGCAATTTTTATCAGAAAATATACTTTATATTCATGTAGCAGGTTTAGAAGGTAATATTTTAATGGAATTTGGTTTGTATAACAATCCTAATATTTATTCACGTTATGTAAATTTTTCCGCTGTCTCTCCGGAAGCGCCGGAAATTATTGCCAAACCGATAGAAAAAGTCGAAACAGTTATCAGCAATACTGTAGACAGTTTTGTAAAAGAACCGGAAAACGAGGAAAAGCAAAAATCTCATAAAGCTGCAATTGCTGCAGGTAGTTCAGTACTTGTTATTTCATCACTGGTTGCACTTCTTAACCCGAGATTTTCAGGAAAATTTCTAAATAAATTAAAAAACCTGTCACATAAAGCAAGCATAAATGTTCAAAAGAACAAAAACGACATTGTAAAAAGCAAGTTCTACCAAACAAGTGAAAAAGTTTTAAAGAAAGTTTTTGACATTTTTCAATTCACAAATACTGCAAATGCCTGCAAAGATTTGGGCTTCAAATGGCTGTGTACGGCAGAAAAATTCAACGGGGTTAAAAACGAGAACGCAAGAAAAGTTTTAAAAACATGCGATTCAGGTTTTAGAAAAGTAATGTCACCGCTTCACCATGGAATTACAAAATGGTTTGATGGTATTAGCAAAGCCACTGTTTACGGAAAATACAATTCTGCTGCAAAAAAAATGGACTCGCTTGACGATTTAATCAGAAATTACAAAAACAAATTAACCCCGCAGGAACAAAAACAACTTGAAACAAAGTTAGGCGAGATTAAGCAGACGCAGAAGTATTTCTCTCAAGAACGCACTGCAGAACGTCTTGCTATGCAGGAAAACGCTATGTCCCATCTCGAAAAAGATTTTAAAAACAAATTGTTTAATGATTATTTGAATAAATTTAAAGGGCTGCACTCAAGCGGAACTTTTAATGAAAAAATGCGTCATAATAAACAGGTAGTAAAAGATAATATGTCCTTCTGGGCAGAAGATATGCTAATGCCTACCAGAAATACCGTTGAACAGGACGGCAGAAAGATTGTCGATGAACTTATGGGAGACGGGAAAAAAATTAGGGGAAAATATAATGAAGCAATAGACCTGCTGTCCCCACACATAACAAAAGAAGAAAAAGCGCTTTTGGATGAAAGTTTAAGGAAAGCAAACAAGAAATTAAGCAAAGCAAACCATAGTGAATGTGTAGAATATTTTGACAAAAAAAGAGATCTGGTTCTCGGCGGTGCACCTTCTGACATAATAAGCGGTATCGGTATGATAGGTTTAAGCGGCATAGCAGTCGGTACTGCGGATACAAAAGAGGACCGGGTTTCAAGAGCCCTGACTTTAGGATTCCCTGCGGTCGCAGGTATCGGAGCTTCAATGGCACTCACGGCAATGTTATTTTCCGGAGTCCAGAGTATTATATACGGTTCGCTTGCGAGCGCCGGATTAAGCCAGATAGGAAGCTTTGCTGATAGAACACTAAATCCTAAAAAACCTGCAGAGAATTTAGCCGCTGCTGTGCCACCGAATCCGCCTGCGAGCCAAACCGGTTGATAAAGCCGGAGTTGACCCCTCACCCGAATTTCTAAGTAGGAGGGCATACTTGTTCAACAATAAAAAGTAGGTCAGGTTTTACCTGACAAAAACTCTAATAAACTTATTAAACCCCACACCCGAATTTCTAAGTTTCGCTCAAGCTCAACTTGAAATTCTACCCTCTCCCTCAAGGGGCGAGGGGACAGAAATTTTACCCAAAAGAATATACACCCATGTCACCCGTCCAAAGGGTTGAAGAAGCGGTCAGGGGTTATGGAAGTTCCACGAAAAGGGTGACCCGTAGTAACATCAAATCCAGTAGTATACACCAATGTCACCCGTCCAAAGGGTTGAAAAAAAGGAGATAATATGATTAATGTAATTTTTCAACAATTTTTAGAACATTTTTTCTCAATGTTTCGTAATCCGTGTTATTGTCGATTAGAAAATCCCAATCCTGAATATTATCTAAATCGACTTCTGTAATATCGTCCTCGCCAACGAGTTTTCCGCCCCGTGCTTCTCTTATGTTTCTATCGGCTTCAATCCTAATCGAGATAGCACCTGCCTTTTTGAAAACCTCGTATTCGTGCTTAATCCGGACATCTGTTACAACAATATTACCCTCCTGCGCAACAATTTTTTCTAACCAGTAATCCGGATTTTGCGCCCTGCCCCAGTTGCCTAAATCAATCAGTCCCTGACGATATTTCGGTTTATCAGCCTCTATTGCTTCAAAAGTAATACCGTGCTTTTTTGCATACTCAATTTTAATAATATCGCCCATCGCACAGCGCCTAAACTCCGGCATGGCTTCCATCAAAATCTTTGCTGCAGTATCCTTGCCCGAATATTGCTTTCCTGAAAAAATTATAATTCTATCTGCCATAGCTCCTGCTACTTATCCTCATCAAGACTCAAGACTGCCATAAAAGCTTCCTGCGGAACTTCAACACGTCCAATTGCTTTCATGCGCTTTTTCCCCTTCTTTTGTTTTTCAAGAAGTTTGCGTTTACGTGTAATATCACCGCCGTAACACTTATCCAAAACGCTCTTTCTAAGAGCTTTAATATTTGTTCTTGCAATTACCCTGCCGCCGATTGCCGCCTGAATCGGGACTTCAAACATCTGGCGCGGAATAATGGTTTTTAACTTTTCGGTCAATTTTTGTCCAATATAATACGCATTATCCTCGTGACAGATAACAGAAAGTGCATCTACCACTTCGCCCGCCAGCATTATATCGAGTTTAATAAGTTTTGAGCGTTTGTAATCTTCAAATTCGTAATCAAGGCTTGCATACCCTTTTGAACGGGATTTAAGCTGGTCATAGAAATCAGTAATAACTTCACTTAAAGGCAGGTGATAAATCAAGTCAACACGAACTTTATCCAGATAATTCATGTTAATAAAGATACCACGCTTTGTCTGGCACAAATCCATCAGAGTTCCGACATAGTCGTTTGGCGTGATAATAGAGACTTTTACATACGGTTCTTCTATGTAATCTCTGTATTGTGCGGCAGGAAGATTAGCCGGATTGTCAATTTCGACAATCTCTCCGTTAGTTTTATGAACCCTGTAGACAACGGAAGGTGCAGTTGTAACTATTGAAAGATCATATTCTCTTTCGAGTCTTTCCTGCGCAATTTCCATATGCAGCATGCCCAAAAATCCGCATCTGAAACCGAACCCGAGCGCACTGGAAGTTTCCGGCTCAAAAGTAATTGAGCTGTCAGAAAGTTTAAGTTTTTCAAGCGCTTCTTTTAGTTCGTGATAATCTTCATTATCGACAGGATACATTCCGGAAAACACCATCGGAAGAGCTTCTTTGTAGCCCGGAAGCGGTTCTGCTGCAGGAGCTTCAACGTGAGTTACCGTATCACCTACAAACCTTGTAATCTCTTTAATAGAACCTGCGAAATACCCTACATCTCCGCAGATAAGTTCCTGAACCTGGACTCTATGCGGTGTTAAGTATCCGATTTCCACTATTTCATACTCTTTTTGCGACGCCATAAATTTGATTTTATCACCGAGCTTCATTTTTCCGTCCATGATTTTAAAGAAGCATAAAGTTCCCAGGTACGGATCATAAGCACTGTCAAACACCAGCGCTCTCAAAGGTTTGTCAGAAGTGTCAGCCGGAGGTGGAATGTATTTTACAACAGCTTCGAGCACCTGATCAATATTTAAGCCTGTTTTTGCACTTACCGGAATTGCCATAGAAGTGTCGATTCCCAGAATTTCTTCAATCTCTGCTTTAACTCTGTCCACATCAGCAGAAGGAAGATCAATTTTGTTAATAACAGGAATAATTTCAAGATTTTGCTCAATTGCCATATAAACGTTAGCTAACGTTTGGGCTTCTACGCCCTGTGTAGCATCTACAATTAAAAGAGCACCTTCGCAGGCGGCAAGAGAGCGTGAAACTTCGTAAGAAAAATCTACGTGCCCCGGAGTATCAATCAGGTTAAAAATATAATCCTTACCGTCTTTTGAAGAATATTTCATTCTTGCAGCGTTAAGTTTAATTGTAATACCCCGCTCGCGCTCAATATCCATCGTATCCAGAAGCTGCTCCTGCATATCTCTTTCGGCAATAGTACCTGTAGCTTCCAGCAATCTGTCGGCAAGTGTTGATTTTCCATGATCTATATGTGCTATTATGCAAAAATTTCTTACATTATCTCTATATTTCATAACGGATTTATTATAGATGAAATATGCGCATAGAGCAACTATAACGTTAAAACAAGAGAATTAAAGGCGGCTTTTTTATTTTTATACCTAAGTTGGAGATTTTTTATAATTTCGGATAGTTAATATTTTTTGAAAAAATTAATAAAATAAAAATATGGAAATCCGCACGTCACATAAAACCTGCATAATTACCCCGCTTAGTCCTCGCCTGGATTCACGTGAAACAGAGAGGCTTAAAGAAACAATAAGCGAATATTCTGGACTTAATATCGGAATAGATTTAAATTATGTTGAAGATTGCACAATTGATTTTTTGGAACTTGCTTCAAAGTTGCACCTCAGGTTTTTCAACATACCTTCAGATATATTTTCTCTGTTTATAATTATGGATATTGATAAAACCTCTGAACTTTATACAACAGAAGAGGACTTTGTAACCAACAGGCGCAGACTTTTAAACCGGAGATTCAGCATTGTTTAAATAGTTAGGGCGGGCTATTAAGTTACGATTTACACACAAAGGGTTGAAGAAGCGGTCGTGGGGTGCTGGAGTTCTACCCAAAGGGTTGAAAAAAAATCTTTTTTGTATTAATATGTGTTTGACATAAATTCTGTATATTATTTATCCAAGCCGGAGTGCGGGGAAATACAAAGATAGTCGCCTAACAAATTTTGGGGCATGGTAACAAAAAATTTAGGAAAGACGCTTTTTATGGAACCAAGCGAGAACAAAGTGAAACCGTAGGGAGGATTTTTACAATAGTTTACAGAATCCAATTTACAATAATATAAGAGGATTTCAATGATTAGAAAAACAGTCTTAACAACTATTGCATTGCTGGCTTTGCTATGCGTTAGGGTTCAAGCTGCTCCGACTCCTGAGAGTGTAATTAAAGAGACCATCGTAAAACATTCAATAGAGATGAATGTAGATCCTGCATTGGCTCTTAGTATTGCCAAGAAAGAATCAGGATTCAAACACGAACTGCGGAGTCCTTACGGTGCTGTTGGAGTATTCCAACTGCTACCGTCAACTGCCCACAAAATGGGCTTTAACCCTTATTACTTGAGTGAAAATATCAAAGCCGGGCTTACGTATTACAAAATGATGTACAAAATGTTTGGCTCAACAGAACTGGCACTTGCGGCATACAATGCAGGTCCTGGCAATGTCAAAAAATTTGGAGGTACGATTCCTCCATACAGCGAAACCAAAAGGTTCGTATCCCAGATTATGCTTGAATACAACAGGCTAAAGTCTAATCCGGATCCGGCTATTGTGAAGGTAACACAGGCAAAGACACCAATGCCGGATAAAGCTGCGGAAGCTAAAAATAAACCTAACGAAATTGAGCTTCCAAATTTAAGTGAAATTCCGGAAGTTAAACATTCAGAGCCGGTTATGGAAATCTTATAATGTCTATCATATCCAAAAATAAACTCCTTATTTATAAGTTAAGGAGTTTATTTTCTTTATTTTTTAAACTTTCTGGAAAGAAGGCTCAAATATATCAATAAAGCCAAACTTGTTGGTATCAAAAACCCCTTTATCCGTGACTTTGAGTTCAGGGATTACAGGAAGCGATAAAAATCCCATTGTCATAAAAGGATCATTCAGTGTGCAACCTATTGAGCTGGCTGCCTGATTAAGTTCTTCGCATTTTTTCACAACATACTCAAACTCTTTATCAGACATTAAGCCTGCAATCGGAAGCGAAAGTTCCGAAATGATTTCACCATTATTAACAACAACTTTTCCGCCCTGACACTTTATCAAAGCGACAGCCGCAGTATACATATCCGCATCATTCGTTCCGATTATAATCATATTGTGCGAATCGTGCGCAACAGTAGAAGCAATTGCACCGCTTTTCAGATTAAAGCCTTTAACAAAACATTTTCCGATATTACCAGTAGCTCTATGTCTTTCTATTACACAAATTTTTAAAGTATCATTCTCTAGATTACTCAAAGCGTTTCCGCCTGACACTTGAACCTCCGACTCAACAGATCTGGTAATCAGCTGATGAGGAATAACTTCTATCGTGCGAACTTTTACTTTTCCGTCCTTAATTCCGGCATCTATTCTGAAGTCTTCCGGTGTTATCCATCTGACATTAACAGAGTTACGCATAGAAATCTCTTCGCTTTTCGCAATCTGAACAGAAAGTTTGCCGTTTTGTGCAACGACAACACCGTTTTTAATAACAACGTCAGGTTTGAAACTTTTCAAGTCCGGTAATATCAGCATATCTGCTTTATACCCCGGAGCAATTGCTCCAAGATTATCAAGTCCAAAATATTCAGCAGTATTCAGGCTTGCTATCTGAACCGCTTTTACCGGATTTACGCCTGCTTCTACCGCACGTCTTACCATTCCGTTAATATGTTCTTTTAAATCTGATGGGTGCCTGTCATCCGTTACAAAAATACATTTTCTTGTGTTGCAGGTTTTAAGAACAGGAATTAAAGCATCAAGATCTTTTGCGGCAGTTCCTTCACGAATCATAACGTACATTCCAAGCCGCAGCCTCTCAATTGCTTCTTCAGGAGTTGTGCATTCATGATCGGATTTTACACCGCTTGCAATATATGCGCACAAATCCTTTCCTGCAAGGTAAGGCGCATGCCCATCAATTCTTTTGCCTTTAGATTTTGCCAGTTCCAGTTTTGACATAACATTTTTATCACGACTCAAAACTCCCGGAAAGTTCATCATCTCTGCTATACCAAGTACCCAGGGTTTATCAATCAAAAGAGATAAGTCATAACTGTTCAAATCAAAGCCGGCAGTTTCAAAAGGAGTTGCCGGAACGCAGGAGGGCAGCATTGTATAAACCTCAATCGGCAGGTCACGCACAACTTCGTGCATAAAGCTGATTCCATGAAGTCCCAGAACGTTTGAAATCTCATGTGGATCAATGATTACCGTTGTAGTACCTGCAGGAAGCACAACTTTTGCAAACTCTTCAGGCATCATCATTGTACTTTCCAGATGCACATGCCCGTCTATAAAAGAAGGTGTTACATAAGCTCCATTTATATCAATTTCTTTTTCGCCGTGATAATCACTGCCGATTCCTGCTATAATCCCGTCAGTAATTGCAATATCACATTCATGAATCTCTTCTGAGAGAACATTTACAAGTTTTGCGTTTTTTATTACTAAATCAGCTTTTTCCAAACCCCTTGCTACATTTATTAAATCAGACATTTTTACACCTGCAAAATCAAATTTTTATAATCTAATAATTTAGAAAGATTTTTATTTTTCAAAACTTCTTCTATTATTTCCCCGAATTTTTCCGCACCCTCGGTTTTCATACCCTTAGGGAGCAAAATATCCGTATTTGTTTTTGAATTAACAAAACCCTTATTTATTATCAAAAATTCTTTGTATAACTCAAGAATATTCAAATCTTCCGGATTAACTTTATAATCTATTCCGAGAAAATATTTCATATCCTTTGGCAAAAGTTCAAAAAACTTTATCATAAAATCAATTTCAGAAACATTTTCTTCTTCATTATATTCTCCGCCGAGACACGGGTTGTTCAGAATCGGCTGTTTCGGTTGCGTTTTCAAATAAGCTGCCCACAAAAGACAGCCTGTATAAAAGCCTAAATTGTTGTACAAAAGTTCAAGAAATTTTTTATAATACTGGCGGAATTTCATCTTTCTCTGCGAAAGATTTTTAAACCTGTTAATATCAAGATACAGATATTCTATCGTACCCTTAAAAGCTAAGATATACGGTCCAAACCCAGGATCAAACTCCAATCCTTTTGATACTGTTTTCATGCAAACATTTCCCTTTCGATATTTATAATATCTTAGCACAAAATAATATCAGGGGTAAAGGAATTATATTTCCTTTCTTCACTATGAACATAACTGGCAGTTTTAAACTAAATATGTTAATATAACTTTATGTTTATGAAACATAACAGATAAAAGAATTGGAGACCAAGTTGATGACAACAGATAAATCCGGGGAAAAAACAGTAATAGTAACACCTGTGTTTAACAAATTTGAGCTGGCAACAAAACCGTTTTTGGATTCTTTATACAAATACACAAACCCTGATTTGTTTGACTTGATTCTCATAGATAACGGTTCTGAAGATAAAACAACAGAATATTTAAAAATGTTTGAAGAAGAACATTCCAATATAAAAGTTATTTATAACAAAGAAAATTTAGGCTATTCAAAAGCTAACAATCAGGGGATAACACTTGCATTGAAATCAAAATGTAAATATATAGGTTTGTTGAATAATGATATTTTATTTACACCGGAATGGCTTGAGAAAACATTAAGTGTTTTTGAACTGGATTTGCAGCTTGGAATGGTTGCGCCAAGAGATGCCGGACGTCCAAAGTTTTTCAAGAAAAAATTGACCTCTGAAAATTATCTGGAAAATTATAAAGAATATTTGCAGAAATTCAAAGAGCCATTTAAATATATGTTGGAGCCGTTATTTAGCTGCGTTATCATAAAACGTGAGGTAATTGAAAAAATCGGTTTGATGGATGAAAACTTTACACCTGCATTCTGGGAAGATCAGGATTACTGCCTTAGGGCATTATATTCCGGCTTTAGCCTTGCTACTTCTAACATATCTTTTGTATTTCATAACCACAGCACTACAAGTTCCGGCATTAAATCAGAAATTTACGAAAGAAATAAACAGTATTTTTATAAGAAACACCCGCTTGGCAAGTGGATTTGGGAGCACAAACGCTCTAATATTATCAGGGATATTAAAAATTATATAAAGGAAAGCTTGGAATAATGCAAAAAATTTTTAACATTACGCAAGATGTGAAACATTACAAAATCTATATTCTGGGGATAAAAATCCGCCTGAGTAAAAAAGGGTATAAAAAGTTTGTACCGCCAGCTACAATTGCGGGGCATCCAATATTAAGAATGCAGGCGGGTAACGACTGCATCTTTGAAACACTGATGGAAAACAAACCTTGTTTTATGACAAGATTTGGCGGAACAGAATCCATTGTTTTAAAATATTATGAAGAAAATTATAAGAAAAACAGACCTGCCCCCCCCCCAGAAAGGTGCACTACTACTGGATTACAGCCTGATGGCTTGATAGATATACCGTATTCTGAAATACATTTCCCTGATTATATTAAAGAAAAAATTTACTATCTTTCGGGATTTTTTACTCCGGACGACAAAAATCTTTCAAGATTTGCTTATGAAACATTGAATATGATTAAGAACATTGATGTTCTTGGTGTTGAACATTGTTTTTCCAAAAACGGAATAAGTGAAGAATTGTGGGTCAGCCAATACGCTTCTTCCAATATAAAAATTGTCGGTCTGCACGATTTTTCCGATGATGCAGTGCGTGTGGAAAATCCGTGGACACGTTATCTTAAAGGGAAAAAAGTTCTTGTTATTCACCCTTTCGAAAAAAGTATAATAAGCCAGTATAAAAAACATGAAAAATTATTTAAAAACCCGCTGACGCTTCCGGATTTTTATCTTGAAACTATAAAGGCAGTGCAGGGGCTTGAGCAGGGAGAAGCTAAAAGCCGTTTTAAAGATTGGTTTGAAGCACTTGAATATATGTATGGCGAGATAGACAAAAAAGATTTTGATATTGCGCTAATCGGAGCCGGAGCATTTGGCATGTTTTTAGCAAATTATATAAAACAAAAAGGTAAGCAGGCAATTCATGCGGGCGGTGGACTTCAAATACTGTTTGGAATTAAAGGTACACGCTGGAACAAAGGCTGGGCTGATATATACAATGAACACTGGGCTTCAGCTCTACCGGAAGAATGTCCATCAGATTTAACCAATTTTTTAAAGGGCGAAAAGTCCAGAGCATACTGGTAAATTTAAACTTTTAAACCGGTATTATCTTATTTGTTACATTTGTTTACCAATTTCGATTTTGTGTTACAATCTAAATATAAATTGGAATCTTTTTTAGTGAAAAAACTCCATACGGAGAAAAGATATTTTTAATGGGAGAAAAGATATGGAATTCATTCACAATTTTGTATCAGCGCACAATGTCATGATCTCTGCGGGATTGTTAATCATTGCGTATATCTTTATCGCAACGGAAAAAATTCCTAAGGTTACTATTGCACTTTTAGGCGCTGCAATTACAATTATTCTCGGGCTTGTAAGCCAAACAAGAGTACTCGATGGCGGTGCTCTTAACCCGATTTATTTTGTCCAGTATGTTGATTTCAACGTTATCTTCCTTCTGGTTGCTATGATGATTATCGTTAACATTACGACAAAAAGCGGAATTTTCAGCTATCTGGCAAACGAACTTTTAAAACTTACCAAAGGGCATCCGGTCTTTATTTTGATGGCATTAGGTATATTTACAGCAGTAGTGAGCGCTTTCTTAGACAACGTAACTACTGTTATCCTTGTTATGCCAATTACATTTGCTATTGCTGAAAAACTTGATATCGATCCGATACCTTATTTGTTAACAGAAGTTTTTGCTTCAAATATCGGCGGCACGGCAACACTTATCGGGGATCCTCCAAATATTATTATCGGAAGTGCTGCAGGATTCTCATTTATGGATTTTGTAAATAACCTTACAATTGTTGTTGCAATTATTCTTTTTGCAGTTGTTTTCACAATGGCATTCTTTTTCAGAAAGAAACTCAAAACAACTCCTGAAAAAATGAAAGAAGCTGCAAATATTGATAATTCAAAAACCATTACAGACAAAACACATATGATCCGTTCATTAATTGTATTAGGTCTGGTCATACTAGGTTTTGTTACTCATGATAAAACACATATTGAAACCTGCGTAGCTGCAATGCTCGGTGCAAGCGTTTTGTTGTTGTTTGAAAAACCTACCGAAATTTTGCGTGATGTTGAATGGAATACAATATTCTTCTTTGTAGGTTTATTTATCATAATTGGTGGCGTTGAAGCTTCAGGCGGCATAAGACTTCTTGCCGAATGGATTTTGAAAATTACTCAGGGTTCGCAAGAAGCTGCTTCTATGCTTATTCTCTGGGCTTCCGGTATCATTTCAGGTATTATTGATAATATTCCTTATACAGCAACAATGTCGCCAATGCTGGTTGAAATTGAAAAAACTATGGGTGCAGATTACACTTATCCGCTATGGTGGTGTCTCTCACTTGGTGCATGCCTTGGCGGAAACATGACAATGATTGGGGCTGCTGCTAACGTTATTGTTTCAGAAACTTCTGCAAAACACGGTCATCCGATGTTCTTTCTGAGGTTTATGAAATACGGCGTTATTGTTGTTCTTATATCACTTGTCATAAGCTCTGTATATGTTAATTTGAGATACATGTAAACTATAGTAGTTAAATAAGAAATATCTGTCCGGAGTATTTCATCCGGACAGATATTTTGTTTTTTTAATTATATAAAATAAATCATTAGGATAAAATTAGTTTTTTTATAATATTTTCCACATTCTGCCTGCTTCTGGAATTACTTAAAGAAGATTGTTTAGGCATTAATGTTTCAATTTTTGCCAGACATTCTTCTACCTGGGCATTGTCTTTAGCGTTCAATTCTCTTAGCTTTGTTAACTCACCGTGATCAAGGAAATTTGCACCACAAATATTGCAAGAATCTATTTCCGCTTCGGTTAAAGAGCCCAGTTTTACCATTGGAACTCCGCATATCGGGCATTTTCTTTCAGCTTTTGTATCAACATTTTCAAAATTTTTATTATTAATTGCATAAAGAATTTCTGCAATACTGTTATCATTTTCGTCAAATTTGTCGAGTTCACGATTATCAAAAAATATTCCGCCGCAGCCGTCCAAACATATATCAAGATCGATATTTTCTTCTTTTATATGTATTTTTTTCATTTCCTTACCGCAGGCTGGACAATTAATTATTGATTTGTTATCCATACTTCTCTCCTTTAAAAATAATATTTTAAGAATATCATGTTTTTTACAAAATGCCAATATTTTAAAAGATTGTTTTAAAATGCATTCCTTCAAATATTAAGTAATTCTGCTTCAAACACATATTCTGCGGGACCTGAAAGAAAAACGTCTTTGGAAGTCAAAATTTTGTCACCTGCCCAGTCAATATGAACTGTTCCACCCGGAAGTTCTACGTCAACAGAATTATTTAAACACCCTTTGAGTACTCCTGCAACAACACTTGCACACGCACCGGTTCCGCAGGCGAGAGTGATTCCACAGCCGCGCTCCCATACACAAAGCTTAATTTTATCTGGAGAAAGTATCTTAACAAATTCAACATTTGTTTTTTCAGGAAATTCAGCCGAAGTTTCAATAATTGGTCCGTATTCCTTTGCAAGTTTCATCATATTCTCCTGGGGTGAAACAAATATTACAAAATGCGGATTACCCATTGATATTGCGCATCCTTCAAAGACAATATTTTTTACGGCAATCTTATAATTCATATTATCATTAGGTATAAAAGGAATGAATTCAGACTTTAAAACCGGCTTTGACATATTTACCCGGACTTCCCCATTATCAAGAATCTTAGGCGAGATTATTCCCGCATATGTCTGAACAGAAAACTCCCGCTTTGAAACAAGTCCTCTGTCAAATACGTATTTTGCAAAACATCTCATACCGTTTCCGCACATTTGAGCCGTAGAACCGTCTGAATTATAAAAATACCAGCCGATATCGGCAGTTTCTTCATAAGTGTTCGGAATAATAAGCCCGTCTGCGCCTATACCAAAATGCCTGTCACAAAGTTTCTTTGCTGTATCTGACATCGAAAGATTAAAATTTAAAAACTCTTCATAATCAAGTATAACAAAATCATTACCGCAACCTTGCATTTTAGTAATTTTTGCTTTCATCTTAAAATTCTCCGCTCCTTTTTGTAGTACAATTAATTATAATTAAAGTATATAAGGGAATTCAAATTATGGCAATAATAAAAGTACAAAAAGGAACGAAGGATATATTACCTTCCGAGATGCCGGTATGGCATTTTATGGAAGAAAAAGCTAATGAAGTTTTTTCACGCTACGGCGCAAAAGAAATTAGAACACCTATATTTGAGGCGACGGAACTTTTTGCAAGAGGGGTTGGTGACACAACAGATATTGTAAACAAAGAAATGTATACATTCGAAAAGAGTGAACGCTCTTTGACTCTTCGACCGGAAAATACAGCAGGTGTCGTAAGATCTTTTATCGAAAACGGCATGCATAGACTATCAGCTCCGGTAAAACTCTGGTATAAAGGTCCTATGTTCAGATATGAACGTCCGCAGGCCGGAAGGCAAAGACAGTTTCATCAGGTTGGTGTAGAAGTTTTCGGAATAAAACAGGCTGCCGCTGATGCAGAAGTTATATTGATGGCTGTTAATTACCTGAAAGCTTTAGGTCTGAACGATTTATCCGTAGAACTCAACTCTCTGGGCTGCCCGGAGTGTAGAGAAATTTTCAAAACAAAATTAAAAGCAGTTATAAAACCATACCTTAATGAACTCTGCCCGGATTGTCAGGCAAGATACGAAAAGAATCCGCTTAGACTTCTTGACTGCAAAGTGGAAGAATGCAAGGCAATTTATGCAAAACCTGAAATTCAGGAAGTTATACAGTCAGATTATATTTGCGAAGAGTGCGCAAAACATTTTAATGAATTAAAAGAATACTTAAATGTGCTCGGGATTAAATACGAAATAAATAAACTTCTCGTAAGAGGTCTGGATTACTATAACAGAACTGTTTTTGAAATTAAATCCAACAACCTCGGTTCGCAAAATGCAGTTTGCGGCGGCGGAAGATATGACAGCCTTGTTAAAAATCTCGGCGGCGAAGATACACCCGCAATCGGTTTTGCAATGGGAATGGAAAGATTAGCCTCACTTATCGGAAATAAAGAAGAAGAAAAAACAAAAGCATTTGTTGTATCAAATAACACGACAGAAGCTGTAAAACTTGCTGAAGAACTGCGCAGCAAGGGCATAAGCTGCGAATTTGACCTTACAAATAAAAAATTCGTAAAACAACTCGAAAAAGCGTCAAAAGTTGCCAAATATGCACTGATTCTCGGCGAGGACGAAATCGCATCAAATCAGGTAACAGTGAAAAATCTGGATACTTCAGAACAAACAACCGTAAAGAGAGAAAATTTAGAAATAATTTAATATAGGAAGCATGGCTAAAATTAAATTATTGTAAATAATCGAGGCGTCCATTCGTCCAGAAATGGCGCCATTTCTGGACGAATGGACGCCTCTGGTCAGAACCCAGACATTATGAGTATTTTACAGAAAAAAAGCTTGCATTCTTTTATGGAGTCTGTATAATAGAATTTGTAAATAGAAGAAAGGAGTTTTATAATGAACAAAGAAGAATTAGTACAAGAAATTTCTAAGAAATCAAAAGTTACTCAAAAAGAAGCTAATGAAGTTTTATCAGCTTTAATCGAAACTGTACAAAAAGCAGTATCTAAAGGTAAAAAAGTTACTTTAGTTGGTTTTGGTACTTTCGAACCACGCAAGAGAGCTGCTAGAAACGGCAGAAACCCTCAAACTGGTAAGGAAATCAAAATCCCTGCTAAAACAGTTCCTGTATTCTCTGCTGGTAAGAAATTCAAAG
Organism: Candidatus Gastranaerophilales bacterium; assembly: GCA_944323255.1. GTDB lineage: Bacteria > Cyanobacteriota > Vampirovibrionia > Gastranaerophilales > Gastranaerophilaceae > CAG-196. The sequence continues at coordinate 86,421 of CALURU010000006.1, forward strand.
AAGTTGTTAATGGCAAGTAATTAGTAACTGTATAAGTTTAAAAAGGCGCAGTCTGAATTTTCAGACTGCGCCTTTCTTTTTAATATATCTTAATAACCTGTTGAATGTTTTTATATTATTGAGTATTATTATTTTATAACCCAGTAAGGATAATGGTATGTCACAAAATCATATTTCCCGGCAAATAACAGTTGCGGAAATGTCGCCTCATGTTCACAGTTTTGCACCGGGTGAAAATAAAGTTAATAAAATATCTGAATGGTTAATAAAATGGATAGAGAAATCTCTTAAATCCGGCAAGATTAAGCCTTATGACCTGCTGCCAGCTAAAGGAGATCTGGCTTTTCATACAGGAGTAAGCAAGGGAACAATACAGAATGTTTTCAGGCTTGTAGAAGATTACGGGCTTCTGGAATCAAAGCAAAAAATAGGAACTTATATTGTGGATCGTACAAAGAGGTGCAATGCAAAATTAACTTCCAAGCGAGAGCTTACTGTTGAGGCTATCAAAAAATATATAAAAGATAATGATTACAAAATTGGAGATTGTTTAATATCAATCAGAAAATTAGGTCAAATTATCGGAATTTCTACTGCAACAATCCGGATTGCAATCGGCACACTGATTTCAGAAAATATTTTAAAAAAAGAAAATAATGTTTTTGTGATTAATAGGATAGATTTTGATTTAAAGGAGATTCAGGCACAAACTCTGGTAGAAAAAATTGCAGACAAAATAAAAGTATATATTATGCAAAACTTTCAATCTGGCGAAAAGCTGCCTGCGAACTTTGAACTGGCAGAAAAATTTAATGTCAGCATAAAAACCATTCACGATTCAATAAAACTTTTGTCAAAAGACGGCTTGTTATTCACTCGCAGGGGACAGTACGGCACAGTTGTAGTAAACAGCAATAATAGTAATATACCGTATCATTACGAGAGAATAGAAACTAAGATTAGAGAATATATCCGCACAAACTGCGAAGTTGGAGCAAAGCTTCCATCAATACTTGAATTTGCCAAATCATATGAGGTTAGTGCCAAAACCGTAAAAAAAGCATTGGACAATCTGGCGGATGAAGGTTATGTAACATTTGTCCGTGGGCGTTACGGCGGTACATTTGTGACTGATATTCCGCAGGGAAATGACGGTTACAAGTGGCTTGCAATCAATCCGGATTTTATTCCGCATACAGAAAACCGCAGAATACTTGAAAATTGATATTGGCATGATATTATAAATAATAATAAATGATAGAAAAACAGAAAGGAGACAAACCATCGCAAACGAAGATAGAAGCCCGAACAAAGGCAAGGACAAACCACTTATAAACGAAAAAATCAGAGCAAGAGAAGTAAGATTAATAGACGAAAATGGTAATAATCACGGCATCGTTCCGACCCAACAGGCATTAAGAATGGCAGAGGAAGTTGACTTAGATCTAGTAGTTATCAGCCCGAATCAAGCGCCGCCTGTTGCAAAGATTTTAAATTACGGTAAGTATAAGTACGAGTTGGAAAAAAAGGCAAAGGAAGCCAAAAAGAAACAGCACGTAATAGATATAAAAGAGGTCAAAGTACGTTATAAAATTGACACTCATGATTATGAAGTAAGATTAAAAAGTATAAGAAAGTTCATATCTCAGGGAAACAAAGTTAAAATAGTTGTAATGCTAAGAGGTCGTGAGATGCAGCATTCAGCATTGGCAATAGACCTTGCAAACAGATTTATAGCAGATTTAGCAAGCGACCCTGTGGTTGTTGAAAAGAAGCCTATGGTAGAAGGCAGAAATGTTACTGTATGGCTTGCTCCGCAGAACTAATAAACTGATAGTGCAAACAGTTTATAAAAGGGGCTTGATTAATAATATTTAGCAAGTAGAATAAATTAAGTAACCGTCCGGAGATTTCGGAAGGGGCAAGTTAGGAAAAATGCAGAGTTTACTCTACAGGTTTCGTGATAATTTAAAAAGATATGCCGCAATAGCTCCCCCAGTGGAGACGTAAGGCGGAACGGATAGGGAAAACGTAGAGCTTGCTCTACCAACCCAGTGATAATTGAATAAAATATGCCGCAATAGCTCCCCAGTGGAGACGTAAGGCGGAACGGATAGGGAAAACGTAGAGCTTGCTCTACCAACCCCAGTGATAATTGAATAAAATATGCCGCAATAGCTCAGTTGGTAGAGCAAGGGACTGAAAATCCCTGTGTCCTTGGTTCAATTCCGAGTTGCGGCATATTTTTTTGCTTTTATAATAATTACCTATGTCCAGTCTGTGTCCACTTAAAGTTTTGAATTAAATCCTATGTTTTTAATTTTATTATGGGGCAAGTATACGCAATCGAATACCCCGGCTATCATTGAACAGACATTGCAGGAATTTGATTTTTTTGAACTAATAGGGGTGTGTTTCAAATATATCTTGATTTTTTTAGTCGGAAATCGCTAAAAATGAAATTCCTGAACTGGCAAAAAAGTCCGATTACTGTCCGTCAATGTCTAAAACCAAACAGTGGCTCAAAAGCTTAAATGGTGAGAATTTAGACACAGTTTAAGAAATTCGGGATAGTTCAGGAATTTTGGGACAGGACAGTGTTAAAAATTTTTTCAAAATTTTAAGTTTAGGTGGAAATTTATTTCAATTTACTAGGTAAAAAGTGACAAGAAATTTGAGAAAAATTGGTGTGTTAGTTTGCCCAAAAAACAAACCATCTGTAAATTGAAATCAAACCATTTGTCTTTTTACATTAAATTAGACAAACTAAATCAAATTTTTATCTTTTATATCTAAAATATCAGAATAAAGCCCTTGTTGTATCTTTTGTTGTAGTTCTGTTTTTTTTAAGACGACCTCTCCTTTTCCTAAATTTCTAAGTCGTATATAAACTTTTCTCATTTTATCCGCAAACTCTTCAGCATCAAGAGAGAGTACATCTAATTTATACTTTTTACCTGTTTTAAATATTCCAAGTTTTCTGTCTTTAGCTGTACAAAAGAATTTGTCAGTATCCACATTATATTTTAAAGTTCCTTTATAATTTTCAGTTTTGTTTTGAAATAATAATTTAATTTCTTCTATTTCAGCTTCGTTAAATTGTAATTTATGTAATGGATCATTAATTATTAATTTTGCACCAAAGGTATTTTGTTTAGAATTAATTTTTTTTACATTCATATATCACCTTAATCAGTATTAATAAAAATTAAGTTAGAACAATCTTTACTTGCCCTTGTAAATATTATTAAGACTATGAGTTTTACTCTAACAGAATTTATTATATAACAAAAAATACATAATAGAATAGTATTATTTCCAGTAGTAATTGTTTTATAAATAATCAAACAGAGTGCTCATTACAGTTGGGTGAGTAGCTCAACTGGTGTGATTATTTTAGGCAATCGGCATTTGGTATGGGTTTGAGGGGGAGGAAGCAAGCCATTTGATTCAGTAACAGATAAAATTCTCTTTTTGCTGTCAGGGCAGATGTATAAAAATAATTTCTGTTAGCTTAAAAACAACTTATTAAACTAATTAATTGTTGGGTTATAAGCCTAAACTACAAATTACAAATAAAATTCAATGATTTATTTTAAAATTTTATGAAAAATTATTTATAACATTAATTTAAGTTTCTGAAATTATCTGTCCCAAAATTCCTGAACTGTCTATCAAATATTCCTGAACTGGTTGTTCTTTTACATCCATTATATAAAACCATTTTAGCCCACATTATGATAAAATATTCCTATGACAGATTTAGCACTCAGAAATTATGCACATCTAGGTGACGCTGTATGGGAAATTTTTGTTAGAGAATATATTATCTACAAAACCTCTAATCCAAAAATTCTGCATAAACTCACAACTGAAAGAGTAAATGCCTCCTTTCAGGCAGATATGCTGTATTTTATTGAAGAAGATTTAACAGACGAAGAAAAAGAACTGGCAAGAAGAGGGCGTAATCTGCCGATTCCTGTCGGACGTAAAAACATACAAAATACCTACAGACCGGCAACCGCTTTTGAAGTTCTAATCGGCTTCTGGTATCTAAACGACAAAGAACGGCTTAATTTCTTTTACAATAAATTTAAAACAACAGAATTTTTCAAATAACCTCCTATACAACATTCCAACCGCTTTTTTAAATTTATTATTCCAAACGCTATTATCCAATATTTTAAGAGTTTAACCCCAAAAACTAAACTAACAGGTAATTTATGTTGATAAATAACACTTTACAATTTCTGTAGGGGCTTTCAAGAAAAGTTCATAATCTGTACTTTTTTTGATTTTATAACCTCGCATGGAGATATGTTGTTATGGAAAAATTTCAGAATAAATACCTAGAAATAAAAAACATCAGCAAAGATATTGTAAATTGGGTTGAAGATATTGCCGAAGAAAACAATTGCAAAGTCGAACGTAAAGAATGGAAAAGTAAATATAACAGCTATGTTGTTTATGACTATGAACCTTTTTGTTCTGAAGGGTTTGAGATAAATATTCTTCTAAGTTCTTTCGATATTTCATACCTAAATTTTATCAAATATCTTTACAATGAAAAGTTGAGTACTATAGAATATTTGGACAATTGTGTAAAAATTTCTGCGATAAAAAACTATTCACATTAGTAGATTTGGTATATAATATTCTTTAGCCAATAGCGAGGATATTATTATGCAGGAAAAATTTAATGATTACGTACAATCTCTTGAAACATATATTATGTTTCGTATAAAAGAAACTGTAGCCAGAATAACACCGGAATTAAAGGCAAAGGGAAGAGCTCCGATTGCACTGTCTATGGGTGCTCCGACAGCTGCCCCTCCAAAACATTTAATTGATGCACTGAAATCTGCTCTGGATGAAGAGGGCATACATACCTATTCAACTCCTAAAGGTGAAAAATTATACAGGGAAGCTGTTGCAAGAAGAATGAAAGAACGCTTTGGAGTCGAATTAAACCCTGATACGGAAATTTTTTCACTTATCGGTTCAAAAGAAGGACTCGCTAACTTTATACGAATTTTAATTAATCCTACAACCGTTGATAAGGACAAAGATATTATAATGGTTCCGGATCCGGGTTATGCTTCTTATGGAGAAATGATAAAAGTTTCCGGCGGAAAAGCGTATTCTGTACCATTGACTCCGGAAAATAACTTTATGCCGGATATGGATGAAGTTTGGGAAAATTTAATCAAAGAAGGGTTGAATCCTGAAAAAGTCAAAGCTCTTTTGATTAACTATCCGAACAACCCGCTTGGTGCAACTGCTACAAAAGAATATCTACAGAGCCTTGTTGATTTTTGCAAAAAACACAATTTGCTCTTGATTTCCGACGCTGCATACACAGATATGTACTTTAAGCCGGAATTGAAGCCTATGAGTATTTTAGAGATTGAAGGGGCAAAAGATTTGGCTGTAGAATTTTTCAGCTTTTCAAAACCTTACGCAATTACGGGTTGGAGACTCGGATGGGTTTGCGGAAATGCAGAAGCAGTAAAAATATTTGGGAAATTGAAGTCTACACTTGATTCAGGATTGTTCAAGGCTCTACAAAAAGCCTGCGCAGAGATTCTTAGCTCACAAGAGGGCGAAGAATATATCAAAGAAGCAAACATAAGGTTCAAAAAGAATCAGGAAATTTTCGTCAAAGGCTTGAAAGAAGAACTCGGCTGGGCAGATTTTAACATTCCGGATGCAACTTTCTATCTCTGGATTCCAATACCGCCAAGATATAAATCCTCTGTAGAATTTACGGATGATTTGATGCATAAATCCGGTGTTGTAATGGTGCCGGGGGATGCTTTCGGAAAGTTCGGAAAAGGATTTTGCAGAATTTCTCTCGTCTGCTCGCAAGATGAGCTTAAAGAAGTTATAAGAAGAATGAAAGAGGACGGTTTTACGTACAATAGGTAAGTACCTTAATCAGAATCTTTCGACTTTTAAAAATTAATAAAGGCGCCGCTTTTTCAAAGCGGCGCCTTTAAAATATCAATCTTTAGACTACATAGACTTTCTATCTGCAATCTCTTCCATTTTGTGATCTGCAAGTCTTGAATCACCTTTGACTCTTGAATATGCAAGATATCCGTTCATTCTTTCAATCTTGGTAAGATTCTTAGAACCGCACTTAGGGCAGACATCCATATTCAATTCCTGGTGACCGCAATCATCGCAGTATGAAAGTGATAAATTAACACCTTCATAGAAGCCCATATCCATTGCTCTGTGAATCAGCGTTTCAACAGCTTCAGTATTATAATCAATCGGATATTTTACATACTGAATTTTTCCGCCATTCAACAAATCCCAGAAGCGTTTTTCCAAATCCTGTTTCTGTATAGGAGTTATGTCTTCGCTTACATGGCAGTGGAAAGAGTTTGAAACATACGGTTTGTCAGATACATTAGCAACAATTCCATATTTCTTTCTGAACTGTTTTACCTGCAATCCACAAAGATTTTCAGCCGGAGTTCCGTAAATCGCATAAAGGATTCCGTCCTCTTCCTTAAACTGCTGGGTCTTTTTGTTAATGTATTCCATAACTTCAAGAGCAAATTCACCATCCTCTACAAGAGATTTTCCGTTGTATAATTCCTGCAATTCATTCAAAGCAGTGATACCGAATGAAGCTGTAGAAGATTTCAGAATTGGTCTGATTTTATCGTGGATACCAAGATGACCGCCTAAGAAACCGCCTTCGCAGAACGCAAGAGGATTTACTGAAGCTTTCATTTCTCCTAAGTAATCATAAGTTCTGATATGCAGCTTTCTGATTAGTTCAAGATAGTAATCCAGAACTTCGTAAAAGTCCTTGCTTTCTTTCTTAGCCTTAGCATAAATCATCGGTAAATGAAGGCTTATTGCACCGATATTGAAACGACCTACAAAAATCGGCTCGTCGTTTTCATCAGCAGGCTTCATACCGCCTCTTTCGTACCAAGGTGATAAGAAAGCTCTGCAGCCCATTGGAGAAACAACCTTTCCGTATTTTTTGTACATAGAAGCAACATAGCCTTCGCCGGTCAGTGACAACCAGTCAGGATACATTGTTTTCTTAGAGCATTCAACACCTGCTTTGAACAGATCCTCATTAATTTTGCCAGGTCCGTGAAGATTTTCATCATACAAGAATACAATTTTAGGGAACAATACCGGTTTTTTGCATTCTTTTTTACCCTGACCGCCTTTTCTGATTTTAAGCATAGCAAGTGTTGCCATCTTTTCGTAAACACCGGTTCCCAGCCCTGCGGTTACTGTAATAAACGGATAGTCACCTCTTGAAGAAGCTACCGTATTAAATTTGTATTCCCAGCCCTGGAAGCCTTGTTCAAAATCTTTTTCAACATCAGCCATTGCAGCTTCTCTTGCTTTTTCAAATGACAAACCTAAGCAAAGGTATTTGTCATATTGTCTCTGGTAAGTTTTTTCAGCGTAAACAGCAAGAATTTTATCAACTTCCGCAACAGTGAAACCGCCATACTGTTGGCTAGCAGCAGCCATTACAATATCGCCGATTACATCAAAAGCAACGTCAAGAGATTTTGGCTCATTGTACCAAAGATTACCCATTTCAAAACCGCCCTTGAGAACAGACGCTACATCAAATAAGCAGCAGTTCATAGTATCACGTCTTGCGGACATATCGTGAATATAAATATACCCGTCACGAATTGCCTGAAGTTCATCTACAGTTAAAAAGAATTTTTTGTACAATTCTTTGTTTAATTCGTTAAAAATCAAAGAACGTTTTGTAGAAACAAGTGTTGAATCTGCATTAGCGTTTTCTTTATCGCCAATGTACATAATTCTTTGTGATTCTTGATAAACTTTGTCTAACATGTGCACAAAATCCTGCTTGTAGTTTCTGTAATTTCTATAGCTTTGTGCAACCTTAGGGTTAATATGCTCAAGAGCACCTTCAACCAGATTGTGCATTTCAGCTATAGTAACTTCGGTCTTATTCATTTTTATAACATTATTATCTACGAAATCACAGATTTCTTTCAACTCTGTATCTGTTAGTTCTACCAACATTCTTGTTGCAGATTTTCTAACCGCATTTATGATTTTGTTATTATCAAATTCTTCTTTTGTGCCGTCTTTTTTAATAACGTACACACAGTTCACTTTGATTGGAGTTATCTGAGCTGTTTTCGGCAGATCGTTTAATTTTGATAAAGGCGAAACCGTGCTTCCCTTCATCACATCCGTAACCTTTGCTGCCGATGAGGTAAATTCTACTACATTTCTTTCCTTATTTAAACTGTTTTGCATTGTCTTTACGACCTCCTAATCTACACTAAGGCCAGCTATTTTCCTCAGCTTTCCTTTATAATTAGAGAATAACATTCTCTTCCCAAAATCTAATCCTTTATATAAATGATAATTCAAACACCAACACTAATCAATAAATTAATAAAACGTCACAAAGGGGGTAAATTCAGCAATGGCGTGCATTTTACAATTCGCAATATTGTAAAATTTGTTACGTTTTTAGCATGATTTTTTGATTAATTTCTTGACAACTCTCAAGATAGTCAGCAATTGTCAATTTGACACTAATCATATAAAAACAATCAGTCATGCTTAAAAAAATATGGCATGTAAAAATTCAGCGGGGCGGCTCAAAGAGCCGCCCCCCAATAAAACCTAACCTTCAAGAACCTGCCTTACCAGCTCGTTAACTGTTTTAGGGTTAGCTCTTCCTTTGGTTTCTTTCATAACCTGACCGACAAAAAAGCCTAACAGGTTTGTTTTACCGTTCTTGTAAGCTTCAACTTCTTTTGGATGCGCATTAACAACCTTTTCTACGATTGATTTAATAGCGCCTTCGTCTGAAATCTGGCTCAAGCCCTTTCTTTCAACGACTGCGGAAGCCTTTTCGCCTTTTGTAATCATATCTTCCACAAGAATTTGTTTACCAATATTATTTGAAATTGTACCTTTTTCTATCAAACTGATTAATTCGGCAAGATTTTCAGGTGTCAATTTAGTATCAGTAATTTCAACTTTGTTTTCTTTCAAATAAGCCGCAATTTCACCCATAATAAAGTTTACAGCTGTTTTAGGATTAGCACCAAGTTCAAGAACTTTATCAAAGAAAAGTGCTAACGGCATTTGTTCTACGATAACGCAGGCGTCGTATTCGCTTAAACCCAAACCCATATATCTCTGGCGTTTTGCTTCCGGAAGTTCAGGCATTTTTGCTCTGATTTCTTCCACCCATTCTCTTGAAATTTCAAGCGGCATCAAGTCAGGCTCTGGGAAATATCTGTAATCGTGAGCATCTTCTTTGCCTCTCATTGAGCGGGTTTCTTTTAAATTATCATCCCAGAGTCTTGTTTCCTGAACAACTTCACCACCTTCTTCAACAATTTCTATTTGTCTGTCGATTTCGTATTCGATTGCTCTCTGAAGCGCTGAAAAACTGTTTACGTTCTTAATTTCAGCCCTTGTACCGAACTTTGTTGAACCTTTCGGCATAATGGAAATATTAGCGTCGCATCTCATAGAACCTTCTTCGAGGTTTCCGTCGCAAACGCCTAAATATCTTACGATATCACGGAGCTCTTCCATATAATTTCTGGCTTCTTCGCTTGAGCGCATATCCGGCTCGGATACGATTTCCAGAAGCGGAGTTCCGGCTCTGTTTAAATCCACAAGAGAATATGTTGCACCGTTGATACCTGCTGCACCTACGTGAACAAGTTTTCCTGCATCTTCTTCTAAGTGCGCTCTTGTGATACCGATTCTTTTACCTTTAACATTAATCCAACCGTTAACACAAATCGGCTCATCGTATTGTGAAATCTGATAACCTTTCGGAAGGTCAGGATAGAAATACTGTTTTCTATCGAACTTGCATCTTGCAGGAATTTCGCAATTCAGCGCAAGCCCGAGAAGAATACCCATATTAACACATTCCTTATTCAATACCGGCAAAACTCCCGGCATACCAAGAGTAATTGCACTTATTTGCGTATTTTGTTCATTTCCGAATTCTGTAGAATCCGGTGCAAAAATCTTTGATTTAGTCTTTAACTGAGCATGAACTTCAAGCCCTATAACGACTTCATACTTATCTCTTAAATCTGTCATAACTATTCCTCACTGTTACAATCACTCCCTCTCCTTGAAGAGAGGGTAAGGGTGAAGTGTCTACCATCACCGCATGATTATTTTATCATAAAGATACATTTTTTAAATGTTCTATCTTAACTTCCGGCTTAAATAAAACAGAAATTGCATCAATTCTGAATTTTTTGTACTCAGGGTGTTCCTGCAGATACATAAAAAGTCCCTGCTTTATATGCTGGTATTTGCTTTTCGTTATTGCCTCAAGAGGATGACCGCACACCTCTGTTGTTCTGGTCTTAACCTCAACAAACACAAGCGTATTTTTCTCAAGCGCAATAATATCAATTTCACAAAACCTTGAAAATCTCACATTTGTCTCAATTATCTTATACCCGTTTTTTTCAAGATAACTCTTTGCAATCTCTTCGCCCTTTTTTCCCGTTGAAATATTTGACATAAATTAATACTCCAGATAAAACAAATAAGAATCCCTGTGAGAGAATTTGTACAGAACATTTTTCCCCTCAAGCCACTCGAAAATAAAAGGAAAAATTTTCGCCTGATTATAATCTTTAACCAGATAAAACCAGTACCTGTGCCCTTTTTCCAACCCGTTGAGATACTTTAATACACTCTCTTTATCAATTGCGGACAGAGACATTTCATAAACATTTTCCGGATAAAAATCCATTGCGCTTGAATAAAACATATAACTCGGAGTTGAAGCAGAATTACAAATAATAATATCATTCGGCTTAAATCTTTCCGTCATCTTGTGCATCAAAAGCTTAGGAGAGTATATGATAAAATATTCCCCGCCTGAAATATTTTTCAGATACCGGAAATTGTACCTGCAAAAACCGGTTAGTACCAAGATAAATGCCAGAATTGCCGCAGCAGTTTTCTTAGAATCCAGAGGTTTCATTAACAAAAGCAGTATTACAGGGATAAAATACAGCCCAATTCTACCGCTTAAAGGATAAAGGTTACACAATGATGCGAATAAAACAAGAACAATTACCCACAATATGAAATTGTATTCGGTTTTTCTTTCCCTTAAATAAACACAAATTCCCCACACCAAAAGTATGATTGCGGGAAGAGTCAGGTCATTCGGCACAAAATAGAATTTTATATTAATAACCAGAAGCCTGATTAAATCCGGCAAAGAAAACCTCCAGAACCCGTCCACCCAGTAATTCGGAAAATACTTTTCCATATCCGCTTGCGCAGGTGCAAGGTTTAAAATATAATACCCGACCATCATTAAAACAAATGGCAAAACTAAGATAACAAAACGTTTATAAAACGATTTGTCCCTAAAATGATCTATAAAACTTTGTATGAAAAAAGCGCCGATAAAAAACAAAGACGGCAAAGATATTAAAGGAAGCAGAATTATACCCGCCGTTACCCCCGCAAATCTCCATTTGCTTAATTCCTTTATCTTTATTTGCGGCAGCAAATACAAGCATAATACCGAGATAAAAACATCCGTAGAATATTGCTTAAAGATAGATGAAAAAGAAATCAAAGGCTGGCATATCGCAAACAAAAACAATGCAATTATTGCCGAACAAGATTTTTTCAGGTACAAACAGCAAACCCTGTAAAACAAAAACACTGATGCAATACTCGCTGCATAAGGTATAAATTTGGCAGCAATTTCTTTATAACCTGCTATATAAAAAATTATCTTAGAAAAGAAAACAAAAACAGGCGGTGCTGACTGTGCATTCCCGAGAAAAAACAGTGAACCAAATAAAGTTTTATTCATCAAACTCAATACAAGTCGGCATTCATCATCAGAAAAAACATCATTAATAATATAAAGTTTAGTTCTTAAAAAAATTCCGAAAACTAAAATTAAGATAAATCCTAATGTGTATAATATTTTTTTATATTTTTCCATTAAACTCTCAATAAAAAAACTAAGCGTCGGGCTTAGTCTATTTATATTTTATCTCATATTATTATGTTTAAATGGAGCGGGAGACGAGGCTCGAACTCGCGACATCCTCCTTGGCAAGGAGGCATTCTACCACTGAATTACCCCCGCTCGGTATAATATTATGATACATGCTAAGTTTTGAAAGTCAAGCGCATTGTTTTAAAGCCAATTTAAACTCAAATAAAATATAAGTCTTAAAGTCGAAATTTCCCGCAAAAACACTTTTCATGCTAATATTGTTTTATGATAAAAACTTATTTAAAAATGTTTGCGGGAGATTGTCTGGGAAGCTTGAACGCTTCTATTGTTGCTCTTCCGCAAGCTCTGGCTTTTGGTGTTGCAACGGGTTTCGGCGCAGGTGCAGGAGTTTGGGGAGCTATAATCCTAACTTTTGTCTCAGGAATTCTGGGATGCAAAATTCCGCTTGTGTCAGGTATTACAGGTCCTGTAACAATTGTTGTTGCTTCAATTATGGCAGCACTGAATGCGAATATTTCGTCTGTTATTCTCGTTATGTTTATGGCAGGAATTCTGCAAGTTATGCTTTCTTTAACTTCACTGCCGGCAATTGTAAAATATGTTCCATATCCGGTAATTTCGGGATTTATGAACGGTGTCGGAATAATTATAATACTTATGCAGCTAAATCCGATTATCGGACATCCTGTTATGTCTAATACTATAACAAGTATCAGTTCGTTTTTTACAAATCTTTCTTACATAAACAAAGATGCTCTGTTTATTGGAGTTTTAACTCTGGCAATTGTGTTTGCAATACCGAAAAAATTCAATAAAATTATTCCAGGTCAGGCAATTGCGCTTGTTATCTGCACATTTGTCTCCATAAAAACGGGGTTAAATGTAGAAAGGATTTCGGAAATTTCAATTTCTTTTCCTGCACTTACACTTCCAAAGGCTAACTTGCATGATGTTATTACTTATTTTCATTATGCGGTTACTCTTGCAATAGTCTTGTCATCAGAAAGCCTGCTTACCCTTCTTGTTGCAGATTCGCTTCTCAAAACAAAGACTTCTTCAAAAAGTATGCTTTTTTCACAGGGTGTTGGAAATATGGTCTGCGCACTCACAGGCTCTGTTCCCGGTTCTGCTGCCACTATGAGAACTGTCGCCGCAATAAATTCAGGTTCTTCAACAAGAATTACTGCAATGATTTGTCCTGTAATTCTTTTGTTTTTATTATTTAAACTCTCCGGCTTTGTAGCGCAGATTCCGCTTGCTGTGCTTGCGGGAATTCTGATAAAAATTGGATACGATATTATTGATGTCAAATTGCTAAAAGTAATCAAATTTGCACCAAAAGACGATTTGTATGTTCTTGCGCTCGTGTTTTTACTTACGGTATTTTATAACCTGATTGTTGCCGTTGGTGCCGGAATTACCTGCGCTGCACTTCTTTATGCCAAAAGGACGGCAGATAGTGCAAAACTTGTTCAAAAAACGGTTTATGATAAAGATATTGCAAAACTGGAAAAGATTCTTGAAAAGGATTACAAACACAAAATCCGTGTTGTGCATATTGACGGACAGTTTTTCTTCGGATCAGCCACCCAGCTTGTCTCCCAGTTTGAAGAAATTCTTGGAACAAAATTTCTTATACTGGATTATTCTTCGGAAAATCTTCTAGATATTTCTGCAATTTTTGCGCTGGAAGATATTATAATCAGGCTTCAGGCTCAGAAGATTAAAATTGTCCTTGTGCTTGAATCCGATGCGGTAAAAGAACAGTTTGAAAACCACGGAATTATAGCTCAACTGGGCGAAGAAAATCTTTTCAAAACAGAAATGGAAGCAATAGAATTTGCAAAAAGCCGTATTAAAATGAAAGCCAAAAAACACCGCTTCCGGGAGTAGGGCTAAATATATCAATTAGTGACTGTGAGCAGTGAATTATTCAGGTTATCTTCAAGCACAAAAGTGATGTGTAGCGGAAAATACCTATCAATGTCCTACTGACTGATTACGTTTTAGGGGGACAATTCAAATTTGTGACGGTGCAAGCTGTGGGTATTGTTCTACAGGCAGAAGCGGAATACAAATTAGACCTGTCAAAAGTATAATTACAGAGCAAACTGCTGATAAAATAGGTCTCTTTATAAAAGTTTCCACAAACATTATATCTGCTCCTCTTTTTCAATCTTAACTTCCGCACCATCGTATAACTTTTGAATACCTCTTATTACAATGCAGTCACCTGTTTCCAAACTTTTTTCCACTACATATTTGTCGTTCTGTATTTCACCGAGTGTAACAGGTGTTTGCTTAACGCAAAGTTTTCCTTTTTCATCTTTTATAACAAACACAAAATCCTGTCCGACAAGATGAATTTTTGAGCTTACGGGAATCAGAAGACCTTGCTTTTGCTGTATATAACCCTTACTTTTACGGATTGGTCTGCTTTTAAAATGCCGTCCTTATTTTTGAGGATGGATTTTGTGAGAATTGTCTGCGTTGAAGAATCAATCCTTGGTGAAATAAATGAAAGGGTTGAACTTGCTGCCGGCTTATTTTGGTTATCCAATACCTGAACAGGAAGTCCGGCTTTTATATCAAAAACTTTGTCCGCCGGCAGTCCGACATTAAGTTCAAGAGTTTCATTTTGAGTAACAGAAAGCATTCTTGTATCCGGCGTCACATGGTCGCCGACTTTTACAGGAATATCCCCGATTGTTCCTGCAAACGGTGCTGTGATTTTATGATATCCAAGCTGTACTTCCTGCTCTTTAATCTGGGCAATATTTGTTTCATAATCTGACTTTGCTTTTTCAACAGGTTGTTGTATATTACTGTAAAAATAAAATCCTATACGCACCAAAACTAAAATCAATATTAAAATTATCCATATATATATCTTCATCTCCAACCTTCAGTCCGAAATCGTACTTTTTTATTTAATATGGCATTCCGAATTCGGACTATTGTCAATAACGATTTTTTTTTGACAAGTTTTAAAAATTTAGCTAATCTAAAAAATATAGTTTAGTGTTTACGGGGTTATTTTGCAAAAAGAGTATAATGATTTAAGAATTCAATTTAACAGTTTGTTTAAAGAGATGACGGATATTTATCATAATATCGCCTTGAAATTAGAGCTGTCCGAAAGTGCTCTGCTTATTCTTTATGCAATAGTTGACTTAGGTGATGGATGTACCCAAAAAGATATTTCCGAGATGTATTATATGAGCAAGCAGACGATTAATACTTCGGTAAAAAATCTTGAAAAATCCGGATATATTAAATTTAAGCAGGATAAGGGCAATAATAAACAAATATTTTTAACGCTTTCTGGTAAAAAGCTTGCCGAGAAAAAAATTACTCCGGTTATAAATGTAGAAAATAATGTTTTTGCTGATATGCTTCCTGAGGAAAGACAAGAACTATTGAAAATAACAAAAAAATATGTAGATTTATTAAAAGAAAAAGCCGATGCACTTTTGTGATTTCATGGAAACAAAATCTGATAAATTTGAAAAGTGATTAATACTCAAAAGATATAGTGGTGTTGTGTAAGTATGTCCAATCGACAGTTAAAACTCACCCTACTTAATTAGATTTTAAAATACAGTTATCAGGACACTAAAAAAGAGCCTCTAAAAAGACTCTTAATTTAAATGGCGGAAATAATGCGTCTTATATCGAACCATATATTCTGAAACTTCAACAACAATTAGCGGATAAATGTAGCACCAAACTTATATATATGTTGAACCTGTGGGCTGTGAGAAAAGTAGCGTAAAGTATTTGTTCATACAAAAGATAAGCTAGATTACTATAATATATCACTTACTTTTGATACTTCTTCAATCTATTTGTAGGTTTCAGCCGTATTACTTTCTCTTTATGTAATATAGGTAATGAATTAACTAGTTAGTATTATGTAATGTTAAACATAATACGTAAAAGAAATAAAGAAAATAATAATAATAACTAGTTAATGTGATTTCGTAAAATCACATATAAGGGGGATAAAAGAGAGTGTTTCTGCCTTTAGTTATTAAGTTTTAGTATATAGGTTCGTAAAGAACTTACCTCTACTTTTTAATGGTTTGATTTTCATGTGCAAGTTTAGTTCTTGCACATTTTATTTTCTATAACCATTACATTATAGAGTAAAGATTGTATTTTTTATTAATGAAATCAGAATTAGTTATTACATTTTACGATATAAACCATTTGTTAAACGTTTAAGTAGAGAGGTAAAATAAATGTTTACTAAAGTAACAGAAGAAGAACAGAAGAAGCAAGCTGAACAGCTTGCAAAGTTGACTATGAAAGTTCAAGTCCTAATTAATGTAGGCGGAGAATTCTATGACAAGAATGATAACTTACTGGAGAATGCACACCAAATAGCACAAGCGGTGCTAGACGGTGCAGAAGTAAAGTTAAATATTAATCAACCTGCATTGGTGTTAAAAGCAATACCAACACGCATTCTAAGACCTTGTATAAAAAATCTAATACAAATTACATTCCCGGCAACAAAGGAAACAGTTATTGTATTCAGGTGCAACGATGATGTAGAACATCAACTTGCACAAATTGATACAGATAATAATGAAGAAATTATACCATTCTTAAGTGGTATAACTATTACTTTAACTAAATACAATATTCCTAGCTTCAATAAAGCAACTACATTACATACATTATATACACCCCCAACATTAACAAAGAAGCAAGTTAATATAATTCTTGATGTTGCGGAACGGCTTAATAATAGTAAAGATTTCTATATTCTTTTAGGAGATGAAATAAGCCTAGTCTATAACATGCCGATGAATATATTAAATATACTAGGCGAAAATGTCCTATCTTTAAGTGCTTTGTCATTATTAGAGGTAATAATGGTATATGCAACTAACAGCTCCGCTGTGTACAGACAAAAGAATGATTGCATTAAAGCATTTAATATACCTTTAGAATTTTTTAGCAACCCGGATTTTCATTTCAAACAATCAAAAGATGATATTATAAGCAACCTTGAAGCACTACTTGAAGTAGGACTCATAGATGACTACTTTTGTGAAGATGATAATTGCATTATCGACTCACACCTAATAGTCAAATCCATAAAGCAATACTCATACAAGCAGCACATAGGCTTTTATCGTGGACTTGAGCTAAAACAGCAAGAATATGTATATACTTTTATTAACTATGTTAATTGGATTAAAAACCTAAACTACTTCAAGAAAGATGATGAAACAGGTAAATATACTACATACCGAGCGGATAAATTAACTATACCTTTATCATCATTAATATACAACCTCGATTTAATTAAATATAAGAATGACCATGTTGCTTTAGGTAAAATGCTCACTAACTGCCTGCAAGCAGGCTATAAGTGTAATTTACTTATATATCAAGGATTAGATGAGATTGCACCTAGCGTAGTAAAAAACCTTTTACAGCATAGGGATAATTTCAAAGATGTGTTTGTATTAAAGCCGAATAAATCTGATTGACTTACCTATGTCAATTAAACTTAAAATGTTGTTAATATGTAAATGCCTTAAACGGCAAAGGAGATAAGCAAATGAAGAATTACAATTTAGATGAATACGATTTTAATAATGATGAGAACTTTCAAAAGTTCTTTAAACGTCATCTCCCTGATGAATATATCTCACGTGATAAATTCATTAGGAAGTTAAATTACTGTAAACGTGAGTGGATTAGATTACTTAATTCACCTGTGCTAAGGCACAACTATAATAGAATTTATAATGAGGATATTTAAAATGGATGAAAATAAGAAAGTAGCTCTTGTTAAAGCAGCTCTAAGAGCCAAAGCAGAGCAGAAGCAAAAGGAACAGCAAGAAGTTATTAAGACCTCTGATGTTCCAACTGCACCAACACCGACAGAGAGAGCAAATGCTCTCAAACGTAAAGAGGCTAGTAAATACACCTCATACATAGCTAATAAACTATTGCCCGGACTTGATAAGTAACCCTTTGCAAAGTATAAGAGTAATTAGTTTATATGTTTTAGACGGTTATAATATGCCCATTAATGCCTAATGACAGGCATGGTGGGCATATAGCTAAATTTTTATAAAGATATAAAAAGGTTCTTGTATAACCACAAGGCACGCTATTATTGAGATAGAGCCTTTTGGGTTTAAAGGGGTGATTTCTTGTATTGCAATCTGGGTGCGTTTTTAGGTTACATGTAAGTTTACGTCCTGCCGTTCCCGGACCTATGGTGCATTGGCTAATATAAAACGATTATTCTTATCACGAACTATATCACCATCATCTTGCAGTTGTTTTACCAGTTTATAGTATGATGTCTTCTTTAGTTTCAACATTTCCATAGCTTTTACATGTGATATTTCACCGTTACAGGCTTTTAGACAAACTTCTTCAAATCCTTGTGGTTTTACGAGTTTTGGTCTGCCTAGTTCTACCCCCTTTGCTTTACGTTCAGCAAGGCTATTCTTGGTTCTGACAGATATATTTTTCTTCTCAATTGCACCCATAACGCTCATGACTGCAAGGATAATCTGTTTAAAGCCTTGTTGTACTATATCATCATTACCATTCTTGTAGGTGCAGAGTATCTGTTCCATTGGGTTTAGAGAAACAAACTCAGCCTTTTTGTTTTCAATAATTTCTCTATATACTTCTTGGAGTCCACTAGGTGAACGGTGTAACCTAAAGCATTCAAAGACGACAACAGTATCGCCCTCTCTAAGATTTTCAAGCAGGACTGGTAACTGTTGTCTTTTATTTACAGGTGTATCACCTTGACAATGGTCTTTGTATATTGTTGAAACTATTACATTATTTTCTTTAGCCCATTTGTTTATAGCAAACTCTTGGTTCTCAATGGTCATGCCGTCCTGTTTACTAACACGAGCATAGCCATATATTCTGTTTTCCGCCATATTATCATCCTCTTATATTGCAGACAAAGTGGCATTAAGCCACTTTAAAACGTCTGCTAAGTCTTTCAACCATGTATTCTTCAACCATTCCGAAATCTTCTCTAAATTTCTTTAAATCAAATACTTTTGATACAACTTGTGTAAAGTGAACAACCGCATTGCCTAAGTCTAAGTGTTGAATTTGGTTTAAGTCCATGTAATCCTTTAAGATTTGTTCTTGTGATTTAATAGCTTGTTTTAATTCTTCTTCTCTAGCATAAAGATTGTTCAATGTTTCTGCTACCGCTTGTAATTCAACTTTGTTCATTTTTCTGTCTCCTTTTATTTCGTTCCTTACATTCTTATTATGACAGATAGTTCGTAAAATGTCAATATATTAACGAACGTTTGTTAAGATATATTGCGGCATTTTGCGAACTAATTTAAGCATAGATTTTCAACGTCCGTAATACGAGCGTTTTATGAACTATAATAGAGTTACCTTTAATCTTGATAAATTGATACGCATTAACAATATGATAGACTTAATGTAATACCCTCTGAAATCCTATTAATATATGATTGCCGTTCTTTATAACAATGTTAAGATTTGTTAATATGGTATAGCTATAACCAAAGGATGAGTCATGACAGAAGAAAGAAAAGGTTTTTATTTTGAACTATTAGAATTGTTAGAACAAGACCCGGAAAAGAGATTCTATGCTGATAATGGTAAGGACTTATTAAGAAATAAAGTCTATGAATGTGCTATGAAAATGGATAAAGACTTAATTAAGTTGCTATTATCCAATGACAAAATGAAAGAGAAATTCTTTACTGACATTGACGGCACATTAGTATTTGATAAGACTGCATTTGGTTGGGCTATAAATAACAAGGCATTTCTTCAAGATTCATATACAAGGTTTAAGAATACTATCGGTTTAATAGATAGCAAGGAACAATTCATTTCTTCTAAGAATGACGTTGTATTATCGTTCCCTTATAAAGACTGCGTATTAGAAGGTGGTCAAACTAAGGAAGACCAGAAAAGAGGAGAAATATTCTATAATGAATTGCTTGCACCAGATGATGTTGATAGACTTCTTGCACCTAAAGTATTTACTAATATGAAAAGATATACTAAAGACGGAGAAGAAAGTATAACTGAATTTGATGACAAAGATAATCTTTTAATTAAAGGAAATAACTTACTTGCATTATCATCAATATTAAAAAGATATGAGGGTAGAGTAAAGTGCATATACATAGACCCACCATACAATACTGGTAGTGATAGTTTTAATTATAATGATAACTTCAATCACTCAAGTTGGTTAGTGTTTATGAAAAATAGGTTATTACTTGCCAAGAAATTACTAAGTGAGGACGGTAGTATATTTGTTCAATGTGATGATTATGAAGACGCTTATTTGAAAGTTCTTATGGATGAAATCTTTGGTAGAGATAATTTTAGAAATAAGATTACGTGGAAAAGACGAGGTGGCAGTGCAAACCCTAAGAACCGACTAAATAATGTTACAGACTACATATTGTGGTTTTCTAAAAGTGATAAATTACTGTATAATCCAATCTTCTCCCTAGAAGATGAAAATACTCAGAAGTACATTAAAGAACGCTTTACCAATACAGATGAAAACGGACGAAAATATATGAAATCCCCTCTGCAAAGTCCCAATCCACGTCCTAATTTAATGTATGAATACAAGGGATATAGAGTTCCTGCTAATGGTTGGTCTATTTCAAAAGAAGTTATGGAAGAATGGGATAGATTAGGAAAGCTATGTTTTCCTAAAGATAAGAATCAGAATATTAACCGTAAGATTTATTTAGATGAATATCAAGGACAGCCAGTTTCTTCTCTTTGGACAGATATTTTTGTTATAAATCCTATGTCTAAAGAGTCTGTTGATTTTGTAGGACAAAAGCCAGAAGCTTTGATACAAAGAGTTTTAGAAATGTGTTCCAATAAGAATGATATTGTGCTTGATTTTAATTTAGGAAGTGGTACAACAGCTTCTGTCGCTCAGAAAATAAATCGTCAATGGATTGGTATTGAACAATTAGATTACGGTGATATTGATAGTGTTAAGCGTATAGAAAATGTATTAAAAGGTGATGATACAGGTATCTCAAAGTCTGTTAACTGGCATGGCGGTGGTAGCTTTGTTTATTGTGAATTAAAGGAACTTAACCACAAGTATATAGATGAAATACAAGTTGCAGATGATAATAAGCTAAATAACTTGTATAAAGAAATCACAGATTCTGAATTTATAAGCTATAAAGCTGATATAAACAAACTTAAAGAATCAGAACAAGACTTCAAAGAACTATCAACAGAAAACAAGCGTAGTTTCTTAATTCAAGTATTAGATAAGAACTTGTTATATGTTAATTACTGTGATATGGAAGATGAAGACCTTGCTGTAACAGAAGAAGAAAAAGCCTTTGCAAGAAGTTTCTATGGTGAGGGTGTATAGATATGGGAACATTCTTATTCGAGGATATAAATGCACTTAGAGAGTTTGCACCAGAAGCATACAAGGAATTACCAAAGTATGTAACAAAGAATCTTACTCAGAAATATTCTATCAGACCATATCAAGAACTAGCTTTTAGAAACTTTATAACATACTTTGAAAGTGAAAAATGTCATAAACCTACACAAGTCCTGTTTCACATGGCAACAGGTAGCGGTAAGACTCTTATAATGGCGGGTTTAATCTTATATCTGTACAAGAAGGGTTATAGGAATTTCTTATTCTTTGTTAATACAGATAACATTGTTCAAAAGACTAAGGATAACTTTATTAACCATACTTCAAGTAAGTATCTGTTTAATGATGAAATCAACATTGACGGTGAAATTATAAAGGTTCGCACAGTAGATAACTTTCAAGGTTGCAATCAAGAAGACATTAACATTTGTTTTACTACTATTCAAGGATTACACATGAGTCTTAATCAGTTCAAAGAGAATGGTTTGACTGATGATGACTTTGCAGAAAAGAACATTGTATTGATAGCTGACGAAGCACACCACCTTAATATAGAGACTAAAAAAGGTTTATCTAAATCGGAGAAAGAAGACAAAAGTAACTGGGAAACAACAGTTAATAGAATATTTAATTCCAATAGAGATAATGTATTACTTGAATTTACGGCAACATGTGATTTGAAAAATACATACATTAAAACCGCATACGAGAAAAAAATTATAATAGACTATCCTTTAAGAAAGTTTAGAGAAGACCGTTATTCAAAGGAAGTTAAGACTTTTCAATCTCATGTACCTTTAATTGACAGAGTATTACAAGCAATACTATTAAGTCAGTATAGATTAAAGCTGTTTCAAGATAATAAGAAAACCATTAAGCCTGTAATCTTATTTAAAAGTGATAAGATAGATTCAAGTAAAAGTTTCTATAAAGAACAATTCAGACCGCTTATCGAGAACCTATCAGAAGCGGATTTAACAAGGATTAGAACACAGAATAGTCATCCGTTACTTGTTAAGATGTTTGAATACTTTGACAAACATTTGACAACAGAAGAACTGATTGCAGAAATAAGAGAAGACTTTTCAGATGAGAAATGTGTTTCAGTAAACAGTAAAGAAGAAAAGGGAAATTATCAGTTACAGATTAACTCTTTAGAAGACAGAAATAATCTGATTCGCTGTATCTTTGCTGTTGACCAATTAAATGAAGGTTGGGATGTTCTTAACTTGTTTGATATAGTTAGACTTTATGAAACAAGAAGTGCAGAAAGACATGGCGGTCCGGGAAAACAAACTATTCAAGAAGCTCAGTTAATAGGTCGTGGTGCGAGATATTGTCCATTTACGACTACGGATAAAGCAGAAAGATTCTTGCGTAAGTTTGATGAAGATATAGAAAATGAATTAAGAGTTTGTGAAACTCTCTATTACCATTGTATGAATAATTCCACATATATCTCAGAACTTACAACAGCTATGAGAGGTATAGGATTAATGCCAGATAACATTAAAGAATGTCCTTATATCCTTAAAGAAGACTTCAAGAATGATAACCTATATAAACATGGTTTAGTCTTTGAAAATGAAAGAGCTGTTAAATCAAGAAATACAATAACTGAACTTTTACCGTCTGTCAGAGATACAATATATAGTTACGACCTATCAGCAGGTGCTTCAAGCACAACTACCTTATTGGAAAGTTCAGCAGATGACACAAGCACAGGTGAAAGAGGAATCTTGAAAGAATTTGTTATTTCTAATATTCCTTATCCTATCGTGCATAAGGCTTTAAGACAGTATAATATTTTTAAATTCAATATACTTAAACAATATTATCCTAATCTAACATCAATTAAACAATTCATAACAGATTCTAAGTATTTAGGGAATATCAAGCTGAGTATAAGAATTAGTGAATCTGATATTACCAATGAACAGTTATATTTAGCCTTGAAATATACTTTAGGTAAAATATCAAATAGAATCTCAGACATTGAAGAAACTTACGAAGGAACAAAGGAATTTAAGCCTAGAAAACTATGTGAAGTATTCAGAGATAAGACAGTAAGTTATACAGACCCTCATGGAGACGGTCAAGGTGTATCACAATCAAATGGTGCAATATCAGAACACTTGAAGGTTAATCTTTCTAATGAGGATTGGTTTGTATTTACCGATAACTATGGAACAAGTGAAGAAAAAGAGTTTGTTGCATACTTCAAAGACCACGTACAAGACTTAAAGAACAAATATGATAAGGTTTATTTAATAAGGAATGAAAGACAGTTAAAGTTATTCTCCTTTAATGGTGGTGAACGCTTTGAACCAGACT
The DNA here is from genome assembly GCA_944323255.1 of Candidatus Gastranaerophilales bacterium. Taxonomy (GTDB): domain Bacteria; phylum Cyanobacteriota; class Vampirovibrionia; order Gastranaerophilales; family Gastranaerophilaceae; genus CAG-196. The sequence goes on from CALURU010000006.1 coordinate 110,210, forward strand.
ATGTTCTTATTATGACAAAACAAGAAGGTAATATTACAGACCAATACCAGATATTTATTGAACCTAAAGGTTCTCATCTTATAGAAAAAGACTCATGGAAAGAAGAATTTTTATTACAGATTGAAGAATCTGGAAGACCAGTTAAAACACTTATAGATGATAACAATTATAAGATAGTCGGATTCCCATTCTTTAATGTTGCCGATAGACAAGCTCAATTTAACGAAGCTATGAGTAAGTTATAGTGGCAATAATTTCATGTCCATATTGTGTCCACATGAAATGTTAATTCATGGTATCAGTATTTAATTCAATTACCGTTAATTGCTTTGCTACAAGGTAAAATCTAATTCATTCTTTATTTATGCTATGATATGGGTATGGAAATGGAATTAAAACAGGGTGAAATACAAGCACATTGTACTGATATATCAGACGGTGCATTGGCTCTGGTAAGGTCTGTCTTATCTATAAGGAGTATCAGCATTCTAAAGGGTGGTTTTGAATTTATAACAGACACTCCAGAACAGTATAACAGCTTGAATAATATAATAGATGAGGTAATGACTACTTTCACAGATTATTACTACGCTGCTAGCGAAGAAAATTATTTAGAACATCCATACTACCAAGCCACCCTCTATGAAGGAGAAGAATTAAAAGACTATCATAAGAACTATTTTGACAACAATCCACTATTTAAAGTTGAGTATGAGAGGCTATCCGATACAACAAATAGAATAGCATTTTCGGTTAAAGATAAGGACAAGTGTTTACAGGCACTTGACGATTATTGTTCAAAGTATGGTTATGATGAGTTATGGAATGATGAAGCAAACATGCTTACTTGTGAAGCCCAAGACAAGCAATTATACAATCTATTGACAGAGAAGGATTATAACCTCAACAACTTCGTTATAACTGACATCAAGTATATAAAGGCACTTTGTTATAACGAATATAAGGAAAAACTGTCTATAGCAAATGCAACTATTGGTATAGATGAGAATAATAAGCCTGTATTTAGATGTACTATTGCAGATGAAGGATTTGTTGAAGGGTATGGAAAAGACGATAATGTAGAAGATGTTAAAGCAGAAGCTAAAACCAAAGCTGACAAGCCAAAGAAGGTAAGAAAACACTTCTCCCCCAGTGTGCAAGACCTATTCAATTACATCAAAACTTATGCTCAAGCCAGAGATTACCAGATATATCCTTATGAATTAATCGGAGAAAAACCAGAGAAACTATATGAAAATATGGGAACATTGACAACTATGGTCAATAGATTGAATGAACAGTACAGAGAAATCTGTCATGATGATACTATAACATTAATGAAATACGATAAGACTCTTGAGTGCTATATGATAACAGATATATGGAATAACAAAACTGTTATTTAGTGGGTAACAAATTATATAAATGGTATGTAGCTACTATTCAATGATAGTAGCTATTTTTCGTGCCTAAATTTTCAGAATAACAATAACCGTTATTCTGGTTATCGTAGCCTGTCAAGCTGTGCGTAGCACGCAAAAGAAAAGGAGGCTACGCTATGAAAAAAAGAAATAACAACAATTCCGACATCACATTTAATGTTGATAGAATAACCGTTATTGTACATTCCCCTACATTAGTAACTACAGATGAAGATAATAAAAGACAGTTGGCAAAGTACCTCTATAAGCTAGTAGAAATGAATAACAAAGCTATGTAAATGAAACATACGGCTGCCTGAACCTCTTATTTGTGATACAATGCAAGTAAGAGGTATCCTTTCATGGTAAAGAAAAAATCTGGTAAAATTATTGAAACCAACAAAGCTGTTGCTTATGTTCGTGTATCATCTCGTGAGCAAGAAAAAGGATATTCTCTTACCGCTCAAGAAAAACTGCTACGGAAATATGCTAAAGATGAAGGATTTGAAATCGTAGAGTTCTTTAGAGAAGCAATGAGTGCGAAGAAATCTGGTCGTAAGCAATTTAACCTAATGCTTAAGTATTTAAAATCACATAAAGATGTTAATAAACTGTTAGTTGAAAAAACTGATAGAATAACAAGAAATTTTAAAGATGTAGTAGACCTTGATGAAGTAGATGGGTTAGAATTGCACTTTGTAAAAGAAGGTTCGATTATATCTGAAAAATCAAAGAGCCAAGATAAAATGATATATGGCTTAAGAGTTGTTCTTTCTAAACAGTATATAGATAATCTGAAAGAAGAAGCAGAAAAGGGCATATTAGCTAAAATAGAAGACGGAGTTTATCCTTCTATTGCACCTGTCGGATATTATAATACAATGAACAAACTGGGTAAGCATATAATAGCTGTTGATGAAGATAAAAGAGCTGTAGTAAGGAAAGCATTTGAACTGTATGCAACTGGTAATTATTCAGCTAAAACAATTAATGATATGTTGTACCCACAGGGATTGACTAACAGAAATGGGAAAAAACTTGCTAAATCTACCGTTGAGAGAATGTTCAAGAATATCTTCTACATTGGACAATTTGAGTTCAAAGGATTTATCTGTACTAATGCACAACATGAAGGGATTATTGACCTAAACACATTTAATGCGATACAAGAGCGTTTAGGTGGTGTTGTAAGGACAAGAACTCATGATATTCAATTTCCTTATCAAGGACTGTTTAAGTGTGGCTTCTGTGGTGGTTTACTCACACCAGAATTAAAGAAAAAGAAAAGTGGTAAACAATACATATATTACCATTGTAATGACTTTTATAGAAAAGGCTGTAAGAAGTTGTCCTACATATCTCAAACAAGCATAGATAAGGTATTGGCAGAGTTTCTAAAGAGTTTCCATGTATCAAGAGAGTTGATAGAAGAAATAAAGAGCTTTATCAAAGAAATACATGATGACAAAAATGACTATCAAGGAAAAGCAGAAGCTAACATTAGCAGAAAAATTGAACAGCTTAACAAACGCATAAGACAAGCCTATGATGACAGATGTGATGGTACTATTGAAGAAGATTTCTGGAAGAAGATAAACCAGGAATATCATGCAGAGAAAGCTGAACTGATTGAACAACTGAACAGAATAAATGAAGCTGATGTTAAATTCTATGATACATGCGAGAAATTACTGGCATTTGCTAAGGACTCATACAACATGTTCATGAACGGAACTGTTGAAGATAAGCGATTTATCACTCAAACTGTACTATCGAACGCTACATATTATGACGGAAACTTTGATGTAGAGCTACATCCAGCATTTGATACCTTATTTAGGTTAGCCAAAGAAAGCAATCATCAAAATTCAACTATCGAACCACCTGAAACCCAGTCAGAGAGCATAAAAAAAGCACCCGAAGGTGCTAATTTTAAAAATGGCGGGAACGACGAGGCTCGAACTCGCGACCTCATGCGTGACAGGCATGCGCTCTAACCAAACTGAGCTACGCTCCCATATTTAATTGTCAATTGTGATAATGGCTCCGCTTGTCAACCTGCTTGTCTTGCTCCCGCAAGTCAACACCGTTGACTGCGCTCCGTCGGGCTTTGCCCTCCTTGCCTCACTGCTCGCCGCAGGGCAACTGAGCTACGCTCCCATATTTTGCTGTCAATATAACCTTTCGGCTACGTATACTAATATAGCCCGCTAAATTTTTTTTTGCAAGTACTTATTTTTATTGCCCGATTGGATAAGGCAAAACTAGTCATTTCGGGAATTTATTCCGGATCTTATTTTAAGTTAAATATAATCATTAAATCTTTTTCATACTTCCAGCTATTCTTAATTCCAAGAGCCGATTAGGCTCTTTTTTTTATGACAAAATATTTAGAAAACAGAAGTCCTTCAACTATCCAACCATATTTATTCGTGATAAAATGAGCTTACTTAAATAGAAGGATTACTATGATTCAAAATTGGCAAATACCACTTTTAATGACTATTCTGGCAGGTCTTGCAACTGTCCTGGGCGGTTTTTTCACTTTTCTTGTTAATAAAAACAATATGAAAGTCTTATCTCTAGGACTTGGATTTTCCGCCGGTGTTATGATTTTTGTTTCTTTTACGGAAATCCTATCTACCGCAGAAGGGCTTCTTAAACAGTATTATCCTGTTGATTATCACTGGATAATGTTCTGGGGGTTTATTGCCGGAGTTATTATCTCTAAATTAATTGATACTTTTATTCCGGATCACGTAGAAGAAGATTTAATCTCGGAAGGGTGTGAAAAATGTAATCGTACACACAAAATTAAAAGAGCCGGACTGCTTACAGCAATTGCCATTGCTGTACATAATTTTCCGGAAGGTCTTGGAACTTTTCTCGTATCATCTCAGGATATAGCAATTGGGATTTCTGTTGCATTAGCAATAGCGCTTCATAACATTCCGGAAGGTATTGCTGTTGCCTTGCCTATTTATCACGCTACGGGCAAAAAGCGTATGGCGATATGGTATTCTTTCTGGACAGGAATGACCGAACCTATCGGGGCTCTGATAGGATTAGCCCTTCTACACTGGTTTTTGCCGCAGGTATTTGTTGGATTCTTCATGGCGGCAGTTGTAGGAATTATGATTTACATATCCTTTGATACGCTGCTTCCGCTCTCTCACGAATACGGTGACTGGCATTATGCTATAACGGGAATTATGTCCGGTGTAATTGTTATCTGGGCAAGTCTGTTATTTTTAAACGGATACTAAGTAGTTTTATCTAATTTCTTTGCTTTTTCAAGCTGCTTTTTCAGGCGAGTTGCTTTAATTTCAGCTATAGCTTTTTTGAGCTGGTCAATAAAAAACTCTAATAGACCGCTCTGATCCGTGTAGTATTCTACTAGTTTGTCATCGTTTTTACACTTTTTCATTAAATCAATGAGTTTCATATCCTCAAGTGTGTATTCGGTAATTTTTTTATTGTATTCGGCTATTTTTTTCTTATCCGCCGGAGTTAATTTTAAAATAACACCTTTGTATTCAGATTTTGGAATAAGTTTACCATTAAAGGACATACTGTTAATACTTGATATATTCATCTGTTTATCTCCTGATATTCTTTCAAAACCCGATAATTAAAAAATTTGCTATGTGAATAAAAAAAGTTTTTAATGTATAATTTAATCAAAAAGAAAGGGAACTTTTTATGACAAATTTATCACCATTACAAATCGAAAGATTAAAATACCAGCCAAAGTTACCTTCTTCTCTGGCAAACGGTATTAATCACCTTGTATCTCAAGAAGGTTCTGCAACAGAAGCAGTTGCAAATAAAGAAGAAATTAAAGCTTTATTCAAGAACACATACGGAAAACCAACCGTTACATTCCAGACTTCGACAGATACAATCGCAAGCAAACAGAGGAATGTCGGCGTAATTCTTTCAGGCGGTCAGGCTCCTGGCGGTCATAACGTTATTGCAGGGCTATATGATGCTCTTAAACAAGCTAACCCTAATAACAATTTATACGGATTTTTAGGCGGACCTTCAGGTATTATTGACGGAAAGTACGTTGAATTTAATGATGAATTTATTAATGATTACAGAAATACAGGCGGATTTGATATTATCGGCTCAGGCAGAACTAAACTTGAAACGGAAGATCAGTTTAAGAATGCTTTAGAAGTTTGCAAAAAACTTAATATTTCAGCTGTTGTAATAATAGGCGGCGACGACTCTAATACAAATGCTGCACTTCTTGCAGAATGGTTTGTTGCTAATAATGCTGATATTCAGGTTATCGGCTGTCCTAAGACTATCGACGGCGATTTGAAAAATGAACAGATTGAAATTTCCTTCGGTTTTGATACTGCAACAAAAACTTATGCAGAACTTATCGGAAACATCGAAAGAGATGCAAATTCTGCTAAAAAATACTGGCACTTTGTTAAGATTATGGGAAGAAGCGCTTCTCACGTAGCTCTTGAAGCCGCTCTTCAGACACAACCTAATATTACTTTGATTTCCGAGGAAGTTGAACAAAAGAAAATGTCACTTGCTTCAATCATTGATTATATGGTTGATATTATTGTAAAACGTGCTGATATGGGTAAAAACTTCGGTATTGCAGTTATTCCGGAAGGTTTAATTGAATTTATACCTGAGATGAAGTCTATGATAGCAAACCTTAACGATATTATGGCAGAGCTGGAAAATGATCCTGATTTTGTAAACGCTCCGACTATTCGTGAAAAATTTGATATTGTAGAAAACAGATTATCTGACAGCAATGCAAAGGTTTACAATTCACTTCCTGCTTTAATCAAAGGTCAATTACTGGCAGATAGAGACCCGCACGGAAATGTTCAGGTTTCTAAGATTGAAACAGAAAAACTTTTGATTGAAATGATTGCTCAAAAACTTGATGAGATGAAATTGGAAGGTCAATTTATCGGTAAATTCAATGCACAGGCACATTTCTTCGGCTACGAAGGACGCTGCGCATTCCCTTCTAACTTTGATGCAGATTACTGCTATTCATTAGGTTTCAACGCTTTTGCATTAATTAACTTTGGTTTAACAGGCTACTTATCATCAGTAAGAAATCTTACAGAACCTGCTAATGATTGGATTGCAGGCGGTGTTCCTCTTACAATGATGATGAATATGGAAAAACGTCACGGTGAAATGAAACCTGTTATTAAAAAAGCTCTTGTTGAACTTGACGGACCGGTATTCAAAAAACTGGAAAAGAACAGAGAAGATTGGGCTTTGAATGACAGATATTTATTCCCTGGTGCTATCCAGTATTTTGGACCATCTTCAGTTTGCGATATTACAACAGTAACATTGCAGCTTGAAAGTCAGGAAAAGTTGGACAAATCAAGATTAGCCAGAGTATAAAAATATACTAAAAAAGGAGAAAGAGTCCAAAAATTTTGGGCTCTTTCTTTTTTTATGCTAAATTAATGAAGTGGCTGAATTGGTAAAAAAGAGAGATTCTATAATAGATATAACGAGGGGGCTGGGAATCATTCTGGTCGTTATGCTGCATTGCAATGCTCCTTTTTCGGATTTTTTCTTTCTTTTTCATATGCCTTTATTTTTTGTAATATCAGGATATTTGTTTAACTGCGGCAAAATTAAAACCTTCAAAGATTTTTGGGAGTATGTAATTAAAAAACTAAGGGGGCTGTATATCCCTTTTGTAATTTGTAATCTGTTTTTTACAATCCCTGCGCTTTTTAAGATTACATCTTCAGGACTTGTCTGCAAATACGATTTGCAGGGTTTTCTATTCAGAATCGGAAAATTGCTTTTATTCACAGGCGGTTCACAGCTCGGCGGAACGACATGGTTTTTTAGAGCTTTATTTCTGGCATTATTAATTTACGCTATTATGACTTTAATTTTAAATAATATTAAAGATGATTTCTTTCGTAATATTTCAAGGATTTTGTTTATTTCAATCTGCTTTCTTGCAGGGTTATTTTTTTCATCAATGGGAATAAATTTTGATAATATCGGCTCTGCATTTTCGGTTATCATTCTTCTTGAATCAGGACGACTGTACCGGAAATATGTAAAAGATTTCCAACCTGCTGCCGGTATTGCAGTTGCCTTTTTGCTCCTTGTTTTTTGCTACAAATTTGACTTAAAGCCTTTTATAGTATTGAGTAATGAAAATATAAATCTTTTCTGGATAATTCTCACTGCAATGTCAGGTTTTGTTTTAACAATTTCTCTTGCGAGGATATTAAAAAAGAATTTTTTTACAGAAAAGATTTTTTCATACATAGGGAAACACACACGTGCAATAATGTGCCTGCATTTTGCGAGTTTTAAGATTGTTACTCTGATTCAGATAATTATTTTTCGCTTGGAATTAAGTAAAATTTCTGCTTTTCCAACACTTATAACCTCCGGTTTATTCTGGATTTTATACACAGTTGCAGGAATTTGTATTCCTTTGATTTTAGTTCTCTTTTTTAATATTATAAAAAATAATATGTTAAAGTTTATAAAGGAGAAAAAATGCTGACAGGACCATTTTTGGACAGAAACTGGATGGGTGAAAACAAAGAATATGCAACCTCTGATATAATTATGCTCGGAATGCCATTTGACGGAACTGTTTCTTATAGACCGGGTTCACGCTTTGCACCGGAGCAAATAAGACTTGCAAGCTGGGGTCTGGAGGAGTATTCCCCTTATTTTGACAGGCATTTGGAGGATTGTAATTTTCATGATGCTGGCGATTTGGAGTTTCCGCTCGGTAACACAGTTAAATCACTTGAGGTTATAAGAAAAAATGTCGAAGAAATATACAGAGACGGCAAAAAAGTTTTCGGAATCGGAGGCGAGCATCTGGTTACGCTTCCTGAGGTTCAGGCAGTTTCTCAATATATGAACAATCTTGCAATTGTGCATTTTGATGCGCATACGGATTTGAGAGAAGAATATATAGGAGAACCGCTTTCGCATTCTGCCGTAATCCGCCATTGTGCAGATATTGTCGGGTTTGAGAATCTTAAACAAATTGGCATAAGATCCGGCATGAAAGAAGAATTTGAGTTGATGAAAAAATATAACACGCTTTGTCATAAATATGAAGAATTAGATGTTTTAAAGGACAAGAATATTTTTATAACGGTGGATCTTGATGTTCTGGATACTTCAATCATGCCTGGAACAGGAACTCCGGAAGCAGGCGGCTTGAATTTC
>CALURU010000007.1 GCA_944323255.1 Candidatus Gastranaerophilales bacterium
GGAAGTGACCGACCAACCCAACACATTTACCTCCTACCGCAAGGTGAGAGGAGACGACACTTGTCAGATTCAAGTCAGACTACGCCTGACATTAACTTTTTTCTCTAAAAAACGCCTTATTAAAGTTCTTATCCGGATTAATATATTTAAGGTTAAGTTATAGTCAGTTTTGTAAAATCGACTATAACAACTTTCACAAACACTTAATATTTCGTAAAAAATACTTTCTTTAATAGGTTTTTAGGTATAAAATATTCATACGCCAACTATCATTTTATATTACTAATTAAGAAAGGACTTTCACATGGTGCTTGAAATGACTTATCCTCAGCTTGAACGAGCTGTTAACCCCACTCACGATATTAGACTTTTTTCCGGACGATCCAATCCGCAATTAGCACAAGAAATTGCCGATTACCTCGGAACAACGGTAGGTCCAATGGTTATAAAAAACTTTGCTGACGGAGAAATTTATGTTCAAGTAAAAGAAAGTATCAGAGGCGATGACGTTTTTATCGTTCAACCACTGTGTAATCCGGTTAACGAAAACCTCATGGAACTCTTAATTATGATTGACGCATTCAAAAGAGCCAGCGCAAAAACTATTACTGCAGTAATCCCATATTACGGATATGCAAGACAAGACCGCAAAACATCCGGCAGAGAAGCTATTACTGCCAAACTCGTTGCAGACTTACTTACCACTGCAGGCGCAAACAGAGTTCTTGCAATGGATTTACATACAGGACAAATTCAAGGATTCTTCAATATCCTCGTTGACCACATTTTTGCAACACCAATTCTCGTCGATTACGTCAAAAACCTTGGGCTTAACCCTGACGAAATGGTAGCTGTAAGTCCTGACATGGGTGGCGCAAACAGAACCAGACATTTTGCCAAAAACTTGAACATTCCAATGGCTATTATTGACAAAAGACGTGACAAGCACAACGAAGCTATAGCAGCACACATTATCGGCGATGTCGAAAATAAAGTCTGTCTTATGTTTGACGACATTATTGACACTGCCGGCACTATCTGCGAAGCATCTAAGCTGCTCAAAAGCAAAGGTGCTAAAGCAGTATACGTCGGCGCTACGCACGCTGTTCTCTCAGGACCTGCCATAGAACGGCTCAAGAATGCACCTATTGAAGAGTGTATTGTTACCAATACCATTCCTTGGGCAAAAGAAGACTTGCCGTCAAATGTTAAACAACTCTCCGTGGCATCACTTCTTGGTCAGGCCATCGCTCGTATCCATGATGATGAGTCTGTCAGCTCTTTGTTCGGGTTTGAAAAAGAAATGAAAGTTTAATAAATTAAACTTCTTTCAATAATACATTTATATCAATGCCCAAAACATTAGCGATATCAACTACCTTCAAAATGGTCGGATTGATTTTGCCTGTCTCAATTAAGCTTACAGAATTTCTTGAAATATTTGTAAGTTCTGCCAGCTTTTCCTGAGAAAGATTCTTTCTGAGGCGTTCGCTCTTTATGTTAATTCCTAAATTTTTCAATCTCATATTATCTGTCATAATTCATATTTTCTTGCATTGCAAAATAAATTTCTATATAATATCTTCGTTTTTATCATATTATATTAAAAAAGTAGAAAGGAAGCCAGTATTTTACATGACTTCCTTTTTATATAAAAGGGCAGACAAAAAGCTGCCCATTACCGCATAAAACCTCTCGGAAAAAGCTTTCCTGTAAACTTAATTTTTAAATTAAGTGGGTCATGGCGGTACACTAATTTATTGCAAGTTTTTTGGATTGGGCATGCAGCATGTTCTGTTTTGGAATATTAACAGTCAACACTCCATTTTTATATTCTGCATATGCTTCTGATGATTTTATAGGCTGGTCAAATGAGATTGTTCGCTGATACTTGCCATAACGAAATTCACAAGTGTGATAACGCTCATTTTGCTCTTTTTCTTTTTTTTGCTCCTTCTCTTCTTCTATTTCTGCTGTTATTGTCATAAAATCGTTATCTAATTCTACATCTATATCATTTTTGTCCACACCTGGAAGCTGAACTTTTACTTTATATTCACTGTCATTTTGTTTAACCTCGATTGCCGGACGCCATATTGAATTTTTCTTTATATTAAGCGGATTTGAAAAATTTGGATGCAGGAATGTGTCTCTCAAAAAATTATTAAGTTCATTATGTATACTGTCAAAATATAATTCCGGTTCTTTTAATATTAATTCTCGTTTCATATTAATCTCCTTTGTTACATTTTTAATATAAGTGAGAATCAAAAAAGTTTGTATTAGACAGGGGAGCTATGTTGATATTCAACATAGCTCCCCTGTTTTTTCAATATTATAAAATAATTATTCTTCCTCAACAGTACCAGCTGTTTTTCCATATTTTTTTATTGTAGCATTTAGCATGTTCTCATGATGTTTTTCTCGATAAATTTGGCACAAAAGTTTATATGCATGCTTGTTATATGGATCTTGCTGCAATATTGTTTCTAACTGATCTACAGCAGAATTTGAACGTTTTGTATAATAATCAATCAAAGCAGGTAAAGTTTCTGTCAAATCGTTCATGTCGGTTGCACACGCAATTTCTGCACAACTTTTTGCCTTATCAAACTCCTCTGCATCCAAATACATTACTGCTACTTCGTAATACACTTCAGACTTACTTCTTCTGTCACTTTTCATCTGCGCAACAGCTTGATATTCCTGTGCAGCTTTATCATACTCTGCACGTTTTCTATACTGTTCTGCAAGAGCTAATTTAGTTGCAATATCAGTTGCTACTACTTCATCCGGATTTGTATTGTCATCAACCGGAACATTCAAAGTAGAAAGGATTTCTGCTACTGTGAACAATTGAGTTTTTTCTTCCGGTGTAGGAGCTTCATTTGTGACATCAGGAACTACGGAATATAACAATGCTAAAGTCTTTAAATCTCTTGCTGTAATTTCTGTATTAAACTTTGTTCCGATAGGATACATTACATCATATATGCTAGGACTTTTACCATTTAAACCAAGCGAATGCCCGATTTCTTGCAAAGCTGATGAAAACAGCTGCTTAGAATCTAGATTGTGGTTTTTTGAATCTGTCTTTTTAAAGTTTATAGTAGAACTTATAATTGTATTACCATTAACATCAAATGATTGAGATCCAATTGGAGAGTTGTCATCATTATTCTGGTTTTTGAAATAGCATCTTATATCAGCATCATCCGGAGTTTCTACAAAAGTGAACCGAACAAGACCTTCACTTGCTCTCTGCCAGGCTTGATAAGCACTCATTACAACTTCTCTGTAATATTCAGGCACATCTGCAGTATCCTGAATAAAAACTTTCAGCGGAAAAGAAGCCTTATTCCATCTGACGATTTTTCCATTGGCAGCAACTTCTCTAAAATAACTGTCAATCACAGCAGCTTTTATCGTTTTTTCGCTCATAGATTTGTCGTAGCCAAGAACAATTGCATACGAATTTTTTAATTCAAAATTAGGAGTCATAGTATCAATACCGTTGTTTACACCAACCAGAGATGCAACTCCTGCGGCAATAAGTGCCGAACAAATAACGATCTTTTTCATATTTTCAAAAAACCTCTTTTTTTTACTACTATCACATTATACATTAAAAACCGTAAATTAAATTTTTGCGCTTACAAAACTGTTTTGTTTTCCAAACAACGAATTTAGCGTAGAATAAGACTTCAAAGCAGAATAAATTTTTAAAGCAGATTCGCTTGACACGCCACGGTCTTGAAGCTCCTGTATAAATTCTTTCGCATTAACCTGCTTGTTGTTATATCCCAGAAATCCGCCTAAAGCAGAATTAAATTTATTTGCAGAAGAGCTGCCGTAAAACGCAGTCATTGTTGTCCTGTACGAATTCATATCAGTATATTCTTCAAGAGTAATATCATATTCACCGTCTTGAAGTTTCTCTAAAGTTTGCAGATCAAGAACTTTTGGCAAGTCTTTTAACTGGTTATTAATTTCTTCCAGCCTATCTGACACACTTGCCGGATAATTTGATGAAATATTACTGATTGATACCATACACTTACCCTTTTTATTTATTATATCCTAATCTTAGCAATTTTACAATTGCTAAGAAGTATTGCCCTCTAACCTATAGAGAGAAGCCAGGAATATATACTAAAAAAGTAAATCAAAGCCTGGCAATAACTTCGTTTTTGACAAACTATTTCTATTACCTCTTTCATCCAAATTTCTATATTTCTTCTAAGTTCTAACTAAAAATGTCCTGTCACTTCTTTAAGAGATAGGCGAGCTGCACAGCAAACCTTAAACCTCCCCCACTACCCCCAAAAAAAAGAGCCGTTTTATGGCTCTTGGAATTAAGAATAGCTGGAAGTATGAAAAAGATTTAATAATTATATTAAATCAGGATTTCTACAAAAAAACTATCAGCAAGGTGGGGAATATTTTTTGTAAAAAGTACACTTAATCATGCAAATATTAAGTAATATGACAAAAAGTATTGCAATAAGGGCATGCCCATGCTAGTATAAACTTGTCGGACTGCTAAAAAACGCTTTTTATGAGCAAAAATTAATTTAGCAAGCGACGGGTAGAATGGATACTCCCGGATGGGGTTAAGGTCGGATTGGAATATAAGTCAAATTATATTCTATGGCAGGTAAATATTGTAACTTTACCACCTAATCCAGGAAGTCCGCAAGAGAAAAGGGAAAAAGATGAACACAGATCCAATAGCAGATATGCTAACAAGAATCAGAAACGCTAACGTCGTTTCTCATCCATCAGTTGAAATGCCTTCTTCAAAGTTAAAAGTAGCTTTAGCAAAGCTTTTAAAATCAGAAGGTTACATCAACAACTACTCTGAAAGAGCAGAAGGACACTTCAAATACTTAACAATTGAATTGAAGTATGACGAAGCAAACAAACCGGTTATTACAAACTTAAAAAGAGTTTCAAAACCTGGTTTAAGAAACTATTGCAAAGCTAAAAACTTACCGCAGGTACTTGGCGGCATGGGTATTGCAATCGTTTCTACAAGCAAAGGTTTATTGACTGACCGCAAAGCCAGAAAAGAAAACCTCGGCGGTGAAATCCTCTGCTACGTCTGGTAGCGGATTTTGGCAAGTGCGATGGCGAGCGTTAGCGAGACAAGCACGACCACGTGAGGGATTCCGCAATGAATGAAAAATTTGCGTTAGCAAATTGGAATGAATGAAGGAGACCGAACTGCCAATAATCCAAGACGGTGCTACGCACGTAGACCTTGGGTCGGAACACATAAGCAAAACAACAAGCTGCAAATAAACCTATAAGTGTTCCTCTAAGTGAATCTACAAGGATAATGTATTTACCCCAGACCTTGAGTCAAAACAAATCAAAAAATAGTAAAAGTAGTCTATTCACGATTCACTTTTCACTATTCACTAGAACAAAACGGGTTCAATTGGCAGAAAAGCCCGTAAACAAAAAAAGGAGAAAATTAATATGTCAAGAATCGGTAAAAAACCAATCGAAATTCCTTCAGGTGTTGAAGTAAAAATCGAAGGAAATACAATTACAGTAAAAGGTTCTAAAGGTACAGAATCAGTAAGCTTCAGAGAAGAAGTAAAAGTCTCTGTTGCCGATAACCATATTATCGTAGAACCAAACTCTGATGACAGAAAAACAAACGCTCTTCACGGTCTATACAGAACTTTGATTGCAAACGCTGTTCACGGTGTTTCACAAGGTTTTGAAAAGAAACTTGAAATCGTTGGTGTCGGCTACCGTGCTAACATGGAAGGCACTAAGCTTAACATGGCGCTCGGTTATTCCCACCCTGTTATCATTGAACCGCCGGCAGGTATTACATTATCTGTAGAAGCTAACACTAAAATCAGTGTTAAAGGTTCTAACAAGCAAACAGTTGGTGATGTTGCAGCATTCATCAGAAGCAAACGTCCGCCTGAAGTTTACAAAGGAAAAGGCGTTAAGTATGAAGGCGAACACATCAGACGTAAAGCTGGTAAAGCTGGCAAGAAGTAGTGTACTACGTACGTAGACATTTGGTCGGAACACATAAGTAGAATAACAAGTTGAAAATAAATCTACAGGTGTTCCTCTAAGTAAATCTACAAGGGTAATGTATTTACCCACGTACGTAGACATTTGGTCGGAACACATAAGTAGAATAACAAGTTGAAAATAAATCTACAGGTGTTCCTCTAAGTAAATCTACAAGGGTAATGTATTTACCCACGCACGTAGACCTTGGGGCGGAACACATTAGCAAAATATCAAATCGAAAATAAATCTACAAGGGTTCCTCTAAGTGAATCTACAAGGGTAAAGTAGTAAATAGTCACAGTGTAATATCTATTCACGATTCACTGCTCACTATTCTCTAATATAATGTAGGTTGGGCATTCCTGCCCAACAATAACTAAAAGCCCAGATGAATTCGTGATTAACCATCAAGAGAATTCGGGCAAAGAAAAGAAAGGTTAAAAAAATGATTAAACAAGAAATTAGAAAACCAAAAGTACAAAAAAGACACAAAGCTATCAGGGTAAAAATTTCAGGAACTTCTGAATTCCCTAGATTAGCTGTTTATAGAAGCTCAAAACACATTTATGCTCAGTTAATTGATGATGAAAAACATGTAACAATTTGTTCAGCTTCATCAGTTGACAAAGACCTTAAAGAAAAATTAGCTCACGGCGGTAACATCGAAGCTGCAAAAGTTGTCGGTGAAGCTATTGCAAAGAAAGCTAAAAAAGCAGGCATTGAATGTGTTGTATTCGACAGAGGCGGCTTCCTTTACCACGGTAGAGTTGCAGCTTTAGCAGAAGCAGCAAGAGAAGCTGGCTTAATGTTCTAATGGGTAAGGGGTAAATTCTTCTCTGAGCAAATTCTCAAGATTATTACCGCAAAAACCTAATGAATTTAAAGAAACGGAAGTGATTTAAAAAATCATTTCCGTTCCTTTTATGTAATTAACATTTATTTACATTTACCCTGCTAATTAACAAATTCCCTCTTTTTTTTGCTAAAATATTTTTGAGGGCTTATGTTATGAATAAAAAGAAATTTTATATATATGTTTTTGCGGCTCTGACTGCAATATCTATGCTTCAAGCAGAAGCAAAAATGACTAAAGAAGCGCATGCACTTTACCAACAGGCGTGCAATTATGAATATAGAAGTGACTATATGTCAGCTATAAACACCATTCAAAAGGCACTTGTCATTAACGGCGATGATGCAATGCTTTATACAAAAATCGCAGGATTATATTCTGATATCGGCAGATATGAAGATGCTCTTGGCGCTTACAAAAAAGCTATAAAATTACGCCCGAATGATGCGTTTATCTACATAAGCATAGGAAACATTCTCCAGACCATGGGAGAGTACGAAAACGCATACAATTCCTACATGCAAGCCCAGCAAATTTATCCAGAATATAAGTATAATTATTTAAATCTTGCTAATATCGAGTATTTTAGAAAGAATTACAAAAACGCAATTGAATACTATAATACTTTCTTGAGCGCTTATCCTGAACACCAGGAAGCTACAGAGAATCTGGCAAATGTGTATTATGCTAACAAACAGCCGGACAAAGCCTGTGATACTTTTGCAGAAGTCTACAAAAAATACCCTACAGCCTTTAAGGATTACGCAAATTATGGTATGGCTTTATATGATACAAAACAGTTTCAGGCAGCTTCTGAAATGTTAGAAAAAGCGCTCGAAAACAATCCTGATGATGAAGCTTTGCTCGCTAAACTTGCTCTTTCTTATCAGAATATGGACGAGAACGAAAAAGCTCTTGCAGCTTTTCAAAGACTCTTTGAAAAAAATCCAAAACTCATTGCTCTAAAATTTGATTACGCAAATCTTCTCGGAAATATGGGGAAAAATGAAGAAGCAATTGAACAGTACAAAGAGTATTTGACAGCTTATCCTGATGATGCAGACGCTTACAGAAATCTCGGACTTGTATATAAAAAAATGGATAATAATGATTTAGCACTGTTCAACTTTGAAAAATCATATTCAAAAGATTCTTCTAATATTGAAACAAAAAAAGAGTTAGCACTTTGCTACCACAAAAAATTGGATTACGTAAATGCTCTCAAATATTATGATCTGGCTTTAAAATCCGAGCCTGATAACATAGAACTTTTAGCAAACAAGGCTCTTACTCTCCATGCTATGAGTAATTACGTTGCAGCAATAGAAATTTATAAAACTCTGTTAGAGAAACAACCAAATGATAGATTAGAACAAAACCTTTCTGCTGCATCAATTGCTTACGGATATGATTTACTTGATAAACAAGATTATGGTCAGGCTATATTATATTTTGAAGATGCTATAGATTTAAGCCCTAATGAAGCATCAGCTTATTTCGGTTTTGCTCAAGCTAATGACAAAATGGGCTGTACAGATATAGCATTAAAAAATTATGAAAAGGCTGTATCATTAGCCCCTGGTAACAGTGATTATAATGCAGCACTTAAAGAATTTAAAATGAATCATAAAGATATTACGGCAGATGCCAAACAACCTCAAACTGAACTTACAAAACCACTTGAGTCCACACAGCAAGAAGAGTCCGGTCAAATTAAAGAACAAACAGCTAACACAACCGAGCAAGTTCAGGCTTCAGAAGAGGTAATTTCATCTAAAAACTCAACTGCTGAAAAACAGCCGGCTGTAAAAGATGCAGTTGTTTCTTATGACAGTTTAATTAAACTAGGTGATGAAGCTTATAAAAAACAAAACTACAACGAAGCAATTGATTATTATACAAAAGCTGTCGTATTTGTTCCACAGGACAAAGTCACAATGCTAAAAATTGCAAATACATACAAGTTACTCGGAAACAATGCCAAAGCTATTAGTTTCTATGACAAGCTTCTGACAATTGATCCTAATAATACAGATGCATATTTTAACAAAGGACTAGTTCTTGCAATTCAAAAAAATTATGAAGACTGCATAAAATGCTTTGAGAAAGTTATTGAACTATCACCAGATTATCCTTATGCATACTATTCTTTAGGACTTGCATATGAACAGAAAAACGATACTCAAAAAGCACTTGAATATTATTACTTGTATGCAGGAATAGAAAAAGATGAAAAAATGCTGAATGTTGTTAATCAGAAAATAAAAGCTCTCGAGGGATAATTGAAAGTTTTCAAAATCATTAAAATTTTTATTTTATTAATCTCTCTTTTATTCTGCTTAACAGCATGCACCTACAAAAGAGGTATTATTCTCTTTAATACCCAACCGATTACAAGAGAAAACGCCCTTCAAAACCAAAAGGTTTTTGCAGAAGGGCAGAGAGTTTACTATCTTTTTATTGCGCCGGAAAAAATGGATAATGAATTTATCCGTGTTCAGGTCTTTAAAATGACAGAAGATGCGCCTTGGGGCGGCAATGAAGTGGTCAGGACAAAAGATTACAGATTAATGCTTGATGAAAGATACTACCACACAAATTATTTTACCCTGTATGAAAAAGGCAGATATGTTATGCAGGTATTTTCCCATGAAGATTTTCAACATCCTTTAGCTCTTTGTGATTTTTACGTGAAATAATATTAGCTGGTTGTCGGATAGACACATTTTAAAAAATATTATACAAATAGTGTAGTTGATGCATCTAATAAAAACAATTTACTAAAAAGAATGGAGCTTTAAAATGAATCGCCTTACTGACAGAGAACTTGAAATTATGAATCTTGTTGCCTCAGGTTTTGATAATGACGAAATCTCAAAGAAATTACGGATTTCAAAAAATACAACAGAAACATGTGTGTCAAATATTTATAAAAAATTAGACTCCAAAAATAAACAATTAGCAAAAAATAAATCCGAAGAAGTATAAATTCATGCAAAAAGAGAGAAATAATTTTTCTCTCTTTTATTAATTAATACAAAAAATAACCCTACAATAGTAAGGTCATTTTTTAAGTTTTTGTTGTCTGGTAAACCCAATCTATATTGTTTTAGTGAATAGTGAGCAGTGAATCGTGAATAGATATCACACTGAGACTATTTACTAGTTTTGCCTTGCAGATTCACTTTCAACTTGTCATCGTGTTAATGTGGTCCGCTCAAAGGGCTATGTGCCGGAAGAAATAAATTACATTGCCCTTGTAGTTTTAAATTGAGGTTGACCAGTCGTTCTAATACTAACTTGGTATATTTACCTCTGTCAACCGACCAATTGTCTACGTGCGGGGGTAAATATAACCTCCCAATTCGTAGTCCCACTTTGAGGAACACCCTAAGCTTTGTTTTTAACTTGTTACCATGTCAATGTGTTCCGACCAAAGGTCTACGTGCGTAGCACCCCTACCAGCTAGCTTTGGTAACACCCGGTAAAACACCCTGATGAGCCATTTTTCTTAAACAAATTCTGCAAAGCCCGAAATCTCTGTGAAAACCGTGTGGTCGTCCACAGATGCTGCATCTGTTATGAAGTCTTACTTTTGGATATTTACCTTTTGCAGCCAATGCTTCACGTCTTAGTTCTTTGTTTATCATCGCTTTTTTAGCCATGATTTTCTCCTTTATTACAAATTTATTCTAATTACATCCTAACACAATCGGGATTATTGAATCCATCTGTGCATATTTTTTTATTACTACTTCAAACCTTTGAACGGCATTCCAAGTAATCTTAATAATTCTCTTGCTTCATCATCAGTATGAGCAGTTGTGATAACAGATACGTTCATACCTTTTACCAAATCAACTTCTTCATAAGTGATTTCAGGGAACAAAGACTGTTCCTTTAAACCAAGAGTATAATTACCTCTGCCATCAAAACTCTTAGCAGAAATACCTCTAAAGTCACGAATACGAGGAAGAACAACGCAGATTAACTTTTGAAGAAAATCATACATTCTTTCGCCACGCAATGTAACCATAGCACCAACCGGCATACCTTCTCTTAATTTATAAGAAGCAATTGATTTTTTTGCCTTGGTAATAACAGCATGCTGCCCTGCAATTTTTGTCAGTTGAGCCTGAATAGCATCAGCAATTTTTGAATTGTGAGAAGCTTCACCAACACCCATGTTTAAAACAATTTTATGAAGTCTAGGAATCATCATGTCATTTTTATAACCGAATTTTTCCTTGAGCGCTGCTTTAACTTCTTCATTATATTTTGTTCTTAAGCTTTTAGTTCTAGTCATTTTTCTTATCCTTCTTTTTATACGGTAGGGGAAACATAGTCTGAAACTACTTACCCCGCGTAATTTCTAAGCTATTACTATACGTCTAATTGTTCGCCACATTTTTTGCATACACGGACTTTCTTACCGTCAACTACTGCATGCTTAATTCTGGTAGGCTTTTCGCAGCTCGGGCATACAATCATCACGTTAGAAGAATCAACAGGAGCTTCCTTTTTGATTAATCCGCCTTGAATACCGTATGCTGGATTTGCTTTTGTAGCCTTGGTAATCATATTAATACCTTCAACAACGACCTTTGATTCAGCCGGAATTGATTTTTTAATATTACCCATCTTTCCTTTATCTTTGCCCGCTGTGATGACAACTCTGTCACCGGTTTTTACATGCAAGCTTTTTTTCTTACTATCTGTCATTTTTATTATTCTCCGTTTTCATTTTGGATTAGTTAATTATATAACCTCAGGTGCAAGAGAAACAATCTTCATGAAGTTTTTGTCTCTCAATTCTCTTGCTACAGGTCCAAATACACGGGTTCCACGAGGGTTACCGTCTTTGTTAATAATTACAGCTGCGTTTTCATCAAATCTGATTACAGAACCGTCAGCACGTTTGATATCGTGTTTAGTTCTTACAATAACTGCTTTTACAACTTCAGATTTTTTAACTGTCATATTAGGAGTTGCATCCTTAACTGTTGCAACAACAACATCACCAACTGCTGCAAATTTTTTATTGGAGCTTCCCATAACACGGATTACCAATAATTCCTTAGCACCTGTATTATCTGCTACTACCAGTCTTGTTTCTTGTTGTATCATTTTTCTTTTCCTTTTAATTTTTGTCGGGGTACATCCCCAAACTACTTTCTTTTACAGCGCATTATTTATAAAATAATGATGTTTGCGTGATTTCATGAACCATAACTAATGAATTAAATATCCTTAATCACTTAGTCACCTAATCACTTAGTCACATCCCAAACTACTTAGCTTTTTCTACGATAGATTCTACAACCCATCTCTTGCTTCCTGAAATAGGCTTTGACTCAATTATTCTAACAATATCACCAATACCGCATTCATTCTTTTCATCATGAGCTTTGTAGTTTTTATTTGATTCTATAATTTTCTTATATTTTGGGTGTGGATCATATGACGCAACTTTTACGACTACAGTCTTATCCATTTTGTCACTTATAACTACACCTTGTTTTTCTTTCTTAGGCATTTTTATTTATCTCCTTGGTATGTTTATAATAAAAATTTGATTTATTATACACTTGCCGCTTTCTTTTCACTAATAACAGTTTTTGCTTGAGCAATTAAACGTTTTGTCTTAGAAATCTCTGCAGTATTTTCTAATTTGTGCATTGACTTTTGTATTCTAAAATTAAGTAGTTGTTTCTTAGAATCTTCAACAAACTGGTTTAATTCTTCAACTGTTTTTTCACGCATTTCACTTAATTTCATTGTTATATATCCTTAATTTTTTTTATTATACAGATTCTTTTTCGATTACTTTTACCTTGATAGGAAGCTTCTGTGCAGCTAATTCTAAAGCATTAACAGCAACAGATCTATCAAAATAATCAAGTTCAAATAAAATTCTGTTTGGTTTTACAACTGCTACCCAGTATTCAACGTTACCTTTACCTGAACCCATACGAGTTTCAGCAGGTTTTGCAGTAATCGGCTTATCCGGGAATATCTTAATCCAAACGTTACCGCCACGTTTAATTTCACGGGTCATTGCACGTCTGGCAGCTTCTATCTGACGGCTTGTAATCCAGCCAGGTTCAAGAGCCTTGAGCGCATAACGACCAAATTCAAACTCAGTACCTCTGGTTTCGGTACCTTTCATTCTACCTTTCATCATCTTGCGGTATTTTGTCTTTTTTGGCATTAACATTATATTGTTCTCCTGTTATTTTCTTATTTTGTTTCTACAGGTCTGCGTTTACTGCGTCTGCCGCTAAAACGTTCACCTGATGAATCCTTTGAGCTTTTTGATTTAATGTTCATGTCTGCTTTTTCTCCAGGCATTAAATTGCCTTTGAATAACCAAACCTTAACACCAATCTTACCCATAATTGTATCTGCTTCCGTAAAACCGTAGTCTACGTCAGCTCTTAGAGTTTGAAGCGGAATTCTTCCTTCTTTTGCCCATTCGCTTCTTGCGATTTCAGCACCGCCTAAACGACCTGATACCATAACCTTGATACCTTGTGCGCCGGCTCTCATTGCACGTTGCATAGCCTGCTTCATTACTCTTCTGAATGCTACACGTTTTTCTAACTGTTGTGCTACATATTCTGCTAATAACAAAGCATTTAAATCTATTCTTGCAACTTCTACTACATTGATAATTACCTGTTTACCTAAGTACTTAGAAACTTCGGCTTTCAATTCATCAATACCTTGTCCGCCTCTGCCTACTACGATACCCGGCTTAGCTGTAACTACTGTTATTGTAGTATTTTGAGCTTTTCTGTCAATTAAAATATCTGCAACACCTGCTGCATACAATTTCTTTTTAATAAATTTTCTGATTTTAGCATCTTCTGCTACGAATTCAGCATAATCTTTAATCTTAGCGTACCAAGTACTTGACCAAGGTCTGATTATACCTACTCTGAATCCGGTTGGATGTGTTTTTTGTCCCATTTCCTTATTTCCTCTATTTTACTGCGTCACTAACTTTAATTGTGAGGTGAGATGTACGTTTGAGTCTTCTGTATATACGACCTTGTGCTCTTGGTTTACCTCTTTTGTATGTTACACTCTCATCTGCATAAATTTCAGAAACTTTGAGGGCGTCAGCTTTTACACCAGCTTTTTCAAAAGCGTTTGCAGCAGCTGCTTTCAAATTCTTTTCTACAACTCTGGCTGCAAAATACGGCATAAAACGTAACATATCAAGAGCGTCTGTAACAGCTTTACCTCTAACTTCGTTGATTACTCTACGAAGTTTTCTAGCTGTCATTTTTATGTTTGTTTGTCTTGCTTTAGCTTCCATTTTTATTTTCCTTATATTTTTTAATTAATTCTTAATCAAAAATCTGTACAGACTACTTTCTTTTTGCTGTCTTATCAGAACCTGCGTGCCCTCTGTACATTCTTGTAGGCGCAAATTCACCCAACTTATGTCCAATCATCTGTTCTGTTACGTATACAGGAACATGTGTTTTGCCATTGTGTACTGCAATTGTATGTCCTAACATATCAGGAATAATCATGGATGCTCTTGACCAAGTCTTAACAACCTTTTTTTCTGAATTTTCATTCATTTTGTTAATTTTCTTTTGAAGAGCTTCTTCTACGTATGGGCCCTTTTTTAATGAACGTGCCATTAATTTCTCCTTTTATATATTTGTATTAATGTTTGAAAATTTTTATTTTTGCTAGGGCGGGGGGTAAATAAAACTATTTGGGTTTAATTTCCCCCTGTCGTATTAGCGTTTTAATTATTTCTTTCTACGTCTTACGATTAACTTATCAGACGCTTTACCCTGTTTTCTTGTCTTATAGCCAAGAGCAGGTTTGCCCCAAGGTGTCTTAGGATGTCCGCCAGGACCTGTTTTACCTTCACCACCACCGTGAGGGTGATCGCAAGGGTTCATTGTAACACCTCTTACTGTAGGTCTGATACCCATATATCTCTTTCTGCCGGCTTTACCGATTGATAAGTTTTTGAATTCTGCATTGCCTAATGTACCAACTGTTGCCATGCATTCTTTTCTTACCATTCTCATTTCGCCTGAAGGGAGTTTAATAGTTACGTAGTTGCCTTCTTTTGCCATAACCTGAGCAAAGTTTCCTGCTGAACGAACCATTTTACCGCCTCTTCCAGGTTCAAGTTCTATATTGTGAACAATTGTACCAAGAGGGATTAATTCTAAAGGTAAAGCATTACCAGTCTGAATTGCAGCTTCCGGTCCGCTTACGATTACGTCGCCTACGTTAAGACCTTCCGGAGTTAAGATATATCTCTTTTCACCATCTGCGTAGAAAACTAATGAAATTCTTACGTTTCTGTTTGGATCGTATTCAATAGTTTTAACTGTTGCAGGGATTCCGAATTTTTCTCTTTTGAAGTCAATTATACGATAAGCTTGCTTTACGCCGCCGCCTTTATGACGACAAGTTATTCTACCGGTATTGTTTCTTCCGGCTGTCTTATTTAATTTCTTCAATAAAGATTTTTCAGGAGTTGATGTAGTGATTTCTTGATAATCACTCTTTGTCATACCTCTTTGTCCCGGAGATGTCGGATTAATTTTACGAATTGCCATTTTATATTTTCTCCTATAATTATCTTTTTAGTGACTAAGTGACTGAGTGATTAGGTGACTAAGCCACTTATAGTACCCATAACTGCACTATATTGCAGTTAATTCTTCGATTGGATCGCCTTCGATTGTAACAATTGCTTTCTTTGAAGAATCTGTTCTTCCGAATTTAAGACCCATTCTTTTTTCGTGTGACGGCATATAAACTGTCTGAACTTTCTTAACTTTTCTGCCAGGGAAAGCCAGTTCTACAGCCTGTGCAATTTCAACTTTTGTTGCGTCTTTTTGAACTTCAAAAGTATATTTACCCAAAGCTGTTGCCATCATTGATTTTTCAGTTATAATCGGTTTTTTGATTACATCGTATAACTTTTCGATATTTCTTCTTTCTTTACTCATTATTGCAACCTTTCTGTAACATCATTTACAGCTTTTTCTGTCATTACAACGAAATCAGCTTCAAGTAAGTCCTTTACGTTTAAGTTTGAAGGTAATAATAATTTTACTGAAGGAATATTACCTGCTGCCAAACTTAAATATTTATTTTCTTCTGCCATAGTATCAGCAATTACAAGAATTTTTCCCGTAAGATTTAATGACTTGATAATACCAGCCATTAATTTTGTTTTTGGCTCAGTAATCGCAGAGAAATCTTTTACAACTACTAACTGTTCTTCTCTTGCAGATAATGCTGATTTTAAAGCAAGTTTTCTTGCCTTTTGAGGCATGTTAATTTCATAACTTCTAGGTTTTGGTCCAAAGATAACACCACCGCCTGCAAATAAAGGTGATCTTAATGAACCTGCTCTTGCACGACCTGTACCTTTTTGTTTCCAAGGTTTTTTACCGCCGCCGGAAACTTCTGCTCTTGTTTTAGCGCAAGCAGAACCTTGTCTTGCATTATTCAACTGTCTTCTTAAAGCAAGGTGCATTACGTGTAAATTTGGTTCTACACCAAAAACAGCTTCATTTAAAGTAATTTCACCTAATTTTTCACCGTTTGTATTTAATAATTGTTTTGACATTGTTTTATTCCTTATTCTATTTCTGACTTCCTCTTACCCCTTTCGGTTCCCGTTTTATATGGCAAGTCGGGATTTTTATGACTTTTCTGTCGCTCTAGTAAGGACTTGACCCCTCACCCGCATTTCTAAGTTTCGCCTCAGCTCAACTTGAAATGTTTCCCTCTCCCACAAGGGGCTAGGGTTAACATTAAAGTTAGTTCCATTTTGTTCTTGAAGGAACTATTGTTACCAATCTGCCTTCGCAGCCAGGAACTGAACCTTTAATTAATACTAAGCCGTTTTCAGAATCTACTTTAACTAATTTAAGCTTAGTAATTGTAACTCTTTCATTACCCATGTTACCGGCCATTCTTTTACCTTTGATAACACGGCTAGGAGTTGTACCTGCACCGATAGAACCCGGTTCTCTGTGGTTCTTAGAACCGTGAGCCATAGGACCTCTGCCGAAGTTCCATCTTTTTACTGTACCTTGAAAACCTTTACCTATTGAAGTACCGGTTACGTCAACTTTCTGTACATCGTTAAGAACTGAAAGATCGATTTCCTGACCTACTTTGAAATCAGCCGGATTATCTACTCTGAATTCTTGCAAATGTCTGTAGTTGTTTAAACCGTTTTTCTTGAAGTGGCCTAATTCTGCTTTTGTTAAGTGTTTTTCTTTAGCAGCTATTGTGCCAACCTGTATAGCATTGTAACCGTCAGTTTCAACAGTCTTAATCTGAGTAACTACTGTTGAGTCAACCTTGATTACAGTAACAGGAACTGCCAAACCTTCTGAATCAAAGATTTGTGTCATCCCTAACTTTTTACCTATTACACCTAATGTCATGTGTTTATCCTTTCCGACATATATACGCACGGGTAAAAATGTCCGTTTGTACCAATATGCCTTTCATCTTGCGAGCGCTACTGCCTAACTCTTTACCATTTGGGGACTTACACCCCGAGACTTACGCCTCCCGTCTTACCTGACGTTGTAGTTCACATTATATGCATAATGCTTATTAAGTTTTCAATTTTGAGGTGTTTGGAGGATTTGACCCTTGAAGATTTACCCCCACCCGAATTTCTAAGCTTCGCACCAGCTCAACTTGAAATTCAACCCTCCCCGCCGGAGAGGGAAGCTAAACCTTACAGCTTAACTTCAATATCAACACCTGCCGGTAAGTCTAACCTGCTCAACTCTTCAGTTGTCTGTTGAGTAGGTTCGTAAATATCGATAATGCGTTTGTGTGTACGGATTTCGAAGTGTTCTCTTGACTTCTTGTCTACGTGTGGTGAACGCAATACACAATAGATACGTCTTTTTGTAGGTAAAGGAATAGGACCAGCGACCTTAGCGTCTGTTCTTTTTGCAGTTTCTACGATCTTTTCAGCTGATACATCAACTAATTTGTGTTCGTAAGATCTTAAACAAACTCTAATTCTTTGTCTTTTAGCTGTTGTCATTTTTAATTCCTTTATTTTTGTGTTTTTACTAAATTTCCGTTAAAACCGTTAGCTTTAATAACCCTTCAAACCAGAAGTCTTACTTTTAGCCATTTCCGGCACCCGGAGCTATTAATTCGACTATAGCATTTTAATCTTATTTCAAACAAAAATCACTGTCAACGGGGGTAAATGATTTCTGTTTTTCAAGTTTTACAAAAATTTACATTAAACGATGCTTTTGAAAATAAAGTATAATTGAAAAATGAAATTTGTAAAATACTTTGCTCTAATCTTGCTATTATCATTGCCAGTATATGCCGGAGAACAGGTATTATCAATAGAAGATATTTGCATGTTCCACTGTTCAACGACTCTTATGAATGAATTTTGCAGTCGATATGAACGTACTCAAGCAAAAATAGAAGAAGGAACAAAAAACCCTATAAAAAAAGCTTGGCGTAGAATTGTTTTGTGGGATACCAGAAACTCAATAAGATTCCAAAAAGCTGTAGAAGACTATCAACAAAATAAAAAACAGACATATGCTTTTACTAACTCCTATAATAACAATGCAGTATATGATACTTGGAAGGATGCTATGTATCTTCACGAAATTCAAGAAGCAAATTGGCAAATGCAGCAAACGAATATGGAATTAATGCAAATAAACAATAACTTAAATACGCTTCAATATCATATAATGCGATATTAAAATTTATTTAAAATCAATATAAAATTTACAAATGTTTACCAATAAACTACTTGATAATTATTTTTTAGCAGCTTAAAATGTTACTTGGTCGAAAGTATTTAATTTTTATCAAGTTTGGAATCTTGAAAAACAGAAAGTAGGTTAAAAATGAAAGATGGTATCCATCCAGATTATAAAAAAACTGTTATCAAATGTGTTTGCGGTAACGAAATCGAAACAGGTTCTGTTGTAGACAATCTTACAGTTGAAATTTGTTCAAACTGCCACCCGTTCTACACAGGTCAACAAAAAATCCTTGACTCTGAAGGACGTGTTGAAAGATTCAAAAAACGTTACGGAACAAAGTAATAGTTTCGTTAAGATTTTACATAAAAAAGACCCGTTTTCTTCGGGTCTTTTTTATTGACAACCTGTATTAAATCAAGGTAAAATCGAGTTATGGCAATCGTTTATTTATCATTAGGCTCAAATATCGGTGACAGGGTCGGTTTCCTCCAGCAGGCAACCAGCCTTTTAAGTGCCATTCTGGAAATAAAAATTGTTGCCACTTCATCTTTTTACGAATCTGAACCATGGCAGATGGATTCTGAAAACTGGTTTGTTAACGCAATTGTACAAATATCAACCACACTCTCACCTGAAAAACTGCTTGCTGAATGCCAGAGAATAGAAACACAGCTCGGCAGAAGCAAAAATCACAGAAGCGAAAACGGAAGTTATACAGACAGAACCATTGATATTGATATATTATTTTATGATGACAAAATAATTAACACTCCAGATTTAACAATTCCGCACAAGTTTTTCCACAAAAGAGCTTTTCTGATGGTTCCGATGCTTGAAATTGCGCAGGACTTTGTTCATCCGCTTTTCGGGAAAACAGTCGCCCAATTGTATGACGAACTCGAAAACCCTGAAATGGTCGTTTTGTACGGAACACGAGGGGTAAATGTCTGGGACTGATGCTTTATCAAATAAACCGTGCCAAATTGCAATTATCGGAGGCGGCGCAGGCGGGTGCTTGTGTGCGTACTTTCTTATAAAAGCCGGATATGAAGTTACCATTTTTGACAAGGGCAGTCCTTTGCGAACACTTCTTCCGACAGGAGGCGGACGCTGCAACTTTGCGCATGCCGAATATGATTTTAAAGAACTTGCAAAAAATTATCCGAGAGGCGAAAAGTTTTTATATTCAATTTTTTCAAGATTTTCTACTTATGACACAATTGCATTGTTTGAAGAATTAGGAATTAAGACTTACGCACAGGAAAACGGCAGGATTTTCCCTGCCTCTAACAGCGCAAAAGAAGTCAGAGAAAAAATACTTGAAAAAATAAAAAATGCAGAATTTGTGAAAGAAAAAGTTACAGCGATTGAGACGGTTGAAGGCGGATACAAAATAATATCAAATCCTTCAAGCGGAGGAAAAAGTTCTTACTTTTTCTCTCATGTCGTTGTCGCAACAGGCGGAAAATCTTCGTTTTCATTCCTCAAAAACTTAGATATTAATATCATAGAGCCTAAGCCGTCGCTTGTAGGACTTAATTGCGACATTAAAATGCCTGCAGGAATTGTGCTCAAAAATGTATTATCAAAAGATTTAAATATAAAAGATGACCTGCTCTTCACTCATTTCGGAATTTCCGGACCTTTAACCTATACAATCTCTTCGATAAAAGCCAGAGAAAATTTTCCTTACAAATTAAGTTTTGATTTTTACCCTGAAGAGTTCGAACTTCAAGAGCTTTTGAATCTTCACCCGCACAAAGATTTAAAAAATATACTGTCCGAAATTTTCCCCGTAAATTTTGCAAAAGCATTTCTCGGAGAGTTAGCGGAAATTAAAGCCTGCAAAATTGACGGAAAAACAAGAGATTATGTGTTGAATAAAATCCATAATTTTGAACTTACCGTCACCGGTACAAACAAGGGAGAAGAAACGGTTAGCGCAGGCGGCGTGGATTTATCCGAAATAAACCCGAAAACAATGGAGACTAAAAGACACCGGAATCTTTACTTTATCGGAGAAGTTCTGGACATTGACGGCTTCTGCGGAGGTTTTAATCTCCAAAATGCTTGGTCAACCGCTTTTGTCGCCGCTGAAAATATCAAACTATCTAACTAACAGCACAAACCACGGGTTAGCTTTTGTGTTATCACCAAAATGGGAAAACTGAATCATACCTCGCTTTTTGATGTTTAAAAAGCCTGTCAGCGGATATTTTTCTATCCTTGAATTTCCCGTAGTAAATCCATAATGATAGAAATTTCTGTCAGTATCGTTCAGCAGAATTATTTTGTAATTAATCTTATCTTTTTTAACCTTCAAAGAATTAGTATTCGGTGAGAACTCGGAAATCTTAATTATTTCAAAATCAGGAAAAAGTGCCTGAACTTCTTCTTCCGTAAGCTCTCTTCTGCTCAATACGCCATCTGTATAAGTATAATCATAAAACTTCAAATCCTGATTGGAATATCCAATTAAATCCCCATTTTTGATAAACTCATACTGGCAGCCGGTTGTAAACGCAAAAGAACCGTCTGAATTATAAAATTCCGAATAGCTTCCGGTACCGTCAGATATAAATTTGATAAAATAATCGTTATCTTTTCTTTTTACATTTTCAGTCCAAACATCATTAACAATTTTTAACTTGCCTTCCTCATTAATGTTTTTATATCTAATATTAGCCAAATCTGCAGCTTGAGAAGCAAGTGTCAAACTGCCGGTAATTAATAAACTTAAAAATATCTTTTTCATTAAAACTCTCCTAGGAGAACATTATACCTGAATAATAATGTTACTGCAACAAAATTGATATTAATAGAGCTAATGTTCTCCCCGTAATGACGTAAAACTTATAATACTTATTCACTATCCCCCTTCCCTCCTCTCCCTTCAAGCGAAAAAAGTTTTTGTCAGGTAAAACCTGACCTACGTATTCTACAAATCCTAGTCACTTCGCCACTAACCTTCTTCACAAGGACACTAAGCTTGTAATTTTATCAACCAAGCCCATTTGCTCCTAACATAAAGCTTGCAGCCTCACCAGCAAGTCCAATATATTTACCCCTAAAATACTTTTTTTGCAGGATGAGAGAATATAATAAATATTTTATTATATAACCATGAGTTTAGTATCTAATTATATAGGCGGAATAGGATTTAATCCGGAGATAAACGGAAATAACGGGATCACTTCTCAATTTGATTTGAATGATACCACATTTGCCGAGCTTCTGGAAAAACAATTAAATAATAATATCAACAACCAAACTCCTGCCAACAATATTATAGACGGGCTCGGAATGCCGCCGGGAATCGAAATTGAACCTCTTGAGGGAACAGAGTTTTCCAACACTGTTCAGGATCAAATGGAGGCGGTGGGAGAAAAAACAAGCAGCATAGAGACTGATAATTCAACTAACCCTTTTGATATGAACGGTGACGGAGATGTTACAACTTCAGAAGCCGTAACTTTCTTTACGTCACTTCTTGACATAGGAACAGATGGGCAGAATGCCCGTTCAGAATTATTCGATTTTGCTAAAAAACAGGCAGCAGATTTTTATAACAAATATTCAAAAAATGTAGTTTCTAACCTTACAGATCTTGTTGACGATATCAAGCGGGTTGTTTAAGTTTTTGTCAGGTAAAACCTGACCTACAATTTTTTAACAAGTCCTACTGTCAGAATTGACAAACCTTTGCGCTGCGAGCGTGTTATGCGAGAGCATAACGATAGCGAGCGAAAGAGTGCAGGCTCTGCCTGCAACAGCCATTCAAACCATCGCTCGTAAGAGCGTAGAAAACAACCGCGGGGGTAAATGTATCGGGTTTGTAGGTGTGACTACAAGCTTGGCGTATCCCTTCCCTGGAGGGAAGGTTAGGCTGGGTGCTTTTTCATAATTATAACTTCTTCATTTTTTCTTCTTTAAAAACAAAAGAAGAAAAAACGAAGCAAAAAAGAAGAAATTTTGTTGTTTTCAATGCTCTTTCGAGCATAAAATCAAATTGATGCTGCGGGTGAACCCGCACTCTGGCCCTCGCTAAGAAACGCTCGGGAGGGCGCCGCCACTGCTGTTATTAGACAAAAAAAAGTTTTTATCGAGTAAAACCTGACCTACATATTCTACAAATCTTAGTCACATAGTCACTTTATCACTTAGTCACTCCAACCACTATTCACCAGACACTAACCAAATATATTTATTGATTTACCCCCTGTTTGTTTTATAATAAAGTTATTGGAATTTAAATAGCTTTATTTTTTGATTAATAAGGAGGTCAAATGGGCAAAATTGAAATTACGCATGAAATCGAAGAAAAATGCTGCGTACACCGTGGAGTAAAGGGTATTCCTGCCCCGATTCCGCAAGAAGGTGAATGGACAAAATGTAAAGAAATTACTGATATTTCAGGTTTAACACACGGATGCGGCTGCTGCGCTCCTCAACAGGGAACCTGCAAGCTTACTCTTAACGTTAAAAACGGTATTATTCAAGAAGCTTTAGTTGAAACTTTAGGCTGCTCAGGCATGACTCACTCTGCTGCTATGGCAGGTGAAATTCTTCCTGGCAAAACTATACTTGAAGCTTTGAACACAGACCTTGTTTGTGACGCTATCAACGTTGCTATGAGAGAATTATTCCTCCAAATCGTTTACGGCAGAACTCAAACAGCGTTCTCTGAAAACGGACTTCCGGTAGGCGCAGGTCTTGAAGATTTAGGTAAAGGTTTACGCTCACAGGTTGGTACAATCCACTCTACTAAACAAAAAGGCGTAAGATATCTTGAACTTGCTGAAGGTTATATCCTTGAATTGGGTCTTGATAAAAATGATGAAGTTATCGGCTACAAGTTCGTTAACCTCGGAAAAGTTATGGACGCAATCAAAGCAGGCGTTGACCCTAAAGAAGCTTACGAAAAGAATATCGGTACTTACGGAAGATTTGCTGATGCCGTTAAGACTATCGATCCAAGAAAAGAGTAAGCAGTAAGTGAATAAGTGACTGAGTGACTAGGTGAATAAGTGAATTATTTTTACTATCGCTCAGATAATATTTAAAATCTTAGTCACTTAATCACTCAGTCACCTAGTCACCTTGAAAGTAATAATATAACGAAAAGGGAAATAAATTATGACAGTAAAATTTGAAGGACAAGACAGGCGCGAAGCTACTCTTAAAAAAGTTTTACCTGAATACGGTTTCAAATCTTTGGAAGATGCTCGCGAATTATGCTTATCAAAAGGCATCGACGTTGATGCTATCGTTAAAGGCATTCAGCCGATTGCGTTCGACAACGCTTCCTGGGCTTATACTTTAGGATGCGCTATCGCTATTAAAAAAGGAATCAAAACTGCTGCTGAAGCTGCTGAAGCTATCGGTATCGGTCTACAGGCATTTGCAGTACCTGGTTCAGTCGGCGATACTAGAAAAGTTGGTTTAGGTCATGGTAATCTGGCAGCTATGTTATTAAGAGAAGAAACAGACTGCTTCTGCTTCTTGGCTGGTCACGAATCATTTGCTGCTGCTGAAGGCGCTATCGGTATTGCAAGAAATGCTAACAAAGTTAGAAAATCACCTTTAAGAGTTATCTTGAACGGTCTTGGTAAAGACGCAGCTTATCTTATAGCAAGAATCAACGGATTTACTCACGTTGAAACTGAATACAACTACAAGACCGGCGAATTAAAAGTTGTTAAAGAAACTCCGTTCTCTGAAGGTGAAAGAGCAAAAGTTAAATGCTACGGTGCTGATGACGTTAACGAAGGTGTTGCAATTATGATTAAAGAAGGCGTTGATGTTTCTATCACAGGTAACTCAACTAACCCTACAAGATTCCAACATCCTGTAGCCGGTACTTACAAAAAATGGTGCTGGGAAAACGGCAGAAAATACTTCTCTGTAGCATCAGGTGGCGGCACAGGTCGTACACTTCACCCTGATAACGTTGCAGCAGGTCCTGCTTCTTACGGTATGACGGATACAATGGGCAGAATGCACGGTGATGCTCAGTTTGCAGGTTCTTCTTCAGTTCCTGCTCACGTAGAAATGATGGGCGTTATCGGTATGGGTAACAACCCTATGGTTGGCGCAACAGTTGCAGTTGCTGTAGCAGTTGAAAACGCTATGAAATAAAACTTGTTTCAGGGAAAACAAAAACAAAAAAGCTCCGGAAATTCCGGAGCTTTTTTATATAAATATCTAAAACTATGCTAATACTGACAAACCTTTGATCAAAGAATCTTCTTTTGCTTTTTGGTTTGCAACAAGATTATTTAAAATATTATTTTTAAATTCACTAGCTTTTTGCATTTTTTTGTAGTCAAAACTTGAGGTTATCATACCGGAATTAACAAACACACGGCTACCTTTTTGCGCAACCCTTACCTGACTTCCGTATTGTTTTGCAACAGTATCAATTTCTGCATTCGCTTTATTAAGCATAGCTTCTACATAACCGTCTACTTTACCAACAGTACTGACTCTGTTTAAAGAATTTACGTTCATAATACATTCTCCTTTTTGCATGTATTAAAACATGTAAATATTATTTTTGCTAGTCAACTTTATATTCTTTAGCAATTTTGAAATTCCTCAAAAGTATTCCTAATTACTTCATAACCTTTAATAATAGTTTTGTAGTCAACTTTTTCAGAGGCAGAGTGCATATTATAAACATCTGCAAGACCTAAAAGCACAGGCATAAAGGTTTCACCATTTGCGTTTTTATTATGGCAGTAGATATGCGTTTCGGCTCCTGCGTGGAAAGATGAAATATCATTTTTTATCCCTGCTCTTTCGCAGGCTTTTGTGTGAACTTTTTCAATTCTGTCATCTTTTGCTCTTTCAAACGGAAGAAGGTGAACCTCAAACTCAATCTTAGCTTCGGCAAGCCCTCTATGTTTTTCGTTAAATTTATCAACAATCGACTGCATCAAATTCTTTAATTCGTTTTCTTTTTCAACACTTGCACTTCTTATTGAATAAGATGCCATCCCGAGAGTATTAATAATATTTGTAGAAGATTTTTTCATAATCTCTGTTATATAATCGTTCGTCTTGATTCCTTTTTCTACAATTGAAGCGACAGAGTTCTGGATTCCGCCTGCTACTATTGCTCCGAGGTTGCAGGAAGTAATTACCCCTGTTTCGTCTGAATAATAAGCGCCCTGCGGAAATTCTGCAAGAAGTTCCGCTATCATTTTTGCTGCATTCAATCTGGTTGCGTCCCCTATATCAATACCGGAGTGACCGCCTTTGAGCCCTCTTACGGTAACTTCTGCATTTGTATAACTAGCGCCTGATATTTGCAACTGGCCTAATTTATCCGCATCGCATACAAGAATATGTTTTGATTTGATTTTATTGAATTCAACATGCTCAACTCCGCTCATGCCGGACTCTTCATCACGTGTGAAAGTAATTTCCAGACCGCCGTGTGGAAATGCTCCCTCTCCTACGGGGAGGGTTGGGGAGGGGGTTAACTCTTTTGCAAGCATCAAAGCACAGGCAACGCCTACCTTATCATCAGCACCTAGAGTTCTGCCTTCTGCTTTAATAAAATCTCCATCTGAATAAATATTAACCGGGCTGTCATCACCTACGACATCCATGTGGGAAGAAAGCATCAAAGGTTCTTTTGCTGGATCCGTTGCGGGTACATTAATGTAAACATTTCCGTAATCGTCACATCTTGAGTCAATATTATTATTTTTGCAAAAATCAAGTATCCAGTTTATAACATTTTCTTCCTTTAGAGAAGGAGATGGTATTGATACCAGATTACAAAAAATATCTAAAACTTCATTTTCAGCTCTTAATTTATTTAGTTCCATAATATTCTCCTGTTTCACTTTGAATTTAGAAGTTTAGTAGTTTAGCAGTTTAGGAGTTAAGAAGATATTTTTATTTTTCTAAACTTATCACTTTCCAAACTTTCCTTCATCTTCCGATAAAAAATCTTCTGCTCGTTCCGTCTCCGCCGATCTTTACCGATACGGGACGCAGACATTTCGGGCATCTGCCGACATAAGCGGTTCCGGTTCTATTTTTGTATAACCTGCCGTACACGTGGCAACACTCAAACCAGATTCCAAGAAAAGCTCTTTTTTTATTATTGTTTTCATCTTCCACGCTTTGTATCCTTTTGCTGCATTTGTTCTGCTTCTGCCTGCGAAGGTATTACCACTTCTTTTCTACCCCTGAATATACTTTCAGTAAGTGTGCTAACATAATTATCTGTAAGGTGCGCATAATCAAAAATAATTATACCGCCTAGAGCGTATTTTCTTGCAGCATGAATTTGCTTAATCAAATCAGACGCTGCACCGTTCATAAATGTTACGAACAAACCGGCATATAGTTTTGTACTTGAAGATTTGTTTCTTAAAACTTGATCCATCAATCCCATTGCAGTTTTATCATCACATGTTAAAAACAGCGGTGTAAATCCGTCAACAAAATTATTCATAGACCACGTTCTCCAA
This sequence comes from Candidatus Gastranaerophilales bacterium, assembly GCA_944323255.1. GTDB lineage: Bacteria > Cyanobacteriota > Vampirovibrionia > Gastranaerophilales > Gastranaerophilaceae > CAG-196. The sequence continues at coordinate 27,159 of CALURU010000007.1, forward strand.
TCCTGCATTTTTGTATCTAATGCCATAGCTCTGTTTGGAAATATTACTGCCGTTATTGCTATTTTATTATACCGGCAAAGATGGCTTACACGTCTTACGAAACTAGTAACCTTATTACAGCGATAGAACTTCCACTGATACCAGAGAGGGTCGCTTGTTTTTAACAAAACAGGATCAACCCCGTACATATTTTTAAATTCAGTCCGGGCATATTTTGTATATCCCCAATTTGATAAATCATAAGTAGAATAAGAAGGGTCAAGCGTTTGCGGATACCTTATATAGTCAAGATTTATTCCGTCAGGTCTGTAATTTGTAATTATTTCACTCAAGAGCGCATACAAGAAGTTCTGAACTTCAGGGTTTGCCGGATCAATAAAATATCCATTATGTTCTGATACCGAATAATCTATCTGGGAGGATTCTGCCATTTTCTTCCTGCAATTTGCCCAATCCGGTCTTTTTGCAAGAATATACTCCGGATTAGTTTCCGGCGGTTTATTTCCGGCATAAAAAGTTTCAAACCAGATATGAACTTTTATTCCTCTCTTATGAGCCTCTCTTATCCATATTTTCAGAGGATCAAAGCCGACAAAATCTTCGTTTTGCCTTATAAAGCCATACTTAGTCATTGTATTTGAAGGAAATATTGTTTTTCCGTGATAATAAGTTTCTAAAAATATGTTATTAACACCAATAGCTGCAAGATTGTCCAGACTTTTTATAATATCCTTTTCATTATAAAAAGTCGGTCTTATCCAAACACCTTTCAATTCTGCTTGATCGTAAGGAATAACCGTTGACATTGCAAGGTTTGCATAATCAATTGCACGGGAAGCATATTTCTGGGAATCTTCTGTATTTTTCTGCGCTTTATCTATATAATCATTAGCTTTTGCAATATTTTGCTGCGTTCTTTTAGGGTTATAATTAGATGTACTCTGAATATAATAGAGCATCATGTTTTGGACTTCTTTTATCCGCTCTCTTGCAGTATAAAGAAATGTATCGGAAGTTATGTATGAAGTTATTATTTTTTTATTGTAGTCAATAGAGATTTTCGCCCCTATCATAATATTTTCATTAATCCATTTTTTAGCCTGTCCGTGCCCGCTTATAACAAGCCCGTTTGCCGGAATTAATGAATCCGCTCCACTAAGAGAAGTAACAGTATCACCGGTCACGATAGCTTCTGTTCCGTATTCATTTGTACCGGTTCTATAACCAAAAGCCGGAGTATAAACAACAAGCTGATTTGCACCTCTAAGCCCCGGATAATTTATTCCCTTCCAGTTCGTACTGACTTTCGGGTCTACAATATCAACTTTGTACATTGACTGGTTAAAAATAACTTCGTTATTTTTAGGCACATAAGGAGAATAAACATCCAAAGCAAAAGCTTTAGTACATATTAAAAATATTGATAATAAAAATACCCAAACTCTGCTCTTCATCCCCGTTTGTCCTTTATATTTTATTATAGAACCATAATGGAATAAATACAAGAATATTTATTTAATCTTTATCTTAAAAAGAGATGCAGATTTTAAACTGTATTCATCAAGAACTTCTGCATTTTGATTAAACCACTTTTTTGCAGCCTCTATATCTTTTTCAAAAGTCCAGCTTCCTTTTACAAATAAAATATAATATATTCCTGCAGGAAGTCCGTTAAAATCGGAAATCATAAACTTTTCAGAGAGTTTTTCATCAGTAGGATAAGCTGCACTTATTGCTGCCGGAAGGGGGTAAATCTTTGAATAATACGAATAAGCAGTCAACGAGCCATAGTACAAATAAATCTTTTCGCCCTCGTTTTTCGAAGAAATTATCCCGAGAAGAGGCTTGACATCCTGCCTTAAATAACTTACATTTCCTCTAACATATTCTTTTGCAAAATTAAAATACCCGAAACCGAAAAATATCAATGCGGCAAAAAGGAGTATTTTTGATTTGATATTATCTTTTAAATTATCAAGGGGGTAAATAATTATGAGCATTAAGACAGGTAATAGAAATAAACAAAGCCGCCTTTCAAAGGGATAAATTTTAAAAAATGCTGCAATAAGAGTTATCGCTGTAATCAATAATAAATTCCAGAAATAAAATCTTTTATATTTATATAAATAACAAAATCCCGCAACAAGTAATATCAGGAATAAAAGCGGGAATGAGTAATATTGAAAAAGAAATTCAAAGTTTAGTTTATAAATCTCCGGTGAAAATATATCAAACCCCCTTTGCCAGTATTCAGACAAATATGCAGAAGCACTGACTTTTGAAAGATTTAAAACATAATAAAACAAACTAAAAATGAAAGGTACAATAAAAGAAAGCAGCATTCTTAAATTTTTCTTTGTAATGATCCACGCTACACAGAATCCCGCAAGCATTATATAAGCAGGAAAAGAGAGCATTACGCAAATTAGCCAGAAAAACCCGAGTAAAAAATATTGCAGGGAAGATAATTTTATATTTTCAAGCTTTGATGCCGCAAATAAAATTATTATAGAGACAAGAACGTCCGAAGAATACTGTTTGAAAGCCTGAGAATAAAACAAAAGCTGGTATGAAATTGCGAAAGTAAACAAACCTAGAGCTTTTACCCAGAAGTTTTTAAAATATTCTTTCAATAACATATAAAATAAAAAAACAGAAATAAGGCTTGAAATAAACGGAAACCACCTGAAACAAAGTTCATTTATACCAAGAGTTGAAGAAATAAATTTAGATATTACCAGAAACAAATACGGCGTCGATTGAAAATAATTTAGCGGTAAAAATAGGGCAGTATAATTTCTTTCAAAAATATTCTGTGCAAGCAAAATTTCATCAGTAAAAAATGAGTTGTTAATTAAGTACGCATCTAACCTTAAATATATAGCAAGCAGAAAAATAAGTATAAAAATAAAATTTCTAACATTAAAATTTTTCAAAATCATATTTCCTATTTTGTCACACTAAAACTAAACTACAAATTCTACCTATATATAAAATTCTACCTATTCAGCCGGCAAAACTGCGGAATTTACTCCTCACACTGGTATGCCCAGGCAGAATGGTTGTGGATACTCTCCAGAGATTCGCACTCGACTTCAAACGAGTCGATTATATCATTATTTCTCAAAAGCAATACAACATCTCTTAAAACATCTTCAACAAACTTAGGATTATTGTAAGCTTTTTCCGTCACGAATTTTTCATCCTCTCTTTTAAGAAGCGGGAACAATTCGCAAGAAGCACACTTTTCGATATCCTTTACCAAATCCTCAAGCCAGATATGCTCGTCTTCAGGATAAGTAACCTTAACAGAAACAATTGCCCTCTGATTATGTGCACCGTATTCCGAAATCTCTTTTGAACAAGGACAAAGCGTTGTAACAGGAACTTTTACCCCAAGGTAAAATCTGTATTCCTCCTCCTCTTCTCCGTAATTATCAAGAATACCTTCAAACGTGCAATCATAGCACATCGGAGCGGAAATTCCCGTAACCGGAGCTTTTTTATCTATAAAATATTTAAAATCAAGTTTTAAATATCCGCTTTTTGCATCAAGTTTTTTTATAATTGCTTCAACACAGCCTTTTGTATCAATGCCCAGAGTTTTTTTACTCCGCCACTCATTCAGCACCTCAACAAAGCGTGACATATGAGTACCTTTGTAATGAGCAGGAAGAGAAACACCGGCAGTTGCAGAAGAATAAATAACAATATCCTCCTTATCCTTCCTCTGAATAGTCAGAGGAAGTTCAAAACCTTTTATACCGACTTTTTGAATCTCTACACCCCGAGTGTCAGATTGATTCTGAACATCTTTCATTTTATATTTCCAATCCCTCGAAGCTCTTTTCTTCTAATGCAATAAGAAGCTTTAATGCAGCAACCCTTTGAACCTTAGGCGGAGCATTGCGTAAAAGCTCTACCGCTTTCAGCATAACAGGATCATTATCATACCAGCGGTTTCCCTTACCTTGATATGTGTTTATAATTTCATAAACGTGTTCAATCACTTCTCCCGCAACTTGTTCCTGAAGCTGAAGCATAAATTCTGCCGCCTCGGTTTTCGTATCGTCAGGAGAAAGTCTTAATAGCTCTAAAGCCTCTTTCAAAATAGGATCTCTGTCATACCAGCGTTTGTTAATCATCTTTTCCTCGCATTCTTATAAATATTATTGTATTATAAAATATGTAATATTAAAAGGGTGTTAAATTATGAAAATTCTACTTATTAATGGTGCAAACTTGAATATGCTCGGACAAAGAGAGCCTGAAAAATACGGTCACACAACACTTTCGGATATCGAAAAAGCAGTTATCGAAAAAGGGAACTCTCTTGGTGCAGAGGTTGATGTCTGGCAGAGTAATCACGAAGGTGATATTGTAGACAAAATCCAATCGGCAAAAGGGATTTACGACGGAATCTTAATTAATGCGGGCGGTTACACGCACACCAGCGTAGTTATCCGAGATGCCATTTCTGCGGTTCAAATACCGGCAGTTGAAATTCATATGACTAATATTCACGCCAGAGAAGAATTTCGTCATACTTCATTACTTTCAGCTGTTTGTATTGCTCAGGTTGTAGGTTTCAAGGAACTAAGTTACACACTTGCAACAGAAGGTTTGGTAAATTACTTAAAGAAAATGTCATAAAAAAAACTTCCCGGAAGGGAAGCTTTTTGTTTCTCTTTTCCTCGTGTAATTCTAACTCGTGTTAATGTTTTATACTCTCTTATGTATTTATAAAGTCTAATTTAGAAGGCTGATTTCAAGACGCAGTAATATCGTTACAAATATTTACAATCTATATTATCATAGAGCCTCTAGCGCAGCAATTTTCATGATTTTAGTATCAGGTTTTTTACCCGTCCAAATTTCCATTGCTCTTTCTGCCTGATATATAAGCATGTCCAGCCCGCCAATAGTTTTTAACCCCCGTTTTTGAGCTTCCTGTATCAAAACAGTTTTTGTCGGATTATAAACAATATCATACACTATTGTATCTGGAGAAAGTTTATCAAGATCCACTCTCTCAACCGGCATCTGATCAGCCATAAAACCTTTCATACCAATAGGAGTTGCATTTACAAGAATAGAAGTACCGGCTAATGAGCGAATATTCTGGATTTGATACACATTAAAAGTAATTTCCGGAAACTTTGCTCTTACATATTCAAGTGTTTGGCGGGAATTTATAATATTTCTTGTATAAAAATCTATTTCTTTAATTCCTCTCTCTGCCAATCCGACAACTGCGGCTCTTGAAGCGCCGCCAGTACCTAAAATACTCGCATTTTTTCCTCTCAAATCTATTTCATCCGGAATTGCCCGCTTAAATCCGTAAATATCCGTGTTGTAACCAAAGAAAGACTTGTCCTCCATTACTTTTATAGTATTAACGCATCCTGCAATATTTGCATACTCATCGATATCATCAAGAAACAATGACATTGGAACCTTTAACGGAATAGTTACATTAAAACCATTGTAACCGTTTGCTTTTATGTATTTAATTCTATTTATTAAATCTTCCGGCGGAGTTTCCATTATATCATATACACCCTCAACCCCCATACTTTCAAGTCCTGCTTTTTGAATAATGGCAGAAATTGAATGTCCTAAAGGATATCCGATTATACCTAATTTATACATAAATCTTTCCCCTCCTTGAATAATTATACAAAAAATCAATTATAATGCCAAGATAAGCTATAAAGTTACATTTATTCAAGTCTACATCACATTAATTAGACAAGTGCTGTTTTCTGCTCCTATTTTAGGGGGGGGGTAAATGTATTGGGCTGGGCGGTCACTTTCCCCTCGCCCCTTGTGGGAGAGGGAGCAGTCGTGCATGAGCCGTTAGGCGAAGGCTACGAATGCGGGTGAGGGGCTAAATAAAGTTAGTAGGTCGGGCTACGCCTGACATTCCCCTCGCCCCTTTGGGGAGAGGAAATATTAGATTGCAAATCTGGGTAAAACTGTCTCTACAAGCGGGTTTTACCCCCCCCCCCCTAATAGCTGAAAGCCTTGCAGGGAAAGCATAGAGGTATTTTTATTTTCCGTCAAGTCTACCATTAATTCCATTCAGATCACATATCCTTTGATTATTATATATTATATATTCCACATGTAAGGGTGTTAGTAACACTTATTCTATAAAATTTTTACAATTCGTTACATCTCAATCCTTTATTTTTATTTGACTTGAAACTTTAGCTATTTTAAGGTAAACTTAACACATTAAGGAGGTTGTATGCACGAATACGTTTTCAAAATGAAAAAAGGTGATATAGAAATTGAACTTAAATCCGATGATTTAGAGTTCGTTGAAGAACAGTTAAATAAATGGAGAGAAGAACTTCTTCAAGATAAATAATGCAGGTTAGGGTTTAAAATGTCAATTTATTCTTTTAAAATCACAAAAGGAAAATATCAGCTTTCACTTACCACTACTGATAAAGATTTAATAGTAGATCAATTTGCAAAATGGATAAGAAAGGCTTCTGAATACGTGCAAAAGCACAAGGTTCAGCAGTGCAAAGAAATCGTAAATTCTCAAATCAATGCTGAAAAAGAAATTACACAAAAAAAGATCGATGAACAGCTGCAAAGAATGCCTAAATCTGAACCGGTAGAACAACCGCAGGTAAATGATACAAACAAAAATCTTGATATTTTTTACGCACCGGGTAATAACCTTCCCGAAGAAAATCAACAACAGACTCAAGTAGAAGAGGAAAAAACAACTTTACCGGAAGTTACACCGGCAGATACAGGGTTTGATAATATTCTGGAAAAGTCAATGCAGACTCCTCAAACCGAATTGTCGTTTAAACCAAACCCGACAATAAAAAAAGATAATGCTTTTATTAATTTTATATCAACTAAGCCTATTGAAAAGAAAATTGATTATCTGCTTATGACTGCTTATTATTTTACACAGTATGAGCAAAAACCAAGATTTACGCTTAAACAGCTTAATGCAAAATTAATGCAAAATATTGCTGTTATTATTGATCATAGTGTTCTGCAAGAAGCCATCAACAGGGATTATATAGAATGTCTGCCTGATTTAACAGGGCTTGTCGGGGCTTCCGAATACAGACTTACAGCTTACGGAGAGAAAGTTCTTTTAGATGACTAAACGTATAGCAGTTGCTCTCTCAGGAGGCATAGACAGCAGCGTTACAGCTTTATTACTAAAACAGCAGGGATATGAGGTTATTGGTGTTACAGCCAGAACTACAAATAACACTGATTCTGAGATCGTTATAGAAAATGCCCGCAAAGTCGCTGAAGAACTCGACATTGGTTTTTTCCCAGTCGATGTCACTGATATTTTTAATGAAAAGGTTATAAAATATTTTGAAACCACTTATGCAGCCGGAAAAACTCCTAACCCTTGCATTATGTGCAACAAATATATGAAATGGGGAGCTTTATTTGACTATGCAGTACAAGAGCTTGGTGCTGACTACATTGCAACGGGGCATTATGCAAAAATAAAAGAATCTGAAGGCTATTTTAAGCTATATCCTGCATCTGATGAGCACAAAGACCAGCTGTATTTTTTGTTTCTTTTAGATCAAGAACATTTGAGCAAAACTCTTTTCCCTCTGGCGGATTACAAAAAAGAAACTGTAAAGCAAATTGCATGCAAGTATAATTTGCCAAGCAAGTCCTCTAAAGAAAGTCAGGACATTTGTTTTATTAAAGCTCCTATGACAACAAAAAAATATCTGAATAATATTTTCACTCCGCACAAAGGAGTTTTTGCAGATAAGTCAACAGGAAAAATTCTCGGCGAACACAACGGTTTCTGGCAGTACACGATAGGACAAAGAAAGGGTATCGGGCTTGCAGCACCGGAAGCTCTGTATGTAGTTGATATAGATGCTTCCAGAAACATTGTATATGTCGGCTACAAGAATATGCTATTCTCAGAAGAGCTTACCCTCACAAACTTCAACTGGAGCTATCCGCAAAAAGACGCCAAATTTGAGGCTCTTGCAAAAATTCGCTACAACATGAAATCTACTCCTGTTGAAGTTGAAGTTAACAATAATACGGTAAAAATACATTTTCCTCAAAAAGTATCAGCTATAGCACCGGGACAAGCCTGCGTTTTGTACGACAAAACAGATGGGCATCTGCTTGGCGGAAGCTTTATTTAGCTTTATCCAGAACTATATAAGTTTTTTAAGCTGGAAATACTTCTGACCGTTTTTGGAAGCTTTTATTACATCCATTATCATATCTTCCATTATGTTCAATTCTTCTTTTTTGTCAGCAGACAAAGCGTTCTTCCAGGATTTTAAAGCTTTTCTGAATTCTTCACCATCTACCATACAATCATCTGTGCCTATAAGTTTAGAATATTTATCAGTGAACCATTCGTTAAACCCTCTGAAAGCTTCTGTTATCATATCAGAAACAATTTGAGCATTAGTAAGAATTACATCCATATCTTTGAATACAGATTCATAGAATTTAGCAGACTTAATATTGGCAGCATTAGAGATTTTACCTGTATTAAACCCGAAACCGCAATATTCAACTCCTCTTTTTGCCGCTTCACTTGCTTGTGCAAGATCTTGAACTATACCGTAAGAACCGTCCATTCCAAAAAACAGTTTTTCGCAAGAATACCCGCCATACGAACAGACAAGCGCTGTAAACATTGCTTCAAACGGATAATCATTGTTATCGCTTTTACCCTCAAACACTGCCCCGAGGAAATTTCCCCTCGGATCAAGGGTTATAAAATTAACATCCCTACCCTGATGCCAAGGTTTTCCCTTACGCTGTAGAATATCGTTCATTACTTCAAGATTTGTTGCATGCCCGCATTCATGCGAAGTTGTAGCCTGCTTATTAAACTCAGGCATTTCCGGGCGGGATGTTCTTCCGGTTATTAACTGCAAATACGCTTCTATAAAATCGCCCATTGAAGCTTTTTGTTTATTTCGCTCGTACATTATCTGTTTTGTTTTATCTATAAGTGATTTTATTTCTACAAATGACATATATTCAGTAAGCTTCACTAAATTTTTAAGAAACATTTCTTTTGTTTCATTTTTTTTGTACATAATAGGAAGCCCGACTTCATTTATTTGATTTACAAGCGTTTCTTTTCTTGATTTTTTATTGTATGCAGGCGTATCTACAGCAACAAATTGATTAAAACCTCTTATGTACTTAGGAATATCATAAGCATAATATTCATCTGCAGAACCCATTACCAGAATACTTACATCTTCATCCTTAACCTCTTCCATTTCATTTGATAATTGAGACATAGCCTGTTTATAACCGGTAATATACGGACCGGATAATGCGAATTCCTCAAAATTATTTATGAAAATAATCGCTGTCTTATTAGGATTCTGGCGTGCTGCATTCTTTGCCTCCGAGAAAATACGCTTCATCATCCCTTTTGGAGAATCCGTAATCACACCGTCATCATTTCTTTCATAAGTTGCAAAATCCGACGTATCAATTGATACAAAAGGTATTTTTGCCTCCCCTGCAATAGTTTCTGCAGTATATTTTCTACCGGATCCGGATTCATTGTCCTTTGAATATATAATTATACCTCTTGTTCCAATTTTGCCTGTACGAATTTGTCTTACTAATGCTTCAACGTCTTTTCTGGTTGTTTCTTTTCCATAAAAATTGTTCAAAGTTTTTCCTGTATCATAAATAATATTATCGTTATTATTTTTATTGAAAAGTTCGTACCCTGCCTGTGCAAATTCATCCACATCCTGGGTTGTAATCTTACTTTTTGAATTGCCATAATATTTTGAGATGCGTTTCATCAAATCAATAGCTTTATCCGGAAAAATTCCGTTTATATTTGCTGCATGATATATTGCCCTATCCTTTGCATCTCTGGTAAATGGAGTTTTAACCTCTTGCAGCATTTTTTTATTAAGCATACCCTTTGCTTCATATGCTTGGATCTGCGGAATAGAGTAGGTTACCATATTATTAAATATAGACTCAAAAATCGGATCATTCTTTATCTTGTAAAATAAATCATTGCTCTGGAATAAAACCAGCTGTAACTTATCATTTGTAGCAGCTACTATCTGAGCAAGAGTATTAAATGGCACCATGCTATCCTCACCGCTTTGCGAAGAATTTACAAGCAGATTATCCAGTTTCAACATAACAACTTTCTGCTTGTCCGGCTCGATAGAAGCTAATTCACTAACCTCACTTAACGCTGTATCTGAAGAAATATTATCACTAAAGACATATATTACAGTATTTTTATTATTAAAAGAACCGTATTTTGGCTGATTAATCGTTTTTATAATACTGGAAGTTAACCTGTCAGCTTCTTTTGTGTTTTTATAAGTTATTGTTAAATTTGAACCTAATGCTAATTTATTCCAAACATCGATAGCTCTGGAATTATAGACCTTCATATAGTTCTTTGAAATATCTTCAATGTTTTTATACGCTGCATAACTCAAAGCCTGCTTTAAAAATTCGGACGGATAAAGAATTTTACTATAAATCATATTATTTATCGCAGAACCCAAAAGTATATGAGAATCTATATTATTATGATTTTTTTCACCAATATCCTTCAGCATGTCCTGCAAGTCCGGAGATAATTTCAACCCCTCGCTTCCTACATTGTCGGATGCAGGAATTTCGTTCAGAGCTTCCAAGTTATCTTCTTGCAAGTACGTTAAAATAGCCTTAAAGTGAGCTCTGCCACTTGCTTTAGAAATCAAGTTTGTTTTTGCATAATCATTGGCAATTTTATTTAGAGGAGAAACTGATTCTATCATGCCGGTATCAAAAATCTCGTCATCAAAGGCTTCCAATGCAGCTATAGTCTCTTCTATAGCTGCTTCTAATATATGCTGGGGCATTATTTCCGCATGTTTATACTTCTGTGCAATTTCACCTGCGTGTTCCAGCAATTGTTTTGCATCTTCCGTGTAATTAAGCGGTTTTTCTGATGCCTTAAAAGAAATGTAACTTTTCGGAACGCCATGCAAAGTACTGATACTTGAATTTTCTGAACCTGTTACCTGATTGCGAGGGCTAATTACACTTCGATTTCTAATATAAAGCGGAATTACCTTATCCGTTGCACTAATACCTGATATCACTTCTTTTCTCCTTAATAATCTATACTTTATTAAAGCCTCTAATTATATATTTTGCTAATCCACACTAAAAAATTTACAATTAGTAATAGTTAATCGATTTAAAAATTATACATGTTATAATGTGATTATTATTTTGTAAGGAGAAAGTTAATGAACACTGCTACTATCATAGGAAGAGCCGGACAGGATGCTGAAATAAAATACTTTGAATCCGGAAAAGTTAAGACAACATTCTCTCTAGCCGTCGGCAGATGGGATTCAAAAACCAAAGAAGAAGTTACAGACTGGTATAATATAGAAGTTTGGGACAAGCAGGCTGAATTTGCCGGAGAATACATAAAAAAAGGTCGCCAGGTTGTAGTTGACGGCAGAATTTCTATCAGCAAATGGACAGACCAAACCGGTGAAGAAAGAGAAAGATTTCTTATTATTGCAAATACCGTAAGATTATTAGGATCAAAAAGAGACGCTGAACAATGATATTATCAGACATAGTGGGAATAATTGCCGATGATTTGACAGGAGCTAATGATACTGCTCTGCAATTTCACTTGAGAGGAGCTAATACAAAAATACTTCTGGATAGTGAATACACTCCTTACAACAAAGGCGAAACCGAGGTTTGGGCTATCTCGACGGAGTCTAGAAATATTGAACCTAAAGCTGCTGTTGAAAAAGTTGAAAAAGCAGTTAAGTCTTTTATGGAGAATTTTTCTTTTGAATATTATTACAAAAAGATTGATTCTACGCTAAGAGGAAATATTGCAAGAGAAACTCTTACAATGCTCAATATTCTCGAGTATGATGCTGCAATTATAATTCCGGCATTTCCTCAGGAAGGCAGAATAACCGTAGGCGGCTATCACCTTTTGAAAGGTGTGCCGATAGGAAGAACAGAAATTGCAATGGATCCGCACTCTCCGATTTTAGAATCCCATATTCCTACTTTGCTTCGTTCTCAACTCGACGAGAAAGAAAAAGATATTGTAGGTACAATAGATCTAAAAACTATTATGAACGGAGCCGGTCCAATCCTGATAAAAATAAATGAATTGATAAAGGATGGCAAAAAATTAATTATTGCAGATTCAACCTCTATTACAGATATTGAACAGCTTGCGCTTGCAATCAAAAAGTGTGAAAAGAAGCTGCTTCCGACAGGTACAGCAGCAGGTGCACAGGTTCTTGGCAAATGCTGGCTTGCAGGTATTGAAAGAACAAGAGAACCTATTAAACTGGAAAAACTGCCTAAACTTATCGTATCCGGAACTGCTACTAATATTACGGCAGAACAAATTAGTAAACTTGAACAGGCTGACGATTATGATAATGTTAACTTTATACCATTAGAAACTGCCGATATACTGGATGGAGTTGATAACGATATAGTCGATCGAATTGTCACTAACCTGAAAAGCGGAGTTACTGTAACAGTTCACACATCTCATCTGATTGCTAACTTTGACGGTTTCTCGGATGATTCTTTTAACGCAGAACTTACTAAGGACAAACTTTCAATTAAAATTACCGATTATCTCGCAGAATTAACAAGAAGAGTTTTGGAACAAATAAATGCGGTACTTATTACACTTGGCGGCGAAACTTCATACAAATGCTGCAAGGCAATAAATTCCAACGAATTAAAACTGGTAGACGAAGTAGCGCCTGCTATATCTCTTTGTTCCGATGAATACGGAAGGTGGATTGTTACAAAATCAGGTAATTTGGGAAATACCAGAACCTTAATAGAAATTTTAGACTATTTTAAACATCATGAATAATTATGAAAATAAAATTATTATAACAACAGGAGATCCAAATGGTATCGGAGCAGAAGTTACGATTAAAGCTCTGAATCTTCTTAACCTGCCTTCTAAAGATATTGTTATTATTTCCAACTCAAAAGTTTTAAATACTTACGGGAGTATTAACAATAAATACGAAATCATTGAAATTGATTATCCGCAGAAAGTTATTCCGGGAGAAGTTTCTGCATCAGCAGGGGACTTTGCCTTTAAAGCTTTAAAAAAAGCGTGCGAACTCAAACCAAAATTTATTGTAACCGCTCCCACTTCAAAAGAAGCAATGAGCATTGCAGGGCACGAATACAAGGGGCAAACAGAAATTTTGGAGAAATTTCTTGCACATGACGGGCAAAAAGCTGAAATGCTCTTTGTCTCAAAAGATTTCAGGGTTCTTTTATTGACAAGACACTGTGCATTAAAAGACATCAGCAATCTTATAACAAAAGAATTAATCATAGAAAAAACAGAACGGCTAAGAAGCTTTTTCCAGAACAAATTAATGATCAAAAAGCCTTCTTTTGCGCTCTGTTCTTTAAATCCACATGCTGGAGAAAACGGAATTATCGGCACAGAAGAGCAGGAAAAAATTCTTCCAGCAATTGAAGCAGTACGCAAACGAGGAATAAATATCACCAACCCACTGCCTGCTGATACACTGTTTGTAAACGCTGTACAAAATTATATCAAGGGCGATAAAATACCATACGACTGCTATATAGCCTGCTACCACGATCAGGGATTAATCCCGATAAAAGCTATCGCCTCCAATAAAACAGTTAACATGACAATAGGACTTGATATAATAAGAACCTCACCAAGCCATGGAACAGCTTTTGATATTGCCGGGAAAAATATTGCAAACCCGGAATCCATGATTGAAGCTATCAAATATTGCCTTTACTAAAAAGCGCAAAAATACTTTAAAATGAGCATTACAATGTTATTGTTAATGCTTGCTTATAATTTATATATTATACAAATTGCTCCGGAAGTATGTAAACATTTGTAACGATTTAACATACAAAGTGTTATAAAAGTATGAACATGTGGAATATATAATAGTACAAGGATATGTGATCTGAATGGAATTAATGGTAGACTTGACGGAAAATAAAAATACCTCTATGCTTTCCCTGCAAGGCTTTCAGCTATTAGGCAGGGGGGGGGTAAAACCCGCTTGTAGAGACGGTTTTACCCGAATTGAATTAGTTGAGAAGGAAGCATTAACTTACTCTGTCTTGTGCTGGTTAGTCACTTCCCCTCGCCCCTTGAGGGAGGGGGTTCACGCCAAAGGTGCAATATCATTTTTTGTTACAATATATTGCGAAATGTAACAATTTTGTTAAATTTATTCAAGTTTTTGACAAATATGCCGTTATACATAAAGTACATAAATTTTATTACATGTAAATAAGAAAGGAGACAACATGTCACTAGACGGCATCAATGGAAACGGATATGTATACAATACATACAAATCAAAAACAAGCACAGTATCAACCTCCTCCACTTCAGGTGTAGACTCAAGCGAAGCAAAAGAAGAAAAGCTTGAAAAATTACAAGAAAAAATCAAGACATTAACAGAAACAATAACGAATTTAAAATCACAGGCTGATGGCTATGAACGCCAGGCTGAAAACATAAAGCAGAGCGTATCAACAGTAAGTTCTGCTCAATCTAGTCTTCAAAGTCTGGTAAATCAGTTAGATAGTGAAATCAGCCAGTTACAAAATCAGAAAAGTGAATTAGAATCAAATAAAGCTGCTGCTGAAGATAGAGTTAACACAGCAAAAGAAAATGTTGAAGCAAAAAAGGAAGCTGTAGAAACAGCTGAAACTACAGTAACAGAAAAAGAAGAAGCAGTAACAGACGCAGAAGCAGCCGTAACAGAAAAAGAAGAGGCTGTTGAGGCAAAACAGGCCGAGCTGGAAGAAAAAGAAGTTGCTTATCAGGAAGCCCAAGATGAATTAGCAAAACTTGATGAAAACTACAAAAAAGCAGTAGAAGCAACTCGTGCAGCTCAAGAAAAAGTTAATAATGCACAACAGGCAGTAAATTCTGCACAACAGGCATTAAGCTCTGCACAGGCAACATTAAGCAGCACTCCATCAACACTTTCTGAAACAAGAACAGGTACTGATTCAGAAGGTAATACATACACTTATACAGTACAAGTTCCTAACCCTGCATATGCGCAGGCACAACAGGCAGTACAACAAGCACAGGCTGATTTAGAAGCAAAGCAGGCTGAATTAGAAGCTGCCGAAGAAGAATTAGCAAAGTGTCAGGAAGCTGAACAACAAGCCTTAGAAGCTGTTGATACTCAAAAAGAAGAAGTTGCTAAAGCAAAAGAAAATGTTGAAAAAGCAACACAGGAACTTGAAGATGCTAAAGAAGCTTTAACCCAAGCACAGCAGGAATTGGAAGAGGCTAAAACCGCTCTTGAGACTGCACAGCAAGAATTAGAAGAAGCAAAAGCAGCAGAAGAGCAGGCAAAACAAGATTTAGAAGCAGCCGAACAAGAACTTGAAGAAGCTCAAACAGCACTTGATACAATTAATGAAGAATTAATTGAAGTTAATGAAAAGATTGCAGAAAAACAACAGGAAAAAGCAAAACTTTCACAGGAATTAGGTAAACTTCAGGGCAGTATGGAAATGATAGACCAGCAAGCTCAAGTTTACAAAGATATGGCTGAATCTTTGCAGCCAACTATTGAAGCTATGCAAGAAGAATTAGAAGCTGCCTGGGAAGAAATGGAAGCTTTACAAGATGAAATAATCAATGAAAAAGCCCAGGAAGAAATTGAAAAAGCAAGAGAAGAAGCTCTTGCAGCACAACAAGCAGCTCTTGCTGCTCAAAAAGCCGCACAAGAAGCTCTTGCAGCCAGTGCAACAAGTAAGTTCCAATTATCAGCACAAGAAGTAATTATGAAGAGAAGTGCAGCTATTCTTGACAGATTAAAAGAAATGTACAACTACGACGGAACTTCTAATTACACTATTAATGAAGATCAGTACGATGATTTGAACAAAAAGCTTAGAAAAGGCGAAGCTCTCTCTGATCTTGAAAAACTTCAAATGGCAGTATTTGAATTAAATGCAAAGACAAATGAACTTATGGAACAAGCTGTTGAGAAATTCCAAACAACAGCAGGAGCTGATACAGCCTCTCTAAAAGAAATGTTTGACAGTATCGGACGTCAAATGTTCAGAGATGAGGACGGAAAGACCGTATACAAAGGCACTGATGAAAACGGAAAAACAGCTTATGTATATGAAGACGGAACCGTATACGAAGGCGATGAAAAAGACCTTACTGCAATAATGGGAGTTCCTGTTGTTGAGGACAAAGGTGAAGTTTATACAGATGCTAACGGCAACAAAGTGTACAAAACAACTGACGAAAACGGTAATGATGTTTACACAAATGCAAACGGTAGCGAATATACTGGCGATGTCAGCGAATTAACCCAGGAATTAAATGAATATCAGGATTCTGACACTCTTCTTGCAGAAATTAATAGAGAATTTGACAGAATGGACAGCGAAATGACTGCAGCAGAAAATGAAAGAGTTGAAGGTGAAACAACAGAAACTCCTGCAACTACTGAAACAAAAGCTATCGACACTGCAAAACGTGATGCAGAAGCTGCAGAGTTAGAATTAGTACCAGGCGATAGAGAAGGTACATACACAAAAGAATCTCCATTCGGCACATTCTTATACGTCTGGGATCCTAACAGCGAAACATTTAAAGAATTTACAACAGGCGAAGCCGGTGATACAGATGCAGACTTCACAACTTCAGGCGAAATTATCGACAAAAGCAATGAAAGTGCTGTTGAAGCAGATGCTATGATTGCAATGCAGGAAGCCGGATTGAATGTTGTTGCCGGAGATGCTTATCCGTTCGAAGCTGAAAAAGACGGTGTATATTATGAATACAACAGAGAAACAGGTAAATTCGAACCTAAGAAGGAGGCAGAACAAGCATAAGAAATAAAAACAAAAGCGGCGGCGATTGTTCAATCGCCGCCGCTTTGTTTTTATAAACTCTCTATATCCATTACAAATTAAAAGCTTCTGATATTGATTTCTTATAATCCGGTCTTAGAATTCCTTTCTCTGTAATTATTCCGGATATCAACTCCGCAGGTGTAACGTCAAAGCCCGGATTAATAACGTTTACACCCTTTAGTGCACATACAGGCTTTCCGTTAATATGAGTAACCTCTTCATGAGAACGTTCTTCTATTGGGATTTCATCACCTGATTTTATAGAAACATCTATTGTTGAAAGCGGCGCTGCAATATAGAATGGAATATTATGGTATTTTGCAGCAATAGCAACGGTATATGTACCAATTTTATTTGCGGTATCCCCATTTGCTGCAATTCTGTCTGCTCCCACAACTACCATATCAATCATACCTTTTTTCATAAAATATGAGCACATTCCGTCTGTAATCAAAGTTACAGGAATTCCGTCCATTGCAAGTTCGAAAGTTGTAATTCTTGCTCCTTGCTGTCGCGGTCTTGTTTCATCAGCAAAAACCTGAATAGTATTATCTTTTGCAAAAGCAGAGCGCACAACGCCAAGAGCTGTTCCATATCCTACCGTAGCAAGCGCACCTGCATTGCAGTGGGTAAGAATAGTTGCGCCTTTTGGTACAACTTCTGCACCGTAATCACCGATTTTCTTGTTAATTTCTATATCTTCGTTTTCCAGCTTTATACCGTTTGCCTTCAACTCTTCTATAATTCCTTTTATATCAGATTTTGAATTTTTAATAACTTCTATTTGTTTATCCACTGCCCACATGAGGTTTACTGCAGTCGGACGGGAAGTTTTCATGTACTCGGCTTTTTCTATAAGCTTTTTTACAAATTCTTCTCTTGTTAAACCTTCTTGTTCAAACTCCTGAGCGTATAATATTACACCGTGTGCGCCCGCAATTCCGATCGCTGGAGCTCCCCTTACTATCATATTTCTGATAGCCTCAAACATTTCCTTTCCAGAAGTTATATTAACAAATTTATACTCATACGGAATAACCGTCTGATCCACCATCTTTGAATAATTATCCACCCATTCTATTGTTTTAATTTTTGATTTAAATTCCATCATTACCTCTTAACTTTTTTAATTTACATCAGGTTTATTTTAACATACTAACTAGCAAAATAAAATTTGTTCGGTTTTTATATAAAAAACAATCATTTAAAGGAGATAAAAATGCATATACAATCAGGCATACATTATGGAAATATACACCCGAATTTTACCTCTAAGCTGTCGGAAAGAGTTCCGGAGAAAGGCAGCCAAACGTTTGATTACTGGGAGAAATTTCAAGCACAATGCAAACAAGAAGGTAAATCCGAACTATTAAATTCACTTTTAGATAAACTTGCAAAAAATGGAAATGACAATATTTTAGCACTTGATTATGAACCTAAAAATAAAAATGGAGTAACAAATTATTATTTTCAATTATATAAAAACATGGATGATTTGATGAAGGATAGAACTTCTAAATACGAAAATCAAAGATTATTCAGCCCGAGACCAATTGCAGGTAAAGAGTGGGTACAGGAGCATAACGGAATTTCGTACAAAGTTGATCCTACTTTAACGAAACCTAATCCGAAATACACAAATATAACAGATACTTTACTTTCAGTTTTAGACAATATTGTAAAACCGAATACTAAAGAAAATATCAATATTTTCATAGAAAATCAAAATAAATATAAATTACCTGCAGCAATGAAGAAATTAATTACTTAATTTCAAAATCTATACTTGTATTCTGGTTATTTTCCTTTTTAATACCTGTTATAAGTTCATAAACATATGCTGTTACAAGCCCTGTAAAACCGTTAAACAGGGCACTAATTCCTGCCATTAGAATCATTAGCAGAACCATAACAATAAAAGAGCCGAAACTTGTCAGGAAAAATCTTAAAAAACCCTGTGTGTATGAGGTAAAAAGCCAGCCTAAAAGCATACTTAGCGGAGCATATACTACAGAAAAAGCAAGAAAAGAAACAAAGCCTATCAAAGCTCCAAAAATACAGCCTTCTCTTACGCTAATAATGCCTATTAAATCATTTTGCTTCAGATATACTATTACAAACGCTGACAAAAAGATTATTAGAATCATGAAGCTCAAAAAACTTACATAAGGTATAATCGTGACAAACCCCAGAAGAGCGCCAGCAAAAATACTGATTAATGAAATTTGTTTTAGTAATAATAAATTCATTTTTAAACCTCAATTTTATTATTGTTATTCAGCGCAAATATACCCTCTTAGAGCAGTATAAGCTGCAACATAAGGAGACGCCAGATAAATAAATCCTTTAGTGTTCCCCATTCTGCCCTGGAAATTTCTGTTTTGTGTTGCAAGGCAAACTTCACCGTCGCCTAAAATACCGGCATGAACACCAACACATGGACCGCAGCCCGGAGCAAGAATTGCAGCATTAGCCTCAACAAAAATATCTATCAACCCCTCTTTTAGGGCTTGCTTAAACACGTCTTTAGAAGCCGGAGATATTAACATTCTTACATCAGGATTAACAGTTTTACCTCTAAGAATTTCTGCAACAATTCTCAAATCCTCAATTCTTCCATTTGTACAGGTTCCTACATAAACCTGATTAACCTTGACATCTTTAAGTTCCTCTACAGTTTTTGTGTTATCTACTGTGTGCGGACAGGAAACAGTGTGCGGAACCTCTTCCGCATTTATTTCTATAATTCTTTCATAAACTGCATCACTATCCGGTAATACCTGTCTGAATTTATCTTCACGCCCACGTTGTTTCAAAAATTCTTTAGTCTTTTCATCCGCAACAAAAAGACCGCACTTAGCTCCTGCTTCTACCGCCATATTTGCAAGAGTAAACCTTTCTGACATTGACATATTCTCAATTGTGTCACCTGTAAATTCCAGAGATTTATATGTAGCCCCGTCTGCGCCTATCATTCCGATAAGATGAAGCATTAAATCTTTAGAACATATTCCCGGTCTAAACTTTCCTCTGACAACTATTTTGAATGTTGCAGGAACTTTAAGCCACGTTTTTCCCAAAGCCATTGCAACAGCAACATCAGTCGAGCCCATGCCGGTTGCAAAAGCACCCAAAGCTCCGGAAGTACAGGTGTGAGAATCTGCCCCTACCAAAACTTCGCCGGGATTTACAAATGTTTCTATAAGTCTCTGATGACAAACACCTGCGCCAACATCAGAAAGCACTGCACCATACTCTTTATGGAATTCTCTCAGTACCATGTGAGTGTTAGAAAGCTCTTTTCGCGGACTCGGAGAAGCATGGTCAATAAACAGAATTGTTCTTTCAGGATTATTTAACTTTTCTTTACCCAGTTTTTTGAACTCCTGCACCGTTAAAGGTCCGGTTCCATCCTGTACGGCAGTTACATCAACCTTAGATATAACAAGTTCACCTGCATGAACCTCTTTTCCTGCATGTTCGGAAATAATTTTTTCTACTAATGTTAACCCCATTTACTCCCCCGATTATTTTTTATAATTTATAAATTTAACAACTTTATTTTAACACAATTAAAAATTTTTGTTATAAAATATAGGGGTAAATGTAAATGAATAAATGAATTTCTGTAAATAAAATTACCGGTTTAAGATGAAGGAGTATAGATTTGGCAATTAATTTACGCAAAATTAATAAGAGGAGAGTCTTATTATATTTAACTTTAGCGCTTTTTTCCATCTTTCTTGCCTGTCTGTGTACAAATTATGATTATGATTTGTTTGCCAGATTAATTGTAGGCGAAAGATTTATTGAACAAGGGATTCTTCCTTTTAAAGATTTTCTTTCTTACACGCCTACCCATGCCTGGTTCGACCACGAATGGGGCTCAGGTGTTGTATTTTATCTTTTGATTAAATATTTTCACGCCTTCGGACTGTTGGCTTTCCAAATTATAATGATGTTTTTGACGGCTTTCTTTGTAATAAAAACTCAAAAACTCCAAAAACATGCATTTCCGCCATCACTGGTATTTATGTCCATCTTTCTGGTTCTCTTTCTTCGTCTAAACCCGGAATTAGTAAGGTGTCAACTATTTAGTTTTCTGTTTTTCAGTATATTTTTATACATACTGGAAGGAACAAGAAAAGGAAAGTTTAAAAACCTGATCTGGATACTTCCGCCTATCGCTATATTCTGGAACAACGTCCACGGCGGAGTCGTTTCCGGCATTGGCTTAATTGCAATGTATGCAGTCGGCGCCATACTTGAGAAAAAACCTTGGAAAAAATATCTGGCAGCTTTTATAACTTCCGGAATTTTCCTTATAATAAATCCCTACGGAATCAAATACTTAGATTTTCTATTCTCTGCAACAACCAAACAACGAACATATATTGTAGAGTGGTGGCCATTCTTTGCATACAGGCATATATTATACTACCTGCCTGCAAGTTTATTTTCAATCTTTTGTTTTGTTGCATCATTCATCAAAAAGCGCAAAATAGATATTACCAAAACAATTGTACTAGCAGCAACATTATACATGGGCTTAGCCCACGTAAAACTTTTGTCACTTTCAGTAATAGCAGGTGCTTCCTTCTGTTACAATGACATTACCGTTTTATTCCTGAGATTTAAAAAATTCCTAAAGAAATTTGAAATTTGCATATATGCATCAATTTTCATACTGGCATTTTCAATCCCCCTGTTCTCACCGTTCGCTCCAAGAGCCGACTTGAATAAATTTCCGTTCTATGAAATTGAATTTTTAAAAATAAACAATATAAAAGGCAATATAGTAACTCCTTTTGCACTCGGGAGCTACACATCTTATAAACTTTATCCTGATAATCTTATATATATGGATGGCAGATATGAAGAAGTTTATAATGACCATGAGTTCATGGTTCTCAAAGCTTTTGAAGCTATTGATCCAAACTGGCAGGATATCATTAAAAATTATCCTACTGATATACTTATGCCTAAAAAGGAAACAGCTGTATATGAACTTTTAAAACAACGTCCGGAATGGTCACTCATTTTTGAAGGAAGAGTCTGCGGAATTTTCGTAAAAAAAGGAATGGAAAAATTTTCATACTATCAGCCTGAATATGATATAAATTATTATAGAAACACAATGTTTAAACATGGAGATTTCACTAATGACTAATCCGTTAAAATACACCTGCCTGTTTGGCGGCGGTGCAGTAAGAGGTATGGCATATATAGGAACTATTAGAGCTCTTGAAGAGCTGGGAATAGAATACGATATAATAGGTGGATCTTCTGTAGGATCTATTATGGCAGCTCTGGTTGCCTGCGGATATAAATCCTATGAACTTGAAAATTTATTTATGAAAGTTAATTTTGATTTATTCAAAGATATCCATCTTGGAATAGGTAAAGCTTTTGCAATTAGTAAGGGTGAAATCTTCCTCGACTGGCTAAATGAACTCTTGTTAAATAAAAATGAAACAGTAAGAAACAGGCATATAACGTTTAAAGATATTGATAAGAAACTTGTAATAATAACTACTAATCTCACAAAATTTTGCAATCAAGAATTTTCAATAATAACAACGCCGGATTTTGAAATTGCACAGGCAATAAAAATTTCATCCAGCATGCCTGGACTTATGGCTCCATACAAATTTAACGATTGTTTTCTTGTTGATGGTGATTTACAGAAAGCTTCTCCAATGTGGAGACTTTCAGAAACTCTAAATAATTCTGAAAGCAGAATACTGGAATTTCGCCTTGAAGGAGATTACAGCAAAGATGAAAAAAATCCTATATCTTTTATTAACACTATTTACAGTTGCGTTACAGATATTGCAACAGATTTTGTTACAGAACTCTATGGACAAAATGACAGGTATGATTGTATCCGGATAAATACAGGAGATATTTTCTTTGCGGATTTTAATTTGAATAAAGAAGAGAGAAGAAAATTAATAGATATCGGCTACACCCAAACAATTTATTATTTTAAGAGTGTATTACCAAAGAAAAAACAAAAACTTGCAGAAGTATATGCACAGATTTTGACTTACCTTAAAAAGGCTTTAAAAGGACTTAAGGCTAACAATGTAGAAGAAGTTCAATGGTGGTTTGGCGATATTTTTACAACATTATGTGAAAATAAAGAAATCATAGATCCTTTAATCTATCAAAAAATTCTTGATTTAAAAAACTCACTTGTTAAGGGTTCTACAACAGTATTATTTTTCCACACCTGTTTTAAGGGAGCAAAGAGGCTTGAAGCAGAAATGAAAGATGTCATAATGATTGTTAATAATCGTGTAAATGAACTCAGATTATACATCCAAAATTATCCAAAATGTGAAGTTTTGTAAAACTTTTCCAAAATACGGGGCATTTTTGTAATATTTCTTAACAAAAGTATTGAGTTTTATATACTTTTGATATATCATAAGTATATAAGGATTATTTGTTATGTGTTCGTCAATCCTTATCACTCTACCAGGTTTGTAATATGTACTTTCCACAGCCCGCTTCAAACCTGTCGTCCAAAAACTAACCAAATTATATTTACCCCCATTTACCCCCAAGGAGTTTAACAGTATGAAAGAAACAGCTATCAAAATGAAAAGAACAACAAACCCTTCAAGAAGCGGATTTGTATCATTCAATGGAGAGGATATGACCTCTTACATTAAAAAAATTAATTCTTTTAGATCACTTAACAGTGAAGAAGAAAAGGAAATTGCAAGACGTGCAAAATCTGGTGACAAAGAAGCAAAGAAGCTTCTTGTACAATCTAATCTTAAATTAGTCTTGACCATTGCAAGAAAAGCTATACACGTTTCAAAGTTACCTATGATTGACTTGATTCAGGAAGGTAATTTAGGCTTAATGGTAGCAGCAGAAAAATTTAATCCTGAATTAGGCTACAGATTTTCAACTTATGCAAGTTGGTGGATTAAACAGGCTATGTTTAAGGCTATTTCTGAACAATCATATTGTATGAAGATTCCGGTATATATACAAGAAACTCTTTCAAAATTTTCAAAAATTAAAACAGAGATGGAAAGGACATATAACTGCCAGGTTACAAACAGAGATGTTGCTGAAAAAATGAATCTTGAACCGGAAAAGATTGACACATTTTTATCCGCATACACAACTACTGTATCTATAGAAGGCAGCTTTGACGGCAAAAACGGAAGCGAATTAAATGTTGCTGATATTTTAGAAGATGAAAAATGCAATGTTGAAGAATCAATCGAATATGAAGAATTAAAAAAAGAAATTACCAGTGTTGTATCAACGCTTAAAGAACGTGAACAAACTGTAATAAAAATGCGTTTCGGGCTTGAAAATTTTGCAAGAACAACACTTGAAGATATCGGAAAACTCTTCGGCGTCACAAAAGAATGTATACGTCAGACAGAAATGAGAGCCATAAATAAATTAAGAGGCAATTACTTATTAAGCTGTTATGCTGACTAAAAAGAAAAAATGATTTGTAATAGACTATTTACAAATCATTTTTTTATAAGTAAAATAAAATTACTCACTATCCTCAAGGGGTTAAGGAGTAAATGGAAGTCAAGTAGCTGTTTACTTTTTACCGCCGTATGTGAAGTCCGGCAATAAAGGGGTCATTGACTTTATCACCGGATACAAGTGAAAGGAAATATAAAATGGCAAATATTAAGTCAGCAAAAAAAAGAGTTCTTATTGCAGAAGCAAACAGACAAAGAAATGTAGCATTCAAAACTTCAATTAAAAGTGCTATCAAAAAAGCTTTATCATTAGCAGCAAGTGAAGATAAGGAAGCATTGAATGCAGCTATTTCTAAGGCATATCAATTATGCGACAAAGCTGTTTCAAAAGGTATTTTGCACAAAAATACAGCTGCCAGAAAGAAATCAAGACTTGTTCTTGCTATCAAAAAATTAGCAAAATAAGCTGATAAAATTAGTCATAAAAGTGCCTTTTCTAAAAAGAAAAGGCACTTTTTTTATTTTTCAAATTTTATTACGGTAGAATATGCGTTATACTTTTCCAGAATATTAATATTTTTAGAGAGTTTTTCTTCCGGATCTTTTTTCAGAATTAAATAATAAACTCCCTTTGGCAGAGTGTCGAGTTCTTTATTACAATTTTCTCTATAAACATCACTACAATCATTTTTTAAGAAAATTATATGATTTTTATTGTTTATATAATAAAGATACTTTACAAATGTATTATCGAGAATTATTACTTCATTCGGCTTAATTTGTTTTTGAACAAAAATTATGGCTTCCCTTGCGGAAGTTAAAAACCTTACGGGACGGATTGTATAAAATATAGAACTTAGAAAAGACAAGAGACAGATAAGAGTAAGAATTGTTTTTTGGTATTTCAGAGAATAACCTGCAAGGGCGATTACAAATAACGGAAATAAAAACAGAATTAATCTTGCTTCTATAGGATAAAGTTTCAAGGCAGAAGCAGAAAAAGTCAAAAATATTGGAAGATAAATATACAATTTCCTCAAAATATCGTCTTTCTTTGGCGGGAAAATGGCAGATATTGCAGTCAATAACACAAAGAAACCTACAGCTTCTGCGATAAATTTATTAAAACAGAACAATTCGCCGAATCGTATTACAATCCTGGCCGGATGATTTAGGGAAACAAAGCCGTAACCATTCTGCCACCAGTTGTACATACCGGCATAATTATAGTTTGAAACATATTTTAGGGAGAAAAAATAGAACCAAATAATACTTGCAAAAAACGGCAGATACGACTTTATTATAAGTTTTGGATTTTTATACAAAACAAGAAAAAAATAACTTCCGATTATAAAAAGCGACGATAGAGAAAACCAGGGTGCAGCAGCAATAATTGCGGCATAATACCACCTAAATTTCCCTTCAAATAAAATCTTATAAAAAATAAGCATTAATATAATTGAGACTAAGAGCTCTAAAGAATACTGCTTAAACTGTGCACAATACAGAATTGTTGTAGTATTAAAAACAAAAATAAAAAGCCCTGTTAAAATTGAAAATTTATCTTTCACAAACCTTTTTAAAAGAGCATAAAAAAGAGGAATAGCTGCTATTCCTGATACCAGAGGTATCAAACGGAGAATTAAATCTCTTATATAAACAGAATCTGAATGTATAAGCCGGTATAAAAATTTGGTCATTACCAGAAATAGCGGAGGTGCAACCTGCAAATAATCCAGTCCTTTAAATAAATCTAAGTACGGTTTGCACATAATATTTATTGCAAGAGCAGCTTCATCATGCCAGAAAGAAATATTCCTGAAATAGGCATAGAATCTTACCAGAACTCCAAGAATACAAATAAAGATAATGCTATATTGAAAACCGCTTTTTTCAAGCTTCACCCTGCTACTCCTCCAGATATTTTTTCCCGACAAGCTCATCCGGCATAAATTGTTGTTCTATATCCGGAGCATCCGGCGTATAAATATACCCGACACCGAATCCGTATTTTTTTGCATCTTTATAATGAGCATCTCTCAAGTGCATAGGAGGCGGAAAGTCATTTCCCGCTTCTATATCAGCCAGAGCTTTATCTATTGCAAGACAAACTTTGTTAGATTTAGGAGCTTTTGCTACATACACAACGGCATTTGCAAGAGGAAGCCTGCCTTCCGGAAGTCCAATTATCTCAACCGCACGATAGGCATTGATTGCAATATCCATTGCAAGAGGATCTGCATTTCCGACATCTTCAGCAGCACACACAATAAGCCTTCTTGCAATAAATCTTGGATCTTCTCCTGCTTCAAGCATTTTGGCAAGATAATAAATTGCAGCATTCGGATCAGACCCTCGCAAACTTTTTTGGAAAGCCGATGCGCAGTCATAATGTTCCTGTGTTGAATATCTGGTATTTCTTTTTTGAGTAATACTTTCAAGAATTTCTACAGACAACAACCTTGTATCTCCTGAAAAATTACTCGCAAAATAAGAATTTTCAACAAGATTAAGCGCACATCTTGCATCACCTCTTGCATTATTTACAATAAATTTTGTAACCTCATCATCATACTGAATAGGCTGATAATTTTTCTCCAGATATTCAAACCCCCGATTAACGATTTTTGCCATACTGACATCATTAATCGGATTAAGTCTTATTACCTGAACCCTTGAAAGAAGTGCCGGTACTACCTGAAACGAAGGGTTCTCAGTTGTTGACCCTATCAGAAATATCGTTCCATTTTCAATATGCGGCAAAAGCGCATCCTGCTGGGTTTTAGAATACCTGTGAATTTCATCTATAAACAAAATAGTCTTTTGCCCTGCACGCAATGCTTGTCTTGCCTGCTCTACAGTTTCTTTAATCTCTTTTATGCCGGAAGTAACAGCGGAAAGTTCAATAAACTGCGCACTAACTTTTGTTGCTATAAGTCTTGCAAGCGTAGTCTTGCCGCACCCCGGAGTCCCCCATAATATCAATGAAAAAAGACGCTGGGTTTTTAAAAGATTTAAAAGCGGTGAATTTGGCGCTACAACATTTGACTGACCGAGAAATTCATCCAGAGTTTTAGGTCTCATCAGCTCTGCAAGTGGTGTTTGACGATTCACTTCCTCTAACTGTGTAAACAAATCCATAAAACTATGTTAACACAAAGAGTTATGTTATAATACTACTTTAAGAATAGAGAAAGGAGTTTATATGGAATTAAGAGGCTCAAAGACAGAAGCGAATTTAAAAACGGCATTTGCCGGCGAATCAGAAGCAAGAAATAAGTATACTTATTATGCTTCTCAAGCAAAAAAAGACGGTTTTGTACAAATTGCAAGACTTTTTGAAGAAACTGCAAACAATGAAAAAGAACATGCAAAAATCTGGTTCAAGTTATTACACGGAGGCTCAATTTCTTCAACTATAGAAAATCTGGAAGATGCTGCTGCCGGGGAAAATTACGAATGGACAGATATGTATGCAACTTTTGCGAAAGAAGCAAGAGAAGAAGGGTTTAATGAAATTGCACTGTTGTTTGAAAATGTTGCAAAAATTGAAAAAGATCATGAAGAAAGATACAGAAAATTACTTGAAAATATAAAGAAAGAAGAAGTTTTCAAGAAATCAGAACCGGTTGTTTGGGAATGCGCTAACTGCGGCTTTTCATACACCGGTGATAAAGCAATAGATACATGTCCTGTATGCAAACATCCGCAAAGTTATTTTATGATTAAAGCCAAAAATTATTAGTAATATTAACAGAGCTTCAAGCCCAAAGGCGGAATTGTTGCACATTTCCGCCTTTGGGTTATTCTAATAACTACAAAAACCTTGCAAACACTTCATCAATATTTTTCAAATAATCTTTTGTATCAAAGCATTCCTCAAGTTCTTTATCAGTGAAGATATTTTCGCTTTTTAGCCCTTTTCTAAAATTCCCGCCGTTTAAAGCTTCCAGTGCATGCTTTTGAACAATTCTGTATGCCTCTTCTCTTGAATACCCCTTTTCTTCAACAAGCTTCAACAAAACTTTCTGTGAAAATACAACTCCGCCGTATAATTTTGTATTCTTTAGCATATTCTCTTCGTGAATTACCAGATTTTCCATAACTTCTTTAAATCGATGGAGCATAAAATCTATCAGAGTTAAAGAATCCGGGAAAATAATTCTTTCAGCAGAACTGTGAGAGATATCTCTTTCATGCCAGAGATTAATATTTTCAAATGCTGCTAACATATTTGAGCGTACAACTCTCGCAAGCCCGCAGAGATTTTCGCACAAAACAGGATTCTTCTTATGCGGCATAGCTGAAGATCCTTTTTGGTTTGCTCCGAAACCTTCTTCAACTTCTCTTACTTCCGTTTTCTGCAAATGTCTGATTTCAGTTGCAAATTGTTCTATTAAAGCAGCTATAATTGCAAGTGACGACATGAATTTTGCATGCCTGTCTCTAGATATAATTTGTGTTGAAATTTTTGCCGGTTTTAAGCCAAGTTCTTCACATGTTATTTTCTCTATTTCGGTCGGAACATTGCTATAAGTCCCTACAGGACCTGAAATTTGTCCTACAAAAATTTCATCAAGAGCTGATTTAAAGCTTTCTTTTGCTCTTTCTAAACCATCAAACCAGTTCAGGAGTTTAAATCCGAAGGTCATAACTTCTGCGTGCACTCCGTGAGAACGTCCAATACAAACAGTATTTTTGTATTTAAAAGCCTTTTCTTTTACAACTTGAATTAAACTATCCAATTCTTTCATTATAATCTTTGAACTGTCAACAATCTGCAGAGCAAAAGCTGTATCAATAACATCTGAGCTTGTCAAACCCATATGAATATATTTTGCATTTTCTTTCCCCACAGATTCATTAACAGAGGTCAGAAAGGCAATCACATCATGCTTCACTTCTCTTTCAATTTCATCTATACGCTCTACGGAAAAAGAAGCTTTTTCTTTGATTTGATTAAGCGATTCTTGCGGTATAACTCCCAGTTTTGCATACGCCTCACATACAGCCAGTTCAACTTTTAAATAGTAGTTGAATTTCGTCTCTAAATCCCAGATTTTTTTAATTTCTTCTCTTGAATATCTATCAATCATAAATTGATTATATCAAAAAACGGGGAAGTTTAAAACTTCCCCATATATTATCAGTCATTATTAAAAAGAGATTTCCAGAAACTTGCTTCCTGCTGAAGAGCATTTTTTGTGTTTTCTCTTCTTTTCTGTGCTTCTTTCAAAGCCTTTTCTCTTTCTTTTTGCTTCTTTTCATAAGCTTTTTGACGTTCTTTTTGTCGTTTTTCATAAGCCTTCTGGCGTTCTTTCCGCTGCTTTTCGTAAGCTTTTTGCTGTGCCTCTGCCTGTGAGTTGAGTTCCTTTTCCTTTGTTGTAATAGGTGAAATCAGGTTGTCTACCCAATTCTGAACTCTGGATTCTGCAGCATTCGCCGCTATAGGTGAAATTAACATAACAGCGAGCAATGTCGTAAGAATCTTTTTCATATAAATTACTCCTTATTTCTTAATCAAAGAATTCCAATAATCCTTTTCTGCCTGAATTGCATCTTTTGTTGCCTGACGTCTTTCTTGAGCTTCCTGTCTTTGCTTTTCTCTTGCAGCTTGTCTTTCTTCCTGCTGTTTTTTCAGCTCTGCCTGCTTAGCTTCGTTAGCTTTTTGCTGAGCCTCCATCTTAGAATTAAATTCTTTTTCCTTTTCAGTTATTGGAGATAACTTCTTGTTTACATAATTTTCTAATCTTGATTCTGCAGCATTTGCAGCAATTGAGCCTGTAAGTGCAATAATAGCTAAAACTGTAAATAATTTTTTCATAATATAACTCCTTTCTCTCATACCGTAACATTTAATCACATAATAATAAACGAAACAAGAACATAGTTTGTTCAAAATCTGATTTACGTATTAATAATTTTTAAGTATAATGAGATTATGAGCGTAGAATTATTAGGGTTTAGCATAGATAATTACTCTTTTGAAGAAGCTGTTACAAAAGCCAAAAGTTTGATAGACGGAGACAGAGTCGCACAGGTCATTACTATCAATCCGGAAATGTTTCAAGCCGCCGAAAAAGACTCTTATTTTGCAAGTATTATACGTGATGCCGAAATGGTTATACCGGATGGGGTCGGTGTAAAGTTGGGGCTTAAACTCACAGGACAAAATGCAGCGAGAATTCCAGGAATAGATTTTGCTAAAAGACTCTTAAAAGAAGCTGCACTTAGTAACATTCCGGTTGCAATAGTCGGCTCTAAGGAAGAAGTTATTACAAAAGCAATTGAAAATTTGCACAAAGAAATAAGCGGTTTAAACATAGTGTACTACCACAACGGGTATTTCAAAGATGACAATGAAATTTATGAAGGGTTAAAAAAATCTTCTCCAAAACTTATACTGATTGCAATGGGCTCACCAAAACAGGAAAAATTTATCTACGAAGCGAAAAAAATCCTGAATCCTGCATTAATGGTAGGAATCGGCGGAAGCCTTGACGTTTGGTCAGGAACAGTTAAAAGAGCACCTAAAATCTTTCAAAGTCTTGGTTTGGAATGGTTCTACAGAACAATTACACAGCCTTCCAGATTCAAGAGAATTTTTCCGGCGCTGCCGCTATTTTTGGTAAAAGTTTTAAGTTATAAAGATAAAATATAAGGGGCTAAAATGTTAACTGATACAGAAAGAGAAGAACTTAAAAAATCTGCAAGAGAAGTCAGAAAAAATATTGTAAAAATGGTTCACAATTCAAAATCCGGACATCCGGGTGGCTCACTTTCCGGAGCTGATATTCTGACTGTATTATACAAAAAATCTCTGAATATCCCGTCTGAATGGGATAAATCGCCCGAATTTGAGACAAGAGACCGATTTATTCTCTCTAAAGGGCACGCTTCACCTCTTCTGTATTCAATTTTAGCAATGAAGGGAATTATTCCGGAAGAAGAATTAATGACTTTCAGGAAAATAAACTCCAGACTTCAAGGTCATCCGGCGAAAAAATACCTGCCCGGAATTGAAACTTCTACGGGTTCTCTAGGACAAGGATTATCAATCGGCTGCGGCATGGCTCTCGGGTTGAAATTAAAAAACAACCCGGCACATGTAGTTGTATATACAGGTGACGGAGAGTTACAGGAAGGCTCTTGCTGGGAAGCTATAATGCAGGCTGCACATCGAAAACTTGACAACCTAATTGCCATTATTGACAGAAACGGTCTGCAAATTGATGGTCAAACGGAAAATGTCATGGCACTTGATAACCTAAACGACAAACTAAGAGCTTTTAATTGGGATGTAATAGAAATCAACGGTCATAATTATGACGAAATATACATGGCAGTAGAAAAAGCAAAGAAATGCACCAAGCCTTGCGCAATTATTGCTCATACAATAAAAGGCAAAGGTGTTTCATTTATGGAAAATCAAGCCGGATGGCACGGAAAAGCTCCTGATGACGAACAACTGGCTCAAGCATTAAAAGAACTTGGAGAATAATTTTATGGAAATGATTAAAACCTGCCCGTTTTCAGAAAACAAAGTTTGTAATGACGAATGCCCTCTGTTTATTTCACCGGATGAATTAAACGAATTTGTTGCGGCAAGACTGTCATCAATTGGTGTTCTGGACAGAGCAGCGGGAGAATGCTCACTTAAAATGCTTGCTCTTAGCCAGAGCCGCTATATATTTGAAAACTCAAATACCCGAGGGGGGGGGTAAATATATTGGGATTGGGAAGCATTACTACCGGCTGAGTATATTTTTTTTTGTAAATATATTTTTCTTTATTAGTTAGTTAATGTCGGCTTGGTAAAGCCGACCTACAATTAACATTTGTATAGCTTGATTTATCAATTTTATCTTATATAATCCTGAAAATTAACAATGTCTTATTAAATCATGTAGTTAATGTCGGCTTAGTAAAGCCGACCTACAATAAGCATTTGTATAGTCTGTTTTATTAATTTTATTTTATATAATACTGAAAATTAACAATGTTTTTTTAAACCATGTAGGTCGGCTTTACCAAGCCGACATTAACTTTTAAAAATTTCATACAAAATAACACCGGCAGAAATGCTTAAATTTAAAGATTCAACCTTGGTATCCATCTCTATTGTTACGTTTTGGGTCGCAAAGTTTTTTAATGCATCACTTAAACCTGTAGATTCAGCACCAAACATAACAAGAATTCTATTTTGCGGCTTAAAATCCCTTAACCAAATTGTATTATCTGTTTTTGGAAGCGTTGCGACTCTTTCATAGCCGCTAAATTTTGATTCTAATTCGGAAAAGTCATTTATCTCAAAAACAGGTATTTTCCATAAATTTCCGACAGAAGAACGGACGCATTTCGGGTTATACAAATCAACCGTATCACCGTATAATATCAAAGCATCCACCCCAAACGCAGCGGAAGTACGTAAAATTGTTCCCAAATTTCCCGCATCTTTTATATTTTCCAATAAAACAACCTTCTTATAATCCGAATTCCATTTTCTATCCGGTTTTCTCGCAACTGCCACAGTCTTTGGCGGTGTTGAGGTTGAAGAAATTTTAGCCAGAACAGCCTCGGTCGTTTCAATACCCTCCGGAAACTTTTCGTACCCTTCAAGCTTAAAAGTCCTTACAAGTTCAAGACCTGACTCTATTGCTTCTTCAATACACTTATCACCCTCAAGCAGAAATTGTCCGCTCTCATCACGGTATTTTCGCTGCAAAAGCTTAGCCGTTTCTTTTACAAGATCATTGTTTACACTTGTTATTTTCATAAGATTTCAAAATCCTTTAACCACTCTTTTTCCTGCTCCGACAACAAATCATAGTCAATCATTTTGCCTTCGTAGCCCATTTTTACAAAAGAATGGATTTTACCGTCTTTCATATAGCAGGAATTTTCAAGCCTTACACCAAAATGCTCAGGATGATAAAGTCCCGGCTCAATAGTAAAAGTCATATTATCCTGAATTACCGTATGGGCTATTTCTGTCTGATTTAGAGCTGGCGGAGCCTCATGCACATTTATGCCAATTCCATGCCCCAGCCCGTGAGAAAAAGTAAAACCTGCAATTTTATCGTCCAGAATTGAATGTGCCATTGAATCAAGCTCAAATCCGGTTATATTTTTCTCCCTCGCCTTAGAGGAGAGGGACGGGGTGAGGTGGCAATTGAACGCATTCAGGAAAGCTTTTAATACTGTTGTATAAACCTTTCTTTGCAAATCAGAAGGTTTTCCTTTCACAAAAACTCTTGTAATATCTGTTGCAAGCCCGCTTTCATAATACGCCCCGCAATCTATTAAAACGAGCGACCCCTCGGTTAAAATTACATCTTTAGCGTTTTTTGCATAATGCGCAAGTGCCGAATTTTGGTTTATTGCAACAATAGAATTGAAACTCAATGACTTTGCGCCATATTTTATAAACTCCTCTCTTAGTCTTGTTGCTATATCAAACTCAGAAAGATTATCATTCGCTTCTATATACTCTCTTATGGCATTCACAGCCTTATCCGTTTTTTCAAAAGCACTTTTGTATGCCTCGATTTCTTCGTCAGTTTTAACCGCCTTCATAAATTTAATCTCTGACTGTTTGGAAACAGGATTCTTAATCAATGCATAGTCATACGCATTGATGGAAGCTTTATCTATGACTAATTTTCCCTCAAAATTTCTCAAGAATTTCTCACAGTCCTTGTTATCTGTAAATAACCTGCGCTCACTTCCGTTAATATAAAGTTTTGCCCAGATTTTAGACGAACAATCCCTTGAAAATTCTCGCATTCCGGTTAAATAAGAGACTTCTTCAAGATTAGTTATAAATACCGACTCATCCGGAGTAAATTTTATCGGACACATTGCCTGAACCGGTTGTTCAATATGCGGTTCGGTAAAATCATTTATCGGATCATTCTCAAGAAGTTTAATTTTAAACCCGCTAAATCCCTCTAACCGTTTTTGAGAAACCTTTTTAGCCACAATACCTAATACCTTATCAGGATTTATAAGCTTTTTAATTTCCTCATCCTGTCGTTGCCCAAGCCCCAGTTTTACAACCGTAACGCCCGCTTTAGCTTCCATATCAGCCTGAGTATGATACCTTCCGTCAACAAAAAGATAAATATTATCCTCTGTTATCAGTGCATCTCCTGTAGAGCCGGAAAAACCCGTCAAAGTATACCTTGCATTTTCAGACAATGCAGGATATTCAACTAAATACTCATTTGTACAATTTACAAGCAGATAGTCCAAATCTAATTTCTTTAATAATTCATTCATAAATTACTCATCAATATCAGTCAGTTTTATCAAATGCCAGCCGAATTGAGTCTCTACAGGTTCGGAAACTTCGCCTTTTTTAAGAGCAAATGCAGCATCTTCAAACGGCTTAACCATCATCCCCTTGCCAAACCATCTCAAATCTCCGCCATCTCTTCCTGACGGGCATTTAGAATACTCTTTTGCCAGATCTTCAAACGCAACACCATTTTGAATATCTAAAAGCAAATTTTCTGCCTGTTCTTTTGTATCCACTAAAATATGACTAGCTCTGATTTTCATTTTTCTTCTCCTTTATATAAAACCTCACCTGCGGTTGTAATTTTCGCAACTGCTCAAATATAACCACTTCCTCTCCACCTTCCGCTTCGCTGCCTGGAGAGAAGATATTCTAAATAATAACAAAAGAGCGGCTTTTATACAACCGCTCTTCTATTATCTAAAAAAAAGGCTAATCTTTCGATTAGCCGTAAATATCAACCAACAATTTCTTTAACTTCTGCCTGCAGGTTCTTAGAATCAATCTTAATGCTCGGTCCCATTGTTGTTGTCAAATAAATTGACTTAACATAAGTTCCCTTTGCTGCAGAAGGCTTAGCTCTTAAAACTGCGTCAACTAATGTTCCGTAGTTCTTAACCAAATCTTCATTTGAGAACTGAACTTTACCGATAGGGCAGTGAATCATACCCTGTTTGTCAGCTCTAAACTCAACTTTACCTGCTTTTGCATCTTTAACTGCTTTTGCGATATCTAAAGTAACAGTACCTGTCTTAGGGTTTGGCATCAAGCCTTTTGGACCTAAAACTCTACCTAATTTACCTAACATACCCATACAGTCAGGAGTTGCAATTAATGTATCAAATTCAAACCAGCCGCCTGCAATTTTATCGATAATATCTTCTGTTCCGTAGAAATCAGCGCCTGCATCCTTTGCTTCATTAACCTTTGCACCTTTAGCAATAACGCAAACACGAACTTCTTTACCTAAACCTGCCGGTAATACAACAGTAGATCTGATCTGCTGTTCAGCATGCTTAACTTCAATACCTAATCTCATATGGCATTCAACTGTCTCATTGAATTTTGCAACTTCTTTAGATATTTCCTGTAATTTATTAAGAGCATCACGACCGCTAGCCGGTTGTTGGAAATCAGCTAACAATTCCTGAAGCTTTCTTTGTTTTTTAGTTAATTTTGACATTTTTCTTATCCTTTCATGGTATTAGCGGACTAAAGTCCTTCCATTAATTCTATTTCTAACTTACATGTGTGTAACAGTAAACAGGGAGTGGGAACAATTTGTCCTTATATTTACCTCTTAGCCCTCTTTTACGGTAACACCCATAGCTCTGCAAGAGCCTTTAATCATGTTTACAGCAGCTTCCATAGAAGTAGCATTCAAATCATTCATCTTGATTTTTGCAATTTCTTCTAACTGTTCTCTTGTAATTTCAGCAACTTTAGTTTTGTTAGGCACTGCAGAACCTTTTGATAAGTTTAATGCCTTTTTAATCAAAACCGGAGCCGGAGGTGATTTTGTAACAAAAGTGAAACTTCTGTCTTCATATACATCAATAACAACAGGGATGATATATCCTGCTTGTGATTCAGTTCTTGCATTGAACTGTTTGCAGAAATCCATAATATTTACACCGTGCTGACCTAATGCAGGACCAACAGGAGGTGACGGATTTGCTTTACCTGCTTCAATTTGCAGTTTAATTTTACCTACTACTTTTTTTGCCATTTTTTTCTCCTTTCGTGGTACTAACGGGGGGCATCCCCTTCCACGGTCTTAGTGTTGTTTTACTAAAGGGTTATTGTATCGTCAGAATTGTTTTTTCAAAACCGACTCTTTACGTTTACCCCCTACAGTTTTTGAATTTGTTTATATTCTAATTCAACCGGAGTTTCACGTCCGAAAATTGAAACCATTGCTCTGAGTTTAGCCTTATCAGGGTAAACTTCTGTAATATCACCAACAAACTCTGCGAATGGACCGGATATAATTCTAACTTTTTCGCCGACCTTAACATCCATTTCAACTTTTTGAGTCTGAGCAGTTGATCTGTGTATAATTTTCTTAATTTCGCTGTCTTTTGCAGGAATTGGCTTCTTAGCTGATCCAACAAATTTTGTAACACCGGCAGTATGGCGCACAACGTACCAGCTGTCCTCATCCATTATCATTTCTACAAGAACATAGCCCGGAAAAATCTTTTCTTCTTTTTCCTGCTTTCTGCCGCCTTTTATCTGGGTAATCGTTTTCTGCGGAACTTCTACTCTGAAAATCTTGTCACCCATATTCATATACTCAATACGTTTTTCAAGATTGCTCTTTACTTTATTTTCGTAACCTGAATATGTGTGAACAATATACCAGCGCTTTTGATTTTTTTTATCTGAAGATTTATTATTTTCAGCCTCTAAATTCTCTTCCGCTGTTCCTTCATTCATAATATTTTCGTCTTTTTCAGTCATTATTCTTACCCTTTTTCGCTTACATAAATTTAATGCAAAGTGCGTATTAAACTTTCTAATTTATCAATTCCGAATTCCAGAACTTTGTCTGTTATAAAAATAAAAACAGTGAATACAAAAACAATTGCAACAACAAAGAAGGTCTCTACAATTACCTGATGTTTTTCAGGCCAGGTAATTTTTCCCCACTCTGTGCGTACGCCTTTAAAGTATGCCACTATATTTTTCTTTGCTATCTCAAAAGTATCGTTCATCTGTTCTTACCTATATTCTATAATTCGCGCCCTGAAGGACTCGAACCCTCGACATCCGGTTTTGGAGACCGACGTTCTACCAACTGAACTAAGGACGCTTAGTAATGTGATTGTGTGACTAAGTGACTAAGTGACTAAGAATTATTCCGTTACTTAAATTTTCAGCCACATATCACCGAGTCACCATTCACTGCTATTTTGTTTCCTTGTGAGTTGTATGTTTCTTACAAGTAGGACAATATTTGCTAAGCTCCAATCTGTCCTTTGTATTCTTTTTATTCTTTACTGTTGTATAGTTTCTTTCTTTGCAATCTTCACAAGCAAGAACTACCATTCTGTCATTTTTACCTTTGATACCCATTTTGACTTTCCTTTATAATTTTTATTTCAATGCTATTTTGGAGTAAACTAGTGTAATTTACCTTCTTTTATTTACCCCTTTTACCTTTTTAAAAAGAATGTGCGGAACACATTCTTTCTTTTAAATCGGCGTATGCTTTAATCCTAAAATAAACAAAAATAAATTGCAAATAATTGTGAAGATTTTGTAATATACAAATCTGGTAATTTTCTCTTACAACAACTGCAAAGCAATGGAAGGTGATTGGTTTGCAGTAGCAAGAAGCGTTGCAGATGCCTGCTGCAAAATCTGATTCTTTATATATTCACTGGAAACTTCTGCAATATCGGCATCTCTTAGAGTTGAA
Source organism: Candidatus Gastranaerophilales bacterium (assembly GCA_944323255.1). Classification (GTDB taxonomy): domain Bacteria; phylum Cyanobacteriota; class Vampirovibrionia; order Gastranaerophilales; family Gastranaerophilaceae; genus CAG-196. The sequence goes on from CALURU010000007.1 coordinate 65,311, forward strand.
CGTGATGAAGTCAAATTATCTATACTGACACCAATTGTCTCAAGAGCTGATTCTAACCTGTTATAAGCAGCACCATAGTCTGTCTGCTTTGAATTTACCATCTCAAGCATATTATCAATCTTCGCAAGAGCTTTTCTTGCAGCATCAGAAGTTGCTACATTTAATGCTGAAATCCTGAAATTAAACTCTGTATCAATTAATATTTTCGAAGAATCATCACTGTGAATTCCCACCTGAAATGTAATTTCTGTTTCTTGGGAATCTAACACAATACTATAGCCGGGCAATTCATTTCCCGCCTTTAATTCTTCTATCTCCATTGCCGTAGACCCCGTCAAACCTGTTGAAGAGCCTTGTCCCACACCGGTCGTTGATTGGGAAGAATCTTGATTCCAATAACAAGAATCTATTGTTCCCGAATCATTTGAACCTATAAAAGAGCCTATTTGGCTATTTCCATTCGAAACGCCCTCTGAAAAGCAATTTGTAATAGTACTATCATTAGAGTTTTGTCCTGCAAAACCACCTATATTCATATTTCCCGTTGCATCGCTCTGTGCAAAACAATAATCTATAGAGGAATGATCCGAATTATATCCGACCAGACCTCCTACACGATAAGCCTGTCCGCTCACATCAGCTATTGAATAGCAGCTGTCTATCGTTGAATAGTGAGTATTAGTACCAACTAATGCACCAACATCACTATGACCGGATACCATACCTGTTACAAGACAGTTCGATATTGTACTGTTATAACTGTAGCCGGCAAGAATTCCTACCTGCATTTTCCCTGTAACATTTGCATTTTCAAAAGCTACATTTTCTATTGTCGCATTTTCTATTCGTCTAAAAAATCCATAATAATCGTATGTATTGTTATTTACATACAAATTGCTAATTGTATATCCATTACCATTAAATTCGCCTGAAAAATCACTTATAGGCTCCCAGTCATAACCGGTCAAGTCTATATCTGCCATTAGTATATATTTCCCGTTTGTATCATTTTGCATTGCCTGTAATTCGTCTGCATTCGTTATTACTGTATAACCCTCGTTCTGTGCCTCCTCTGCTGATATTGGTTCTACTTCTTCAATGAATTTGCTTCCGGACTGCTTAAAAAGTTGTACTCCGTTATACTCAGTACTCTCTAACAATCTCTGAATTTCATTTGTTCTCTGGGTAAATTCTGCTTGTATTGCCTGTAATGAATCTTCACCATATGTTCCGTTTGCAGCTTGTTCAGCCAAATCCCTCATTCTTTGCAGGTGAGAAGTTATTAAACTTAAACTGTCTGTCGCTGTCGTTATCAAATCCAAACCCATCGCAGTATTATCTTGCGCTACATTATATGAAGACAATTTGCTAGAATATTGCGTCACAATTGAGTAACCGGCTGCATTATCCTTTGCATGATTAATCTTAAAACCGGTTGTCAGTCTTTCAATAGCTGAATTTAGCCCTGCCGTCGATGCGGTAAGACTATTCTGCACTAGACTACTTAAATGATTTGTGTTTAACGACAATACCACGTGAACATATCCTTATATATACATTATATAACATTTATCTGGTTTGTCAATCACCTTTTTAATTTGTGTTAAAATCATAAAAAAAGAGGGAAATTTTTATGTTTAAATCTATTATTTTAGCAGCCGGAAAAGGCACAAGAATGAAATCTGATCTGCCAAAAGTTTTGCATTCAATCTTTGACAAACCTTTTTTGGGGTATGTTATAGATGCTGTTAACAAAACTTCTGTCGTCGATGAAAATTTTATTATTGTAGGTCATCAGGCAGAGCAGGTAGAAGAATTTGTAAATAACAACTACACAAATTCCAAATGCATTTTACAGACGCCGCAGTTGGGAACCGGGCATGCTGTAAGCATGGTTTTACCGTATCTTAAAGATTACAACGGAGAAATTATTATTCTGTGCGGAGATACACCGCTCATTACAAGCGACACATTAAGTGCGTTTATAAAATTCCATAAAGAAAAAGCCTCTGACATTACTGTTATGAGTGCAATATTTGATAACCCTGCAAACTATGGAAGAATTATCAGAAATCAAGATGGATCGGTAAATTCAATTGTTGAAGAAAAGGATGCAAATGAATCTCAAAAAACAGTAAAAGAAATCAATGCCGGAATTTATTGCGTGAACTGGAACAAAGTAAAATCTGCGTTCTCTGAATTAAGCAATAACAATGCACAGGGAGAATATTACTTAACAGACATAATCAAGTGGGGTAACGAAAAACATCTGGCAGTTAACGCTTATACTATACAAAATAATGAGGATATTTTTGGAATTAATTCAAGAGAGAATCTGGCAGAAGCTTCCAGAATATTAAATCAACGAACATTGCATAAGCATATGAAAAACGGAGTTACAATTGTTGATCCATCTACAACCTGGATAAGTCCGGAAACTGAAATTGATACAGATACAATAATTTACCCATCCTGTTATATTAATGGCAAAAACAAAATTGGCAGGCACTGCAAAATTGGACCTTTTGCGCATTTAAGAGGTAACGTTGTTCTGGAAGATTATGTTAAAATCGGCAACTTTGTTGAGGTTAAGAAAACGACAATAAAATCTCACACAAACGCCTGCCACTTAACTTATCTTGGAGATAGTGAAATCGGTGCTAATGTCAACATTGGAGCCGGCACTATTACTGCAAATTACAATCCTTTGACAAAAGTGAAAAGCAAAACCATAATAAAAGACAATGTTAAGATTGGTTCTAATTCTGTACTTGTCGCACCTGTTACGATAGAAGAAGGTGCAAATGTCGGAGCTATCGGAGTTATTACTAAAAACATTCCGGCTTGGGCGCTTGCCATAACAAGAGCTCCACTAAAAATACTTGAAAATTGGGTTCAAAAAAAATAAATGAGATTAAAATGATATACAACAAACCACCTGACTCCGTTAGTCAGGTGGTTTTATAATATAGACTTTATCAACTAGTCAGAAAATCTGTACTTTATCAAGGTAAATATTGCCTGAACACCGTCTTTCCAACCAATTTTCTTACCCTCTGAAGCTTTTCTTGCATTATAAGATATAGGCACTTCCATAAAACGAATATCCTTTTTAAGCACCTTTGCTGTAATTTCAGGTTCGAAATCAAAACGATTTGATTTAATAGTAACCCCCTTCAAAACATCCGCCCTGAAAGCTTTATAACAGGTTTCCATATCTGTCATATAAGTTCCGTACAGTACCCTTGTCATGAGCGTCAAAAAGACATTTGCCAGATAGCTCAACATTAAGAAGTTACCGCTGTTTCTGGTATCTGCAAGACGGGAACCGTAAACAACATCGGCAGAATCTGTAACAATAAGGTGAACAAGAGGTTTATAGTCCTTTGGGTTATACTCAAGATCAGCATCCTGTATAATTATAATATCACCGGTTGCAGCTCTTAAACCTGTTCTGAGAGCAGCGCCTTTGCCCATATTGCGCTGATGATACAAAACTTTGTATGGAAGATTTGAATAGAGATCTTTTGTGCCATCTGTTGAAAAATCGTCAATCAAAATAATTTCTTTTTCTAGACCAAAATCAACTTCTTCTACTCTTTTTAAAATTTCCATCAATGAATTTTTTTCATTGTAAACCGGTATAAGTATTGATATTTTATTCATAAATTCCTCTTCCAAAGCACAATAATATTATACAATAAACAGCTTCTTTAGCACAAATTAAGTAATTGCCCACTAAAACACGTTAATTAATTATGTTTTATATATTCCCCCTTTGCCAAAAATCCTATTTTATTATATTATAATACATAAATAGAGAGGGTGAAATGACTTTAGAAAATTTTATTTATGAGTCAGTTTCAGAAATACTCAACGGCGGGTATGAAGAAGTAAAAAACAGCATAGAAAAACATAAAGAAATTTATCAGGACGATACTGCCATATGCTTTAGCATGCTGGCTCTGGCAGCATTTTTAAAAAAAGATTACAATTCTTTTTATCAGTTTATGAATGATGCATCATTTCTGGTGGAACAGTCTAAGGATGCAATTACTCAAATTTTACACGAAATGATACTGGGATTTGTCAATTTTACAGAAAAAAACGTGACTCTCTATTCCATTAATTATAATCAGGCCAGGAAGCTGTCAATAAAAAATCAAAAAACTGATTTTTTTGAAAAATTGAATAAAATACTGAAATGTCCGCCAATAACTCATAATAACAACCACAATCAGACAAAAGATCCGCTTATTGCACTGGTTAAAATAGGTCAGGCTGTTGCTGCGGAAAAAGACATTGATTTATTAATAAAAACTATAGCAGAAGAAACAAAAACAGCGCTAAATGCTGACAGATGTACGGTTTATATGTATGACAAAGAGCATAACGAACTCTATTCAAAAGTTGCAACAGGTCTGGACACAAAGGAATTAAGAATACCTGCGGACAAAGGGCTTGCCGGACATGTTTTGCAAACAGGAGAAACTATCAACATCAGAGATGCATACTCTGATAAGCGATTTAATCCTGATGTCGACAAAAAAACCGGTTACAGAACAAAGACTATTCTATGTATGCCGATTAAAAACTTTAACCAGGAAATTATCGGCGTATTTCAGGTATTAAATAAATTTGATGAATATTTTACTCCGGATGACGAAGATTTACTTGTAGCAATTGCATCAAGTGCGGGTATTTCTCTGGAAAATGCCCAGTTGTTTGAAAGACAGAGAAAACTCCTGGAAGAACAAAAGATTGTGCTTGACAGTTTTATCGAAACGTTAGCGACCTCTATTGATGCAAGAGATAAGATTACTTCCGGCCATTCTTCAAGGGTTAAAATGTATTCTTCGTTGATTGCGCAGGAATTTGGCATGGAAAAGAAAGATATTTATATCTTAGAAAAAGCAGCAGCGCTTCATGATATAGGAAAAATCGGTATTAAAGATTCCGTGTTACAAAAAGAAGGAAAGCTTACACCGGAAGAATATAAGCACATTCAGCAGCACGTTGAAATTACACATCATATATTAGAAAAAATTCACATGTCTAAAGATTTTCAGGAAATAACGGAAATAGCTTGTTCTCATCACGAAAAGTATGACGGAACAGGTTACTACAGGCATTTGAAAGGCGAAGAGATTCCTTTTGGCGGAAGAATTTTGGCAGTATCAGACGTTTTTGATGCAATAACTTCCAAGAGACACTACAGAGACAAGATGCCTATTGAAAAAGTTATTGATATTATCAAAAATGGTGCCGGAACACATTTTGACCCAAAAGTTGTTGATAAGTTCCTGGCAATTAAACTTAACAAAATAGTAGGTGTATTTATTACTGAAAACCACATGACCATTGATCCGGAGGATTTAGTTACACTGGAAAAATATAACCTACTTGATTTATATTACTCAATAGTAAATAATTGTAGTAACAAGTTATTACAAGTGTTTAATAAATATTATGTAGGTGTAGACTTAGAGCATGAGTAAGCTGTTTAGAAAATTATTAATATCATCATTAATATTGGCTTCCGTAACAACTGTAAATGCCGACGAAGTTAAACAGTTAAAAGTTAAGGCAGAAACTAATGTTGCCAATATGGACATGGTGATAAAAGATAATTTTGTTAAATCAAAATACGCTTCTGCAGAAAACAGGTTTGCACAAAACAACATAAAAGCCTCTTATGATGATTTTAACGACCTAATACAAAGAGCTTCGCATGATGACTATGTTTTTCTTGTTTACGGAATGAAAATGGCTGAATACGGATTCTTTGATCTGTCTGATGCACTGATAAAAAAATTGGATTCAAATGTCTTTACGGCATCCTATGTAAAAGATCTCAGAAGATATTATTATCCGTCTGGTATGGTAAAGCAAAAGGATATCATATACCTTGCCGATGCATATTCAAATATTATGTATAACAATATGGCAATTGAAACAACTTCTGAGCTTTTAAACAGCAATCAGGCTTCTGAAAGCGATTATAAAAACTATCTGATTTCCTTAGGATATTATAAATCAAACAACTTGCAGCAAGCTTTAAAATACATTAATAATGCAATTGTTGAAAATGACACAAATGTAAATTATCTTACGCTGAAAGCAAAGATTCTTGCAGATTTGAATAAACCGAAACAGGCACTAAAAGTTCTGGATAAAATTAAGAAAACGGAATTTGCAACTGTTGATTTTCAACAAAAAGTCAGAGCCGTAGAAGAGTATATTCTCTACAAAACAGCAAAAGATGAGCCTTTAAAAGATTATCATCTGGCATATTATTATCACCTTCAAGATAAGAGTCTTTTAGCGACAAAAGTACTTCAATCCTCTATATTGCAGGCAAAGCAATACAGCCCTATGATATATTCGCTTCTGGGCAAAATTTATTATGATAACGATGAAGAATTGAAAGCGCAGGAATTTGCATCAAGGGCATACAGAGAGGACAACGACAACTATCTGGCAGCAATTACACTTGCAGATGTAAGCTACAATAACCGGAAGTACGAAGATGCCTTAAAATATTACAAAAAGGCTCAAAGATTAACTAAAGATGCCGAGCCGGATATTGGAGTTGCAAAAACGTATCTCGCTCTTGAAAAAGACAAAAAATCACAAAAAATGTATGAAAAATTATTAAAAAAACATAATTCTAATGAAGAACTCCTGGTAGAATCTCTGCAGGTGTTCCCTCAAAAGGCAGATTATTATCTTCCTAAAGTTGCATCAATTGATATTTCTAATAATGACATATGGCTGGGTCTTGCAAATCTGGCAATAAGAGACAACAATTTTAATATGGCTGCAACATATTTGAATAATTCTTATTACATTGACGCAAATAACTTTAAATATTATTATTATCTGAGTCTGGTGCTCAGAGCTAAAGGGGACATAGAACTTGCAAATCAGTCTTTAATCAGATGTTCAAGGTTAAATTCTGATTATGCGGCAGACGTAAATCCGGGGCATAGTGTGTATGAAGAGTAATATTTTAATTATTGAAGATCATGAATTAACAAGATTCGGACTTAAAACAGCTTTTGAGTCCTGCGATTTTATTGAAAACATTTATGAAGCAGAATCCGCAGAAAAAGGAATCGAACTTACTAAACACAATGATATCAACCTTATTATCATGGATCTGGGTCTTCCGGGAATGAACGGAATTGAAGCCACAAAACAGATTAAGGATATGAATAAAGATATCAAAATCGTTGTTCTGACGTCACATAATGATGAGCAGGAAGTATTAAACAGCCTTAAAGCCGGTGCTAACGCCTATTGTTCTAAAGAAATAAACCCGAAACGCCTGATTCAGGTGGTACAATCAGTTCTGGACGGAGCTGCCTGGTTTGATCCATCTATCTCGCATATTGTACTGGAAGCAGCTACAAAATCACAAGAAACTGCACTTGCAAAACCTGAAAAGAATTATGGCTTAACCTCCCGTGAAACCCAGATTTTAAAACTTATTACAGAAGGTTACAGTAATATAGAAATAGCAAAGGAGCTTTTTGTAAGTATCAATACAACTAAAGCCCATGTTGCAAGCATCTTGCAAAAACTTGAAGTAGATGATAGACTACAAGCAGCACTAAAAGCATTGAAAGAAAGATTGGTGTAATAAATGGACGGAATAGCTTCAATTCTTGTTATCGACGATAATCCAAAATATTTAGCGGATGCACTTCCTATGTACGGTTATGATGTAACCGTTGCTAAAGACGGGCTTGAAGCATTAAAAATTCTTGATAAAAGCAATGAAAATTTTGATTTAATCCTTTTAGATGTAATGATGCCAAATATGGACGGCTGGGATACATTAAAAGCTATCAGAAGCAATAAAAGAATTAAATACATTCCGGTTATTATGATTACTGCAGTAAGTGAAGATCAAAAAATTGTTTCCGGTTTAAGAATAGGAGCTGATGATTATATAGTAAAACCATTTATCCTCCCGAATCTGCTTGCAAGAATAGAAGCAATTCTAAGACGCTGCCGCTGGCAAAATGAATCTGCACCAAAGAGCAGCATAAGCCTTAATAAGGATGTAAATATAGATTTACTAACACCAAAAGAAAAAGAAGTACTGGAGCTGCTTGCAAAAGGTGCCAGCAACCAGCAGATTGCAGATACGTTATGCGTAAGAGATGTTACAGTCAAAACCCACTTAAACAGTATCTTCAAAAAATTAAAAGTCGCAAACAGAACACAGGCAGTACTGCTTGCTATGCAAATAAATTTAGTCAGCTAAAATAGGAGTTCATAAATAAATGTTATCAAAAGAAGAATTAGTAAACCTTGCATTAACAGATGTTCAAGCTTTTAATAATGAAATTAAGAACGCAAAGGGCGGTGTTGATTTAAGCGAAACCGATTTCAGCGGTACAACTATAGACGGACTTGAGTTCATTAATGTTGACTTAACCTCTTCTTCGTTTTCTGACAGTCATTTAAGCGAGGTAAAATTTGAAGCCTGTGATTTAAGCTCGGTTGATTTTACAAGGGCTGAAGTTATTGAGTGCACATTTAATGAATCTGTCCTGAATGGTACTGATTTCAGTTATTCAAAGGTTGACTATTGTAATTTTTCTGACTCAGATATGGCAGGTGCAATATTTCAAAGCGCAGATCTAACTAATTCGGACTTGTCCATGTCAGAAAATTTGAGTGCCTGCAGGTTTGACGAAGACACTATCTGGCCGGATAATGAATATTTACCGGAAGATTTTGACACGAAGTATTCTTCTGATCTCTCATCACTTCAAGACGATGATGATTATCAGCAATCAGACTACTAAATCTTCAAGATTAATCTTTTCCGGATTATTAACAGATTTATAATCAATTATAGAGGAAAGCTCTTTTAGTTTTTCCTTGATTTTGAATTGACTACAGCTCATTTTTACGTAATCGCCTTCCATACCTAAATCTTTGAATCCAAGTTTTTTGTATTTTGAAATAACATCAAAAGGTCCGTCTGTTACTGCTGATAAAGTTATATTCTTTACTTTATAGTTTTCGGCGAATTTAAATAATTGATAAATAAGTGTTGTTCCACCAAGATTAACCTTCTTCCCTCCATGCTGCGGAATAGCACAGACAGCGTCTAGAAAAAGTGAACTTACTTCATCAAAAAACGATAAAATTCCGCAGGGTTTATTATCTGAAAAAGCTATAATTGATTGATTATCAGGATTTTGCGCTGCTTCTATAGTATAATCAAAAACTTTCTTCCATCTTTTCCTGTCAAATTCATCCATCTTTACGAGATTTGTGCTAAAATCAGAATTTGCAGCCAGATTTTCAATAAATCTTCTGTCAGATTTTGTAAGTTCATACAAATCTATTTTTGTTGTGAACCCCTTAAACTTATTCTTTGTTTTTGCTAGCGGTATCGCCTTAAAATTTGGCGCAGTATTACTTTTAATAACTTTCATAACATTACTAACACCTCTAAATATAAAATTTGCTTTTCAAAAGGTTACAAAATCTTTACAATAAGACTTGTCAAATAAAAAGGTTTAATGTAAACTTGAATTACACTGGTAGAAAGAAGGAATATAATTATGTCTAAAAAATGTGAAGTATGTGGTAAAACACCTTTAAAAGCTGCTAAATTAACATTCTCTCATAAACAAATTGTAAAAAGACAGTCACCTAATTTACAAGAAATCAGAGTTAATGTAAACGGTCAAGCTAAGAAAATGACGGTTTGTACTTCTTGCTTGAGAGCAGGAAAAGTTCAAAAAGCTGTTTAAGAATTATTTAAAATTTACGAAAAGAAGAACCGAATTATATCGGTTCTTTTTTTTAATCCAAAGTTTTATGTGCTTCTTCTACCACTGAATTTATATCAACCTCTATACCTTCTCCTTTAGTTGAAAACCAGACCAGATATTCAATATTTCCAGCTGGACCTTTGATTGAAGAATATGTCAGCCCTTTTACATAATATTGAAGAGAATGAATACAGTTTAAAACCGTTTCAATAACCATTTTATGAGTATTTTTATCTCTTACGACCCCGCCCTTTTCGACCAACTCTTTTCCGGCTTCAAACTGGGGCTTTATAAGACAAATCATTTCATGAAACTCCGGGTTCATAAGCGTCTTTAGATTTGGCAGCACTTTTTCCAGTGAGATAAATGACAAATCTGAAACAAGCAAATCTGCAATTGGTTCATTATCAGAATAAATATCATTGAAAGAACAATTTTTCAGGTTCGTTTTTTCAATCGGCTTTACCCGATTAGAACTTCTGATTTTCCAGTCAAGCTGACCGTAGCCGACATCTACAGCATAAACGAACTTTGCCCCATTTTGCAACAGACAGTCAGTAAACCCGCCGGTTGATGCACCTGCATCAAAACAAATTCTATCTTTTACCGTAACCTCAAAAGTTTCTAAGGCTTTTTTAAGCTTAAACCCGCCTCTTGATACAAACGGCATTGATTTTATTTTAAAATCATACTCCTTTTCCGGATTTATCTGAAAACCTGCTTTTGTAACAACTTCTGTTCCTATCATTACATTACCGGCAAGAATCGCAGCGGCAGCTTTGCTTTTATTTTCAAAATAGCCTAAATCTACAAGATATTTGTCCAAGCGTTCTTTTTTCAAATCTTAAAAAACCTTTCTGCATTCTCTGTTGTAATATCTATTAATTCCTCAACAGGCATTTGTCTTATATTTGCAATTTCTTCCGCCACATATTTTACATAAGCAGGATAATTTGTTTTTCCTCTAAAAGGTACCGGAGTCAAATATGGTGAATCCGTTTCCAATACAAGTTTTTCCAGTGGTACTTCTCGTGCAACATCTTTCATTTTTACAGCGTTTTTAAATGTAACAACACCGCCAAGCGCAATATACCAGCCCTGCTTTACACACTCCCGCATAAATTCTACACTGCCTGAAAAGCAATGAAATAATACATCAGAAGAATTATTATTTTCTGTAAGGACATCAAACGTATCTTTATGAGCATCTCTGTCATGCACTACAATTGGCAGATTTAATTTATTCGCAAGCCGGATTTGCTTTGCAAAAATTTCTTTTTGTAAAGCGGCAAAAGATTTGTCCCAGTAATAATCAAGCCCGATTTCGCCCATGGCAACTACTTTTGGATTTTTTGCCAGTTCTATAATATGATTTTCTACCTCTTCAGTATAAGTTTTAGCTTCTGATGGATAAATTCCGACCATAGCCCACAAATTTTCATCCGACTTGGCAACAGATATAACCTTATCCATTAAATCAGCTTCCACTGAAGGAATAATAGCCTTCTTTACGCCGTAGTCATTCATCTGCTTCACAACCTGTTCAACAGGAAGCTCAAGCATATCAATATGCGCATGTGTATCTATTAAATAATCTTTCATCATAAGAATTATACGCTAAAAACATATAGAAGAATACTCGCAGGAACATCCGGGCTTTTTTTCCGGTAAATCTGAATTATTAATTTTTTCCGCAATCTCTATCAAACGCTTTTCATAATCAGTACCGAGTTCGGCAGAATAAGAAATTTCTACCTCTTCTCTGTTTCTAAGATCTACATATACAAATTTAACTTTGTCAGTTTTAAAAAATTCTTTTACAGCCAGAATATAAATCATTGTCTGAAAATCATACTTAGGATTTTTTGGAACAGCCCCGGTTTTGTAATCCAGAATAAAAAATTCATCTCCATTCATAAGAAGAGCATCAATTCTGCCTCCGAAATAATAATCATCGACTCTGACTATAAGACTGTATTCGGTATTTACCACGTCATAAGAAAAGTATTTTATACCTTTTAAATATTTCCAGACAACCAGCTCACGTTCACTAAGCGACTGTTCCATTTTGTCTATATTTTCTTTTCTCAAATAATAAGAAGCCAGAGCATGAATATTTTTACCAAACTCAAATATAGAATCATTTACAGGCATGGAAATATTCTTTCCATACCTGTAAAAAAACTTTCTTGGACACATTTGAAATGTCTTTAACATATTTGGCGAATATAATGAGAAGTTATTCTCCATCCAGCTCTTTTATTGCCTCCTATATTTACTTCTATATTTACCCCCTATATTTACCCCTATCCCTCCAGATAAGTATAGTCAGGATTATCAGCCAGTCTTTTTTCTATCTCTTCAAATGTAATATGTCCTTCCGTCGCTCCGAATTCCGAAACAACTGATGCAGAATTAACAGAAGCATACATTAGAGATTTACCTACATCCAGCCTTGTTCTCTCCAATGCTCCGCAGAAAGTTGAAGCAAATGCATCACCTGCCCCAAGCGTTGAAACAACAGGAGATGGAAATACCGGACAATAATAGAATTTTTTGCCGTCATATGCATAAGCACCGGTTCCGCCATCCGTAATAACAATTACCTGATAATCCATAACTTTAAGAGTTGTAAGCATTTTTTTAATATCTACGTGGATAAGATCATGTGAGAATTTCTCGGTCTTTGTATCAGGACGCACCTGAATACCTGTTGCCATAGTTGCTTCATCTCTGTTCATTACAACAATGTGAGCAGATTTTAAAATTGTTTTAATATGTTCAAATCCTCGTTTTAAGCTTGTAGAGCCGGCATTAAAACAAATTTTAGTACCATGCTTATGTGCATAATCTACAATTGATTCAATAACCTTATTGGATTCTCCGTTTAAAGGAGCAACATACATTAAATCAGCTTCCTTTATCGCTTCAAAATTTATCTCACTCTCTTTAATCTCTGCATTAGCACCTCTATGTGCAAGAACAGTTCTATCACCCTGGAAGCTTACAAGTATTATTGAAAAACCGGTTGAAGAATTTTCATCTTGTATTATATTAGCTAAATTAACATTTCTTGTCTTAAAAGATTCTAAAATACCTTCAGAATAAATATCCTTTCCTATTTTAAAAATTGCAGAAGTTTCAAAACCAAGATTAGCGAAATTACACGCAGTATTAACACCGCCTCCGCCTACCTTTGATGAAAAAGTTGTAATATCAATTTTCGCCCCATAAGGATAACTCATAAACTCAGAATCTTTGTTTTTGGAACATACAGATACTATATTTGCATCATCACATTCAACAAAAACATCCATTGTCGCACTTCCTATTGTCAAAACCTTTGCCATAATCTTCCTCCTTATAATATTATTTTAATACAAATAGCAAAAAATATATTTTTAGGTTTTATAATTTGTAGTAGAACTTGGAGGTAAAAATGAATATTTCAACAACTAATGTAAACTTTAACGGGAAAAAAGAAGTTATTTATGGCTTAAAAAAGGCGGCACAGGAAGCTAAAAACATTGAAACAGCACGTTCACTCGGTTTTGGACCACGCCCTATCAGAAGAGAAAGTGACATTTATACTGCAGAAGGTAAAATGAATGCTTATCTTGATATGGCAGTAAATGACTCTGATTTTTCTAAAACAATTGAAGAACTAATTACTAAAAAAGATCCAATCAATAAATCTTTTAAAGAAACTTTACAAAAAAAACCTGTTCAATTTGGAGAAGTTAACCCGATGGCTATATTTACATACGGTATAAGAGATGCTGCTAAATATGCGACTGAACAAGGAAAAGAAGCCGTTGATAAGTTTTTGAATTTTATCAAAATGTAAAAAATTGTAAAAATCAAAGATTTACATGGTGTAAAATTTATTTAGTTATTCTATAATGTTTGTATAAAAGGATATGTGAGTTATATATAAAGTAAAAGAGTTTTTACTTATGTTGCTCAGAGTTAGGGATATTTGTGCAAGAGAGCACAGAGTCAGAAAGGTTAGGGAATGGCTCTTACAATTAATACAAACATTTCGTCTTTGATTGTTCAAAGGAATTTAAGTTCGGCAACAAACAGCCTCAATCAAGCAATTGAGAGAATGACTACAGGCTACAAGATTAATCATGCGGCGGATAACGCTGCGGGGTATTCTATTGCAACCAACTGGGCTACACAGCTTGGTTCACTGGATGTTGCCGCAGATAATGCCGCTACCGGTGCAGACATGCTTACAACATTGGAAGATACATATTCACTTATTACCTCCCACCTACAGCGTGTCAGAGATTTGACAGAACAAGCAGCAAACGGTACTTATGGTTCTGATTCTCTCAAGGCTATTCAATCAGAAATAACTGCAAGACTTGAGGAAATCGACCGTATTTCTGCAAATTGCGAATTTAGCGGTCTAAAACTTATGGATGGCAGCGTAGGGGAGGATATAGCTTTACAAATAGGTTTATACAGTGATGCAAACAGCCAAATATCTCTTTCTAGCACCTTATTTGAAGCTGCCAATGTTTCTACATTATTTAGAACTTATGCAATTGTAGGCAGTGGCGAATATACAAGAGAAGCAATAGCTCAAGCCTGCTCGGGATATGATGGAACTCAAATTACAGGCGGACAGGCAACAATGCTGGACGAAATCGATAAGGTTATAAATGAAATTTCTTCCAGAACGACAACTCTGGGTGCTGCACAAAATAGAATTGATTCTGCAATTGAATCAATTAATGTCCAGTCAGAAAATATAACTTCTTCACTATCAACGTTAAGAGATGCTGATGTTGCGGAAGAATCTTCAAACTATATACAGGCACAAATTCTACAGCAGGCATCAGCAACACTGCTTGCTACTGCTAACCAGCTGCCTAGTATAGCTTTGAACTTATTATAATTTTAGTTTAATTTGTTGTTGATTGGGATATGTACTTATATATGAGCTTGATTTGTTCAAGCTCTTTTTATTTCAGCTCACCCTCTGAACGAAAATAGCTAAAGCTTGCTATCATTTTATTTTTTTGATAGCATGAGTTAGTATATTAGGTAAAGAGGAGTTTTATTTATGGAATTAATGAAGGGGAAAAAGGGTATTATCTTCGGAGTTTCAAATACTCATGGTATCGCATATGGTATTGCAAAACAGTTATTTGACGAAGGTGCTGATATCGCTTTTACATACGCAGGCGAAGCTATGGAAAAAAGAGTTAAGCCAATTGCAGAAAGCATGAACGCTAAACTCATTATGAGCTGCGACGTTACAAAAGAAGAAGAAGTTGAAGCGGTATTTAAAGAATGTGAAAAAATATACGGCAAATTAGACTTTGTAGTTCACGCAGTTGCTTTTGCTCCTAAAGAAGATTTAATGGGCAGATTTGTGGACACATCTAAAGAAGGATGGGATATTGCACTTGGTGTAAGCGCATACTCTTTAGTAACAATTTGCAGACATGCTGAACCTATTATGAAAGAAGGCAGCTCTATCTTTGCTTTAACTTATTTAGGATCAGTTCTTTCTGTTCCAAGCTACAATGTAATGGGTGTTGCTAAAGCCGCATTAGAATCTGCAATGAGATTCCTGGCTGTAGATTTGGGAAGCAAAGGAATACGTGTTAACTGCTTATCTTCAGGCCCGGTTAAAACACTTGCTTCTATGGGTATAAGCGGTTTCTCTAAAATGCTTAAAGCAGCAACTTTAAGAGCTCCGATGAAAAGAAATGTTTCATTAGAAGATGTAGGAAGAGCCGGATTATACTTAGCTTCAGATCTTTCCAGCGGAACTACCGGCGAAGTAATATACTGTGACTGCGGATGCCACTCAGCTTATGCTTCTGCTGAAGAAATGGACATTTTATCAAAAGCTGAATAGAAATGTAACACAATTTATACAGATTTGCTTCAGGGAAGAGGTAAATCCGTATTTCAAAAAGATAGGATGAAAAGCTATGAAAAAATTTTTATTATCACTACTTGTTTTACTAACAATTGCAGCAGGTACACATTCTGCAAAAGCTATATCTTATACTGATGCTCTAAGCGACAGCAAACCTATGGCGCTTCTTGTTTATGCAAGCTGGGCAGATAAACTTGATGAAGTCACACAAAAATTTCAAAACATACAAACACAATATGCTCAAACATACAACTTCGTTATGCTAGATATAGCATCTCAAGACACAAAGGAATTTAACAAAAAATTCCACATTTATCCGAATTTGCCATATGTTCTTTTATTTAAAGACGGCGGAAGGGTTTCAAGATACTTACAGCAAACTTGCATATTGGATGATGCTTGTTTTTCAGAAAGACTTAATATGTTTACAAATTAAGCGCCTCTGTTTGCGTATAATCAATACCGCCTACGGCGTTGTATAATGAAATTGTAGAGATAACATTGTCGATTTTAGCGGCAATGTTTCTCTGTTTTATAAGATACAAATTTACCTCTGACTTCATCTCATCTAATTTAGAAGAATCGCCTATATTAAATTGTTTTTCAGAAAGTAAATGTTTTTCTTTTTCTATGTCAAACTCTTCATTAGCCTTTGCTAAGTTTGCTCTTGTTGTTTTTGATTCTATAAGAGCATCATTTACTTCTTGTATAGAAGTTAAAATTGTTTTTTCATATTCTTCAACAGCTTTTTTGTATTCATATTTATTTATTCTGTATCTTGCAAGCTTTGCCCCTCCTGAAAATATGTCCCAGGTAGGTGCAATACCCGCATTAGCAAGGAATGTTTCACCCGCAAAAATTCTATTCCAATTATATGCATTGAACCCTATATTTCCGAATAGAATAAATTTTGGCAAGAATTCCCTTCTTGCAACTCTCACATCCAGACCGACTTTTTTAATATAGCTTTCTGCGGATATAAGATCGGGGCGATACTGAACAACAACTGTAGAAATTGAATCAGGAGCCTCAGGAGAAGAGACTGTTTCATAACTTGCATGCTCAATTTCTTTATCCGTATTCAGCCCTAAAAGAACGTTTATTTCATCACTCAAAACTTTTTTGTTTTCGTTGAGTTTATTTAATTCTTTTTCAAAGTTAACAAGTGCCTGTTTTTCTTCTAACACTTCATTAATTGATGCAAGACCTGCATTGTATTTTCTTTCGGTCATGCTTACAATATCCGTTTGCAATCCTATTATCTTTTCAAGAGTTTTTTTCAGCTCATCAGTTTTGATTAAGTTATAATAATTTGCTGCGAAACTTGAAGTCAAATAAATATAAGCAGCTCTTTCCTGCTGGTCAATAATTTCCTTTTGTTTTTTTGCACTTTTTCTGTTCAAATAATTTTGTCCCCAGATATCTATTTCATAAGAGGCATTCAGAGGCAAAAATATTTCATTTTGGATATACCTAGGTATTACCGTATTGCCGAACTGCGTTCGAGGGCCTCTGAAAACCCTTGAAAATGTTCCGTCAAAACCTACCTGCGGTAATTGATTTGCTCCAGCGAGACGAACGTTTTCTTCAGCCTGTTTTGCCTTTAGAGCCGCAATTTTTAAATCATGGTTATTATTATATAATGTCTGCAAATGTTCTACTAACAATTCGTCATTATAATTTTTCCACCAATCAATATTTATATAGCCGAATTTATCTATCGTTTCTTTTGCATAACAAGGTAAAGCCATAATTAAAATTAAAATTGTTAAAAAATTTTTTAATGTCATATTTACACTTATCCTTCTTGTGTTACCATGATAACACAAAGAAAATTATGGAACAAGAAATTTTATTAAGACAAAAAATAGGGTTGAGGTTATCCCGTATTGGGCTTCTGTCAAAGATTTTCGCAATACAAACCTTTGTACTGAATAAATTCGAGATAACACCGGAACAATTTACTGTACTTAATACACTTAAAGAGAATAATGGAATGTATTTAAGACAGCTTGCTCAAGAAACTCTGAAAGACAGACCAAATATTACAAGAATTGTATCGATTCTGGAAGCAAAAAGCTATTTGACAATTGAAACGGACAAAGAAGAAGGTCGAATGGTAAAAAAATTATATATTACCAAGTCTGGAATCAAAATTTGTAATAAAGCTCTGCCTGCAATTATAGAAATATGGGATCATATAGGAAAAAACATTTCCGTTGAAGAACTTGATAAATTTTTAGAAACACTAAACAAAATAGAAAATAATTTAAAAGAAAAGGTAATAATGCAAAATTAGGTGAAATTATGGCAAAAAGACACGAAGACAAGCATGATAAAGAATTTATAAAAGAAGCAAAAGCAAGACTCAAGAAAAGACGACCGGAATATAAAAAGAAAAGAGTTATAGTACCGACTATTACAGCAATAATTCTTACAATAACAGGTATTGTTGCAGCAATTCATTCCACTTACTATCAGTCAACTGATGACGCATTTGTGGAAGGGCGTTTAGTTTCAGTTGCACCAAGGGTTGCAGCACCTGTTATTAGCCTGCTGGTTGACGATAACCAAGAAGTTAAAGCCGGACAGCTGCTTGTAAAATTAGATCCTAAAGACTTTGAGGTTGCACTTGCACAGGCAGAAGCAAAGCTTGCAGAAGCAAAAGCCAGCCTAAACATTGCAGAAAAGCAGGTTGACGAAAGTACTTCAAGAGTAAATAAATCATTTGAAGATATAACTTCAGCTTCTTCAAAACTTGATTTTGCACAAAAAGATTTTGCAAGATATAAAGATTTATACAAAGACGGTATTGTCTCCAAGCAGGCATACGAAAAAAGCAAAACAGCCCTAGAAGTAGCAGAAGCAGATTATAATGCGGCAATGGAAACTTCTCAGGCTACACAGCACGCCCTAGATTCAAGCAAAGCAAAGACAGAAGCGGATGAAGCTCTTATAAAAAGATTGGAAGCAGAAGTTGAGCAGGCAAAACTTAACCTGCAATATACAGAAATTTATGCACCTCAAGAGGGAAAAATTGCAGCCAGAAGCGTTGAAAAAGGAAATTATGTAAACATCGGGCAGCCGCTAATGAATATTGTACCTGAACAAGTCTGGGTTGTTGCGAATTTTAAAGAAGTTCAGCTGACACACATGCACGAAGGACAGCCGGTTAGAATCAAAGTTGACACTTATCCGGGCAAAAGGTTTAAAGGGCATGTTGAAAGTATTCAAAGGGCAACAGGTGCAAAATCAAGCCTTTTCCCGCCTGAAAATGCAGTCGGAAGTTACGTAAAAATTGTACAAAGAGTACCTGTAAAAATTCTTTTTGACGAAGATATTTCAAATTACAACATTGTCCCGGGTATGTCAGTTGTTCCAAAGGTTAGAATCAAAGATGGAAGAAAAGAAAATTAACCCTTATATTATAGCAATGGCAGTATTACTGCCGTCATTTCTTTCGCTTGCGGCATCATCAGGTACCAACGTAAGCCAGCCTCATATTGCAGGTTTTTATGGTGCTACACAGTATGAAACAAACACCGTTATCACCTGTTATATTATATCAGGCGGTCTTATGCTTCCTGTAACAGGTTATCTTGTTCGCTATATAGGCAAAAAGCTTTTGTTTATATACAGCATTATAGTATTTGCGCTTGGATGCTTTCTCTGCATAGTTGCTCCGAATTTGCAAGCGCTGATTGCTGCAAGACTTATACAAGGTATCGGGAGCGGAAGTATATTGCCTTTATGTCAGGCGGTTCTGTTGGAAGTATTTCCGCCGGAGCAGCGGGGAGTTGCAATGGGCTTATTCGGGGTTGCAGCAATGTTCTCTCCTCTTGCAGGACCTTTCATCGGAGGTTATCTCACGGATTATTATTCATGGCAATGGATTTTTATAGTTAATATACCGCTCTGTATATTGTCATTAATTATGATTAAATTCCTCGTTCCAGACGATAAACCAACTGAGAAACAAAAGTACAACAAGAAATTTGATATTTTCGGATACCTATCAATAGTTATTGCAATGGGCTGCATGCAAGTCGTATTAGACAAAGGACAGCAGCACAACTGGTTTGATGAAACCTGGATATGCTGGCTTACGGGAATTTGCATTTTTTCATTTGTATTTTTCTATGTATGGGAACTTGAATACAAAAATCCGGTAATCGATATTAGAGTCTTTAAAGACCGAAACTTTCTTTTCGGAACATTTGCAAGCTCTTTTATAAACGTAATCATATATTCGACATTGCTTCTTGTTCCTATGTTTGTACAGAGTCTTATTGGTTACAGCCCTTCTATGTCAGGACTTTTGATGTTTCCAAGAGCTGTAATTTGTTTAATCATGCTCCTTGTAGTAGGTGAAATTTCAAAATATGTGGAAGGAAGAATTCTTGCCATTATCGGATTTCTCATTATTGCAGCATCGCTATTAATGCTTACACAAATGAACCCGTCTTCTTCAATAGAAAGCATTATTCTGCCGAATATACTGCTCTGTATTGGTGTCCCGACAGCATTTGTTCCTATAACGGCACTCTCTTTTCAAACACTTCCGGCATCAAAGAACGCTGATGCAGCATCTTTACATGCTCTCTTTAAAAACATTTTAACAGCAGTCTCAACTTCGGCGGCTTCAACCTTTATCGCAAGAGTTTCACAAGTTTATCAGGGCTACTTTGTAAGCAATCTTGCGCCGCATAATCATATGTATCAAGTAAAATTAGCCGCACTGCAGCATAAGTTTGCCATCTATTACCCATCTGTAGTTGCAGCCAGAAAAGCCGAAGGCACACTTTATAAACAGTTATTGTCACAAGCACGTCTTGCTTCATTTTTTGACATTTTTGCAATGCTTGCACTATTAATGGGAGTTGCGATATTTCTTACTATTCTGCTCCAAAATAAACAAAAAAAGAAAAAAGAAGTGTAAACTTTTGTAAAGAAAATTATCCCTTTTGAAATCGCAACACATAAAAATACTTTATATATATATAAGTAATAGATGCGATGATATAAGAAAGGATGGCAATATATGACAGGACCAGAAGCAGCAAGTGGTATGCATGGCACAAGAGGTACATGGGGCGTCTTTGATTTTAATCAAGGCGATGGTGGTAATGCTCGTCCAATGACAATGGAAGAGAAGTTGCAGAAAAACAGTATTCATGTACAAGCTGCTGCAGCACAAAGTGCCGGCGCATATATGAGTTAAAGGAGCTTAATATTGAATTTTTAGAAAACCGGAAAATATTTTCCGGTTTTTTATTGTATAATTAGCTTATGAGAGAGTTTGAAAAAATGATTAATGGATTGGATTACAATCCAAATGATGAAGAATTATTAAAACTACGTAAATATTCGCTTGAAAAAACACGAGCTTTTAATGTCGAGCAAGACTCTGAAAAAAGAGAAGAAATTCTTAAAAGCCTGGTTGGCAAAATGGGTAAAGATTGTTATATTACCCCAAATTTATTTTGCGATTATGGCTGCAACCTAGAATTAGGCGACGGAGTTTATTTTAATGCTAACTGCGTAGTTCTTGATTGCGCTAAGGTTACTATAGGGGACAATACTTTTGTAGGACCAAATTCTCAATTTTACACGCCTATCCACCCGCTTGATTACAAAACAAGAAATACTTTTATAGAGTCTGCAAAACCTATCTCCATAGGTAAAAATTGCTGGCTTGGAGGCAGTGTTATTATTTTACCTGGAGTTACAATAGGAGACGGATGCGTTATTGGAGCAGGAGCTGTTGTCACAAAGGATATTCCTGAGAACTCGCTTGCAGTTGGAAATCCTGCTAAAGTTATAAGAACTATTGAGCAAAAATAAAACCGGTTTTATACCGGCTCTATTTTCGCAATTTATTTAATGTTTGCTCATTATTAATCACGGACTTTTTGTTTGTATACATGCCCTTTTCTGTCTTTTTCTATATTCGGAGTATCAATTTCAAACACATAAGCATCTGCCGGAGCCAGATTAACTTTCAGTTCATTTTTGGATACCTGAAATTCGCTGGTATCACCATATTCCGGAGCCATATTTTTCAATTTCTGATCCTCTTTTAATCCCGGAATTTCTATAATACCTGTAACATTTCTATTCGGATTCTTATTAGCTACAACCAGAATTGTTTTTCCGTTATTATGCCTTGCATATGTAATTATCTGATCATTCTTATCTTCACGCTTGTTTAATTCTATAAAGCTGCTATTTCTATCTGCCAAAACATCTTCATTTTCCTTACGCATTTTAAGAACGCCACGCATTACACGTTCAATATCCGGATGATCACCGCCTGGTTTTCTTGAAAGATTAAACAATGCCAAACGATAACGGTGTTCATTCATCAAGGTTTTTTCGGTATATGTTTCTATATTATCTGTATCTCTGTATTTATAATCATAATAGTCACCGGTCTGGAAACCATCTATAAAATAAGGATTACACATTGGTATTGTAGCCTGCAATACTGTTGTTAATTTACAGAAGTTTTCACCGCCGTGTATCATTGATGAACTGTCATCATGAGTTAGGAATGAACCTATTACGCTCTTTCCTGCCGGCAATTTATGTGATAAATCAAGATTCAATTTTATATAGTCGTTAAATTCCGTTGCATTTTTCCAGTCATGGAATATATGATATTGTCCGTAATACTCATCAAATCCGGCTCTTAACAAATCTTCCGGTCTGTCATACGGCATATTTACCATTGGAGAAGCACATTCGTAAGTATAGCTTTCTGCAAGCCATGCAAATTCCGGATCTCTTTTATGCGAATACTTAATCAATCTATCCCAAAATTCCGGCGGTTTCGCTCTTGCAACATCAGCTCTTATTCCGTCAATACCTAAATCTATGCAAGCATCAACATATTGCTTATGCATTTCCAGTAATTTTGGGTTCAAAGTACGTTCTGCCTCATCTGCCCAAGGCTCAAACATTCTAATATCTGCCCAGCCTTGAGGGGTCTTATCTTCACCGTTTCTGCCATAAGCCATCAATTCCGGTTCTGCCTCAAACATATCTACAGATGCACAGCTCGGCAAGTCTAACATTACTCTGATATCACGCTTGTGACACTCATCTATAAATGCCTTAAATTGTTCATCCGGTGTTCTTGGATCATCTTTATCAATTATCATCGGATCAATAGCCAGATGCCCATCGTCCGTTACATATTTTGCAGGTGAATAAATCGAACCGGCTGTTCCCATTGCATTTTTCTTACCGGTAGGATGAATCGGTAAAATATGAATTGTATTAAATCCATCAGCCTTTAATTCGTCCAATCTTGATATTGCACTCAATAAAGTACCATTTTTTTCACCGGTAGACAAAGTAACTTTATCATCACCGTTCAAATCCTGAGCAGTGAAGGTTCTTGGAACAATTGCAAGCATAACAGATTCATTATTCCTAACCATAGTTCTCAAATTGTTTTTATAAGGTTTTACCTCTTTTGAAACAAGATCAACCTTTTTCACCTGCGGAACATTAATTCTGGCAAGATTTTCAAGGTAAGCTGAAGTAACATTGCTTTCCCTGTCCTCAATCCTTTTTTCAGAAGGCTTAGTAACAGGAGTCTGAGTTAATGCTTTAAAATTTACAGGGATTATTTTACTTATTTCCATCATCGCTCACCTTCCTAAAGATATTCTGCGGATTTCTTATCTTTCCAAATCCAAATTGAGCCACTATTGTTGCACCAATAACGCTGCCGCCAATTGCAGATGCTATTCTTAACCATTTTTGGTTTCCGTATCTTCTTTGTGCTGCCTGCATTATCAAATCTATTGAATTCTGTGCAACCAAATTAAACTTCGACATTCTTGTTTGTGCTGATTTTGTATATTTATTCAAATCATTTGGATTCAATTTATGTTGTGGTTTCGTAAAGTCTATGTTATTGTTGCCCATAATTTCTCTAAATCTATTTATATACTTTGAGAATCTTCCGGAAATATCACCTGTAGCCAAATCATTTGAAACACTCAGCCCTTTCTTTGTACTTTCCGTAATAGCTTCGCTATTCCATGTATTTCTCATTACATCCTTGTAAAATTCTGGATTGTTTGGTGTATTGAGTTTCATTGTATGATCCGGACACGAAGCCCCGAGAATCGCCTCTCTTCCGAATCTTGCAACTTCTCTATTATATTCGCCCTCAGGAAGAGGTCTTTTGTATGTATCTAACAAGTGCAAAATTCTATTGAAAGAATTTTTTGCACCTTGATATCTTTCTACAATTCTTGTTATTTCCTGATTCTTAGATGAGCCTACTCCTCTTGAATTATATTTTGCATAATCAATACGTTCTTTTGTTGATTTCAAATCACTCCAATAGTTCAACTTTTCGTATTTGTTTTGCTGTACACCATCTAAAACGTCAAATAAATCTTCTCTTGAGCTTAGAGAATTTGAAAGAGTTGATACATCTTCCTTTACAAGCCTGTCAATAGTGTTATTGAATTTACCTATTGAACTAAGACGTTTAGCAGTTTTATTATAATTATTTTCAATGCCTGTAATCAAATCTTTCATATGAGAATTTTGTGTATCCTTACCATTAAGATCGATTTCCATTTCAGACATTACTTTTGCAAGCTTAGAAATTGCTTCCTGATACTTTGCCTCATCTTTTGTTAAAGCATTAAGCTGTCTTTCAATAATTTCTGCTGCATATTTATCAGACTCTCTTATTTGCTTCAAGTCTTTGTATTTAATACCTAAAACGTCAAGAAGTGTATTTTCAAATTTGCTGTATGATCTTGCAATTACAGTTTCCGGAGCGTATTCAACTTTGAAAGACTTGCATTTATCCAGAGCTTTTTGATTTTCTTTAAATTCTCCAAGAACTTTTGCAAAATCAACAACTTCTTTAATATTATTCTCATTAACATATTTTGCCGGAGATTTTTTAATCTTTGCAGTTATATTTTCAAGAACTTCATTTTGATATGCCTTCAAAGCTTCTTTTGACATTCCGGCTTCATTTTCCATCTTGCCTTCAAATAATTTTTTCAATTCGCCTTTAAAAGCTTTCAATTCATCATCAGTTATACCGTCAGCATCAAATTTCTTGAGAATATCTTTAACTTCTGCCGTTGTTGGAACAAAAACCCTTTCCAAAGTGGCTCTGTTCCTTGACGGAATATTTGCCTTAATTGATTTTACAACATCATCTGCAAAACTGTCGTTTACTGCATATTCACCTTTGTCCGCAGTCTTAAAGATTTTTGCAAAATCAGCACAAATACCTTCAGAGGCATTTGCATCCATATCTTTTGTTAATAATTTCAGTAAATTATCATATTCTACCTGCGGAAGCTCCTTACCCTTATAATTAGCAAGCAGTTTTTCAACATCTTTGCTAAGTCTATTCGGTTTAACATCAGATGCAAGTTCTGACATAGAATTTGTTTTATCTAAAAGATTACTTATCTTTGAATTATAGCGGGAGTTTCTTGCCTTTTCCAGAGCAGGAGCTATGACTTTTTCCAACCCGCAGCACATTAAAGCCGCAAGAACCGGTGTTGCTCCACCTGCCATAAGCATCCAGAGAGTATTAGTCTGAATACCTACTTTTCTCATCTGCTCTTTTATTAAATCATGACGGTTTTTAATGCCTCTAGGGATTCCCATTCTATCCCCTATAACATCCAGATCTTCTCCAGGATAATCCCCCTGATACATATCAAACGGAATATAATTAGGATCTTGCAGAACAGATTTTTTACGTCCCTGATCATCAATGTATTCTTTACCAACATCAAAACCTTGAATAATTCTTGATGGAGCTTTTATTGCAACAAGCGGGAACAGAGACATTGAAGCAATGAAAGCCCCCAATCCCGTGTATTCCATTATACGGAGCATCGGATTCTTTGTACGGGCAGCCAACATTGTAGCAATACCTAAACCACCCATTGCAAGACCAACATCATTAATACGTCCAAGCTGGTGGTCATTTGCATTTCCTGCAAAACCGTCTTTAACCGCTTTTAAATCATAAGCTCTGTCTTTCAAAAAATATTTGGGTACAGTAACTATCGAATCGTGTACCAGATGACCCTCAGGCGGCAGAGGTTTTACATTATTAGCAGTATTCACATTGCCCTTTGCTTCTCTGTAAGGTCTGTGAGACTTAGTATTTTCAATATTCTGTTGAACTGGATGTATAGCCATACTAAATCACCGTACTTTCTTTGGACTTATCCATAATATCTTTATTTGCCAATTTTCCCATATGTCTTGCTTTATATATTACATTTGCAGTTGAACCCACTGTTAATGCAGCTGTAAACAGCATCCAAGCCTTACCGGCATGTTTCATAAATCCTGACTTACCCGGATCTCCCGTCCATAATGTCTTAAACGATTTACCGAAAGATTTGACAAAAGTTTTGGAAATATCAGCGGTATTGCTTCCAAAATTTTTCATTCTGGCAGCCATCTTTGCTCCAAAGCCTTCACCAGGTTTCGGTACGTGACGTTTTCTATTAGAGATTGAGTGGAAGAACTCTTCCCAGGAATCCTGAGCTGCAAGTCCGACTCCTAAGCCTGCCCATGCGTATGAAGTCAAACTCTTTGCCGTTTTTGTTGTTGAAATAATATTTTGAATAATCGGTGTTGTTTCGGTAACAGAGTCATTTAAATCCTCGCCAAGTCCTAACTTTTTAGCTACATTATCATAGTAAGAAACACCGATATCTTTTTGTATCAAATCTTTTCTAAAGAACTCTCTGCTGTCATAAACTTTTCTCTGCTGCACCTGTGGAATAATTCTTGCAGCTTCGCCCGGTTCTTTCGGTAGCGGGTAGTAAACGTGTTCAATCGGGAGTTCTATATCAACTCCTGTACCCCAGTATACAGGACGTGTAACCAAATCCGGCGAAAGAGTTTTCATCAAACCGTATAACACAACACCTAGAGCCATCTTTTTGCCGTTTATTCCTGCAAGAACTCTTGATTTAGGATTGGACAAATGTTTATTTACAAGATTAAATAATCCCATAAACATACCGCTCCCAACTAAATACGGAATGATACCCATAGACAAAAACTCATAAAAATCAGAGTTTACATCTCCCTTTAAACCCTTTACCGGATATTGTAAAAAAGCATTTGAAGTTTTTTGATATTTTTGTTGAAGCCTTGTCTTTAAAGTATTAGGAAGTATTCGGGATTCCATCTCGAAATTATTTTCTTTTTTTTCGGACTTAGCCCCAAACATCACATTTTTATCTGCTGAATTAACTGCTTTAATCATACGAACCCCATCTGGTACCTATATATTAAAAGTCTTTAAAAAAATATTTTTTGCTATTAAAAAAGCATGAACTTTACATTTTTTTACAATGTTTTAGAAAATATAAAACACACACAATTAATTTATCAAAAACATAAAAATAATACAAGAAAAAAAGGACTATATCAGTCCTTTTAATCTACTGTCTTTCCCCTAACTCTTTATCCATGAGGTAAAGAGAGACTTTATCATCTCCAAAAAGTTCCAGACGCTTAATTATGTCTTTAACATTTTGCTCTTCTTCAATCTGTTCATTAATAAACCAGTCGATAAAAGAAAGCGTTGTTCTGTCACACTCTTCCTCCGCCTGCTTTGCAACCTTCATCACTGATTCCGTTATACATTTCTCGTGTTCGTATATTTCATTGAAAACAGAAACTATGCCATGAAATTCAAATTCAGGAGTTCTGATTTGTTTAAGTGTTACAAAACTGTTTCTGGAAATTAGGTAATCAAATAATTTAAGCCCGTGCTCCACCTCTTCTTTTGCCTGATGTTTTAACCACGAAGAGAAACCAAATAAGCCCAATTCCTTCATATATGCAGACATTGAAAGATATAAATATCCGGAATAAAACTCCTTATTAATCTGCTCATTTATAATTTCATTAATTTTATCGCTAATCATTTTTATTCTCTCCCCACAAACCGTGTATATTACAATATTCAATTGCATCAATCTCATCAGGAATACAATTTATATCAAATTCTGCAATATCACCCGGATTTAAATATTTGAGATGAAGTTCTGATTTATCTCTTTTATAAACTTCAATAAACTGAATATAATGTTCTTTTAACATTGGATGAGTTTTTACCGTAACATATTTATCATCTTCTCTCATCTCAATAACCGGTGCGTGTTTTTCTCCAACCTCTGATTTATCATGCTGAATTTCCTGAAGCTTCATCGGCTGATTGCAGCAGACCAGTTCTCCATAGCTCGGGATTAGAACCTGAACTATATTACCGCATACCTCGCATTTATAGATTTGCAATTTTTCTGTTGCCATAAATTACCCCTTCCTTTTTATTACTTATTTATTCTATTTATTAATTCGGGATTATCATTGCCGAAGCCGGCTATTTGTGATATTATCTAAGTTATGAATAATTTTTTCGCAACAGGGCAAAACAGCAATAATAACAATTCTGATAATTCGCTAAACTCGCAGTTTAACAATATAAAAAATAACTATGAGGCTATTTTTATAGAAGCTGCTGAAAGTATCAGACGTGAAGTTAACCAATTCAAACCGGAAAATCCCTGTGCAAAATGCAGCGTTAAAGACTGCAAGATAGAAAAGAAAGACGTATTTACTCCATACCCTCCGAATTGCGAATACAGAGACTGGCAATTAAAGATTTTAACCTTCCTCTCCGGAGATTACAGGCAGAAGTTAAAAACAATTTACAAAAACATGATGGATAAAAAGAGTAATTATTCCTGCTCAAAATGTGCCGCCTGCTGTAAGCTTGCAACCAGCGAATATTCTTACAACCAGTTAAAACAAAGAGCAATGAAAGGCGACAAGTTTTCTGAAGATTTTGTATCAGTTTTCGTTCCGTATGAGACCGAAGAAGAAGCTAAAAAGGCTAATCCGGAATATTTTAAGCTCCTTAATGAACTTGTGGAAGACGAAAAAATTTATTACTATTATTGCCCGAAATTAAAAGACAATTTATGCTCTGATTATGAAAACAGACCTGACATCTGCAAAGATTTTCCGCATAATCCGCTAAAACTTCTTCCTTCTACCTGTTCTTTTAATGAATGGAAGAATGAAATTGCACATGAAGCAATGCTATTAAAGGCAAAAGTTGATATTATTGATTTTTACAAGGAGAAGCTTCAGTGATGATTTTAGCAGGAATGAGCCTTGAAGAACTCGAAATTTTAATGTCAGAGCTGGGTGCTACAAAATTCCGGGCGAAACAAATTCACAACTGGGTTTATACAAAATCAGTCTCCACTATTGATGAGATGACAAATCTGTCCAAAGATTTCCGTGAACAGTTAAAAGAAATCGCTTCTGTTACAGAGACAAAAATTAAAGTTAAGCAGACAAGCAAAGATGGGACTTTAAAGTATTTAGTTGAATACCCTGACGGAGAATGCGTTGAAACGGTTCTGATGAGATTCGATAACAGAGCAAACCTCACAGCCTGTGTAAGTTCACAGGTCGGCTGCGCTGTTAACTGTTCTTTTTGCGCTACAGGAAAAAGCGGGTTTAAAAGAAATCTTAACTACAAAGAAATCATTGAGCAGGTTTTAACTATTCAAAGAGACACCGGTTTAAAAGTCACAAATATAGTATTTATGGGACAGGGCGAACCTCTGCTAAACTTGGATAATGTTTTGAAAGCATTAGAAATTTTCAACAACGATTTTCAAATCGGTGCAAGAAGAATCACAATATCTACAAGCGGCATCATTCCGGGAATAAACAGACTTGCTGATATGGATCTGCAATCTACGCTTGCGATATCACTTCATGCTCCAACTCATAAGTTGAGAGCTGAAATTATGCCAATAGAAAACAAATATCCGCTCGATGAACTCAAAAAAGCACTCTTGAATTATGTCGAAAAGACCGGAAGAAGAATTACCATTGAATATATTCTTATCCACAATTTTAATGACACTTTTGAAGTTGCAAAAGAGCTTGCTCACTGGCTTAAAGACTTAAAATGCAATATAAATCTTATTCCTTATAATTCAGTAATTGAAAATGATTACAAAAAACCATCAAGCAATGATATTATGAAATTTAAGTACCTGCTTGAGCATTCAGGGAAAAAGGTTACCGTAAGGCTTGAGCGCGGAGCAGATATTGATGCCGCCTGCGGACAATTAAGAGGGAAAACGACAAAATAAAGGGAGTTTGTGTGTGAATTTACTTGAAAAAAATTTAATCTCGCTTGCAAAAAACAACAGAGAACTTGCTGACAGAATTAATAAACATGTTGTAGACGATGTACCGCAGCTTGTGAAAGAAAACGGTTTTTATAATCTGGTTTATAATAATATGTATCTTCATAACAAACAAAATCCGCTTGCTGAAGCTAAAGAGATTTTCTCAATGGCAACAAATACACCAGTTTCCATACATCTCATATACGGACTGGGGCTGGGGTATCTTTTTCAGGTAGCCTCTGCAAATTCAGCAGGAACTGTAATTTTGTATGAGCCGGATTTAAATATACTTAAAATTGCTTTTTCGCTCGTTGATTTTTCTAATGATATTCTAAAAAATAATGTATTTATTGCAGATAATATTACAAAAGCAGGAGAATATATTTATCAAAAATCCAATGTTAAAAATACACCGCTTATGCTCACGACAGCAGCATATAGGGATATGAGCCCCAAAAAGTTCAATGAAATGGTAGAAGAATTGCAGCGTATGGTAGGCTCATATTCTCTGGACTTAAAATATACGCAGCAAAAATTTTACCCGATAGCACGCACCATGATTCAAAACATACCAAATCTTATAAAAGAGCCACCTTTAAGCTCTATAAAAGATTTTTATAAAGACCAGACCGCAGTTGTAGTATCAGCAGGACCTACACTTGACAGAAATATTGAAACAATCAAAAAATACAGAAATAATATCGTACTAATAGTTGTCGGAACTGCTATGAAAACCATTGCAAAACACGGAATTACGCCGGATTTTCTATGTATAATTGAGACTTATGATTCTTCCAAACAACTTGAGGGGCTGGACTTATCTCAGGTTAATTTTGTAACTGAACCTTATTCAAATATTAACTTCAGAAAGTTTAAATTCAAACAAATTTATTCTCACATATCAGACAACATGCCCGTAAATTCTTTCTGGAGCAGAATAATCAATGAAAAAACGGACGAATATATTTCTAAAGGAACAGTTTCATATACCGCATTAAACATTGCAAGGATCTTAGGCTGCTCTAAAATTGTAATGGTAGGTCAGGATCTTGCATATATAGAAGGTCAATGCTACAGCAAAGACTCTGCCTATAAGGATTTGGAATGCAGATTCAATAAAGAGAACAACAAATGGGAAATTACAGCAAAAGATTTTGATAATTTTGTAGAATCATTGAGTAACTATCCGGATAAGGAAACTCGAATTAAGGCAGCAAATATCAGGCTTAAAAATCTCAACAACTCGCTTTATTACGTAAAAAGTATTAAAGGAGAGCAGATCCCTACAGAATCCGTTTATGCAGCATTTATAAAACCTTTAAGCGAATTTGCCCAAAGATTTAATGACCGAGAATTCATAAATACCTCTTTAGTCGGTGCACAAATTGACGGATACGAAAACATGCCGCTTGAAGAAGCACTCAAAGATTCAAAGCCGATACAAAACAGAGAGTTAAAAAATAACTACAAGTTTGACATTAATGATATTAAAGAAAAATTAAAAGTTGAGGCGGGCTCACTAAACAATATTTTAAGCGAAGTTAAGAGCGGACAGAGCGCCTTAAAATCACTAAACAATGATTTCAAAAGATACAAGAACGCTAC
The DNA here is from genome assembly GCA_944323255.1 of Candidatus Gastranaerophilales bacterium. GTDB lineage: Bacteria > Cyanobacteriota > Vampirovibrionia > Gastranaerophilales > Gastranaerophilaceae > CAG-196. Next base: position 96,870 of record CALURU010000007.1, read on the forward strand.
AGTTGAAGTTTTAAAAGATTTAAAGAAAGTTTCAGGAATCTTTTTACAACTAAGTACTGCATATAAAAATTCGCTTTATGATTTTATAACAGCCAAAGAACGTATTGACCTTGATTATACAATGAAAATGTCCAGAAGTTTTGATTCAAAAAACATGACAGCATTGATTACAAAATTTACTACATATTTCGACAACTCGGAAAAAGCAATAACAAATGTCAATGCAAGAATTAATAAATCTATTGGAGAGTTGGAATGAAGGTTTTGATACAGCGGGTAAAAGAGGCTTCCGTTACTATTGATAACAAACTGTACTCACAAATTAATGCCGGAATACTGGCACTCGTAGGCATTGAAAAAGGAGATACCGCAGAACAAATAGAGAAAATGGCGGCAAAACTCGTAAATCTGAGAATTTTTCCGGATGAAAACGACAAGATGAATAAATCAATTCTTGACATTCAGGGAGAAATGCTTATAGTTTCGCAATTTACACTATGCGGAAATTGCAAAAAAGGAACCCGCCCGAGTTTTGACGGTTCTGCCCCGCCTGAAACCGCAAATAAACTATATGAAGATTTTGTAGAGAAAATTAAATCACTGGAAATTAAAGTCGGAACAGGAAAATTCGGAGCAATGATGGACGTTGCGTTAATAAATGACGGACCGGTAACATTTATGCTGGAAATGTAGATTTTGTAAAAATCTTTATATGCTAAAATCTTATTATGGATGATTTCAAACATTATACTGTAATGCTAAACGAAGCTGTCGATGCTCTTGAATGTAAAGACGGTAAAATTTATGTTGACTGCACTTTAGGCGGCGGGGGACACAGCGAATTAATCTTAAAAAGGATTTCGCCAAACGGCAAACTTATTGCATTTGATATTGATGACGAAGCTATCCGGCACGCAAAAGAAAGACTTAAAGATTACCCTAATTTAACTATAGTAAAATCCTCTTATACAAATATTAAAGAAGAACTGCACAAACTCGGTATCGAAAAAATTACAGGCGGCGTTATTCTTGATCTGGGGGCATCATATCATCAGCTTACAAAAGCGGAAAGAGGATTTTCATTTTCAAAAGAAGCTCCGTTAGATATGAGATTTGACATGGAAAGTAATTTTTCCGCCTATGATGTCGTTAATAATTATTCGGAAGCAGATCTGGTGAGGATTTTCAGTGAGTATGGAGAGGAACATTTTTCAAAAAGAATTGCAAAAAAGATTGTTGAAACTAGAAGGACTAAGCCGATTAGAACAACGAAAGAACTTGCTGATCTCATTATCAGTGCGACTCCTAGGGTTAAGTCTCATATACACCCTGCTACAAGAGTGTTTCAGGCTATTAGGATAGAAGTTAACCATGAGTTAAAAAATGTAAATATTGTACTACATGACATATTGGATTTATTGGACAAAGATGGTATAATTTCTGTAATAAGTTTTCATTCTTTGGAGGACAGAATTGTAAAACAATTCTTCAAATTTGAAAGCCAGAAGTGCAGATGCAACGATATGATTTGCAAATGCCCGCCGCCAAAAATAGAGTTGGTAAACAAAAAGCCAATAATGGCGAGCGAAAAGGAGATTTTGGAAAATCCACCGTCACGAAGCGCAAAGTTAAGGGTTGTAAGAGCTATTTAGTAAAAATGACGGTCGGAATTCAGGGAGCAGAGGAGTATATATTTTGGTTTCGGCTTTAAAAATCAACAACAAATCGGGGTTAGATAGTTTCATTAAAAAGTTTTCAGGGGAATATAAAAAAGAATATCAGGTTCAGGAAAAGACTAAAAAATCTTTTATTGATAAATCTGTTCAAAATTTAGCTGTTAATAGTATAATAGAAGGGTACTTTCCAAAAGAGAATCTGGTTAAAGATATGGCTATAAAAAGAGTTAATAAAATGTTATGCGTTGTATTAAGCTTGCTTATAGGTATTGTAATTGTAAGCTATTATTTTGTCATATCTTGTGAAATGAAATTAAATGATTTAAGCAGACAAACTGTTATTTTGAACAATGAAAATGAGGAACTTCAAAATAAATTGGATGCACTAAAATCATTTAACAACGTTGATAAAACACTGCAAGAAAATAATATGCTTCAAAGAGCAGGGCAGGTAATTGAAACACCGGAAATTACGGTTGACAAAACAGCAGCAACACAACATGCGGCTAAAAAGAAAATATTCAATTATGCAATAGGATTTTAGAATATGCTAAAAATAGTCTGTGGCGCAGGAAATGAAGATTGCGAGAGTGTAAAGCGTCTGGTTTATGTTTATGCAAAAGCCGGATGCGAATATTTTGACATATCAGCCAGAAAAGAAGTTTTAGATGCCGCAAAAGAAGCTGTCGGTCTTGCCGGGCTTAAAGAAGCACATTTTTGTGTAAGTGTCGGCATAAAAGGCGACCCGCATATTACAAAAGCCCGAATCAAAGAAAGTGTCTGTATAAAATGCGGAAACTGTCTGAGAAATTGTCCGAATGATGCAATTTATCCATCGATAATAATTAATGATAAAAGATGCGTCGGATGTGGAACTTGCGCAAAAAAATGCCCGACAGGCGCCTTAACAATGTACGAAAAGGATGTTAACGTAAAAGAAACTTTACCGTACATGGTAGAAAACGGCGTTGAGATGCTTGAACTTCATGTTATGGGGCAGGACAGACAGGATTTGGACTACAAATGGGGAGTAATTAATGAGTGTAATCCAAAATATGCTTCTATTTGTATAGATAGGGAATATTTCGGGAACAAAGAAGCAATCAACCGTATTAGAAGTATGATTGCTCACAGAAAGCCGTACACAACAATCGTTCAGGCCGACGGTATCCCGATGAGCGGCTCGGATGACAGTTATAAAACGACCTTGCAGGCTGTAGCGATGGCAGAAATCATACAGAATGCGAACTTACCTGTTCATATAGTTCTCTCCGGCGGAACAAATTCCAAAACTGCTGAGCTTGCAAAGCTTTGCGGTATAAATTACTGGGGTATCGCAATAGGCTCCTGGGCAAGAAAAATTGTAAAAAAATACATTTACACCGAGGATTTCTGGGATTGTCTGGATTGTCAGCACAAAGCTATTGAAGCCGCAAAAGAGCTGGTTAAATCTTCTGTCTGACGATTTTTTGCATTGCTAAATGGAAATCTTCTTTACTGATTGCAATTTTTTGTAAATCAGCATAAGTAAATGTTTTGCTATCCATTTTTTCGAACATGCCCAGCCGTTCAAGCGCATTAAAATAAGCATTTGTTATTGCCTCGGCGACATCCGAGCCGTTAAATTTATGCGAAGCCATCATCTTAGCAAGTTCATCTACAGAAACATCCTCCATTACCGGCTTATTTTTTATATGTATATTGAAAATCTGTTTTAAGCCCTTTTCATCCGGCATCGGAACTTCCAGATGCAAGCCGAATCTTCCAGAAGCAACAAGAGCCGGATCAAGTAAATCCTTTCTGTTTGTCGCAGCAATAATGAACGCCGGAACTTTTGTTTTTTCTAAATCACTCATACAGCCCAAAAACTGGTTAACCATTGGATCATCGAATCTTGCGTTTGAAGAGCCGTCACGTTTTTTGGCAATCGAATCAATTTCATCAATAAATGTTATAGATGGAGCATTAGCAACCGCATTTTTAAACATCTTACGTATGGTCGCTTCGGAAGAACCGACCGTTGCAGCTTTAAACTCATTTGCATTGTATTCGCTATACTTTGCATCGGCTTCGTTAGCTAGGGCCTTACCCAGAAGAGTTTTCCCGCACCTTGGCGGCCCCCACAAAAGAATTCCCTTATTTAATCTTATATTCTCAAACACCTGCGGATAATTTATAGGTCTGACTACATATTTTTTCAGAGTCTCAATTATATTATCCAAACCGCCGATATCACTAAATCTAAATCCGTTTTTTGGCTCAACGCTCTTAGAAGAGTTCAGTGTAGAAATCGTTCTTTTATTGAAGTCCTTAAACTCATCTAGAGTGCTTAACGCCAGATATTTTTCCGCATTGGCAGTATAATATCTCACGGGTGTATTAAATACTAATTTAGGTTTTTCCGAATAAAAAACTTCGCCGGTATCTATTGCCATACCGTCTTTAAGAACTTTCTTTTCTCCTGAGAAAATTTTATTTTTAGAATTATATTCTTCTTTAGGATTCGCTACCAGTATTCCCATTATTTGAATATCGGAAAGCGACAAAATATTGTAATCATCACCTTTCTTAAATACAGCAAAATTTGCCTCTAAATCATCTCTGTTTTTAAGCTCTCCATTTTTTACCAGCAGCGTATATTTTTTCATCACCGGAATATCAATTTTATCCGCATAAAATTCCAGCATCGTATTAGAGCTTTTTTCATTGGAGGTTACAACCAGAACCGACTTGTCATCCAGTGCTTCCAAACCATATTGGAATCTCGTTGACAAATCCGGCTCAGAGTTGAAAAAGCCTTTAAAAGAGACTCTATCAACTCTGTTTGTATTTATAATATGATTTCTATTTTGTTTTATATTCCGGCTTTTATTGTAATAACCGCAGTTTATACCTACTGCACCAACTTTCATACTCTCTTTCCTTTTATTATTTTGAAATTATAGACAAATTTTGTCCTTCTACAGCCGGCTCATTGTGTTTATAAGGGTTTGATACAAAGTTAAATTGAGAATATTTGTTCTGATGTCCTTTAAATATAATATTCTTAATTTTCTTCAATATCATAACGCCGTTTTTCGCAGTCATACCGTCCATTACAATCTTGCCGCCGTCTTTTCTTACGATTGCTTTTTTGTCTCCGACCTGTTTTACTACATATTCTGTCTTATCTTTCGCATTGGCGTTAATAAATACCGTTCCTACCGGAAGCGCAATACCTGCTCCTAATAATATCATATCCAGATCTGATTTTGGTAAAATCGGAACATACGGATTTTCCGGATTTATGGATTCTATGTTATTTTCTTGCATGAACTTTCTGCGTTTTTCTTCAGTATCAAGCCCGTATTCTTTGAAATAATCAAATCTGTTAGAGAACTTAACATCACCTGCATTCATAACGGAAATCGTCACATCTCCGTTAGCATTCTGCATAAGATAAGCATATTTTGCAAGGTCCTTAGTAAGTTTTCTGCGCTCTTCATTTAAAGCTGATTTTTGCTTGTCAGCTTCTTGTTGAGTAATTTTTCCCTCACTTTGTTTTTTATCAATTTCTCCAAATTCTCCATTAATCTGGTTTATTCTGAATTTTATTTCACTTCTTGTTTTAGAATTTGTCGCAATCTCCAAAGGATATGGCGTACCATTATTCAATGGAGCTAATTCCGGATTTGATCTGTCTTTTAATGTTCCATTAATAGTGTCTCTTACTGTTCTTCTGTAATTTCCAATTAGAGATTCTTCATCCAGCTCTGTCCAAGGAAGAGCATTTCTGTTTTGTAAATAAACATTCTTGGCTTTTTCTTCATACCCTGTCATACCAAGTTCATCGCCGGAATAAACCGTAGGAATACCCGGAAGAGCCTTTAAAAATTCCATAAGCATTGCCTCTTTTGCAACTGCAGGCTCTGTAGCGCTTTGATAAAGTCTGTCTATTGTATCTTTCTTATCAGCAATTGTTTTACCGGATTTATACTCCGCCTGCTTAAATGCCATATCAATAGCAACTTTTAAATCTCTTGCTGCGTAACCATTCTTTCTCATAGCAGTTACAGGGTCTTCAATCTTCTTAAATTCTTCCGTATGAGAAGCTATCGTATCTTTATTATATTTTTCTGCAAAATCTTTGAATGCTTTATCTAATTGTTCTTTAGCACTTACATTAAGCCCGGTTTTTTCATAAGAACTTTTCAAAAGTCTTGCAAGCTGGATTGTATACAGGCTGTATGCAGAATAGTTCGGCTGATTTCCGACAATTTCCGCAGCAGCTTTTTCATTTGCTTCTTTAATATTTGCAGGAATATCATTCCAATCAAAATCACCGTGAACAAGATAACCGGACAAATCCATTGAATTAGCCTGCTTTACAACCGCTTCTTTTAATTTTGTCTTTTCTTCTGCAGATAGTCTCAAACCATTGTTTTCTGCAAGATAAAGTATTTCATCAAAAGCATTATCCAATGACGAGATTTCTTTTATTCTGATTTTTTGCATATTCTCGGTTGCACCCTCTCCGAGATAGTTACCATAGGTTAAATCTATAATTGCATCTACCAGATATTTTTTATCTTCATCTGAAAGTGTCTTATCTTCATAAATAACAGGAATTAAAAGCTTGCCGTTTGCAATTGCTCTCGGGCTTACTGTCAAGAAGTAATCATTATTATCGACATTTAATCTGAGTTCAATTGGAATGTCAGCATCCGTTTTTGCACCTGAAAGAACTCTTATTGCATCCTGTCTGTATTTATGATTTTGAGAAAAATCTTTATAGTCATTTAACAGATTTGAATGGAATAATTCCATATCTACGGCAAGCCCGTGAAGTGTTCTCGGTTTATCATGGTTTCCCATAAATGTATACAAATTTCTCAAATAATCTGCACTTCTTGTCTGCATCAAGAGTTCAAAACGAGGAACATATCTGTCGTGACTATCGCTCAAACCGTTGCCTTCATCAAAAGACGGCGCAAAGTTTGTTAACAAATCGGTAAAGAAATATGAATATCCTGCTTCTGAGGTTATACCGGTTTCATTAAAGAATTTAGCAAACGCATCCGGTTCACCGTTAAATTTTTGCCCTATATTAGTCAAACCATCATAAGGGCAAGAATCCAAACCATAAGTATCCTTCATTAAATCAGGAATATCAGTAATTTCTGCAACTACATATGCATTCGGGTTTTCAGATTTAACTGCCTGTACAAATCTTGCCCAGAATTTAATTGCATCATCCCAATTATCATCAAAAGCATCGTCTTCATTTCTAACCGCATCCATATCCATAACGTCTTTTGCTGCGTCAAGCCTCCAATCAAGACCTAAACCGGTTCTGTCTACAAGTGCTTCTGCAAGCCTGAAACTTGAAGTATCTGTTCCGGCAATTCTTTTTGAAACAGCATCCGCTACATATGAAACATCATTTCCAGAAAGATCATTCAAACCTTTCTCAATCTTTTTTTCCAGTTTTGCTGCTTCATCTTCAGGACTGTGACCGTTGATACCTAATGCTTTTAACGTTGTTCCTTCTCTTAACGCATCATAATCGTACGTTATTTCTCCATCAGATAAAATTTTTGTTTTCAGATTTTCACCGCCTAAAGACTTTAACATTGCATATTTCGCAATATCTTGTCCCAGAAGCTCTATTACATATTCACCATATTCCGTATAATCACCGTTATTGTCTAAAAGCTTTTCATTAGAAGTTTCATTGACCTTCTTAATAACAGCATCTGCAAAACCTTTAATTTCATTATTATACAAGCTATTTACTCTATTATAATTTTTGACATATGGTTCTACCAGATGAGGGTTATTTTGCTTCATCAGATCAAACCTTGATACACCTATTGTTTCATCAGTTGTTGCTCTATTTGAGAAATATGAAGTAGAAAGTACTCCAACCGTATTTTCACCAAACTCCAATGTATCAAGCGGAAGCTTCATCAAAGATTTTACAGTCAAATCATCTTTTGATAAGACACCCTTTGGAGCAAGAACATACTCACCATTTAGAATATTTGTTAAAACCTTATTATTCAATCTTGCATCTTCAGGAAGTTTTCCATCTTTAATAAGTTTATCTATCGCTTCAGTTGTCTTTGCGTTGCCGATGGTCTTTGCAGTATAAACAGTTTGTATATCTTTAACCTTTCCTGTCCAGTACTTTCCTGCCTGAATTGCCATATCCTGAACTTCTTTTGAGCCTCTTTCCGTAAGCATTCTTTCGTATTCACGCTGTGAGTGGCTTACAATTGCCTGCAAGATTTTTTCGTCATAACCTGAGATATGATAATTCATCTTTGCCATATCCGTATTTGCATCCCAGGTTACAAAACCACCTTCATTTTTCTTATCTATTTTGAAATTTGAAAATTGTGCAGCCATTATTGTACCGTCTGCAGTATCCAGATTTATATTCTTGCCGAACATTTTATTAAGCTCATTTATAACTTTAATTCTGTTATCATATTCTTTAGGATTAATCTGGAAAATAAAGTTAATAATCGTATCATCATGGTTATTAATATCCAAAGCTTTTCCTTCTGTAAGCTTTTCATAATTTATAATTGCGTTATCTAAATCCCTTATCTGCCTGTCACTTGCCTGTGAAGCATCATATATCTGGCATAAAGTTTCTTTATTTGGATTATAGTGTGGGTTTGGAGATTTTTTATATGTACCGTCAGTCTGAAGCTCATAATTATAAGGAGCATTTACGATTCTATGACGCAAATTTTCCTTATTCTTAGGTACAGTACCCAACCCGAGATTAGAATTTTTCAAACCGGTCATTCTAAACCAGTAATATGACTGCGGATTGTTCTCTGCCCATCTTAATGCATACTGAAAATGAATACCCTCCAGACCTTCTGATGTAAAAGTTCCGTCATATACATATTTCAAACCATTTTTATACATTTCTTCAAAATAAGAAGTAAAATTCTCCATATTTCCCATATTAGGAGAAACCTGCATATTATTCTTATTCCAATAACCTAAAGACCAGCCCTTTGATCCATTTGCCATTGGAGTTGAAAATACGTATTTGTAACCGTTTTCTTTCAGATAAGGTATAATTTTTTGAGCACCGGCAATGCTGCCACCATACACATTAGAGAAATTCTTTATAACCCCTTCCATTTCTTTTTGAAAATCTTTGTCATAATATATTTCTCCGGTTTTTGCATCATCAAAGCCCTTAAATTTAGCCCCCGGCATCAAAGAATCCGGCGTAATCAAATATCCTGCCCCCTGTATTACAGGCGTCGTACCTTTTCTTGAAACAAGCGTATACTGGTAATTGTTTACAGAATCATTAAAATCTTCTTCAATGGTAACTTTACCGTCCTTACCCTTAACTTCCTTAACACCTTGCCCGCTCATGACTCTGAAAACGTATTCACCTTTATCATTTTTCATTTTCATGCCGGTATCAGCGCCTTCCCAGATAACATTTCCGGTCGATTTATCTTTTCTTACAACTTTATATGCAAAAGCCTCATCCTTATCAAGATTGGTAATTTCCTGCAGGCTAACGTCAACTCCCTCTGGTTTCAGATTAATTATGGCAATAGGTTTTTCGGAAAGTGTATAATTATATTTCTCATTCGGTTTTGCACTATATATCTGTATTTCACAATTTTCCTTATCATAATCGTAAGGATAGTTGAACCGCATTACTGTTTCACCAACATCATTCTTTACATGCTGATAAGCCTTGAATCCAATATTAGATACACCGTTAATTTTATTTACAAACACTTTCTGAAACTCCTTCTAAATATATAAAGAATGTAAAAAAATATTTTTTGCCAAAATTTTGGCATGTAATTTGAAAATTTTACAAAATTTAATATTGTATATAATACACATTTTCACTAAATTTCTAAGCCTATTGTATTACATCAATATAAAATATCAATCACATCAGATATAAAACTAGCCGTCAAGGTAATTTACACATCTACTCCGGACATCATGTTTATAAGGGTATCGATAGTATTTTGCATACTTACACTATCTGTAGTTCTCTGTTGCAGAAAAGCATTAATCTTAGGCATCATCTCAATTGCTATATCCAGTTTGGGGTTTGTTCCGGGCTGATACATACCGACATCAATCAAATCCTTATTTTCTCTGTACATAGCCATAATTTTTCTAAGTTTTGCTGCAGCTTCTTTATGCGGTTGGCTGGCTATCGCAGACATCAACCTTGAAATACTTCCAAGTATATCAATTGCCGGATAATGGTTTGCCTCAGCAACTTTACGAGAAAGGAAAATGTGCCCGTCTGTAATACCTCTTACCGTATCTACAATCGGGTCGTTAATATCATCACCTTCCATAAGAACTGTATAAAAAGCCGTTATAGAACCTTTCGGACTGTTTCCTGCACGTTCAAGCACTTTTTGCAACCACGAAAATATAGAAGGCGGGTAGCCTTTCATTGTAGGAGGTTCACCAATTGACAACCCGACTTCACGTCCAGCCATTGCACAACGTGTTACAGTATCAGTCATTAAGAAAACTTTTTTCCCCTGATCCCTAAAGTATTCACAAACAGCCGTTGCGGTTAAAAGGCATTTTTGTCTTATTAAAGGCGGCTGATCTCCGGTCGAGCAAACCAGCACAGATTTTTTCATACCTTCAGGTCCTAAAGCGTCCTCGACAAACTCTTTAACTTCTCTTCCACGTTCGCCTATCAGAGCAACAACGTTAACATCCGCATCAGAATTCCTTGCAATCATACCAAGAAGCGTACTTTTTCCGACACCGGAACCGGCAAACAATCCCATACGCTGTCCGCATCCGAAAGTTAAACAAGAATCTATTGCTCTTACGCCTGTTGAAAACATTTCTGTAATAATAGGTCTCTCAAACGGTCCGGGAGGCGGACCTTCCACTGGTCTCCAAAGAGCTCCTTCAATATCCATAGGTTTTCCGTCAATCGGATCTCCCATAGGATTTATAAGTCGTCCCAGCAAAAAGTCTCCGACAGGAATAATGATCGGATTTCCGGTCGTTGTTACCAGACTTCCCTGCCCTATACCTGTACCGTCGTAGAGCAAAAGCAATTGTGCCGCATCACCTTTAAAAGCAACAACCTCTGCAGGCTTTTTCTCTCCGTTAGCAGCCTCAATATAGCACAAATCACCAATCTTTAATCCCGGAAGCTTTACTTCTACAGTTAAGCCAACAAGTTTGGAAACACTGCCTTTAAACTGATACAAATCTATATTATCAAGTTTATTGCTGACACGTGCCTTCAGATTATCTAAAAATTCCTGATCAACACCTTCCATATGAGTTATTTTAGCACAGATTAGTCATTTGGTAAAAGCCTAGCCTCTTGCACAAATTGTTCTTGCGACATAGACACCAGAAGCAGATGCCTGAATTAATCCTCTTGTTACACCGGCTCCATCGCCTATTGTAAAGAGATTTTTAACCCCTTCTGTTTCAAGTTCATTTGTCAGTTTAACTCTTGCCGAATAGAATTTTACTTCTATACCATAAAGCAGCGTGTACCTTGAAGCAGTACCCGGAGCAATTTTATCAAGTGCAAACAGCATTTCAATAATACTTTTCATCTGCCTGTATGGAATTACAAGGCTCAAATCTCCCGGAGTAGCACAGGTTAAAGTTGGAGTAATAATACTTGACTGAATCCTGTCAGGAGTTGAGCGCCTGCCCTCAAGTAAATCACCGAATCTCTGAACGAGAATACCGCCTGCAAGCATATTTGCAAGACTTGCTATATGCTGTCCGTACGCTATCGGCTCTTTAAACGGTTCAGTAAACTTTTTACTTACAAGAAGCGCAAAATTTGTATTATTAGTTTTTATATTTGCATAACTATGTCCGTTTACAGTCGCTATCCCGTTATAATTCTCCTGAACGACTTCACCGTTTGGATTCATACAAAAAGTTCTGACTTCGTCCCCGAAAGTCGGAGAATAATATACAAGCTTTGATTCATACAATTTATCAGTAAGCGGAGCAAAAACAGGAGCCGGAAGTTCAACTCTTACACCGACATCAACGGCATTGTTAACCATACCTATTTTGTTTTTTGCAAATTCATGCGTCAGCCAATCAGCTCCTTCTCTTCCTGGAGCAATAATTGTATATTCCGCCTTTATTGTATCACCGTTATCCAGCACAATTCCCTTAACCTGTTCGCATTCTACAATCAGACTTTGAGCAGATACATTATTTAGAATTGTAATTCTCTCATCAAGAAAATCCTGCATATGTTTTAAAACATCAAGACTTCTTTCTGTTCCCAAATGCCTTACCGGAGAATGTACCAGTTTTAATTCCGCAAGCACAGCCTGACGCTCTATTTCTCTGAACACCTCCATATCTGTACCGAAAACTTCTTTTGTCGCACCGTGTTCGAGATACATATCATCAGCATATTTGATAAGCTCTTCTACTTTATCACGTGACATATAATCAATTAAGTGTCCTCCAACATCAGGAGTCAGAGTGAGTTTACCGTCAGAAAATGCTCCGGCGCCGCCCCAGCCGCAGAGAAGTCCGCAGCGTTTGCAATTAACACATTTTGGGGCACCTTCACGTATAGGACATTTTCTCTTTTCAATTTTTTGCCCTTTTTCAATAAGAATAACTTTCCATTCCGGACGCAGCTTGATAATTTCCAGAGCTGAAAAAATTCCTGCAGGTCCTGCTCCGATTATAGCAACATTGTACATTGTGTTATTACTCCTAACTACCCTATTACTTACTTACGATACCTTAAACAGAGGTCAAACACAAGAGGCAAAGCAAAAGTTCATTCACCAGGATTATTTAAAAAGCTTAGAACTTTGCGTACGAACCTATAACACGAACGCTCTGCGCCTGCGGCTCCAAATCTTTAATCAAATTTCTAATTATCTCATCATCCTTATGTCCGTCAAAATCAATAAATACTGCCTGTTCTTCGGCATTATTATTCATCATCTTGGAATTAATCTGGGTTATATTAATGTGGTATTTTACAAACACCTGAACAATATCCAGCAAAGCTCCTTGTCTGTCATTCAGGAAAAGTACTATACTAGTTTTGTCATGCCCCGTAGGCTGCGTAGATGAATCACCTATTACTATAAATCTGCGTTTATTATTCTTGTCATCTTCTATGTGTTCTCTCAGAACATTCAAGTTATAAATCTCAGCAGTTTTGTGCGTGCCTATAATTGAATAAGTTAAGTTATAGCTATTTAACCTTCTTGCCGCATCATCCATACTGTCAGCAATAACGATATTTAACTGTCTTGGCATTTCATCACGCACAAAAATCTTACTCTTTGCAAGAGCATTCGGATTTGCTATAAGTCCGGTTAAGCTGTAAAACTCGGTTGTCTTAGATAAAATACAGTCATTTACAGGTATTATTGTCTCCGCAAGGATCTGAATATTTTGATTTTTAGTCATTATCAGATTGTCTATTGTTTCACGAATTATTCCCTTGTAAGTTGTCTCTACCGGCAGAATTGTTATTGCATTGCAATTCTCATCCACATAATCAATACATTCCTTAATCGAATTTAGCGAACGCTGGTACAAAAATAAATCATAAGCTTTAAATAATTTATCTTTCGCAATCTCTGAATAAGATCCGCCCATTCCTAGACAAATTACTTCATTAAACTCTTCAAACATAATAAACTCCTTGCTTTAAAAATTGTATATTAAAGCAAGGAGTTTGTAAATCATTATCCAAATTTTACTAAGATCGACCTATTTCTGTAGCTCTTGATGCCATTGATTTAGATATATTAACAAGGGCAAGGTTGGCTTCGTAAGCTCTCTGCGCCATAATGGCATCTGCCATATCTACCATAGCATTAACATTTGATGCCCTTATATATCCGTTTGCATCAGCATCCGGATGTCCCGGAGAATAAATTCTCTCCCCGACAGTCGGATCTTCTACACAACCGTTAAATACAACACCGCCCTGTAAATAAGGAAGTGTACCGACTCCAAAAACATCATTTTTCATAACATTCATCAAACCGTGAAAAGAAATATCTTCTGAAGCATTAAGTACAGGAATACGTCTCACATAATTTGGCGTATCTACGTTTGCAATGTTTTTTGCGTGAATATCAAGTCTTAATCCATGTGCCTGAAGAGCATTTGCGCCTATGTTTATTGATTCCATTATACTCATCGTTGTGCCTCACTTTCTTAAAACATTATTTACCTACATTAATTACTGTTTTCATTTCAGTAATTATATTAGACATTCTTCTTGTTGCCATTGTGTACAGAATAGAATTTTTTTGCATTTCCGTTAATTCTTTTGCAATATCAATTTCTTCTTTCTGCCTATCCTCAAGAACTCCCGAAGGTCCAAGCTCTGTTGAAAGCTTTGTTTCCAGAGGACTGTTCATTGAGCCCAGATACATAGAAAAATCAATATCTCTTCTGACATATCCCGGAGTATCAACGTTTGCAACATTTGAACCCAGAGCCCGCTGTCTCTGCGCAACCAGATCCATCATTAAATTGGTTTTTCCCATTGAATCTAAACTGGTATATGTCATTTTTATCTCCTTGCGTTTTGCTTTGAAGGGTGATTTATAATCTTATCATTTTGTTTTTATCACCCGATTATTTTCCTATGTCAAACTACTCTCTTATGTTTATTGCTTTGTTGTACATATCATCTGCAACTTTCATAAGGTTCATACTCGCAATCATTGAAGTATTAAGTCTCATAAGATCATTAATTTCGTCATAAATATTTGTATTAGAAACCTCTGTTGCATACTGTCTTATATTATCAGTGTTTTTAATAATCTTTGGAGCACCTGACTCATCGTTATAAACCATTTTGTTATTATGCCCCTGCTCCAAAGCCTCCGGGCATTCAAACTGCACAATCGGTATCGTTCCTATTTTTTCTGGAAGTGAACCTGCATCATCATAATTCATAACATCACCGTTCGGTTTTATTTCAAGTTTATATGAGTTTGCGGGAATTTTAATTCCATCTCCGACCATCCAGTCATCAACAGTCATCAAATATCCGTTTTCGCCCCGCTTGAAAGCTCCGTCACGGGTGTATTGAATTTCACCGTCTGCTGAAACAACCGGAATATAACCTTCACCATTTATTGCGACATCATAAGGGTTTTTGCTTATACGAATAGAACCTTGAAGGGCATTTGTTCTTATAGCCCCATCTATGTAACCGTCTTCTCTTAGGATCTGTTCAAAACGGGAAGTTTTATAAGCCGCAGTATTATAGTTAGCAAGGTTATTTGCGACATAACCAAGCTTTTCGAACTGCATTGTTGCGTTATTTATACTTTTTCTTACAACTGCTTGCATGTTATACATAGTTCAAACCCTCCTAACTTGTACTTCCGAGCTGACTGATAACTTTCTGTAAATTACTGCTCTCTATAAGGAATATTTGTCTGTTTGCTTCAAAATTTCTCACAACCGGCTTAACGGCAAGAAACTCGTTCTGGATTGATACGTTAGAGTACTCATTATATCCCTGTTTTACTTCAGGATTTATAACTGCCATACCATTTGAATCAACAATACCAAGGTATCCTGCATCTAAAAGCTGATTGGAATCTTTTGCATAAACGCTGATTTTACCTTTTGTATTTACAACAACCTGCGCCGGATTATCAGGCACAACAGGGAGTTTAATAGGCATTCCGGCATCCGAAAGAACAGGATTATCTTCAAGGTTCAAAAGATTTCCTTCTCTATCAAGCTTGAATCTTCCATCACGGGTTAGCTGAACACCTTCCGGCGTCTGAATTTGGAAATAACCTTTGTTTGCCATTGTTATATCAAGCGGATTTTTAGAAACCATAATACGTCCGACCTGATCATCAACGGTACTTGAAAGTCCGTGCACACCGATAAATTCGGTAAATGAAGAAACTATCGGCTCACGCCTTTGGAATCCGACTTTATCGAAACCGGTGACGTTTTCATTTATCATCCCAATGATTTCGCTCTGTACGTGCATTGCACGGATAGAAGCTTTCATTCCCTGTTCACAGAATCTTACACCGCCATTGATTTGCATAGTTGTACCTCTTTTTTTATTTAAACGGATAATTAATCTTTTTACTTTAGTACATTTTCGAAAAATCATACGTTTAAAGTAGTTCAACATGTCATATAATGTTCAAATTTTAAAAGTCAAAATTTATTGTTGACAATGGAATTTGTTTCTAATATCATAAGACTTGACGCCGGTATAGCTCAACGGTA
>CALURU010000008.1 GCA_944323255.1 Candidatus Gastranaerophilales bacterium
TTCTCATTCTTCCTCCTTTTTTTATTATATTCGAAAACTTGCCTACTGACCGATTACGTTTTTAGGGGGACAATTCAAGTAAAGCCGACCTACAATTTTTATTGTATTCTTTGGCGGTAAGATATTCAACAAACCGCTATTTTGAACCTTTATAAAATCCTGTTCAAGATGTTTACACGATTGTACTATTATAATATAATTTAGCTAAAGAAGAAGGAGAGATTAATGATAAGGTACTTTTTAGGCTCATATTTAGTGACAATATTCGGGTTTATAATGGCTTACCTCTGGGGTGAGCATGTTCATAACGGAACCGGTTTAACATGCGTATTCATTGCGTTTGTACTTGCGGTATTAGAAGTTAGCTTATCTTTTGATAACGCTGTAGTTAATGCAATGAAACTTGAACACATGTCGGAAAAATGGCGTCACCGTTTCATCACATGGGGTATTTTGATAGCTGTATTCGGTATGAGATTTTTATTCCCTCTCCTTGTAGTTGCAATCTTTGCAAAACTGAATATCTTAAAAGTACTTGATATGGCTTTGAATGACGTACATTCTTATGCTCATTACCTGCATTTAACCCATGCTCCGATAGTATCTTTCGGCGGAGCCTTCTTATTAATGTTATTTATGGATTATTTTACTGAAAAAAACAAAGATATTCACTGGATAAAAGGTTTGGAAGATTTTCTCCAAAAATTTCATCGTATTCCGGGAATTTGCACGCTTGTAACACTTGCTGCTTTAGGCTTATTAATGTATGAAATTCCGCCGGAGACAAGAAGCTCTGTATTTATGTCAGGAGTTTCCGGTATAATCACTTATCTTGTAATTGACGGGCTTGCTGAGTGGATGGAAAGACGTCAGGAAGAGAAGATGCGTTTGAATCCTGATGCCATAAAGTGCTCCGGAATCGTGGGATTTCTGTACCTTGAACTTATTGATGCTTCCTTTTCTTTAGATGGTGTTTTAGGTGCTTTTGCTCTGAGTAAAGATATTTTAATAATCACAATCGGACTTTGTATTGGTGCAATGTTTGTTCGTTCTTTAACAATAATGCTTGTGGAAAAGAAGACTCTTGATAGTTATATTTATCTTGAGCACGGCGCTCACTGGGCAATCGGAACGCTTGCTGTTTTAATGTTTGTCTCAACTTTCCATGAAGTTCCGGAGGTTGTAACAGGACTTATGGGGCTTGCATTTATTGTTGCTGCGTTCATTTCTTCTCTGATTCACAACAGGAAGGTTAAGAAGAATGCTTCAGGAGAGTAATCTTTATTATGTTGGTGGAGTTGTTCGGGACGGAATTCTAGGCGTACCAAGCTTTGATACGGATTATTGTTATCAAGGTAATGCTATTGAGTTCGCCAAAAATCAGGGGCTTAATATAATCAAAGAAAATTCTGCATTCGGTACTGTTCGGGTTTTGTATGAAGGTAAAGAGATAGATATTGCTTCTACAAGGTGCGAAACATATCCAAGAAAAGGACATTTGCCACAGGTTGAAAAAATCGGCTGCTCGCTTGATGAGGATGTGAAAAGACGTGATTTTACAATAAATGCAATTGCAAAGCGTACAACGGACGGGGAAATAATAGATTTTACCGGCGGTATAAGAGATATTGAAGCAAAAAAGCTTCGTGTTTTGCATGATAAAAGTTTCATAGATGATCCTACGAGAATTGTGAGAGGGCTTAAATTCTCTGTTCGTTTTGGGTTTGAACTTGATGAAAAAACAAAAGAGCTGCAGGAAGAGTATTTGTGTAATATAAATTACGATATGAGTTACCACCGCCTGAAAAAAGAGCTTGTAGAAACCTTCAGTTTGAATAGGCAGGAAGCTCTAGATAAATTTGTTGCACAAAGAATTTATAAACTTTTGAGTCCGGACTGCAAAAGCGTAGAGATTCATACTAATATTGAATCACTCATAAAGGAAAATCCTGTGAATACTGTCTGGATTGTGTACATGGGATTATTTAATCTTGAAAATCTTGAATTGACACGTGCCGAGAAGAAAATTATAGAATGGGCAGAGCGTCTGAAACACGGGGATAGTCCAAATAATAATACGCCGTTGGAAAGTATTTTGATTAATAAGATTCGGGGTTAATTGTATTTAGATATTGTGTAGTATAAACTTAAAAATATGTTTAAGAAGATATTGAATTCAAAATTTCATTTGCGCTTTGTTTTAAACCCTTTAATAAGGTATAAAGCTGATAATTTAGGTAATTATCACGGTGTGAATGATTATGAACGTGAAATACCACTGGTTGTATCTTTGACTTCATATCCTGAACGGTTTGAAGACTTAACTCTTTCAATATATTCGATTTTAAAACAGAAGCTAAAACCTGATAGAATTATTTTATGGCTTGGAAACGATGGCGAATACAAAGAAATAAATGATCTTCCGTATGAAATAACCAGATTTATTAAAAACGGGTTGGAAATACGCTTTGTAAAAGATATCCGTTCTTATACAAAAATTATTTATGCCTTGAGGGAATTTTCTAAGGCTGTAATTGTGACTGCTGATGATGATATTTATTATCCTTCCGACTGGCTCGGGAAATTGTATTATTCATATGCAGCTCACCCTGAAGATATTCAGGTGCATAGAGCTCACAGGGTAAAAGTTCTGCGTGGTGCGCTTGCTCCTTATGAAGAATGGGTTAAACATGTTGAAGAGGAATCGGCAAGATATGATAATTTTCTTACTGGGGTCGGTGGAGCGCTGTATCCTCCGGAATGCTTCACAAAAGAGGTCTTGAGAGAAGACGTGTTTCTTAAAAATTCTCCCAACGCAGATGATGTTTGGCTCTGGGTTATGGCGCTGTTAAGCGGCAGGAAAATAAGAGTAGTTAAAAACCATATAAAGACATTGCGCTGTACAAATTTATACCGCCAGATGTTTAAGAAAGGCAGAACACTCTATGCCTTAAATGCTTTCGGCGGTAACGATGAACAGCTCCATAATCTTATGAAACTCTATGGTCAAAATGTTATCGGGAAATTAGTGTAGCTGTCTAAAACTCTTTTTCTAAGACTATTTTGTCGTTAAATAGGCTTACTTTTATTTGTTTTTTGGTGAATTTGAAATAAATAAATCTTGTTCTTATATAATTTAGGGTCAGAAATATTCTCTTTAGCCAGAATTTGTTTTTTATTGTTTGTGAATATATGGAAATATTAAATAAAAATCTGAAAATCCAGCTGCATTTGTCTTTATTAATATAACTGTCTTTGTGCAGTCTCCAACGGGTGAGTTTTTTGTTTATATAATAGATTTTGTTATGCGAAAGCTGTGCCCAGAGGTAATGGTCAAGTGAAGATTTGCAGATTGGATTAAATTTACACTCCTTAATTAATTCTTTTTTTACCATAGCGCAGGAAAAAGTCGGAATAATATTGCTTTTGGCAATTATTTGCGGGAAATTGTCAATGAATTTCGAACGATCAAGTTCTACGAGGTACTTGCTTACTTTTCTATAGTATTCTTCTATGTTGGCTGCTTTTTCTTTGTCCTGAAAAAATTCGGCATCTGTATAGATAATATCAGCTCCAATCCTTGCCGCTTTAAGCTTTTCTTCAATCGAGTCCGGTAAAAACTCATCATCTGATTCAAGGAATGCAATCCATTCTCCGTCTGCAAAATTGATAGCTTTTTTCAGAGCCGCTGCAAGACCGAGGTTTGTTTCATTAATGATAAGCTTTATTCTGCTGTCTTTTTTTACGTATTCATTAATAATATTAAGCGAATAGTCGGTAGAGGCATCATCAATGATTATCAAATCCCAGTTTTGGTAAGTTTGATTGAGAACGCTTTCTATCGCCTGTTTTATGTACATGGCGTAGTTGTAGCTTGGCATTATTATACTTACTTTTTCATACATTAAATTTACAGCCTTTTACTAGTATACTATAATAAATATAATGAGTTTGAAAGAATTTTGTAAGAAGAGAGCTAATATGATTATAATGATTGCGGTTTTAGCAATCTATATTTGTTTAACGCTTTCAAGTTCCTCTTTTGTGAATTTTAATCATGATGAAGTTCACGCATGGAATATAGCGTCAAACTTTGGTTTTTTTGATGTTGTAAGATTAATGCGGAGCGAGGGACATACTTTTGTCTGGTTTATGCTGATGAAACCGTTTACCGGATTCTCAATATTTGCAATTAAGTGGTTAAACTGGGTATTTACTTTTTCCGCAGTTATCCTCTTGTGGTTATTTTCTCAGTTTAAGATTCCGGAAAAAATATTAATAACATTTTCCTGTCCGTTTTTATTAATTTATCCTGTTGTTGCAAGATGCTACGGAATCGGGCTTTTGCTCCTTTTTGCAATAGCAGTTTTATACAAAAGGCGCTTTGAGCATCCTGTATGGTTCGGAGTTTTAATCTTTTTTGCCGCAAATACAAGTCTTATGGCGGCAATACCGGCACTTGTTCTCGGTTTGTTTTTCGGAATTGAATTAATTATTAAGAAGAAATTCTTGCCTGTTTTAATACTTTTCTTAGCACCGCTTAGTCTTTATATTCAGTGGCATAATCCTATAATACCCGCTTATTCAGATGAATATTTATTTCTGCCGAGAGTTATTGATTTTTTGTTCGGAAATTTTAAATACAGCTGGTGCGCAAGCTGGGCTAAAGTTGTTTATCCTTTAATGTTTATTGCTTCTTTGCTGTTTTTTAGGGGAAAAGCTCTGGGATTCTGGCTTCTCTCGTCTGCTTCTCTGCTTGCTGTTTTTGCGTTTGCATATTGCGGGTTTGATTATCATTTTTATTTCTTTTATGTGTATTTGATACTTGCCTGCTGGATAAATCAAGATAACAAGTACAGCGAATTTTTTATTGCGGTTTTCTGCACGTTGTCATTGCTTTATTGTTTTAAAACGGTTGATAATGTATGGCATTTCAAAACTTATTACAGAGAAAATGCACAGTGTATAATGAGCGCTGTTGAAAAAGGTGCGACTATTTATACAACACTTTACGATCACAACGTTCTGGTTCCTTACCTGGGTAAGGAACCGCTAAAAGACTTTAGCGGTTCTCCCCTTCTATCTTTTGAAAATTTCCGGACAATTTACACAGATAAACGTCAGGAGCTTGATTTAGAGGCATTATATAAAATAGCGCCTGATAAGAGCTACTTGTTAATAAAATCCTCACAGGCAGACGGTTTAACGCTGGATTTCACGGATAAAAACCGTTATAAAGAGTGCGGGGCCGATATTTTATACAGATTTAAATAATTTCTTTTTAATATTAATTATGTTTTTCCACAGATTAGGGCAATGTTTGCGCATAAGAACTTTTCGCAGGTTTATTAAAAGTTCATATTCGTTCGGGTCAAGTTCAGTATAGATATATTTTTTAGAATCGGGAGTATTTAGACGAAGTACAGTTTTTATGAGTTCAAATGTTGATATTTCGTTTTCGATGTAAGCTTTCTCGACATTGTGCCTGATTTGATAGTAGTCAAATCCGAGAAGTCTGTATTTTATATTATCAGGCAAATTTTTGTAGAGTTTTTTATTATGTTCAAAAGCTTTTACTATACCTTTAAAACTCTTATACCCTTCCGATACAAGAGAACCTTTTCTGTTAATTCTGTAATTTATTCCGATAATATCTGTGTAAACAAGCGTTTTGCAATTGATATACGCAATTGCCGCAGGAATCATTTCTTCTAAAGCTTTGTCGTGTGTGTAAAAAATATTGTTATTAAGAAGAAATTGTCTTTTATGCAGCTTAATCCAGGCATATCTGTCCCAGTTGTCAAATACTTCGGGATTTTTAACGGGATTCAATATCCGGTTAATTATTGTTTCATTTTTAAATTCAACGGTATTGAATTCTTTTGAAATATTATCAAAAGTCTTGTATTTAAAGTAAAAAATGTCCGGCTGAGAAAACTCCTGCAGCTTTTTGCACAGCCCTGAATATAAGTCAGCTTCAAGCCAGTCATCAGGGTCTACAAAGTGCACATACTCTCCGTTTGCCGCTTTTAGCCCTATATTCCTTGACTCTCCCGCACCGACATTAATTTCGTTTTTTATTATCCGTATTCTCTTATCTTTTTGTTTATATTCTTCTAAAATTTCCAGAGAATTATCGCTGCTTGCGTCATTAACACAAATTATTTCCAGATTGTCATAACTCTGGCTGATAATAGAATCAAGACATTTTGAAAGATATTCGGATACATTATAAACAGGTAAAATAACGCTTATTAACACTTAATTAACCTCTTTTTAATTTCAAAATATCTCTTTGTAAATTCCGGAAAATGCTCTTTTATGAATTGTCTTGCATTGTAGGAGAAAAAGAATTTAACCTGATTGTATCTTAAAACTTTTCTGCAAAGCTTTACTGCTAATTGAGCGTTAAAAATATTATTTTCTTTAAATATTTCCATATCAATATTTTGCCTGAACATTTCTTTGATTTCTCTAAAAGACATTTTTCCGCAATAATACGCATCAATGGCATTCATGACAAGCATTTCATATATATAGTTTAATATTGCAGTTTTGGTGTCAGAAGGTAAATCCTTAACAGCATTATTAGCCCAGATTGTATCTTGCAGAATATTTCTGACAAAAGAAGTGCGTTTTGTAAGAAGTGAGCCTGTTCTTGCAGCTCTATAATGCAGGAGAGGTTCTTCTATAAAAATAATATTTTTCGCTTTTATAGCTGCACGCATAGCGTATTCGATGTCTTCAAGACATCTGTAATCATTGTAAAATAATTGATTTTCCATAATAAAATCCCGCCTGTAAATTTTTATCCAGGCGCTTGGACTCCAGAGTTTGAAGCATTTCGGATTGTCGTAAATATTTACTTTTTTGTACAAAAGGTCTTTTTCCGGATAGTCAATATGTTCAATTTTACCGGTTTCCTCATTGTGGGATAAGTATGTAAACCTTACAGCCTCAACACCATCCTCAAAGTATTTTAGGAGTGTTTCATAGGCATTTAATTCTAACCAATCGTCAGAATCAAGGCAGTGAATATATTTTCCCCCGGCAATTTTTATTCCTTCATTTCTTGATAATCCGAGTCCGAGATTTTCGGGATTTTTTTTGACAATAATTCTGGAATCTTTTTGGGCATATTCTTCCAGAATTTTATCCGATGAGTCAGTAGTGCAGTCATTAATACATATAATTTCCAGATTTTTATAAGTCTGGTTTATGACAGAATCAAGACACTCTCTCAAATATTTTTCGACATTATAAACAGGTATAATAACGCTTACTATAGGATTCATAGGTATAATATAGCATGAAATTTATATTTAATGTAAGATTTATGTATGAAATTGAGTATTATAACTTTAACTTTAAACAAACTGGATTATACAAAAAACTTTATAGAGAGCTTAAAAAAGTATACCAAAGATTTTGAATTGATTATTGTGGATAACGGTTCTTCTGACGGTACAGTTGAGTATATTAAATCAATGCCCGACGTAAAATTAATTCAAAACAGTGAGAATCTGGGGTTTTCAAAAGGTAATAATCAGGGGATAGAAATAGCAGAGGGTGAATATATAGCTTTTCTAAATAATGATATATTGCTTTATCCGAACTGGTTTGAGGCTTGTGAAAAGGTTTTTGCAAATGAAAAAGCCGGTTTTGTTTCTCCGAGACACATTAATCCGCATTATGATAACACTAATCCAGAGAAGTATATAAAATACTTTCAAAATTTTCATTACGACAAACCTTACGAAAAAAGTTTTGATGAATGCGTATTTTCGTGTGTTATAACAAACCGTGACGTTCTTGATAAAATCGGTGTTTTTGATGAGAACTTTTTCCCTGCGTTCTTTGAAGATAATGACTTGAAATACAGGGCAATTGAGGCAGGGTACGGTGTTTTTGTTACAAATGAAGCGTGTTTTTATCATTTTGGCTCGGTTACATCTGTAAAACATTCCCAAAATATGGAAAAAAACAGAGCTTATTATTATTCAAAACACCCGCTTGCTGAATATCTTTCAATTTCAGGCGCAGAAAAGTTCCAGCTTCAAAGAATGGCAAAGCAATTCAAGGTTTTTCCACTCAACAAGATTTATGCAGTCCATTTAATGTTTATAAAACTTATAAACAGGTTGAAAAAGATTACGGGAGTAAAGAAGGCTTGAAAATACTCTATGATTGTACTGAGCTTTCATATTTTTATGATACGAACGGACATAGAGCCGGTGTGTTTTATGTTGCACTAAACCTTTTAAACGAATTAAAAAAACGAGGGCATGAAATAACTCTGTATTGTGATTTTAGGCGATATTATTTTATGAAGAATATAAAAGAATTTGAAGATTTTAAAATTCTGGATTCACATTCTTTGTTGAATAAGTTTATCGGCAGAATACTTTATCATACAAGGAAACTGCCTTATACTGCAAAGACGGCTTTTACAATACTTTCGAGGTTTTATGATAAGTATTTTTATATAATAAGTTTAAAAGGAATTAAAAAGATTGAAGAATTTGATATTTACCTATCACCTTTTACTCCTCCGTCAGTCGATATTCAAAAAGCTGAAATCCCAAAATTCAGAATGCTCCATGATATAATTCCTATCTTGGAAAAAGGTATGCCTAAGAATACAAAAGATTGGCACTATAAGGTTTATAACACAATTAGTGAAAATGAATTTTATTTTGCTAATTCTGAATGTACACGCAATGATGTCTTAAACTATTTTTCTTTTATAAAGCCTCAAAATATTAAAACGACGCTTCTAGGGGTAAATGAAAATTTCAAAAAAGTTGAGGGCAAGATAGGGTATAACATTCCAGAAGATAAGAAGTATGTATTTTCTCTTTGTACACTGGGTAAGCGCAAGAATGTAATTTTTGCTATTAGAAATTTCATAAAATTTATAGAAATTAATAAAATAAACGATCTTGTCCTTGTTCTTGGCGGAAGCAACTGGAAAACCTTTGAGACTGAGCTTGACAGGACGATTAAACAGTATGACAAGTCTAAGATCATACTTACGGGGTATGTAAAAGATGAGGACTTGCCAGTGTTGTATTCTAATGCTCTAATGTTTGTATACCCTTCGCTCTATGAAGGCTTTGGGCTGCCTGTTCTTGAGGCTATGAAATGCGGTTGTCCTGTGATTACATCGAATGTCTCATCGCTTCCCGAAGTTATAGGTGAAGCCGGTATAAAAATTAACCCGGAAAATAATGATGAGATGATTCAGGCATACGAAAAATTATATTATGACAATTTCTTCCGTGAACTTTGTTCAGAAAGAGGAATGATACGAGCAAGGACTTTTACTTGGAAGCATTGTTGCGACGATATTTTGAATTTTATAAACGAAAAATTAAATCAACCTAATATATGATATTAAAACTCTAATGATACTCTATAATAAAATTATAGTGAGGGTTTTAATGGTCATAAGAGTATTATTTTTGTTCGTATCTTTCATAATTCTTGTCAATATGTGTATATTGACCTTGTGTTATTTGACCGGACAGAATTTATATCAGAAATACGGAAAACAAATTTTGATTGGATTTGGAGTTTTTGTATTTTTAGTTGCTGCTTTATATGTTGCTCTGGCTCTTCTGGCTTTAAAGTCTTAATAGTGAAATTTGTAAGAAGAAAGGAAAATGATGGACAAAAAATTCTTTGGAATGCCTGTGCTGGTTCTTTGCCTGCTGGTGTTGTTTTTGATCTTGTGTAATCCGTTTGTTATGGTTGGACCAGGTGAAAGAGGAATTAAAATAAAACTGGGCGAAGTTCAGCCGGAAAGCTATGGTGAAGGTTTGCATCTTATCTTTCCTTTTATACAAAAATTCAAAACAATGGATGTTAAGACTCAGAAAAATACATATACCACAGCCGTTTACACAAAAGATATTCAACAAGCTAAAATTACTTACGTCATAAATTACAATGTTCAACCGGATAAGGTTAATAAACTGTTTCAGGAAGTAGGTATGGACTATCCTTCAACTATTCTGATGCCTGTTGTTGAGGGGACGATAAAAGATATTATCGGAAAATGGAATGCTCAAGATTTAATAGCAAACAGAGAAAAAGCTACCGGTGATATTTTGTTTAGGTTACAGCAGCAGCTTACGGATAATTATATTAATGTTACGGATTTTCAGATGACAGAAATTAATTATTCAGAGGTATTTGAAAGAGCCATCGAAAGTAAGGTAACGGCTGAGCAGGAAGCATTGAAAGCTAAAAATAAAACCGTTCAGGTGGAAGAAGAGGCAAAACAAAAGGTTATTGCTGCTGAGGCAGAGGCTAAATCTATGGCAATCAGAGCAAGAGCTTTGAGTCAGAATAAATCTCTTGTACAGTATGAGGCAGTGCAGAAATGGGATGGTAAAATGCCTCAGTATATGCTTGGAAATTCAGTCCCTTTTATTAATGTAAGTCCGTCTAAGTAGAATAAAAAAGCCCCCGATATTCGGGGGCTTTTTTTGTGTGAATATTCTCGTGATATAATTGTCGTATGAAAATTACCGTACTTGTTGAGAATAATACAAGAATTGATAACTATTTGCTGGCAGAACCGGCTCTATCTTTATTGATAGAACTTGAAGGGCGAAAAATTCTTTTTGATACTGGATATAGTGATGTATTTTTAAAAAATGCAAGAACTCTCGGAATTGATTTAACAGACATAACGGATATTGTCTTATCTCACGGACATGACGACCATACGGGAGGTTTAAGGTATATAAAACCTAATAAAGCGGTGAAACTTACAGCTCACCCGGCTATTTTTGATGAAAAAGTCGATTCCTTCGGTATTGCGTATGGCTGTCCGGTTTTAAATGAGTATTTAGAAAACAAATTTAACCTTAATTTGACTAACGGAATTTATAATTTAACACCGGAGCTTATATTTTTAGGTGAAATAGAAAATAATAAATCTGATGATATTGATGATTCTGCTTTAGTGTATGTTATGCAGGATAAGCTGTTTATTATAACAGGTTGTTCGCATTCGGGGATTATAAATATTATAAATTATGCTAAAAAAGTAACAGGAATTAATCAGATATACGGAGTCCTCGGAGGTTTACATTTGCTTAATGTTTCTGATGATATTTTAAGAGAACTCGGGGAATATTTCCGCTCTGAAAATATAGAATACTTAGCACCCTGCCACTGTTGTGATTTAAGGTCAAAAATTGTTCTGTCACAAAAGAATTTCATTCAAGAAGTCTGCGCAGGCGATATAATTACTATTGTATAGTATATTCCATTATATAATCGTCCATAACGAAGCCTTTACCTATATCCGTAACATCTTTGTCAATTATTGCAAGACGGTATTTCAAATAAGCGTCAATAGTCTTTTTGTTATTCTTATTAACAGTAAGTTTAATTGATGAATAGCCAAAGTCTTTTGCAATTTCTATGACTTTTTCAAATGCAAGCCTTCCAATACCCTGGTGTCTGTACTCTTTTTTTAAATAGAGTTTTGATAAGAATAAATAATCTTCTTTTCTTGAAATTCCAAAATATCCGCATTTTATGCCGTCTTTTAAGATAAAAAAGTATGCGTAATTTTCATTTTTTATCTGCTCAATTATTGCATTTTCTGATTGGAATTTTTCCACCATGTAATCTATTTGTTCGGCTGCCAAAAGACACGGCCAGTATTCATGCCAGATTCCTGACGCCAGCTCTGCAAGCTCTTTGATATGCTCTTTATCAACAATTTTAAATTCAACCATATAATAATTCTATCATAAATAGCAAAATTTTATTTTAGGGGGTTTAATATAAATAAAGGAGAAATTATGTCAGAAATATCATTCGGTTCCAGTTATAAAATTCCTGTATCACAATGGGGAATTAATAATACAAAAAAATTACAGCTAAAGTCTCTTGTAGGTTCTTATGGCGGAAAAATTGGCGGCAAAGGGCTAGATTCTTTTGCGGTTGTTTCAATGCAGGATAAAAAAGATATGGGATTCATTAGAAAACTTAGAAAAATCGGGTATTTTCAGTTTGAAATGTTTGAAAACAGCAATTTCCCTGAAAATTTGAAAAAGCTTTTAAAATAAACATTTGAAAGTTTGAAATAAAAAGAAGACGTTTTCAAAATTTTGAAAACGCCTTCTAAAATCCATAAAACAGTTTAGTGGCAGAGTGCCAGCAATACACCTGCAGCTACTGCAGAACCGATAACACCGGATACGTTAGGTCCCATAGCGTGCATTAACAAGAAGTTTTGAGGATTAGCTTCCTGACCGACTTTGTTAGATACACGTGCTGCCATAGGTACTGCAGAAACGCCTGCTGACCCGATGAGCGGATTGATTTTTTCCTTGCTGAACAGGTTCATTATCTTAGCCATAATTACACCGCCTGCAGTTGCAAGTGAG
Organism: Candidatus Gastranaerophilales bacterium; assembly: GCA_944323255.1. Classification (GTDB taxonomy): domain Bacteria; phylum Cyanobacteriota; class Vampirovibrionia; order Gastranaerophilales; family Gastranaerophilaceae; genus CAG-196. The sequence continues at coordinate 12,414 of CALURU010000008.1, forward strand.
AATGCAACAATACCTAAGATTAAGATGAACAATGTCTGGATTGTCAGGAACTGGTTTGCAGAAAGTTTTGAACCTACTGATAAACCGAGGAAAATTGTTACAATGTTGATTAAAGCATTTTGCATTGTATCTGACAATCTTTCAACAACGCCGCATTCTTTACATAAGTTACCGAAAGTTAAAGCTCCGATAAGCGGGCAGGCATCCGGCAGCAGAATTACGCAAAGTAATAATACGAGAAGCGGGAATACAATCTTTTCTCTTTTTGAAACTTCTCTCAACTGTGTCATCTGAATTTTTCTTTCTTCTTCGGTAGTTAAAAGTTTCATGATAGGCGGCTGAATTACAGGAACCAGTGCCATATAAGAGTATGCAGCAACAGCAATTGCACCTAAGAGTTCAGGAGCTAATCTCGTTGTAACGAAGATTGAAGTCGGACCGTCAGCACCGCCTATGATACCGATTGCAGCTGATTGCGGCATTGTGAAACCAAAGAAACATAATGCCATCAATAATGCGCCGAAAATACCGAATTGTGCTGCGCCTCCGAGTAATGCGGTTTTAGGGTTCGCAATAAGCGGACCAAAGTCTGTCATAGCACCAACGCCCATAAAGATTATTAACGGGAATAAACCTTTATGAATACCTGCTTCATAAATAACACCTAAAAATCCGGTTGGACCAGCCATATCGCAGACCGGAATGTTTGATAATAAACCGCCGAATGCAATCGGAACTAAAAGTAACGGTTCAAACTGCTTTTTAATACCTAACCATAACAGGAATAAGCAGATAAGAATCATTATCCAGTATCCGTGCATATGTAGAAATTGTTCAAATCCGTTTGTAATTGCAGGATCGGCAGGTTTAACGAAGTTCATTATACCCGTTGAATTCCAAAGAGTTACTAAACCTTCTCCTATATTCATTTTTACCTCCTTAACCTACAATTGCCAGAGCCTGTCCGGTCACAACCTTATCACCTTGATTTACAAGGATAGATTGTACAGTACCTGCTTTTGGCGCCTTGATTTCAATTTCCATCTTCATAGCTTCAAGAACCATAATTACATCCCCAACAGCAACAGAATCACCAGGATGAGCTTCAATTCTCAGAACGTTACCAGGAACACCGGCTTTAACTTCTTCACCAGAACCGCTTCCTGCAGAAGCAGAAGTATGTTCAATACCTTCTTTAACTGAAACGTCATAAGTTTTGCCGTTAACAGATGCTTTTCCGCCTTCAAGCTTGATAGCGTATGACTTTCCGTTAACTTTAACAGTGTATTCGCTGCCGTTAGCTGAAACAGGAGCACAGGTTTGTGCAGGGCAGTTTTTGCGAACGCCGATTTGACCTTTGCCTTGCAGGAACATGATACCTTTTTCTTTGCAAGCACCTGCAATGAAGATATTTTCATCATTAACATCAAGTCCTGCATCCTGAAGCATTTTTGTAGCAGCTGCAATACCTTTGTTAGGGTCTTTATCATTCAAGTCAACTACTAATTCGGTTGTAGGCTGCAAGCCAAGCTGTTCTTCAGCAATTTTAATAACTTCCGGATCCGGTTCGCAAGGAGTTTTTCCGAAATAACCGAGAACCATCTTGCCGTAACCTTCTGCCATTTTCTTCCATTTTCCGAACATAACGTTGTTGAAAGCCTGTTGGAAATAGAATTGAGAAACAGGTGTAACTGATGTTGCAAAACCGCCTTTTTCAACAACTTCTTTCATAGCGGCAACAACTTCAGGGAATTTGTCCATAACGCCATTGTCTCTCATCATTTGAGTATTAGCTGTCAAAGCTCCGCCAGGTAACGGTGAAGAAATAATCATCGGGTTAACTGCCAGTGCTTCAGGCGGTAAGAAGTAATCTTTCATACATTCTTTGAAGATTTCTTCTGTTTCAAGAATCTTGTTAATATCAATACCGAGATCATATTCGGAACCTTTAAGAGCATGCCACATAGAAACAATATCCGGCTGAGCAGTTCCGCCTGAAACAGGTTTCATAGAAAGGTCAATACCGTCAGCACCGCCGTCAAGAGCTGCTAAGTATGCAGCTAAGCCTGTACCTGCTGTTTCGTGTGAGTGGAATCTGATATGAGCTTCTGAACCCAAAATTTCACGTGTTCTTTTAATTGTTTCATAAACTTTTCTAGGCGCAGAAGTTCCTGATGCATCTTTGAATGCTATGCTGTCAAACGGAATTCCAGCATCAAGAATGTTTCTTAATACTCTTTCATAGAAAGCAACATCATGTGCACCGGTGCATCCGATAGGAAGTTCCATCATTGTGATTGTAACTTCGTGTTTTAAACCGTTGTCTTTAATGCATTGACCTGAGTAAATCAAGTTGTTAACATCATTCAAAGCGTCAAAGTTTCTGATTGTTGTAACGCCGTGTTTTTTGAATAATTTTGCGTGTAAATTAATCATATCTCTCGGTTGGGAATCAAGTCCTACAACATTAACACCTCTTGCAAGGGATTGCAGATTAATATCCGGACCTACTGCAGCTCTGATTTTGTCCATAGTTTCAAAAGCATTTTCATTGCAGTAGAAAATCGGTGACTGGAATCTTGCACCGCCTGCAACTTCAAAATGTTTGATACCGGCAGCTACTGCTGATTTAAGCGCCGGAAGAAAATCGTCAACGAAAACTCTCGCCCCGTAAACTGATTGGAAACCATCTCTGAAAGATGTGTCCATAACCTTAATAAGTTTTGTCATTTGTTTTACCTCTCTTTATTTTGACAATTTATAAAAAATATTATTTTTTTATTAATGCAGAAAGTAGTGCAACTGCAATGTTTTCATCTTCATTTGCTGATGGAGTAACATTGCTTGCAGCAGCTGTTTGAGGTACAGCTTCCGGAAAAATTTCATTTAATTTCTTTACAATTTTAGCCATAATTATCATTGAGAATATAGTTGTGCATAAAAATGCCAGCACTGTGCCCATACCAATGAACATTACAGTTAAACTTTGAATTAATGTTTCATTCATAATATGTCTCCTATAAAAAGTATGTGTTCTTGATTATCCTTATCAATTAACCTTAAAGCACCATTATCTGTTATATCTTTTGCTAACCCCGAAATTGTTTTGTCAAAGACTTTTACAGAAATATTTTTATTGAGAAAACCGGCTCTTTTTAAATACTCTTCTTTTATTAATAAAAAACCTGTTTCAATAAATTTATCATACATCAAAAAAAATCTTGCTAAAAGTTTTTTTAAAAATATTTCTTTATCAATAATTTTTCCGGTTTCAATATTCAATGATGTTGCAGGCTGGTCAATTTTATCCAGTAATTCTTTTTTTGTATTCAAATTTATTCCAAATCCGATAACAAGTCCTTTTAATTTACCCTGTTCAATAACACCTTCCGCTAATATTCCTGATATTTTTTTAGAATTGATTTGAATATCGTTAGGCCACTTTATTTTGGGAATAACTCCGTATTCTTCAAAAGTTTGTGCTAAAACTACGCATAAATACTGGGTTAAGTTTGAATAAACTTCTCTCATATCTTCTGAAGGTTTCAAAACAATAGAAGCGTAAATATTATCTTCACCTAGATAAGCCCATTTTCTGTCGAGTCTTCCTCTTCCGGAGGTTTGATTAAAAGTGTAAACTACTGTTTTGTCGGATAAATCCTGAATATGCTCTTTAGCATATTTATTAGTAGAATCAACCTCTTCTATATAAAATAAATTCATATTTTTATTCTAATATAAAAAAGCTGCTCTGAAAATAAATTTTCAAAACAGCCTGTATGTACACATTAGGTTTGCATTTGTTTTATTAAGCTGACTGCTTATATTCCTTTGTAGGATTCAACTCGATTTCTTTTGCTTTTTTAACATTAGGCTCTAAAGCAATTTCTTTAGCTCCAGAAATATTATCTTGATTGAATTCCTTGTTATTAGCATTTTGTTTTTTTGTTTTTTTCCAAGCAAGATACTTGTCTCCTGCCCAGTTTGCCAGTGGAGTTATTGCTACCGGTGTTGCAAATCTGTAAATGGTTGTAAATGTGAGTAATCCCATTAATGCGCCGAAGAGCTTTAACTTAGTTCCTAAAGATTTTGTTAATTGTTCGCATTTTTCAGGAGAAATTTTTCCTAAGGCCATTTGTTGGCGTTTTAGTCCGGAATATCTGTATTCCATATTTTTATTAAAATCTTTAAGTTTATAATCTACTGCGTAAGCACATACCGTAGGAATTGCAAAACAGCCTATCTGGTTAATTCCGAGTGTTGTTCTTTTGTCATTATCTAATTTTTTATTAGTTATTGTTTGGTAAAAATATACACTGCTTGTTAGTAAAGATCCTAATGTTGCCATATGCTGGGTCATTAACTTTGAAGCTCCTGCCAAATTGCCTGAGAGTGTATGCATCCATTCTTGATCCAACATTTTGTTTGCATATTTTTCACCGTATACCTTGCCTATCTTGTCCCAAAACTTACCGCAAAAATTTGGGGTATTAAGCGTTTCCGTATTATTTTGTTTATTTGTTTGATTATACTTTTGTGTTTTATATTGTTGACTATTAATATTTTGAATTCTCATTATGCCACCGCCTTTCCGGCTGAAGTATTTTCTTGTTTTGGATTTAATTGAATGTTATTTTGAATATTTTGTATTTGCTCCGGTTTCTTTTTCTTTTCCAGGTGGAATACATTTTTAAGAATAGCAGGAATTAGAGCAATTGTTGCAGTTGCAACAGCAGGTCTTGTTACTATATCAGGAAGCCATATTAGTAATTTATATAATATTGTGTTGCTTGCATCTGCATCCAACATATTCTGTGTTATTTCTGTACCAAGTTTATCAGGAACTTTTGCTGCATCATAATCCTTAATATTTTTCTGGTATGCACAGTATTTTGTTTCTTTTTTGCCTGTAGTTTCAGTTCTTTTTATGCCGGAGTATAATGGAATTGCATCGTGAGTTTCCCTATATGAGGAAATATATACGTTGTCCATTAAATCTGGCATAAATGTTGAGCCGTCTTTGTTTTTCCATTCAAGCGGATTAATTCTTTTACCATCTTTTTCAATTGTTGCTATGTCTAACTTGTCAAATGTTTCTCCAAGGAATTTCTTATCGGCGAGTCCTAGTGAGAAGTAATTTTTTCCCATGCCTTCTTCTTTGATTTCTATAAACATATCTTGTGGTTTAAATTTAAGTTTTTCACCGTTTTTAGTTGTCCATTCACTTACTGGTTTTCCAAGCATTGCAGCTCTATCAATATCTAAACCGAAGTCTGTTTTTAAAGTGTTTTCTGATATTGTTTCAATTGGTCTAGGTTTTGCGACCATCATAACGTCTTTAGTTTCCTTTGAAAATTTGTTGCCAAAAATATCCAACCACTCATTCATAGGTTTTCTTATGCCATTAGCATCCTTTATAGAATTTAAGTCAACATGTGGGAACATTTTCTTGATATGATTTTCTTTTAATTTATGAAGTAAATGTTGTTGTGCATATTTTACACCTTTAGAGAAAGGCACTGCTATCAATAATGAACTTGCAAGTCCGACAAGACCTGATGATATTGAGTGAGCGGATGCATATTTATTGTTGTCTTTATCCTTAGCCGGAAGAGCCATAATCGCAAGAGGTCTAAGCAAGCCGCAAATAATTGCAGAAATTGCAGCTTGAACAAAAACTTCATGACTCATTAAATCAAGTATCTTATCAAAAACACCGCCGGTGAGAAATTTATCATACCATTTCTTCTCTTTACCTGCGGTGTTTATAATTCTTTTTGCTGTTTCTTTTCCAGCTTTAATAAATTCTTTTTTGCCCTTAAAAGACACATTTCCCTCATACGTATCTTGTTGGTCATAAAGGTGCTGCTTTCGCATGCGTTCCGAATAATTTAATCTAAGCTCATTGGATGGGATAGGTACATTGTTGGTTGATTGCATTCTCCCCAACGAGTTTAGATTTTGCGTTGTATGAATCTTCATCATAGTTTCCAATCTAAATTAACTGTCTACACATTTATCTTAAACCAAAGAAAAATTTTTTTTGCTAGTTGTTTACAATTTTGTTACAATTGTTTTGGAAGAAGATTTTTTATCGGGTTTGGTATGAATAAAAATGCAATAATAGCTTGTTTAATTTTTATTATGTCAACAAATTTTGTTTGGGCATTTGATCTGGACATGACTGTTGATGATGAAATCCGCAAAAATTATAATTCTTCAAAACTTGTAGAGGATACTCATACAGGAAATTCTGAAGAAGAGTCTTTACCTTCTCTGCCGGAAATTTCAAAGTATGATAAACAAAATGATAGTGTTAATAAAGTTATTGATAATGAAGTCTTAACAGTGACACAGCTACCAAAGGCTTCTATTATTGCAAACACTGTCAAAATCTGGAAAGGAACTTCGTTTGACGTTGTAAATGCAACTAAGATTAATGATTGGCTTGCAAAAGGCAATACTGTAAAATTTCGGACAAAAGCTCCAATTGTGAAAAGAAAATATACAATACCTGCCGGTACGACTTTTACAGGTGAGATTCTTGAAGTTCACCGACCGCAGATAACTTGTAATGGCGGACTTGTGGTCATAAGAATTAGGAGCATGACTTATAAAGGACAAACGATACCTATAAATGCTTATATTACACGTGCAGACGATAAAAAAATCTTTTTAAATAATATAAAGGGTGATAGAACATATCTTAAAACTACCTGGAAAAAAGGCAGCTGGGGAAGAAACATGTTTAGTAAAATGTGGAATCTTACAACAGACTTGGGAGATGATGCCGCAACACTTATATTATCCCCGTTCCCGTTTGTATACGGAACGGTTTGTTATGGCGTAAATACAATTGTATCTCCTATCTGCGCATTTTTCTCTAAAGGCGGGCATGTCTCAATTCCAGCCGGAAGTGATTTTAGAATTAAATTTTTAGACAGCGTGTATATTGAATAACGGGTTAAAATAACTTAACAACATTGTGTTCTTCAAATCTTGGGCATGTATTCCAAACCAGCGTCGGAATTATATCGCCTTCAACTCTTCCTTGAAACTTGCAGTTACAACAGCCTTTAATCATATTTGTTGAACCGTCAACAAGCGGCTGAAAATATTTGCAATTTTGGCAAATTTTCAGTGCTAACCCGTAATCGTTTAATTTATCTGACAATTCCCGTATTGCATCAACCATTCTCAAATGATTATTTTTAGTAAGATATGTCTTTCTTTTGTTAATAAACCTGACTTTAGCCAATCCGTCGTCTGATATTAATTCAAGCTGACAAGGAAAATCTTTTTTCCCGTCTGTCACAATAATATTTGTAATCATTTTTTCAATGTTATGTTTGCGCCTAGCTTTCTTTATGATATTTCGTGTACCTCTAATTGGCGGCAGGTTTTTGATAATATGTCCGATAGAGTAAATTGGATATGCAAACAGGTAAAAATGTTCTTTTGCATAGAGTTTTGTACTCATGATGCTTAGGCAAAAAGCAAGAGTCAGAACAATAAATGTAATTAAAATTGTCGTATAGCTTGTCCAGAACGGAAAAGTGTATGCGTGGTGAATTAAAATAGTGTAAGCCAGAATACATACGAGCCAGTTAGGTTGTATAAGTGAGCAAACGTATTCTAATGCTAAAAAATTCGGGCAGTGAGTTACATTGTTCCAGAAAATATTAATTCTTTTTGATAGTGATGGAATTCTGGAATCATAGTTGGCAATGGAGGTGTAGACCTTTAAATCGTCAATAAAAGCAACATATACACCTTCATTTGCTAGTTTAATTGTATACTTTATTTCAGCGACTTTATCCTGAAATTCAAAGGATTCAATTTTGTCCAGTAAGCTTTTTCTGATTATAAAGGAGTCTGTATTAATTAGGTTTGCAAGTTTTAATCTGGTTCTTGCTGTAAATATAAATTTAGAACAGTATCTTGAAAACGTAGCTTTGACATTTTCCAGCGGGGTAAACACTTTTCCTTCCGGAATATAATTTACCATTGGCATGAAAACGTCATATTTGGATAAATAATAGTTTACGTTTGTTAGAAAGTCGGAATCCACGTAGTTTTTGGAATCAAGAAAAACATATGCATCAAGATTAGGAGTCTCTGCAAGTTTTTCTGCGAGTATCGAATAAGCCTGACTTTTCCCTATTGGCTCAAGGTTATCAATAGTAATAAAATTTACATCAAGATCGCTCTGGAGTGTAACGTCTGAGGATTTTTTACATTTGTCTAAAATTGCATAAATTGTGTATCTTTGTCTTGGATAATCCTGATGTTTAAGCTGCTGCAGCAGGTTATCAAGAGTATTGGCTTCGCCTGTAGCATAAACAACAACGCAAATATTTGAGTCTTTAGAAGTATATTTATCTCTTACTTTTCTCAAAGGTTTTATGCTGACGAGAGCCAGTGTAATAAAATAGATGGTAAATAAAGTAATATAAATGTATAAAATAGTCATTAATTTAGTCTCCAAGAAAAGTTTACTCTAAAAAAAGCAAATTCTCAAATAAAAAAAGACTTGATTTAAAAAAATGTCTATGCTAGATTAAATATTGCCGGGGGTAAATGAAGAAAAGGCTTTATTAATCCATAACTAGCCGGTATGAAAATTAGATTACGGGCTGCTAGCTCAGGTGGTTAGAGCGCACCCCTGATAAGGGTGAGGTCGGTGGTTCGAGTCCACTGCGGCCCATATAAAAAGGATGATAGCATAAGTTATCATCCTTTTTATTTTAAGTTCATATCATTGCTTAAACACATAATAAAAATTACTGCTCTTTTTTTATTGTTAATAGTAATAGGTTTCTGGGACATTGAGACAGAGAAAATTTAATAAAAAAACAAACAGACAGCACGATTGAGGCTGTTTTTTAGTATTGAGATGTACCGGTCTTTTCTTGCACTTAAGTACTCTTTTCTTGCACTCTTTTGCACTCCATTTGCAAAATTTTAAGACCACATTAGGCTAAAATCGGCTTGGTGTTTGAAGTTAAGTTCAGTGCAATAAAGTGCAAAAAAGTGCAATTTTATTTTTACTTACAATATGAGATACCCTAAATTATCAATGAGATTGGGATATTTACGCAATTTCTAATTCATAACCTAATTCATGGAATATTTTTACAATGGTTGAAAATTTAGGTTCCTTTTCATTTTTAAATAAACTGTATAAATGAGTTCTGGACATTCCAATTTTCTTTGCAAAACCTGAAATTGAATTTCTTGATTTAATGGCAATTTCTAATGCACGATAAAAAGAATTAAAATCACCATCTTCAATATAATCTTTTAAACTTGTATTTAGATATAATTTAATATCTTCATCAGTTTTTAAGTCGTTAACTATATAATTTTCTAAATCTATTGTATGTTTTAATTCTTTCATTGTAAGTTTCTCCATTCTTGAAGTATACTTTTTGCTTTTAGGATATCTTTACTTTGTGTTGATTTATCGCCACCATTAATAAGTAAAACTATTATATTATCTATTTCAGTATAATAAATCCGATATCCGGACCCAAACTTAAATCTTAATTCAGATATTTCATTGTCTATTTTCTTATCGTCTCCAAAATTATTTTCCAATAATCTTGTTAACCTGCTTTGTATCCTTATTTTTGTATTTTTATCAAGCGAATTCATCCATTCTATAAATGGAGCTTTGTTATTTGCTAATTGGGCAATTTTTACAACTCGCTTATTCATATTTATAGTGTAAACTATAGCAGACACTTTGTCAATTTTCTAAGTGCTTATTCTTAATAAGTTCTTAATAAAAAGTTTTGAGCAAATGACTTGACTTTTATTGCTACAAGAGCGATTAATGTGTGTGTAATAGTCAATAAGGAGGTATTAGAAAGGATAAAATAAGATAAATTACATTTAACAGAATATGTATAGGCTGATGGTCCCAGTCCACTGAGTGCATGATAATCTCTAGTGAACCTATAGTGGTTGTAAAATTTTTGCAGGTAATATGTTTCTGGGACATTGAAACAGAGAACTAATAGGTTTCTGGTACATTGAGACGGGGGAAATTTAATAAAAAATCAAACAGACAGCACGATTGAGGCTGTTTTTTAGTATTGAGATGTACCGGTCTTTTCTTGCACTTAACTACTCATTTCTTGCACTCTTTTGCACTCCATTTGCAAAATTTTAAGACCACATTAGGCTAAAATCGGCTTGGTGTTTGAAGTTAAACCCAGTGCAAGAAAGTGCAATTTTATTTTGACTTGCAAATCGAGATACCCCAAATTATCAATAAGATTTTGATATTTAGCTCTTAAACTCTTTTTTCTTAAAGTTACAAATAATACTGATTTAGATATAGACTAACAATTAAGGTCTTCTATAATAACCACTAACTTTTGTTCCATCTGAACGAGTATATTCTTCTACATAAATTAATTCTCGACATGGACTCTTTTATCTAGTTCCTCTTTAGTCGGCATTGTACCATTACCATAATATTGATCCAAATATACATCTAATAATTTATCATCCATATTTTCTAAAGCTACTTCTCCTTTATATAATATCCTATTTTTTGTATCAAAAACATCATCACTATAATCTATATATTCAATTCCGGTTTTAAATAATGGTGTTTTATTTTGTTCAAAAGCTTCTTTTTTATATTCAACTGCTTTAGATAAATCTTCTAGGTTTTCAATATTATGAGGTTCTATTCCATGATACTTATACCCCTTTTCAAAAATATCTCCAGTTTTTGCGTTGGAATTTAAAACCATAGTTTTTCCAATCTGATTATCTATATTTTTAATAAAAATACCGTCCTGCGCATTACCATAATTTGTAATATTATCTGTATAATTAACTTCTACTCCATTAAAGTTCTTAGTACCATAAGCTTCAAAAGTAACTGTTTCTGCTCCATACTTAGTTCCTAGTATTTGTGCTTCACTTCCTCCCAGCGAATGCCCAGTAAGTATAACATTATCCTTACCATATTCTCTTATCGTTTCAATATATGCTTTTTCAGCATCTTGCATTTGATGAGGTAAATAACCCAAGCCCATTCGTAAATCACTTAAAACATCCTTTGATGTTTCATTGATACCTGAATGTAATTCAGTTCCTCGAATTACCAATATTGCTTTATTATCCTTAGTATATATTTCAGAATAAAAACCTGTTCTATTATTACTATATGTACCTTTATGCGACCAACCATTTGTTGCCTCATGTCTATTTTCCGGATACACTCTTTGAGATAAAATTTTACAATCATTATGTAATTTATAGTTTGTCATAATTATTTCCTTTCTTTTGTTGTATTATGTATCTATGCAAATTACTGAAAAATTAAACAGTTTAAATAAAAGCTACAGTTACATACTATTTGCCTTAACAGGTTTATTAATAGTTATCTTTAGGATTTATTGCTTATCAAAGGGGAATTATACATATAACTATATGATTATCGACTATCTATTTTTCCCTGCATGCTTTTTATTAATTTTTATACTGTCGCTATTCGAAAATATTTTTAAATTTAAAATAAAAAAAGAAAAATTATTTAGAAATAAAGCTCTTAATATTATTCTGTCTATAGGCACCATAGCAGGGATAATTTATGTGATATTAATGTTAACTTTTATATTTTATGGTTTTGTTATAATTCCATTATTTCATTAGTTTTTGATATTCATATACTTTTTGTGAAGATACTTTACTATCTTCATGTGATTTTAAGATTTATAGGTCTTTTAATTTGTATAATATGGATTATAAGCTCATTATAAATTATTTTTATAAAAGACTATAAGATTGTAACAATATTTTTACATCTTAACCTAAGATTTAATAGATGCTTTATTTTAAATTGTTTTACCTCGCTATAATACAAAGTAAATAATATATTTTATAAGAATATGTTTGTAGACATTCCTAGCGACTCTATTATTGAAGTATACTTCTAGCTTTAAAAATATGACGTAAACTGTAGCAGAAACTTTGTTAATTTTGTGGTGTTTATTCTTAATAAGTTCTTAATAAAAAGTTTTGAGCAAATGACTTGACTTTTATTGCTACAAGAGTTCAGGGTGACAATAAGTTCAAGCCTCGTTCAAATAGTGTTCAAAAAATAAACAAAGGAGAAAAGTCCCTCCCAATTTTCAAAAACAATTCAGAAAAGTATGAATATTTGATAAAACATAACCCAAGCGACACTTGGATTGCAGAATTTAAACAAACAAAGGAGTACAAACTGTTGTATGAATAAAACATTTGTCAGAACTCGAAATGTAAGGAATTTTATAGGTTTAGTTGAAGCCCTGAAAAGCAAACCCAAAAACATTCCTAAAATGGGACTTATATATGGCGAGCCGGGGCTTGGAAAATCACAAACAGCACTTTGGCTAGCCTGCAAATATGACGGGATTTATATTCGAGCCTCAAACCTTATGACAAGCAGGTGGCTTGTTGAAGAAATTGTTAGAGAAATGTATGAACTTCATCGGTATTTGACCTCGGACAACTTTAATGTCGTGATTAGCAAACTTATCCAAAAGCCCAAAATTATTTTTGTAGATGAAATCGACTACTTAATGAACAATTACAAAAGTGTCGAGACTCTAAGAGATATCCATGATAAAACAGATTGCCCGATAATCTTTGTCGGTATGGGCTTGGCTCTTAGAAAACTTGAAAGATACAAACATCTGTATGACAGATTTAGCGAAATTGTAAAGTTTGAAACCTTTGAAATAGAAGATTTGAGCCAGATTTTTAGCCAACTATCTGAAATACCGTTTACGCCTGATTCGATAGAATATATCCACAAAAAATACAATAGGTTCAGACAAATAGTACAGCTTATAAGCAAACTTGAAAGTTTTGCAAAAGAGAATAATTTAGAAGAAATTACAAAAGAAGTTATGGAGCAAATTATATGAACATTGAAAAATTAGCTAAGAGATTAAAAGAATTTACCCTTGATGATATTGAATTGATAGCAGAATGCGATTGCAAAACAAAACTTGAACAGCTTTTGAACAGCAATAAAATACTTTTTGAAAACGGAATTTATAAATACAATGAGGAAACGAAAACGGGTGAAAATTATGAAATATTCAGCCCGCTAAAGAATAAACACCTAAAAATTAGTATAGAAGATGCAAAAGAATATTTTATGAAAAATTATGTTGAAAAATACTGTAAATTCGAGACCTACAGGAACTATAATGCGATTTTTAATTTTAATATTATACCGTTTATAAACTGCTATTACCTGCACGAAATTGATATTGAATCGATAAAAGAACTTTTTAAAGTCTGCGAATTAAGACGCCTGAAACCCCGCAGAATTAAAAATACAATGGCTCTTCTAAACCAGCTGATAAAATATTTCCAACACCTTGGAGTGATTGATAGAAGTTGCGTTTATCAGGTTAAAAAAGTACAAGACAAAAACCATTTTGGAATAGAAAACTTAATTTTTGAGGGCTTTTAATGAGTAAAATGAAATTATTTAAACAAGCAGAGCAAATGTATTTAAAAGGCTCGACCGTTAATGAAATCTCTTTAGAGCTTGGGATTGCCAAAAGGACTTTGTTTTACTGGAAAAAGCAATATGATTGGGATAAAAAGCGAAAAGAATCCATGTATGATAAATCCCAGTTCAAAGAGGATTTGCAAAAGTTTGCCCAAAAGCTTATGGAGAAAATCGCAAATAGTAATAAAACTAACAGCCAGATAAGCCAAGCAGAATATTATTCCCTTGTGAATATTTTGAACTTCCTTCCTGAATTAAAAGAAAACAATACTCAAAACGAAACACCGCAAATAAAAACAGAACTTTCTCCTGACTTCATCCGCCAAATCGAGCGTGAAATTTTAGGTATAGAATAAAATATTATTAATTTACTACCAATATGGCTATACATTTAACGATTATACTAGTACATAAAAACATTGAAATTTTTATGATAGTATAAATATAAAAGGAGCTAAGTATGGCAGTATTGGGAAAATTAAAAAAGATTGATTTGAGGGAAGAGTGGAAACATGAAGCTTTAGATTTCACTCAGTGGCTTGCAAAAGATGAAAATTTAGCTTTATTAAGCGAAGAAATAGGTGTCGATATTAATCTAATTGAAACTCTAATGATGGTTATTTAATAAAAAGTGGTACTATTAAAAATTTAAATGATAATATCGTAACTATAACTACAGAAAATCATTCAAATAAAGATACACAAACATATGCAATAATTATTGAACTTTGGAATAATAACGAATAAATAAGCGTTTCTAACTCCAATAGTATTTGCAGAAAAAAAAAAGACATGATAATATCTACTTAAAAGAGGTCTTTTTTAGATGTTCAACAACGAATATTACTATTGGAAGGAATTTTTTTCTCAAAAAGAAAACCAGAAAAAAATCACATATCTCAAAAAAAAGTATAAAGACAAAAAAATCATTTTATATTCAAATGGTATTTATTTTGATGCTTTAGTTGATTCGTATAGATTAAAAAAAATCCTTAATATAGTAGGAATTTCTGATATCAGATATGAAGATAACAAACAAGATATCTATAAGGGCTATCGCTGTATTCGACCTAGTGATTTAAAAAATATAAAATTCGATTTAATTCTAGTAACATCTCCTAACCCTGAATCAATAAAAAAATACCTTAGAGAGAACTTGAATATAAAAACCAAAATAGAAGCTTTTGATATAAAAGATTTTAATATCCTAGAAAACTCTTTTCTTAAGTTTGAACTAGCTTATAACTACCTAATGGAATCAAAAAATCTTGTTAAAACAGCAAAATATGCATTCTGTTGTTCAAATAGAGAATTGAATACAAAAACTAACTATTTAAGGGTTCTAAAAAAAATAAAACAAAAAGAAAAGCTTAGAGTATTATTTATATGCGAAGAAAATTCAAAATGGGGCTATCAATCTTTATATGAAGAATTAAAAAAAGATAGCAGATTTGAAATTTTACCAATAGTAATTTATCCTATAATCACCAAAAGCAGAATTGAATTCAATCAAGGTGAAAATATAAGCTTCTTTGAAAAATTAGGTATAAAAGCTGTTGACGGATATGACTACAAAAACAGTCAATGCCTAGATATAAAGACATTTGACCCGGATTTAGTATTCTACCAACAACCTTGGTATATTCAGGGAAATAACCACCCTTATAAAGTCTCAGAATATGCTCTTACAATGATGATACCATATGGATTTACAACACTTAATGAAAACTCTTGGGGAAGTGATTCTGTTAAAAGAGTGTATTCTTCTTTATGGAAATTCTTCTCAGAATCAAAATATCATAATAAATTCTATGAAAAAGCTGCAAATATGAAAGGAAAAGATATTTTAGTAGCAACAGGGACTCCTAAATTAGACAGCTATTTTTTAGAAACAAATCCTAAAATAGAAAAATTATGGAAAGGGGAAAATGCAAAATATAGGATAATTTGGGCACCTCACCATTCTATTAACAATGAAGGGCTTCGCATGTCTACCTTTCAAGAAAATTATGAGTACTTTCTTAATTTTGCAAAAAGATACTCGCAATTCTCATTTATCCTTAAGCCGCATCCTGCTCTTAGAAATATGTGTATAAAATCCTGTTTAATGAATGAAAAAGAATATGATAATTATATAAAAGAATGGCAAAGCTTAGAAAATGCAAATGTCTATATCGGCGGAAATTATTTTGATATTTTTAAAAGCTCTGATATATTGATAACAGACTGTTCATCTTTTTTAGCAGAATATTTTCCAAGTGGAAAACCTATCATATTTTTGGATAGAAAAGATAGAGCTCCTTTTGATAAATTCGGAAACAAGTTAAAAAAAGGATTTTATAGGGTAGAAAATTATAGAGAAATAGAGCCTTTAATTAAGACTGTACTATTAGAAAAAAAAGATACGCTTAAAGTATTGAGAGCAAAAATCATAACTAAAAATTTTGGCGAGCCAAAAGCAATGGCTGCAAGTAAAATAATACAAATACTAAACAAAGAACTATTTTAGACAAAATCCTTATAAGAGTCCCATTTATTCGTACTACATTTGTTCCAATTTATATCTTTTTTTACAATTTTTGCTGGAGTTCCTACAATTATACAATTTTCATTGTTAAAAGGTTTTGTAACTATAGCATTTGCACCAATAACACAATTATCAGCGATTTTACACCCTTTCAATATTTTTACATCTTGAGCAATCCAAACATGATTACCTATTATAACGTCTTTGGGATAATTTATCACATTTTTTGTATTAACATCATAAATAGTATGTGCATCACTTGTTCTTATTATTATCCCCATACTTAAAAGACAATTTTTACCTATTATAACTTTTGAACCTATAGTCCTTTGAAGTGATATCAGAGCATCTTGAACAGAAAAATCTCGCCCTATATCTAATAATCCCTCCGTGCACATATAAATTTCCAATTTTTTTATAATATTTGCATTTTCTTTTATTATTAACCGATTACCGTCACCTAAAAACTTACAAGATAAATTCTTTAAATTATAAGGTTCATGAAGTTCAAAATAATTATTTTTACCATAGAACTTTACTTTTACAGCTCTATATTTCCATGGTATTCTACTTTTTACATCACCATTTTTAGTTATAAAAACAATTCTATTATTATTTTTCCCCAATATCTCATCACAATACCAAAGAAATCTTTTATATTTTTGACTTTTTCTGAAATTATAAATTTGACATAACAAAGCATATTTAAAAAATAATCTATTCAATTTTTCCTCGCTAATTCTTTTGGAATTGCATACATTACGGATTCAACATACCTGCCAGAATAATGTGCAAATCTAAATTCATAATCTTTTAACAAACTTTGTAAATACAGAGGAATATTATAAAAATGCTCATCAGAATGATAAATTGAAATAGCAAGTTGCGGTCTTTGGTTTAATAAGACTTTCTCTGCCCCTTTTAACACTGTCATTTCCGCATTTTCTACATCTAGTTTTATATAATCGATTTTTACATTCTCACTTATTGCAAAACTATCAATACTAGTTGTCTCAATAGAAATTATCTTATGAGGTCTTGTCACACCGGGTTTTGCATCAACAATTGCGGAACCTAAAGTAGCTTGGGTCTCCTCTCTAAAATTAAGAGTTGTATCCTCATTCCAAAGCCCTTTTGGAATAATTTTTATACGTTTATCCTCATTGATTACAGCATCAACTAAATCTGTTTTGAATGAATTATAGCAAGGTTCAAACATATAAATATTTTCTACATTTTTAAAAGCATCCGCAAATAGCACCGAAGTAAAACCGTCAAACCCACCACCATCAATAACATTTTTTATAGCATCTTTATTAACAAAATCCAAATAATGCTCTTTCGGCATAGAATCAGCCATATATCGTTCTTTATAGTTTTTATTAAAATAATCATTTATTATTGGAAGATATTTGACTCTATCTTGACGCACTTTTGATATAAATTTATATAATTCTCGTTCTTTTCTGGTTTTAAATACAGATGCAGATTTATTCACATCCCAACTTTTTGATTTTGAACAATTTAGAGTTTCAAACAAATCTTTATCCAATAAATAAATATTTTTAAACCCCATTCTTCTTAATATTAATTCCAAAAAATATCTTGATGAAAAAGATGCTACAATTATTGAATCTACCTCATCCTTATATTTGGACAAATTTTTACCGTAATAGATAGGAACACTTTTTAATTCACCTCCTTTTTTTGAATCTGCAAAAAATTTAATCTCAATATCTTTTCTTTTTTCTTGCAAATAATCAAAAATCTTTTCTGCGACTTTATTTGAACCATAAATACAAAGCTTTGAATTTTCCCCTATTTTATCCGTAAAATCTTTTAATAAATCTTTTTTTGTAAACATAACTCACCTCATAATATTTACATTACTTCTGCAATTAGAACAGTATCCTCTAATATTCTATTTTTTGTCGCTTTTCTTATTTTAAACTTATAGCCTAAATTTAATTCTTCGATTTTAGTTTTTATAGTAAAAAAATCATTTCCTGAATGGTATATTGCAATAATTAAAGCTGGTCTTTGTTTTTTGATTGTATTTATAGCACCTTTTAAAAATTCTTGTTCAAGTCCTTCTATATCAACTTTTATAAGTCCTACTTCAAGATTTCCACTTTCAACAAAATCATCCAAAGTTGTGATTTTTATTTCCTCTTGAATTACGTCTTTAGTTAAATTTATATCACTCCTTACAGTACTTCCTACTGCCGTTGATTCATAAATATTAATTAAACAATTCTTATTTTCGGCCCCTAATCCTAATTTATGGGGTATAATTTTTTGAGTTTTATTCAACTCAATAGTTTTTAATAAATCTTGATAATTCTTTTCTACAGGCTCAAACACATGTACATTTTTATCTGTATAGTCAGAAAAAATAATCGCACTATCCCCAATGAAACCGCCAACATCTATAATATCTTTTTCACGCAAAGCTCGTAGAGCTTTAATTTCTTCTATAAAATATTTATCGTAAAAAATTTCATCGTTAAAATGATATCTGGATAAAAAATATTTTCCATAACTAAAACCAACATTTTCATACTTTACAAGATTTTTTTTAATATTTCTAGCTTTATTTAATTTCACTATTTCACTTATAGGATTTAAAAAAGTTGTCTTATTTCTATTTAAATATGCTTTTATTCTTTTAAGTATTAAAAACACGATACCTCTGCTTTTATAGTCCAAATTTTTATACAAATTATCTTCATAAATTTTATAATTATTTGATTTAAATATTTCTTCAAATTTACCAATACTTGTATCTGAGCCTTTAATCAAAAACACTTCATTTTTAGATATATGTACCAAAAAACTTTTTAAAAATTTAGAAATTAATATTAAAATATTATATTTCATACTCCCCCCACAATGATGTCTCGATTAAATCGACAACTCTTTCAGATGATCTTCCATCATCTATACAACCTTTCTCTTTCAAAAACTCTTCTACATTCTTCTTATAAATATTATAATCGAAACCTAAAATTTTCTCACTTAGCTCATTATTATTAGTAATAATAGGGAACGGAGTCGTTTCTAGAGGATAGAAAAAACCTCTTTCATTATTATATTTTTCTATATCACTTGCATAAATAAAAGCAGGCTTTTTTGAAAGCATATAATCAAAAATACAACTTGAATAATCAGAAATCATAATATCTGAATAAACCATAAGTCCCTGCATATCAGGATATCTAGTTAAATCAACTATATTATTACCAAGAACATTTTTCAAATTTATTTTTGTACGTGGATGAAATTTTAGTGCAAGAAGAAAATCTTCATTGTATTTTTTCTTTAATACGTCTAACAACAAATTATAATCTAAATTAAAACAATCTGTTCTATCTATTTCTCTAAAAGTTGGAGCATACAATATTAATTTCTTATTATCAATTTTTCTATTTAGAAAATTTTCGACAGCTACTTTTATCTTTGACCTATCTGGATTATAATACGAATCCACAAAAAAAACATCATTTCTAGGATGTCCTAATTCATAAATTGTTTTTTCAAATAGCAAAGACTTTCTATATACCTCAGATTCAAAATCGCTATTTGATATAAAAATATCAACCCAATCTAACATTTTCTTATTATACAATCTATTCTCTTCTGTCTCACCAATACGTTTAATACCTAAAGAACCATGCCAAGTATTTATAAAAGTTTGTCCCTTTTTTTTCTTTAAATTATAATTACTCAAGCCCAAATAAGAATTTGAAATACAACATACTGAAGTAGAAAAATAATATAATAAAATAAACTTATTGGTTACAAGTCTTATTTTTGCGGGGAAATCTCCATTTTTTGCCATATTCACTCTTGTTGCCCAAATCAATTGATAATTTTTATTTCTTCGTAAAATTTCTTCTGCTATATATTTTGGATTACAATCATAGCCATATTTAAATGGTTGATGTAAGAGAATTCTATTTTTTTTCACTTTTAATAATGATAAAAAAAATACATATATTTTTATCACAAAATTATATATAAAAAATAGTAAACCAAACTTCATACTATAAACAACTCCTAAAACTTTCAACAAGGCGAGAAAACATTTCTTCTAAATCGACCTTACAATAAAAACCCAAAGAAAACAGTTTTTTTACATCAAAATCAAAATCCACATCTGAGAAATATTTATTATTATCACTTATTTCATATTTTACAGAAATATCATATTTTTCTGCAAGCATTTCTGCAATCGCTTTTATAGATTTTTTAGTACTAGGATTTGCTATATTATAAAATTCTTCAGATTTGCCTTTTAATAATATACACAAGATAGCAGAACAAGCATCAGTAAGATAACAATAACTCTTTGATGATAAGCCTTTTGTATGCAAGATTATATCCTGATTATTTATAATACTTCTTGCAAATTGTGCAAATACTCTTTTATCATCGCTATTCACTCCTGCACCAAAAGTCTGAGTAAGTCTTGCAATTTTTACATTAATACCAAATTGCTTTGCATAAGAAATGCATAAATTCTCGCACATTCTCTTGCTCTCAGGGTAACTTGACCTTGGAGAAGATAAATCCAAATAACCTAGTTCCTCCTCCTTAATAGTTCCATCTTTATTCAAAACGCCATAAGCTTCTATTGATGAAAGATAAACAAAACTTTTTACAATTTTTTTCACCCCAAAATCTAGTGCATTTTTTGTACCATTAATATTCGTTAAAATTGTCTCTACAGGTTTTTCTACAAAATCTTTTGACGAGGTATTACTAGCACAATGGATTATATAATCGACATCTTTTTCATAAAAAATTTCATCATTTATATCCTGCACAACTATTTCTAATTCTTTCCTTGCAATAACATTTTTAAAAATTTCTTGAGATTTTTTATAGTTACGAACTAGTGCAACGACTCTTATATTCAAATTCTTAATTCTATTAGCAGCTAAAATTCCTAATACTATTTCACTTCCAATTAGTCCAGTTGCACCGGTTACTAAAACGGTTGAATTATTTAGCCCCTCAAAAATATCATCCTGAGCCAGCTCATTTAAATCATTTTGTCTTACTCTATTTTCTACTTCAAACATCAATTCTCTTCCCCATACTCATTTTGATATTCCAAAATACCTCTTAAAATATAAACATCCTCTGGAGTTGTTACTTTTATATTTCCAAAATTACCAGCTACTAAATGAGTATCTCTTCCCAATTTATTAAATAAAGTACAAGAATCCACAATATCTTGATATGAATTATTATTTTTTCTTATCTCTTCATGTGCCTCTAAAATTTCACCAAGTCTAAAGCTTTGCGGAGCTTGAGCTTTAAAAGTTTCTTTTCTTATTGGAACATGATTAGTAGAACGACCATCTTTACTCTCAATTATCGTCTCATAGCAAGGAACTACAGTAACAGCGGTTCCATGAGATTTTACCCCGGAAATATTATCAGAAATAACTCTATCCGTTATAACAGGTCTTACGCCATCATGAATTAATACTATTGAATCAGGATTATTTTCTACTCTTGCTGCAAGCAAGGCATTATAAATAGATTCTTGTGCGGAACTTCCACCTTCTACAACTTTACAAACCTTCTCTATTCCATATTTTTCTATTAACACATGAGTAAATTCCATATACTCTTTTAAAACAGCAATATAAATTTTATCAATTTCTGCATGTTTTTCGAATTTCAAAAGAGTATGTATTAAAATTTCTTTTCCATCAATTTTTAAAAACTGTTTGGGAAGATCAAAAGAATTATTCAATCTTTCACCACGCCCTCCAGCAAAAATTATAGCAATATTCATTATTTACTCAAATATTTCCTTTAATAAAGTCATAAATGGTTTGTCTACTAAAGGCAATACCTTAATTTTTGTCCCTCTAAATACATTATTTTTAAAATCATCCATAATTCCTAAAAATTTTAATGTAGCAATTAAAACATAATCCGGTTTATAATCAACAATCTTATCTAACGGAATTATTTTATACCCAAGAGTCTCTTGTCCTTCTTGATCCTCTGTAAATTTTCTATCAGATACACCAATAATATTCAAATTCGATAAATCATAATTATCTTTTAATTTCTGAAACAAAATCCCTGTTCCATAAATAACAACAGATTTATTCTTCAATTTTTTATTCAACTTTTTCAATTGCTTATCAAAGTGAACACTTTTTAAATACTCCAATTGCTCGTCCATAAAAACTCCTCTCCTAGAAATTATAATTTAATACTCTGATTAAATCAACTAAAAACTTCTCTTACAAGAGAAATGAAAAATGTTACAAAGGATTATCAAGAAGCATTAAACTCAAAAGTTTTGAAATGGAGTACTAATTCTGGAGTAACATATACAGATTTGAGCTATAACACTTTAATGACACAAAACAGTACCAACAATGGAAATCCATACCTTGTAACAAACCTAAATGGGAAAGTTATAGTCAATGGGGCCTATAAAACTTATGCTGAAATGATTTCAGCAGATGGTGCCGCTGGTGGAGACTATGAATCAGTAAGAACAGAAATTCTCTCGAGCGTTTGCGGCATATCCGAAGACAAAATTAATAACTCTGTTACAACAAACGAAGCACTTAATACTTCCGCAGAAAAAGTTAATACTCTAAAAGAGGAAGTTGCTATAGCACTTGATAAATGTAGCAATAAAAGTAGTGCTACTGATTTTATGAAATTATTTGGTGAAATTCCTGCAAAATATGACTGGGACAGAAACGAGACAAATAATTTGGGCTATAGCTATGAAGATGGTGCCAATACATCAAGTGGTTCTTATCACATTATCTTAGACACTCAAGATCCCAATACAGCAAAGCAATTAAGTGATGAATTATTCGAAACATTCAAAACAAATGCGAAAAATTATTTAACAGAAGACGATTACGAAGCATTTGTAACTGCTTGTGATCAAACTAAAACTGAGTATAGAAATTATATAGATGCTTTTGAAGCCGGATACTACGCTTGTGGAGATGATAAAAGCAGTGTTCTCGATCAGTACGGAGTTGATATATCTAAAAGAGATAGTAACTCCGATATTTCAGATGGTGTATATATAGTAAGAATTAACAACCTTATGGACAATCTAATGCGTAACTATGAAAGTGCTGGGGACAGTACAACTACTGGAACTGTAAATTCAAATACTACTTATTATTACACTGTAGATAGAAACAGTGAAGAATACAAAACATATGAAGCAAAACAAGCTGAATTAGATGCTGCAAAGGAAGAATATGACCAAGCAGTAGACACTGATAATCAAGCGTTAACAGCAACTGAAGAAAGCCAAATTGCTTTTTATGATAAGATTTTTACAGCAATAGCAGATAATGGTTGGGAATATAATTCACAAATAGATGATAATGATTACTTAAACCAAATGCTACAGAACAGGGATATTGAGATAAGGAAAATTTAATAAAAAATCAAACACATAGCCGATTTGAGGCTGTTTTTTAGTATTGAGATGTACCGGTCTTTTTGTCTTGGATTATTCGGGGTGTCGGCGGAGTAACGTCCGACCGACACCTTACGGGCTTGCTCGTCTAGCCTCGCATCGCCCTACCAAAAATCCGCTGCACTTATCTACTCAATTTTTGCACTCTTTTGCACTAATTTTCTGTCACCCTGAATTTATTTCAGGGTCTATCCTACTCACAAAGCCTGTTTTAGCCCAGTGCAATAAAATGCAAAAAAGTGCAATTTTATTTTTACTTGCAAATTGAGATACCCAAAATTATCAATGAGATTGAAATAATTCTAAAAATTATATACACTGTAGAAATAGTAGAAATTTATAATACTTAAAGTGATTATGATTGAAATTACGTTAGATTTATTAATAAAATATTTAGGTCCACCAGAAAGAAAAAAGGGTTCCGAATATGTATGGCAATGCCCGTACTGCTTAGATAGTCATAAAGACAATTTGACATATAATGCTCAAAAAGGTATTGTGTATTGTTTTGCTAGCGAAGGGGAACATTCTAGACAACTAATTAAGAATATTATAAGCAATGAATCAAAAAATAATCCGAATGCATGGAAAGAGTTTTTAGAAAACAAATATCAAAATATAAAAAAAATATCAAAAGAAAAAGAAGAAAAAGCTTCAATAATATATGAAGATGAAAAACAATTAGAATTTGTTAATTATGCCGCAATAAATATGATAAGTTTAATGGGAAACCTAGAAGCTTTAACTGTATTATTAGAAAAAAGAGGAATAACCAAAGAAACTGCTATGAATGTTGTTCTAGGTTATGACACACAAAAAAGGCGGTGGGTAATACCTACAATAAAATATTCAACTGAATATACAGCATATTTAATTGGTTTTGAATATCGTCCTCTTGATTTTAGTAAAGATGGTATATCTAGAGAGAAAGGAACACCAACTGGTCTTGCACAAATTAATGCTTTCAATGATCAAAAAAATTTAATTGTTGTAGAAGGTTACTTTGACGGTTATGTTCTTTATCAACACTTAACTGAGCAAAATAAAATAAATGAATACCACATTGTTACATGTAGTAATGGTGTTAATGGGCTTTTAAATCAACTATCTGTTATAAATTTTGATAAATATGAAAAGTGCTATTTACTAATAGATAATGATGAGACCTCCATCCCAATAGCAACAAAAATATGTAACAAATATCCTAAAATAATAAACTTATCTACAAAAATGTTTAAAGATTGCGGATGCAAGGATTTTAATGAACATTATTTAAAATGTATTTATAATAAAAGAATTTCTTCTCGTTATAACTTAGATGATATAAAGAAGATTAAAAACATAAATGAATTAATAAACTATGTAAAAGATAAAGAAGCTACAATATATCCAGAAAAAATAAATAAAAGATATAGTTTAGAAAAAGCTGGCAATATGGCAAAAATAATCCTTGAATGTATAAATAATTTTAATGGAGAATTTAATAAATCTGTACTAGCTAAAATATTATCTGGTGAATTAGGTGTATCTCGAATTGCAAGGTATGGTAAAAAAGTAACTGATTCAAAATTCTATGGAGTGTATAGCCCTGAAGAATATTATAATATTAGAAAAGAAATTGACAAATTATTACATGCTCAAGTTATCTTTTCAGAAAATAACTGGAAATGGGGTAAAATATATATTAGAAAATAATTAAATTTTTAACACTTGACTTCTGTCTCAAAACGAGTGATGAATGTGTTGCACAACGCATTACAAGGATTTTGAGACAATGGAAAACCAAGTTGAGACAATCAAATATACACCTGAGAAGGCAAAACAAAATGCTCTTGCAAAACTTGATTTAATCCGCATTTGTTTGTATTTAAAATTTTATGATAGAAAAACCGGAGCATCTTCCTCTGTTGCTTCCAGTAAAAATATTACGGGGCGGAAGCCGTCATTGCAGGTAACTATTGCAGAATTTTTATCTTTCATCCAGCCGTCATAAAAGTCATTGCCGCCATGTGCCAGTGTCATTGCATATTCCATCATAGATTTCCAAGCATTGTCGCACAAGCCTTCCGGTTTTTGCCAGCCGTTTGTGTAAAATACCTGTCCCGATTGGTTATAAGTGCAGGCGGTTAAACCTTCTCCTGCGTATTTTTGTGCCAATTCTTTATTAAAAGTACATTCTATTACTGTAATTTTAACTTTCTTCATAAATTCTTCCTTACTTTCAATAATTTTTAAACGTTTATCTCATTGTACTTTTGCACCACTCCAATAGTCTATTGTAAGATCTTTCAAGCTCTTTAGCGTTAAAATCTTTAATTAAATTTCTATTTATGCAAGTTTCTAATATGCGGTAATCTTCATTGTCTAAATAATTTAAAAGTTCTTTTTTAGTTAGAATGTACTGATTAGTTTTCAAAAAATACTTGGCCTGCAGGATAAAGAATGTCATTTTGTACAGACTGGCAAGGTTTTCTGCTTTGTTTTTATCAAATAAAAAGGAGTGGCATAGGGCATGATAAAGTGTTTCAACTCCTGTTTTTATGGCGGTTTGAATATCTTCTTTTTCAGGCGGAGTTATTAGTTTTTTAATATCGCCATAGAGATTTTCTGTTTCGTAATAAAACTGAAAAATATCCGATTTAGACCAGTTTTGAATTTCTTTTTCTCCGGATATAAAACCGCAGCATTTTTCTTTAAAAGGCATTGAGTTTACTATTTCTCTGTACTTTTTTAAATCTTCAATTACTAAAGTTTTAAGTATAACAATGAGGTCAATATCGCTGTATTCTGTAGCTTCTTGCCGCCTGTAACTTCCGTGGTAGCCGATAAAAAGCAGGTTATCTGCAAAAGTGGTTTTTAATTTTTCTTGTATTAAATCAAGCCAGAGATGTAAATTAAAGGTTTCCATAAAAAGATTTTAGCATATTTTCTTTAAATATCCATGCTGCCGCTTCTGAGACCTTCCAGATCAAGGGTTATATATTTAAATCCTAATTCTTTCATGTCTTTGACGATTTTATCTTTAATTTCCAGAAAGGTATAAAAGTCCTCTGAAGGTATTTCAATCCTTGCGATATCTTGATGAAGTCTAAGTCTGCAACGGCTAAAACCTGTTGCCTTCAACAGATTTTCACCTGCTTTTACTTTGTTTATTAAATCTTCACTAAGAGTTGTTCCATACGGAAACCTTGTTGCGATACACGGAGTTGACGGTTTGTCGAAAATTTTAATTCCTGCTTGTTTGGCAAACTCTCTTATTTCCTGCTTTGTGATACCAAATTCGGCAAGAGGTGACGTGATTCCGAGCTCTTTTAACGCTTTCAACCCCGGACGGAAAACCTTTAAATCGTCAGCATTTGTCCCGTCGATAATAAACCTGCCGGCTGCATAATCTTTAAGTTTGGAAAAGAAAAGCCTTTTGCAGTGATAGCATCTGTCTTTGGGGTTGTTTTTTATAATTTCATTTTCAAGCGGGAAATATTCTATAATTTCCTGCTTTACACCGTAAAAATTACAAAGAGCGGTTGTTTCCTCAATTTCTTCTTCCGTTTGAAAAACGGATTTAAAAGTAACTGCTGTCAGGTTCAAATCTTTGCAAAGAAACAACAAAACTGTGCTGTCAATTCCGCCTGAAAAAGCAAGGCAAATTCCCTGTTTATTTAACTCTTTCAGGAAATTTTTTAATCCGGCAAATTTCTCTTCCATAATTTTATAATATGCTAAATAAAATAAAGTCGCACCTTTTCATATTTTTATACCCTCATTTTGTAACTTCCAAGTCCCTGTTAATTATTTTAACAGAATCAATTAATATAATACAACCTGATAGGTACTCTCAGCCAAGTGCAATAAAAAACAGCGGAAATTTTTCCGCTGTTTTCTGATATTTGTTTGTAGAACTACAGATGCTTTTCAATATTAGTTATAATTGAACTTTTAGGCATTAGTCCTACCATTCTTTCAACGACTTCTCCGCCTTTGAAAACCAGAAGTGTCGGAAGCCCGCTTACCTGATATTTTTTTGCCGCATCTATATTGTCGTCAGTATCAATTTTTGCAAAATTTACCCTGTCTCCGATTTCTCCTTCAACTTCTTCAAGTATAGGACCCAGTTTTCTGCAAGGTCCGCACCAGGTTGCGAAAAAATCAACTACGGTTAATTTATCAGCATTTATTACATCGTCCTCAAAGCTTGTATAATTAATTTCTTTTACCATATTAAAACTCCTTATTAAAAATATCACACTTAATATTACCATATATTATATATTTATGCTATTATTCTAGTAGAGGGGATAAATTTTATTCGGCTTGCGATTTATTAAAGCTCAGATACCTTAAATACAGACAATTTGGAGTAAGGAATGCCTAGGAAAAAAGAAATTGAGATCGTTTTAGATACTGAAACAACAGGTTTAGATTATACAAGAGAAAGAATTATTGAATTTGCAGGGGTGCGTCTTGAAAACGGAAAGATTAAAGACGAATTTCAAACATTAATAAACCCGAAGCAGCACATAAGAAAATCAAGCATGGCAATTCACGGGATTACGCAGGAGATGGTTGAGGATGCTCCGACAGAGGAGGAAATTCTGCCGCAGATACTTGAGTTTATAGGTGATTACCCGATTGTAGCTCACAATGCGATATTTGACTACTCATTCCTCAATGAGGCAAAGATGAGAGTTTTCGGTGAAAAACTTGAAAATCCGAGAATTGATACGCAGACGATGTTTAAAGAAGTTGCGCCTGATTTAGAATCTCACGGACTTGAAGCTTTGACAAACAGATTTAATGTCGAGCTGCATAATCACCATAGGGCTATGGCTGATGCAATGGGGCTTGCGCTAGCTTATCCAAAGCTTAAAAAACTTTATCTACAGAGACTTGACTGGCAGAGAAAGCAGCTTGCAAATGTTGATTACCTCTTTGACAGATATTTGAGAATTCAGCAGAGTATTGCAACTATGCAGGCGGAATTACAGGACTTGAAATCAATATTTAAACTCCATTTTGAACTCGGAGGCGAGCCTCTTGTTGCTGAAACAGGAGAGATGATGGTTTATCAATCAAAACAGTCTTTTGGATATGATCTTGCTGATATTAAAGATGTTCTGGAAAATGTAGGAGCGCTGGAAAAAGCCGTTAAGGTCAATAATGGATTTATTGACAGACTTTGTAACGGGTTAAGTCTGTCGGAAGAGTACAAAGAAATTATACGCGATGCCCGTCAGGAAATTTCAGAAACAAGAAATATTCAAGTGATTAAGCCATGCAAGCAGTGATTCCCGAAGAATTAGAAGTAAAAATAGAAAAGCTTTCAAATATGGGGCTCGGTATTGCAAAAGTTGACGGGTTTGTAATTTTTGTTGAAAACTCATGCCCCGGAGATTTTGCAAAAATCAAAATTTATAAGAAAAATAAGCATTTTGCATTTGCTAAGATTACAGAACTTATACAACCTTCACCTCAAAGAGTAGAGCCGTTTTGCCCGATGCAAAAAGTATGCGGCTCATGCCAGCTTCAGTTTATAGATTATGATTATCAGCTTGTATTAAAACGGGAAATCGTGAAAGACGCCATGCGCTCAATAGGCGGAGAGGAGTTTGAAGTAAGAGAGGTTATTCCGAGTCCGCAAATTAGAAATTACAGGCACAAAATTCAATATCCTATAGCGCAGACAAAGAATTCAAAAAGGATTCTTGCCGGTTACTACAAGCCTTCAAGCCATGAAATCGTAAATATAAAATACTGTCCGATTCAGCCTGAAATTTGTGATAGGATTATAGAATTTATAAGAGAAGAAGCTCAAAGACTAGGTATTTCCGGATATGACGAAAAATCTCATACGGGTATCCTCCGGCATGTAGTGATGAGAGCTTCCAATTATTCGGGGAAAGTTCTTGTTGTTTCCGTAATTAATTCGAAAAAGCTTCCTGAAAATGTAAGAAAGCTTTCAGAAAAAATATCTGATAAGTTTGACGAAGTATCAGGGGGAAGTGTTAATTTTAATACAAGGAAAACAAACCTGATTCTTGGAGAGAAAACCCAAAATATTTGTGGTCAAGATTATATAGAAGAGAAACTTTGTGAAAAAATATTTAAAGTTGGGGCTAAGACTTTTTTTCAAGTAAATCCTACAAGTGCTAATAATATTTTTGAGTATGTAAAAAAATATATTGGTGAGAATTTTGAATCGCCTGTCATTCTCGATGCTTATGCCGGAATTACAGCGTTCGGGATTGCACTCTCGGATATAGCTAAAAAAGTTGTAAGCGTGGAAGAAGTTAAAGAGTCTGTTGATTTGGCAAAACAAATAGTTAAGGAAAATAATATTAATAATATTGATTTGTACAATATGGATGCGGGTGATTTTTTTAGAAAACAATTAGATAAATACGGTAAAAGCTTTGACGTAACAGTATTAGACCCGCCGAGAAAAGGGTGTACAAATGAATCTCTTGATTATGCTTTAAAATTAACTAAGCACAAAATAATCTATGTTTCCTGCAATCCTGCAACACTTGCCAGAGATTTAAAGTATTTAAAAGAAAAAGGCGCAAAAGTTGATTTTATCCAGCCGTTTGATATGTTTCCTCACACTTATCATATAGAAGATGTTGCTGTTATAAATGTTTAAATGTAAAATTTTGTAAATATTGTCATAAAACTCCTAAAGTTTTTTCTAATCTTGCCGATATATTAAAACGGATGTAATAAATATAGGAGAAATAATATGAGTGGTTTTTCAGTAAATGATGCTATGGCTAAATTAGGCATATACAAGTCTGAAGCGGAAGCTTTAGATGCTATGGATGGCAAGAAGGATGGAAAAATTTCCAAGGATATTTTTACGCAGGCACAGGAAGCCTTAACTAATGCAGAAGCCATGTACAGCGAAGACAATGCAGACGAAGCTCTGGATATGTCTAAATGGTCTGATGTTGCAAAAAATATGGCAAGAACAATTACGCAGCGTATGGGTATCGGAGGCTTTATATACAGCAGCAATAAAAGTGAAGATTTCCAAACGAAGATGGACGAAGATACATTAGAATCTGCACATGAAGATATGGATGAATTAGCAGGAGAGGCTGCTGATTATATTGCAGAGCATAAAACTTTAGAGGGTTTTAAATTTAAAGGTGTACCTAATGGAGTTACTAATATTAAAATTAACGTAGATGACTATTACGGTAATAGTGAAAACGATGTGATTTCTTTTGATTCAGATGGTAAAGCTGTTGTAGAAAAGGTTATAGATGGTATTTCTATAGAAATACATTATACCTACAATGGAAACGATTATGCAATGGGTGCAGTTGTTGAAACTGAAGACGAATCAATGGCTAATAAAGAGATTGCACAAGCAGAATCCGGACAGAGTAAGATGAGTACTCAATAAATAACTAGTTAATCAAGCCTGATGCTTTTTAGTATCAGGCTTTTATAAAACTCTCTAATCTGTCAATAATATCTTTTTTTGTAATATCCGGCATGATTTCTTTTATGCAGGTGATTCCATTAACTTCTTCATGGAAAAGTCTTTCTAAAAGTTCTTTGTCATAATCATACAAAATAGAACCGTGCTGGAGAATATATCCCTGTTTCCTACACTGAGCCGAGCCGATTAGTTTTTTTCCTTGATAACAAACGTCAGCCCCTGTTGATACAAGCATACAGTAATCGAAATGAGTAGAAACTCTTTTGTTTTCTCCAAAATCCAGCTCTATACCAAGTGTTTTAAAGAAATTTATTAAAATTCCTGAAATATATTTGTACGATTCAATTACACTTTCGCCATTCGGAATAATTGATACAGGGCTTACATAACTGTATGTAATTTCGTTGTCATGCAGAAGCGCTCTTCCGCCGGTTAATCTTCTTACAGAATCTATTTCACCTGTTATAAAATCCCACTTCTGGTTTCTGCCAAGTGAAATACATTTAGGCTTCCAGCCGTAAAGTCTGAAAACAGGTTCTTGAGCATTTGCCTTAATCGCTTTTTCAAGAATATCGCTGTCAATTTGCATATTCTCTTTGCCTGTATGTTCGGAATACCTGATTAATTTCATTCTCTTTCACGTGCTTTCTTCAAGAGTGCATCGTCATTGGTTCGTTCGGCTAAAGGCATAGGTATAAATAAATCTTTATATCTTCTAATTGCATACTGATCGGTCATGCCGGAAATATAGTCTGTTACAATTTGCGGTATCTCTTCTTGCGGGTAATAAGATTGAAGCATATTTGTGTAATACTCAAATAAGGCTTTTATGATATTTCTGGATTTTTTTTCTTCCGCTTTTGCAATAGGATCAAGATAAACATTATCAAACATCCAGGTTCTTAATTTTGTAACATAAAACCAGCCCTCTTCTGACATTGTAACTTTGGGTTTGTCCATAGAGCTTGTAATAACATCTGTAATCATTTTACCGAGTCTTGCAGATTGGTTTGAAGTGTAATACTTTGTGCAATCTGCCGGCAAATCACTTTCAGAAATAATTCCGGCTCTTATCGAATCTTCTATATCGTGGTTTATGTATGCGATTTTATCAGCGTATTGTACAATTTGTGCTTCTGGGGTTTTGGGTTTGTACCCCCAAGTGTGGGTTAAAATTCCTTCAACTGTTTCCCTGCAAAGATTCATATCCTCAAGAACGTCTACTACTCTTACACTTTGAAGGTTATGGTGAAAACCTTCCGGCAGAAGTTCATCAAGTATTCCCTCTCCGCTATGTCCGAATGCTGTATGTCCTAAATCATGTCCAAGTGCTATAGCTTCTACAAGATCTTCATTTAACCTCAATGCCCTCGCCATAGTTCTTCCTATTTGAGCAACTTCAAGTGTGTGTGTAAGTCTTGTTCTGAAATGGTCATTGTATGGTGATAAGAAAACCTGAGTTTTATGTTTTAATCTTCTGAAAGATTTAGAATGGAGAATTTTATCCCTGTCTCTTTGAAATTCTGTTCTTATTGCAAATTGCTCTGTTCTCGGGCGCTTTCTGCCTTTTGATTCTTTGCATTTTGTAGCATAAGGACTAAGAATTTCAAATTCCCGTTCTTCAAGTTGTTCTTTTATTGTTTTGCATTCGGTTTCCATACCTCATATTATACTCAAAAACAGTTAATTTGGCTATCTATGATTGATATTTTGGTCTAAATATTGTATTATTATTTTTATTAAGGGAGAGATTTAATGGATACATTTTTTAATGCTGAGTATATAATACGCTTATTTCTGGCTCTTGTTTTAGGTTTTGCATTAGGCTTGGAAAGAGAACTGACTAATAAATATGCTGGTTTAAGAACACATATTCTTGTCTGTCTTGGTGCTTGTATATTTACACTCCTTTCAATATATGCATTTCCGACCTTTGCATCTGGAGATAATGTAGTAATAACAAATGCAACAGGTATTCGTGATACTTCGAGGGTCGCTGCACAAATAGTTACAGGTATCGGTTTTATCGGTGCCGGAACTGTTTTAAGGAATGGTCCTATGGTTTTCGGGCTTACTACGGCTGCAACTTTGTGGATTGCTGCAAGTATAGGTATGGCTTGCGGTTCCGGAATGTTTGATGTTGCAATTTTTGCAACTGTATTAAGTGTTGCGGTTCTTACTCTAATCAGAATTTTTGAACGCCAGTTTCTGCCATCAAGTGTAAAACAGGTTAGAAGATGCAAGGTTACTATATATTTGAATGAATGCGATGTTAATTTAATTTATGACTTTCTTAGTAAAAATGTGGAAAATATGCAGGACTTTTCTTCTAAAAAACTACTGGAAAATCCGGAGAAAGCCAGAGTTACTTCAGTATTTGATTTGGGCAATAAAAGAATGATGAATAACTTTTACAAGAAGATTAGTTCTGTTGCACAGCTTGATTCCATTTCTTTGCAGGAAATAAATGACTAAAGAAAAAATTAAAAAACCGAGATTTGAACAAAAAAAGTCTCTAATAAAAATAATTACAGAGTATGCCAGAACTGCTGGTATATCTTTTCTAGTTGCTTTAATATTTACTTTGCTTTTATCGTTCCATGCAAGGAATGAGATGATAAGGAATTTGTACACAAATGTACACAAGCAGCAGGAAATAGATACGAAACTTGCAAAACAATTAGTTTCACAGTCAGATCTAACAAAAGATTTACGGAAGAAACGATATGCCGTGGTTATACAGGTTGGTATGCTATATGAAGCTGCCGGAGATTTACAGAAAGCACAATTTGCTTATGAAATTGCGAGGGATAAAGCAAGGCAGGGTATCTATACTCCGTATTACAGACTTGCAAGGGTTCTGATTGCACAGGAAAAATTTAATGAAGCGAGGGAAATTCTAAAATCTGTAAAAGATTTAAATAATAAGTCGCTTATAAAGTTTAAGACAAGGTCTTATATAGAAATGGGCGATAAGTATTATTCAATAGGTAAATTTTTAAGTGCAGCAAAAAGTTACGAAAAATCAAAATATTATTATGATAAGTTTGCAAAAAATGATAAAGTTGTCGCTGAGGCAATAATTGACAGAATTGTAAAAGCTTATGTTGAAACTGCTGATGTGATGGTAAAGAGCGGGTTGAATTCTGATGGTGTAAGGTTCTTAAAAAAGGCTGAGCATTACAGACCTGATAATTTTAATATAAGATATAAACTTGCAATAATTTATTCTGATCTTGATCCGGTAAAATCAGTAGAATACTTTGAGTCACTAATGAAGGAAAGACCGCAAGATATTGATTACGGCGTCTATTCTAAAGCACTGATGAAATCTGCAAATATTGCTGATTGGGAAGGAAAACCTACGCAGGCAAAATTTTACAGGTATAAAATTCATTCTCTTGATATTTATGTAAACAATAAAGTTGTTTATAAAAATGATGTTGAGATTTATTTAGATAGTTTTTCTGTTAGAAAAATTTGGCTGAAATACCGTTTGAGAGGCAAGTATCGAATTAAAAATACTTCTCATACTGATATTGTAAATTTGAACGCTGATTTTGTATTAAGGCATAAAAAGAAAGAAAAGCCTATAGAAACGGTGAGTGTAAAATGTGTAACAAAAAATACTCCATTGTTTTCAAATGGTGGGGTAACGGCAGAAATCCCTGTAGTGTTTGATAAAAATATATTCACAAAAAAGGAATTGGAGCAGTATGTTATTGATATATATTTGTACAAAGATGAAAAGTTTAAGACAATGATTAGTTCAATGCGTGTTCCATTGAAATCTGTAAATAACTAATGTAGAATCGGGGCAGAATCTAGTAAGGTTTTGGTATACTCTTCTTTCGGGTACATAAAAATATTACCGGTGGTATTTTCTTCTATTAATTTCCCAAAATACATAATCCCGACTCTGTCAGCAAGATATCGAATAACATTCAAGTCATGAGATATGAATAAAATTGTGAGTTTCTTCTGTCTTTTCAAATCCTTTAGAAGATTAATGATTTGGGCTTGAATGCTGGCATCTAGTGCGCTTACAGGTTCATCTGCTATAATGAGTTTAGGCTTCAGAATCAGAGTTCTTGCAATTGCAATACGCTGCCTTTGTCCTCCTGAAAACTCGTGAGGGTATAAATCTATGCAATTTTCCTGCAAGCCAACTTCTTGAAGAATTTCGAAAATAGCATTCTTTTTTTTCTTAGCTGACAAATCCGTATTTATATCGAGCGGTTCTTTTAAAATATCACCTATTTTCATCTTAGGATTAAGGCTTGAGTATGGATTCTGGAAAACCATCTGTACTTCTTTAGGATAATTCTTCTTTTCCTGCTTTGTTTGTTTAAATATATCTTGACCGAGAAAAAGAATCTCTCCTGATTTCGGTGTGACTAATTTTGTAATCGCTTTAGCAAGTGTAGATTTTCCGCAGCCTGATTCTCCTGCTAAAGCATAAGTCTCGCCCTCTCTTATTTCCAGCGAAACATTATTTACTGCAACAACTGCAGCTCCTTTTTCTTTATTTAAACTGTTATATTCTACAGTCAGATTTTTTATTTCTAATAAATTACCCACGTATATATATTATCATAATTTTGTTTATGATAGTATTGTCTGAGAGGATAAGGAGTTTTAAATGTTTGATATTTTTGTAAAGAAATATATTACTGTAAAAAATATTATATTTTTCATAATTGCAATATTGTTTTTGATATTTATTACCAAGATTAAAGATACAGCAATATTATTTTTTGCTTCATACGTTATTGCATGCTCGCTTAATCCTATAGTAGATAAAATGACAAAGAAAATGAGTCGTACCCTGGCTTCAACTCTTGTACTGTGCGGGGTGCTGCTGGCTTCAGTATTGTTTATTTTGCCTTTATTTATAGTTGCAGCTCAGCAAATAAAGTCGTTTTTAATGATGCTTCCTGAACATATTGTAACTGTTAAATCATTTCTTTTGCAGACACCTTTTCTTAGCAAGTCTACGATTGCCCAGTTAGATATTGGTGAACTTTTATCAACAGCATCAGGTTTTACGACAAAATTTGTAAATAATTCTATAAATTTTAGTATGAGTTTTGCTTCTGGAATTGTTTATTTTCTTGCGGCATGTATTATCGTTTATTACTTTTTGGTAGATAAAGAAACCGTAAAAAAGGCATATAGCAGTCTATTTCCCGGTCAGATGAAAGCAAAAGCGGAGGAAATCCTTGAAACAATATCACAAAAAATCGGTGGATATGTTCTGGCGCTTATTGTAACAATATTTTGTGTAGGCTTAATTATGACGCTTGGTTTAATGATGCTTGGGGTGGATTATGCACTATTGCTAGGAGTCCTAAACGCTGTTTTAGATATCATTCCGGTAGTAGGACCGGGAATTGCACTTGTAATAACACTCCTTGTTGCATATAAATTGGGACCTCTTACGCTTGTACTTATAATATTGTTGTTTATTTTTGCACAATGGGCTGAAAATAATCTTGTTCGCCCGTATATTTTCGGAAAGTTTTTGGATCTTCATCCTTTAATAATATACTTTTTCCTATTTATAACTGCGCAATATCTTGGAGTTGTTGGGGTAATATTTGCTCCTGCAATTGCGGCTACTGTTTGTGTCCTGATTGACGAATTATACATAAAGAACGTAAATTAATGGAAAAGTATTTGTACAAGAGAAATTCGGGTGATTACACTATATTGATGGCGTATCCTGCCATTGAGGAATTTGCGCTGGCCTCTCTTGGGTATATGTGGCTTTATAAAATTGCTGATTCAATGTCAGGCATTAATGCATTAAGATGCTCAACCGATAATATTGTTTCTGCAAAAAATATTCAAAGTATTGCTTTTTCAATGTCGTTTGACTTTGATTTTATGGGGGTATTTGGGATTTTGGATAAACTCCATATCCCTTTTTATGCCAAAGACAGAGATGAATCATATCCTCTGATTTTTGCAGGCGGTCCTGTTATAACAACTAATCCAAGACCATATGAGGCTTTTTTTGACTTTATGCTTATCGGTGATGGAGAAAATTTATTCCCTAAAATACTGGATATATTAAAAAGTAATTCAAAATCGGAAGCTTTAGAGTTAATAGGAAAACTTGAAGGTGTTTATATACCGGATAAAACAGCTGTTAAGGCAACTGTACCTCTTGAAGATGTTATTTATACCCCGATTATAAGCGATAAAGGATATTTTAAGGATACTTTTGTAATAGAAATTGCCAGAGGGTGTATGAATAGGTGCGCTTTTTGTACTGCCTCTTATACAAATTTGCCGTTTAGAAGTTATCAATATGAGCAAATTATAAAAGCGATAGATCTCGGACTTGAGTATACGAACAAAATTGCACTTTTGGGGGCACAAATAAGCGCTCATCCTAATTTTAATGAGATAATGCATTATTTGGAGGACAAAATTGATAGTGGTATAAAGCTGGAACTCGGAATTTCTTCTCTAAGAACAGATTCTGTTACTCCTAAAATGGTGCAAACTCTTGTAAAGGGTGGGCAAAAGCATTCTACAATTGCAATAGAAGCCGCAAGTGAAAGACTGCGACGTTTCATTAATAAAAATTTAAAAGAACAACAAATTATTGATGCCGTACGAATTTCAAGAGAGAACGGACTCAAAGGACTAAAAATATACTCAATGATAGGACTTCCGACAGAAAATCAGGATGATATTGATGAGTTTATTAGGCTTGGCAAAATTCTGAGAGCTGAGAATAAGGGCTTTGGTATTGAATTTTCATTCTCAACATTTGTTCCAAAACCACATA
This sequence comes from Candidatus Gastranaerophilales bacterium, assembly GCA_944323255.1. GTDB lineage: Bacteria > Cyanobacteriota > Vampirovibrionia > Gastranaerophilales > Gastranaerophilaceae > CAG-196. Next base: position 50,210 of record CALURU010000008.1, read on the forward strand.
CTCCATTTCAGTGGACGAAAAGAGAAGATACTAAATCACTGGAGAAAAAGCAAAAGTATTTGGAAAAACAATTAGCTAAAATTGGAATTTCCTCAAAATTTTCCAGCATAAAGTGGGATTACTGGCAGGCTGTATTGTCGAGAGGCGGAAGCGAGCTTGCTCCTTTTCTTGTAGAAGTTTATAATAATGGCGGGAAAATAGGTGCTTATAAATCAGCTCTAAAAACGCTAAAACCGGAAATTAAGCAAGAATTTGAGTTAGATGAGGTTTTACCCTGGGATGTTTTGGAGATTTATCCCGGGAAAAAACTTTTGATCAATGAATACAACCGACTTTTCCGCAGATTATAATTTTTGTTTTGTAACAAAGTTTTTAATTTTATGATTTTTATTATTTCAGTAATGTAGAGATAAATCTGATTGAGTCATCTTTTAATTCTCTAACAAAGTCTCTTGCAATTTTTGAAAGAGGTCTGCTGTCGATTTTATCAAATACAGCGTAGATTGGATCGCCGCCGTTATTAAATCTCATTTGTCTGTCCTGTTTTTTGAGATAATAGAATTGAAAGTCAGAAGGGATTTCTAAAGCTCCTGCCGGTTTTTTATTTCTTTCGATTGCATCGTATGTTGCTGTCATAATTCTTACTCTCTCTTTCAATTATCTCTTACATATATATAAAGTATATCTAGTCTAAAAAATTGCCTTTTTTGTTATAATTTGTTAAGAAATGTTAAAAAGGGTTTATAACATATTATACATGTGTTATAATGAATATATACAGGACGTTTATGCGAGGTTAATGTATGGCAGAACAACAATACAGAATAGGAATAGGTTTTGATATACATAAGTTAATTGAGGGTCGTGATTTGATTATTGGCGGCGTGAAAATTCCTTATGAAAAGGGGCTTGAAGGACATTCTGATGCGGATGTACTTGTACATGCTATTATGGATGCTTTGCTTGGGGCTTTGGCAATGGATGATATCGGAACGCTTTTCCCTGATACAGATGATAGGTTTAAGGGTGCTGACAGTTTAACTTTATTGAAAAAAGTTTGTGACAAAGTGCAGGCTCAAGGGTATTGGATTAGCAACATTGATACTAATATAATTGCACAAGAACCTAAATTAATGCCTTATATACCGCAGATGAAAGCAGTTTTGGCTCCATATCTCGGGTTGGACAAAATGGATATTTCTATAAAGGCAAAAACAAAAGAACAATTGGATGCCGTTGGTTCAAAGCTGGCAATTGAGGCTCAGGCAATTGTAATGCTTGAAAGAATCGGGGCTTAATTAAAATAGTTGTATGATAAAAAATGGAGCTTTGTAAAAAGCTCCATTTTTTATTGTTATAGTGATTAAATTCTTATTTTAAAGCAACTGTCATATCAGCTTCTATGCAGACTTTACCATCTACATATCCAACACCGTGGCTTTTGCAGATAGGTCCTTTTGCTTTAATAAGTTCTATTACCATATCGAATCTGTCACCAGGTCTTACAATATTTTTAAATCTAACATTGTCTACTCCTGCGTATAATGTTAATTTACCCTTATATTGAGGAAGGCACATAAGAACCGGTGCTGAACATTGAGCAAGTGCTTCAAGTTGTAGTACACCAGGCATTACAGGATTTCCAGGAAAATGTCCCTGAAAAAATGCCTCATTCATTGTAAGATTTTTATATCCTTTTGCATATTTCCCCGGAACACATTCAGTAATTTTGTCAACAAGCAAAAACGGGTATCTGTGAGGAATCATTTCCATAATTTGCATTACGTCAAATGATAAAATATCTTCACCTGCCTCAGTAGTACCTATTTTTACTCCTAATTCTTCTGTCATAAATCTCTCCTTTATATTATATTTTTACCAATTTTGTTTTTAATATTTGTGCGACTTTTGTGTGAACGGCATGTCCGGCTTCTTTAACAAGAATTTGCACTCTCATATTTATAGGTGAAACTCCTGTTAAATAAAAATCACCAAATAAATCCAGTATTTTATGCTTAATAGGCTCATCTTTAGAGCGAAGCTCTGTCGTATACCCTTCGTCTTTAAGTCCTACTGTATTGTCAATAGTTACACCTTTTGCGAAACCAAGCATTTGGAACTTTTTCAGATCTTTATAAAATCCGAAGGTTCTAGCTTCAATAATCTCATCCAGATTATTGTTATCCATTGTTACCCATCTTTCTCTTAGATCCGGATGGTCATAATTTACAGCATATGTAATTCTGAGCTCTTTATCAGGTACAACTATAAGACTTGTCTTGCCGTTCAGGTAGTAAACAGGTTCGCTGACGGTGTATAAATCTTTACTCACGCCCTCAATACCGGCTTGTTTAAATAAATCAACCCAAACTTTTGAACTTCCGTCAAATATAGGCATTTCTGTCTCTGAAAGATATACATCAATGGAGTCAATTCCGCAGATAGCACAAGCTGCAATAAAGTGTTCACAGAGCATAACTTTATGTTTGTAATCGCCAAGAAGTGTTCTGTGTTCTTTGCTGCATAAAGTTACGCAATGATCTGTAGAATAAAGGTTTTCTATGCATACATTAAACGGAGTCTCTGAGCCTTTGGAAAAAATACGAATATGACCGCTATTCGATGGCTTAATTACCACCTCGCAGTTTTTATTCTTCATTAATCCTTTCCCTGAAGTCTTTATCTCTGTTTTTATAGTACCCATATTACCCGTTCACCCTTATACAGTAGTTTTATTTCCCGAATTTATCCCGTCATTTACCCCATCTTCAAATGAGCGTAAGAGTGGTTCATACTTTTTAAATTTAGTGATTAAATCGCCTGCATCTTTAATAATCTTGAGCTGCTTAATAAATTCTTTTCTAGGAACTGCAGGAGCACCTACAACTATTGATTTTGCCGGGAAGCTCTTTGTAACACCGGCCTGAGCTGCAATAATTGTGTCATCGCCTATGCTAATGTGGTCTGCAAGACCTGCTTGACCTGCTATTACAACTCTGTCACCGATTACACAGCTTCCTGCAATACCGACTTGAGAAACTATCATACAACCTTTTCCGATTCGGCAATTATGCCCGATCATAACCAGGTCATCAATTTTTGTGTTGTCTCCAACTGTTGTATTTTCAATTGTTCCTCTGTCAATTGCAGTGTTTGCGCCTATTTCTACGTTGTTGCCGATTTCTACAGAACCAATTGAAGGAATTTTATAAATAACCTGTTCTATGTCATTTTCTTTAATTTCACCGTCTTTGCGTGCCTGCTCAATGTTGTTAGGATTTTCTGTTACAAAGCTGAATCCGTCTGCACCGAGAGAGACACCGTGGTGTAAAATTACTTTATTTCCGACCTTTACTCTGTCACCTATACATACTGCAGGGTGGAAGAAACAGTTATTACCGATAATTGCACCATTTCCGATATAGCCGTTTGCAAGAATCTTTGTATTATCACCGATTTGAGCATTTTCACCTATCACGACATTTGGTCCTAACGAAACATTCTGACCTAGTTTTGCTGACGGGTGAACCGTTGCTGTCGGATGAATTCCTGAGTTTACGTGTGGTTCTTCGTAAAACATTGTAATTAATTTCATCATCGCAAGCCGAGGCCTTTCGACTTCTATTGTAGAAAAGCCGTCAATGTTAACTCCCAAAGGAACAAGTGCAGCTTTTGCCTTAGTTTTTGAAAGATTATTAATTTCTTCTTCTCCGAGAGCTAATGCCAGAGTATTTTCATCTGCTAAAAGCGGTGGAGCTATGTTTGTGATGGCTACATCCTTAGCTTTTGAAAGCATTCCGCCAGTAATTTGTGCAATTTGTTCCAATGTGAAAGTTTTCATAATACACTCCTTATAATTATTTCAAACACTTGTTTATTACATTTGTTGTAGATTTACCTTGTACAAACTCAATAAATTCTACTTTTATGTTGTTTCGAAGAACAACATCACGCTCCGGTAAAGTTTCCAGAGTATAATCAGCTCCTTTTGTATAAATATCAGGTTTTATCGCTTCCAGCAATTTTGCCGGAGACCTCTCTTCAAATAATACCACATAATCAACTGAGCTCAAAGCATTTAATATTTCAGCTCTGTCTTCTTCGCAATTTATCGGGCGATCCTCTCCTTTGATAAGTTTTACGGATTTATCTGAATTAAGCATTACTATTGAATAGTCGGCGAGTGACTTGGTCTTTTTTAAATATCTTACGTGACCAACATGCAAAATATCAAAACAACCATTTGTTGCGACATATGTTTTTTCATTTTGCTGCCCTTTTCTTACAATATCAATAATTTCTGTTTGTGAAACTAATTCGCCCACTTATTTTTGCCCTTTCATATTCTCAATAGAAATCTGGATATAATCTTTTATGCGCTCGAATGACTCTGATAGCGGATGAAAATATATTTTCTTCTCAACAGGTATTTCTTTAGGTAAAATATTAGCTTGTTTTACTGTTTGCTTTGCCTCTCTCATTTTTTTATTTGTCGGTCTGACCGTTATTTTACCGGAAATCTTTTTTATATTCATATTAAAATAGCCCCATCTCTATAACTCTCTTGCATATTCTTACAGTATTTAATGCTGCGCCGATTCTTAAATTATCGGCAACACACCATAATGAAATTCCATTATTGAAAGCCAGATTTTTTCTGATTCTTCCGACAAAAACAGGATCTACACCGCTCGCATCACGTGTTGTCGGGTATTCATAATTTTCAGGATTATCGATAACTTTAACCCCATATGCATTTTTCAATATTTCTCTGACTTCATCAGGTGTAATATTTTTTTCAAACTCTATATCAACAGCTTCCGAATGCCCGTTGAACACAGGAACTCTGGCTGCTGTACAAGAAATTTTGGTGTTTTCATCAAGGTGAAGAATTTTTCTTGTCTCGTTTACAACCTTCATCTCTTCTTTTGTATATCCATTTTCGCAGAAAACATCAATCTGCGGAATTACATTGAAAGAAATCGGTTTTTTGAAACACTTATTTTCAAACGGCTTTCCTTCAAGATTGGCAATTGTATCATCTCTTAATTCATTAATCGCTGCAAGTCCGGCGCCTGATACAGCCTGATAAGTTGATACTATTAGTCTTTTGATTCCAAATCTTTTTAACGGTTCAAGAACCAGCATTAATTGGGAGGTTGAACAATTAGGATTTGCAATAATACCCTTGTGCTTTTTTAAATCTTCATCATTTACTCCGGCAATAACAAGCGGAACCTCTTCTTCCATTCGGAACGCTGACGAATTATCAATGATTAAACCGCCTCTTTTAACAATTTCCGGCGCAAATAATTTGCTTGTTGAACCGCCTGCTGATGCCATTACAATATCAACATTATCAAAAACTTCAGGCTTTGCTTCTTCTACTGTATATTCCTGCCCTTTGAAAGTTATCTTGCTGCCTGCACTTCTTGCGCTTGAGAGGAACTTTATACTTTCATATTCAATTCCTAGCTCTTCCGTAATCTTTGTAATTTCTCTTCCAACAACACCTGTTGCTCCTAAAATCGCAATTCTTGGTTTTCTCATCTTTATCCTCTTTTACTTCATTTCCTCCCCTATTGAGGAGAGGGTTAGGGGGAGGTGTAAAACCTCTTCTACATTATTTTATCCAAACCGTAAACGAATCTACGGTTTTCATTTACGTACCTTACAGCCCTTAAAACACCGTCCATATAGCATTCTCTATTCATAGAATCGTGTCTTATCGTCAAAAGTTGACCTCCTGCTCCGAAAATAACTTCTTGAGAAGCTATATAACCAGGTAATCTTACAGAATGAATATGTATGTTATTGTATGATTTTGCACCTCTTGCACCTTCAATTGTTTCAACTTCTGCGCAATTTCCTTTTGTGAAATCAGGATTCTCTTCCGACATCATTAAAGCAGTTTTTACAGCAGTTCCAGAAGGAGCATCTTTTTTCTGGTTGTGATGAAGCTCAATGATTTCCGCATTATCAAAATATTTAGAAGCCATTTGGGCAAATTTCATCATCAAAACTGCACCGGTTGAAAAGTTCGGCGCAATAAAACACCCTAGTTTTTGAGATTCAGAAAGACTCTTTAATTCGCTAATCTGTTCATCGCTGAGTCCTGTTGTGCCTATAACAATGTTTATACCGTTATTTAAGCAGTATAGTGCATTTTCGTAAATAGATTTTGGCTGCGTAAAATCTATTAAAATATCTATCTTTACTGAATTTTTTGCATCCTTAATAGTTGCAAACTCGCCGTCTTTTATATCAATTCTAGCAACCAGAGCCATATCTTCAGCATTATTAACTGCTTTGATAACTTCCTGCCCCATTTTTCCGTTTGCCCCGCATACTGCTACATTAATCATATTATTCCCCTTCTGTTCGGATATGTTTAAGATTTATTCAAATTCCTTCCCTGTCTACACTTTACCCAATTATACAATAAAAAAAAGATATGAAAATGTAAAGATTTGTAACAATTATATACTAAATATGTTACTAATATATAAAAATGTGGAATAATATATATATAATCTCTTTTCTTTATTTTCTCCTCCACTCCTTTATCTAACGAGAGTTAATGCCGCAAACGATTGCGGCTTTTTGTTTTGTATATATTTAACGTTAGGAGGTAGAGTTTACGCAGCTTCCTCTGTACATACATATTTAGCAGATTTTGCAACAACACCGTAGCATACCATCGTTAATCTGTTGTTCAACGCAAGCATTGTTCGGAAATTGTTTGCTGACTGGTTCATAGCACTCATAATATCGTCTGCTGATACTCTCGATACAAGTGCTCCTTCTTCGTGATTATCAACTTTTTCCTGTGCATATTTTTCTACTAATAACTTGTCAATAAAATCTCTTGCTCCGATTGCCATAATTAAATACTCCTATATAATCTTATGTAATACTCTCACTTTAAGACAGAATAACCTGGCACCTCTAAAGCTTACGCTCTATGGTTTTTAGCTCTCTTTCTTAAATATCTCTTATGTATATATAAAGTATTTAACTTTAAAAAAATTGACTTTTTTGTTAGCCTTTGTAAAGTTTTGTAAAAATGATTTATAAAAATCTAAAGTTATACAAAAATATGCCGTTATAAGTAAATGTATAACTATGTTAAAAATACTTTTAAAGGAGTTTGATATGAGTCTGAACGTTGATGCAAGTGAAGTGTTAGCACAAGCAAAAGCCCGTCAGGAAGCTGCCATAAGAGCAAAAGAAGAAGCTGAAAAGGCAAAAACGGATGCTGCAGCAAAAGATGCGGAGGCAGCGGCATTAGCCGAAAAAGAAAGTTTGGAGGCAACAGAAGCGGCTGCTGCGGCAGAAAAAGAGGCTGCAGAGGTTGCTGCAGCACAGGAAAAAGTGAATTCTGCAAACGTAAGAGTAACATCTGCACAAGCGGCGTACGCAAATGCCTGTTCTCAATTGAATTCAGCTCAAGGTCAACTAAATTCTGCAAAAGCGAGTGGGGACGAAAGTGCAATTGCAGCAGCAGAATCGGCTGTTAATAGCGCAAAGGCTGCCGCTGAAAGAGCTTATCAAGAATTACAGACAGCACAGCAAGAAGCTGAAACTGCACAAAAAGAGTTAGAAAAAGAAACTACTGAGGCAGAAGATGCAAAGAAGAAGGCAGAACTTGAAAAAACTGAGGCAGAAAAGGCTGCAAAAGAGGCAGAGGCTGCAAAAAATGAATTAGCTGAAGCTGAAACTGTTTTAGCAGATGCTGCTAAAGAACTGGAAGCTGCGAATGCAGCAGTTAGTGAAGCAGAAGCAGCTGTAGAGGCAGAAGAAGCAAATGCCGCAAATGAGACGGAAGGTGTACAGGAAGCAGAACATTTGTCCCAAGAAGAGATTGATAAACTTGTCCAAGAAGAAGGATATACATACATAACTTCTAAAGATCAATTCTTAGAAATTTTCCAAAATGGCGGAATTGATTTAAATGGAAGTTATATTCTCGGATGTGATATAGATTTAAGTGAAATTGAAAATTGGCAGCCGGTCGGTGATGAGGTAAATCCGTTTACCGGCGTGTTTAATGGTAACGGATATTCGATAGATAATTTGACAATTAATGTGGAAGATTCTAATGCTGAAAATGTTGGTTTCTTCGGAACTACTGTGAATGCTGAAATTTCTAATGTCAATTTTACAAATGCTTCAATTGTAACTCCAAGTGATTTTATTAATGGATCTTCTTCCGTAGGTATAGTTGCCGGAACTGCAAGAGGAACTTCGTTTGATAATATTACTATTTCAGGAGATGTTACGGGCTACGAAAGTGTTGGCGGCATGGTAGGTGTTATTAATGATAATTCTTATTATGATGCCAATGAAAATTATATAGAAGTAGGAAATAGTTCAATCTCAAATGTTGATACTTCTGTAGATGCAAGCGGTAAATATTATGTTGGTGGTTTGGTAGGCTCTATCGAGGGTACAGAGGTTTTAGACGGTGTTGCAACAAGAGATTTGGTGATTTCAAATTGTAATACAAGCGGAGATATTGTATTTGATGAAGAATCTGCAGGCGGTTTAATAGGTGAGGCGGGTAAAACCGTTGTAACAATTACAAATAGTGAAAGTAATGTAAATTTAACCTGGAATAATACAGAAAATGACGGTGATATATCATTTCTTATGGAGACTGGCAGAGCCGGTGGTTTTATTGGTTGTGCAAATGGTACATATATTGCAATTTGTAATTCTGAATACAACGGAAATCTTGATGTTGAAGGTGATTTCAAAGGTGAATGGTACGGATGGTACATGAATGATGCTCATGTTACAACATACGAAATCCCGGGCGGGCTGCCTGTTGACGATATTTTAAATATTGAGGGAATCGATGCTCTAGAACCTGTAACAGATCCTTCAAGCGGTATTTCTCATTATGAAGTTACGGTAAGTACACTTACCGGTCTGGACAAAATGGTTACAATGCTGTATGAAAATCCGGCTCTGGCAGAGATGATTACTTTTAATGTAAATTTTGATTTTGAAGCTATGGACGGAATGTATGACAGCTCGGTATATGCGCAGTATGGTGTTACGCAGCATTTGTACGAGGATGAAGAAGGAATTGTACATAATGATGTCTATATTGATAATGAAATTGATCTGGAGACAACATTTCATAATGAACAGAAATCAAGTTCTTCTTCAACTCCTGTAACTTCTGTAACTTCTGTTCCGCTTAAAGAAACTATGGTATCAGGTTTATATAAGGATGAGGAGGGCAAATATGTAGTTATAGCAAAGGATATGTCAATAGTCGAAGCTAATATGAGCTTTAACTATGATAATCAGGTTACGGATGTTACAAAGCGCCTTCAAACTGATGAAGTAAGATTCCGTGAGTATATTACTGATATGGTTAAATACTATCAGAGTAAAATGAACGAAGCAATAAAAGCCTTGTTTGAAATTGCAGAAAATAAAGAGATTACTGTTCTTAATAAGGCTGAGTATAAGAAACTTATTAAAATGCAAGAAGCCGGCATGGAATTATCAAATGAACAAAAGGCTGCAATTGCTCTTTATGAAGTAGATTATCAGGTTATGAATTTAGTTGCAGAAACTACGCATAATAAAGGCTGCGGCATGGGCGGAGATGCATCATTCCTTGATGAGACAACTGCTATTCAAATGTTTGATGACGCAGGCAGACCTCTGTTTACAACTCTAAATGGTGATCAGTTGCGTCAGAGAATGGATGAGGAAGGCAATCTTATGACAGATGATGAGGGTAATCCTGTATATGAAAATCTTGACGGCAGTGATTATACAGGTTTAGCAGAAGTCTTTGCTCAAAGAGGTTATCCGGTGACGGATGAAGAAGGTAATTTCTTATATACAGATAAAGACGGTAATAGTGTAACAAAATCGACAGATGAAGAAGGAAATACTATTTACACTAATGCCGACGGAACTGCTTATGAGGGTGCGGAAGAAGATTTGACGCAGCAGTTAGAGCCGTTTGATATTTCAGAAGAATATAAGTCTCTTGAAAATGAAATGAAAGATCTTTTGGATGATGTCGAGTCAGGTAACTATGGGGGTACTCCGCTTGATAATGCCGTAGCGGAAGATAATATTGAAACAGCTGTTCAAGAAGAATTGAAAGAAGAGCTGAAAGACAAAATATAATATTTGTGAGGTAAGCAAGGCACCTGCTTTAGCAGGTGCCGTTTGTAAAATTATATTACAATAGTGTGCAACTTATATGCAAATGTTATATAATAGAATTATAGGTGTATATGTATATCGTTAAGAATTTAAAGGACTATAATTTGTCCCACAAGCAAAGGATTTTTGCCGGGTACTTGAAGGATAATGTTGATTCGTTTACATGCTATGAAAAGGTAACGAATCGCAGTGCTATGCGAAAATATTTTGCTCCAGACAATGATTTTATTGTGTATACGACTGCCATAGCTGAGCCGGCAGAACTTTTGGCACGTGCTTTTGTCGGGTGATATTAAAATTTTGTTTATGATATTCTGACATGTATGAAGAGACTTTTTATAATATTTTTTCTTTTGTTTTTAGGTTGCAGCTTTGTTCCGGCTCAAGAGTCAAGAACATTTGAATATGAAGGAAATAAATATTCTCTTTTATATAGCGAAAAGAGTGCAGAGCATAACGGATATTTTAACCAGTATTTTAAAGATGGAGAAGAGTCTTCCTCTTGGACAGAGGTCATGTCTGTTCAACATTTCCCAAATATATATTCTCCTATAGATTTGGCGTATACATTCAGAGAATTCTTAGGAGAACACAATTGCCCGAGTTCTATGTTTATTGATGAAGAAAAAAATATTGCAATGTTAGATTTTATTCTTATTGATACTGTTGGAGAAAATAAATTACCTGTAGTTATTGAGTTTAATGTATTTAAATATGAAAAATATTCAGGATGCGGAACTGTAGCTCTACAGTATGCAAAAAAATATATGGTTTATGATGCCAAACAAGTTGATAAAGTAAAAAAGAAATTTGAAAAATTCCGTCCGAAAGCGATAAAGAAAATTTTAGAATTTGATATTCCTGAAGTGGTGCAAGAGGATATTGGTGAAATAAAACTTAATGATTTGCCATGACTTTTCTTATTCTGGTAGCATATACTAGAGTAAATATATAGTTATTAAAAGGATATAGTAATGAATTGGTCAAATTTAAGGAAATGGGGATTTTTTCTGTTTGCCTTTTTGTTAATAAGTGTACCTGCACATGCTGCAATGTCATTTCCTAATATAAATATAGGGTTACAAACGGCAAATACTCCGCAGGATTTTACAAACGGGCTGCAAATTTTAATCTGGTTAACAATATTAACGCTGGCACCGAGTATATTAATAATGACAACTTCTTTTGTAAGGCTTGTTGTAGTTTTGTCATTGACAAGACAGGCTCTTGGAGCCGGTACTTTACCCCCAAATCAGGTTATTACAAGTTTAGCTTTAATATTAACTTTTTTTATAATGGCGCCAACTTTTAATGAAATTAATGAAAAGGCACTGCAGCCTTATATGCAAAATCAAATTACTCAGCAGGTTGCTTTGGATAGAGGAATTGCGCCAATTAGAAACTTTATGTTTAAGCAAACACATGAAAAGGAGTTAGCTTTGTTTGTAAGAATGGCAAAAATAGAAAAACCGAAAAATAAAGATGATGTGCCTACATATGTGCTGCTTCCTGCTTTTATTTTAAGTGAATTGAAAACGGCATTTACTATAGGGTTTGTTGTGTATTTGCCGTTTTTGGTAATAGATATTGTAGTTTCATCCGTTTTGGTGTCAATGGGTATGATGTTTTTGCCTCCGACTATGATTGCTTTACCTTTCAAGTTGATAATGTTTGTTATGGTTGATGGTTGGTATCTGGTTGTTAAGTCGTTGGTGGAAAGCTTTGTTAAGTGAGGTTTGAGATATTATGAATCAGGATGTAGTTATAACGCTTTTACAAAAAATGTTTATATTAACCTTGGAAATATCTGTTCCAATTTTGTTAGTTGGTGTAGTACTTGGTTTGCTTGTCAGTATTTTTCAAACAGTTACTCAAATACAGGAATCAACTCTAACCTTTGTGCCGAAAATTGTTGGTTGTGTATTGTTGTTGATTTTTTTAATGCCATGGATCTTCAGCATATTTATAACTACTGTTAATGAATTTATGGATATGATACCACAGTTAATCGGCGGAGTATAATGTTCAACCTTGATGTATTATTTTCAACTGCTAATATAATTTTATTTATGGCAATTTTTACAAGGTTGTCAGGTTTGTTCATGTCAGCGCCGATATTTTCAACGTACCCTATTCCTATGCAGGTTAAAATCTGGCTTGCTGCAACAATTGCGTTTATTCTGTTTCCAATTGTTCAGTATAATACGGCATTTACAGCTCCTAATTCAGTGCCGGCACTTACAATAATATTATTAAAAGAATTTTTTGTCGGATTTGCTATGGGGTATTGTGCAAATATCATATTTGTTGGAATTGAACTCGGGGTTAATATGTTTGCAATTCAGATGGGATTATCTGCGGATCAGGCTTTAAATCCGACCTCAGGCGGACAGTCACCGGTCATAACGCAGGCTTATACGTATCTTGCAACAATGTTATTTATCGCCTTAGGTGCGCATCAATGGCTTTTTTCTGCAATTTATAACAGCTTTAAAACATTACCTGTTGGTTATACTTTTATATTTTCGCCAGAACTTGTCGGACATATAGTGAGCATTTCTGCGCAAATGTTTAGTATCGGCTTGAGTATTTCTTTGCCAATATTTGGTATTTTGTTTATAACAGATGTTCTGCTGGGGTTTACTTCTAAAATGATGCCTCAAATGAACATTTTTATGGTCTCTTTGCCTTTAAAAATTTATTTAGGTTTGCTGCTTTCTTTAATTTTTATGCGCCCGACGGCAGAATATATTACTGTATTGATTGAACGTTTTATGGAGCACATAGCTTTCTTATTTTAAGAATAAATAATCAGATATGCTGCATATGTCAAGTTTGCAATTAAAACAGTTAGTATTATTGCTTTAATTGTTAATACATGTTTATCAGGTAATGAAAAGCCGGTAATAGTTTGTAGTACAGGTGCAAGTACTAAATATAGCGGAATAAAATATCTGCCTTGAACTCCAATTATAATATCGTTTTCCAGCGGTGAAAATGTCAAGAAATAGAGCAATATAGTTAAAATTACAAACAGTATTGATACAGAGCAGATGGTTGCAATATTAAATAAATTTATTTTATTCTTTCCTAATGAAAGTGAACAAAGGTATGCAATAAATAGTGATATTACAGCAATCGGTTTAGGTTCTATTTCCAGCCAGCCAAGACGGAAAATACTTGATTGAACATAAAAAGTGGTTTTATGAACAAGTGTGTTTATAATTAATTTAACAACGTACATTGGATATTGCAGCATTAGAGCTTTTCTTGCTGCATAATCTATGTTGTTGGCAATCAGTATGAAAGAGTTTGAACTGATAAATGCTTGTAACAGTATGACAGGCAGGATTATAAGAATAAAAAGAACGTATTTGTTTCGTTTTATTTTAGATTTTGGAATTAGTAGAAACAGGAATATAAGTAAAAATAGTCCTTTCATAAGAGTTGTGATAAATGACAGGAAAATTAATAAATTTAGTTGTTTTTTAGAGATTCTTGATTTTCCGTATGCGAGTTTAAAAATAAATGCAATGTATAAAAATGCAAATGATAAATTTATGCAATCAGCAGAAAGCGACATTCCTTCATAGACTGTCATGGGAAATAGGGCTGTTGTTAAGAATGCCCATTTGTATTTAGGAGTTATTTTTATGGCAAGGTATGTAAGTGAAAGCCAGACTATTAGATTAAACAAACGACTGAGGTAGAATTGAATATATGGGTTTTCCGTAAATAATGAGCCGGTTTTTATAGCTGCTGCTGCCGGCAGATACAGTAAGAAGGAATATCCGCTGTTATTGTGCGTATAATTAAGGTTTTTAAATTCAAAAAGCTCTGTATAATGTGGAATGTCTTTGAATTTTTGAAAATTTGAACAATTATTCTTTACTACCAGCTTTCTATAAGGCAGAATATCTTTTGAAATATCGCCGTTTTTGTTGTTATGGATTACAAGATTTGCAACTTCGCAGGCTCTAAGTAAGTGCATAGGCTCATCCGGAACTTGAAAAATTGGGGTTATGAACATTAGAAGCAGACCAAAGAATGTTCCGATAATAAGAAATATCTTCTCGGGTTTTGTATCGCATAATATGTGCATGTACTTTTTCATAGTAAGATTATTAGAGAAAAATTGTTATATGTAAATATAATGTAAAGTTAATTGTTAAATGTTATAATATAAACCATGGGAAATGACGCAGCAGAAAAAACAGAAGAGGCGACCAGCCGACGGCGAACCAAAGAACGAGAACGTGGTAATGTCGCAAAAAGCAGAGACATGGACTCAGCACTTGTTATGGTTGCTGGTATTGCTCTGCTTGGAGTTTTTGCCGGCAGTATGTACAACAATATTATTGGAATGATGCGTGAAACCTTCTCCCATCTGGATTATGGCAATATGGATACTTCAAATATAATGGGGCTTTTGCTTCCGTATTTTAAGTACCTGGCAATTATTGTGCTTCCTTTTTTTGTTCTGCTTGTTATTGCAACTATTTTTATTATTAGGTTAGATGTGGGGCATGTCTTTGCTCTGGAAAAAGCTAAGTTTAACCTTGAAAACTTATCCCCTCGGAGAATGCTGCAGAATGCAAAGAGAATGTTTAACCCATTTGAACCACGTTCTATGGTAGAGTTTGCAAAATCTATATTAAAAATTGTCATAGTAGGAGCGTGTGGTTATTCTGCTATTAACAGCAGAAAAGGGGATTTGCTTGGGCTTGTCGGGTTGGAAATCCCGATTGCATTAAACATAATTCTTTCTATCTTAATTAATATGATTATTAATATGTGCCTTGCAATGCTTGTTCTGGGGTATTTAGACAAAAAATATCAAAATTATGAGTATGAAAAATCAATTAAGATGACGAAGCAGGAAGTTAAAGATGAGCATAAGGATACGGAGGGGGATCCTAAGATTAAGGCAAGAATACGTTCTATTCAAATGCAGATGGCACGTCAGCGAATGATGTCATCAGTTCCAGGTTCGGATGTTGTTGTTACAAACCCAACGCACTATGCAGTTGCGATTAAATATGACAAGACAAGAGCTCCTGCGCCTATTGTTGTTGCAAAAGGGGTTGATTATCTAGCCTTTCAGATTAGAGAAATTGCGAAGGAAAATAATGTTCCTATTGTTGAGAATAGACCCGTTGCGAGAGCCTTGTATAATTCCGTTCCGGTTGACGGGATGATTCCTTCTGATCTATATGTTGCTGTTGCAGAAATTCTCGCCTATGTTTTCAGACAGAAAAATGGTGAGGTTTAAAAATATTAATTTTATAGCGGGCTTATTTTCTGGTAAATTTCTGGATATGATTCTGAGAAATATCGTTGAAATGCCCTTCTTGAATACCGCAAAGCATACCGTATATCAGATAATGCATTTTTGTTATTTAATATAAGCGGTGAATGTAGGTATGAATCTTCTATTTGGTTCAACTTATTTATGTCATTATGAGTCAACGCTCCTGTTAATTCTTCTATGTTAAAGTGATAGTTATCTATTAAGTTTTTAAAGGATTCATCTGCTATATTATTGTAGGCGTAATCTAATTCCGGTACGTATTTAATCTTTTTGTCTTTTACAACTTCCAGAAGTTTAGGGTTTTCAGCATTCATAATCTTTTCCATAACAGAAATTCCGTAGCTGTCTTTTTTGTTATAATCTATTTGCTTTAAATTTTTAAGCAAGTTTATCATTTCTTGATATTTTGTTTTATTATTTTCCAATGGTACTATATCAGCGATTGAATTGATAATATCGTCATTGAAATTAAGGACAAAACCATCTGTATTTAGAACATCAGGGTCTTTTAAACATTTTATAACGTTGTCAATATCTGTGTAATTGCCCTTTGGCGGTATTTTATATTCGTTTCCGACGAAGGATCTTGCAATTCCGGAATCAAAATCCGGAGTAAGGTCAATATAGTTATATTTTTTCTGTAAAAACTTTAGATAGTTGTTTGCAGAAATTGTACTGCCACTATTCGGAAATTTTGCAAGATAATTTTGTAATTCTTTTACGATATCATCCAGTGGTCTGAATGTATCATTATTTTTATATTCTTCAAAATTTTCGAAAATGAAATCGTAAATTTGCTCAAGTGCTGTTGCTGAAAATTTAATTCTTTGTTCTTCTTTAAGGTTCTTATCTCCAAGACATTTTACAAGCTCTGATACTTCATCGATATTTTGTTTTTCTATTTTTTTATCTAACCAGCTGTTTCCGCTATATTCCGGTAAAAATCTGCTAAGAAGGCTGTCTAACTTGCTGTTTCCCACGTGTCTTGGCAGATATAATTTGAAAATATATTCAGGATGTTTATTGTCAATAAAAATTTGTCTTATTATTCCAGTTTCATCCTCAGGAGCGTTTACGAGAGGTGAAACATTTGTTAGATTACTAAACTGCTCATATATGAATTGCTTAAATATTTTATCCGGCAGCTTAAAATTCTTAGCATTTTTATCGGCAATAAATACACGTGATGGTGTTATTGTTACGGTGTTTCTGACCAGTGATTCAATAAATTGGGACGGAGCTTGTTTATTAGCAAATTCTTTTGTCAAATATATAAGCATTCTGTCTGCACGATTTTCTTGAATTTCGTCGGAAGTTTCTTCAAATGCGGCATCTCTTTTAAGTCTTATATCTTTAATAATCTGTGCGAGCTCTTCTGTGAATTTGTCATCTTTAATCTCATTTGCCTGCATTTTTGCAAGCGTATATATATTTTCAAGAATTCTGTCGTAATATTCAAATTTCTGGTCTTTCGTTACGTTTTTATTTTCTATACCCTGTAATATATCCTGAAGCGCTGAAAGGTCGTGATTGTTTAAATCTTTAAAAAATCTGCTGTATGATTTATCCAGATACAATTCAGGTATGTATTCCGATTTATTATTGGCAATTAAAGTTTCTCTAATCCTTTGAGCGCCTTCTTTAGATTCGTTATAGATTTTAGGCGGAGTTTTGGGGTTACCTGACTGCTGCTGCAAATATTTATCCAATTCTTCCGGTGTCATTTTGTATTTTTCGTAAGCAGTATCTCTGTAAGTGTTATTTATGCTATAAGTAGCTGTTATTCCACCTGCAGTAATTGTGCTTGTCCAAAAGACTTTACCAATTTTTTCGGCATTATATTTAGAGGAAAAGTTCGGCTGTTGAGAAGAGTGTTTTTTATAGGTTGAATATTGTATAACTGGTAAAATTTTCATTGTATGTCCTTTCAAACGGAGTTTAGCTAAAAATATACGGGTAAGTATCTGTTAAATATGTAGAAAAAACGTTGCTGCAGCGCTCATGTGCATATATTAACTGTTCTCTTATATTAATATTATTCAATATCATTGGTGATGACAGATACTTATCTAAAAGTGGTAATCTTGTCTTATCTTCATTGCGGATAATGCTTATCAACTCATCTACATTGAAGTTTACCGTATCAACCAGCTTTTTAAACTTATTGTCTTGAATATTGTTATAAACAACGTCTAATTCCGGGAGATATTTGATATCCTTGTCTTTAACAACATCCAGAAGTTCATAATTCTCTGCATTCAGAATTTTTTCTATGACAGAAATATCAAATTCATCTTTTCTGTTGTAATCAATAAGCGGCAATTTCTTTAGCAGTTCAATCATTCTTGTATACTGTTTTCTGTTAGCTTCTGTAGGGACAATGTTTGCAATCGAATTAACTATTTTATCATTAAAGTTAATAGTGCTTCCATGATAATATTCTATTTGTTTGCTCTCCAGCAATGAAATGATTTCATTAATGTCATTGTAATTCTCTAAGACCGGAATATTTTTGCCAACTTTTTTCTGCAATATATTTATGATTTTTTTTAATTCTTCCAATTCATTGTTTTTGAGTGTGTCATGATTTTCAGCAATAAAATTATAGAGTTCACGCTGCATTTTATCGGCAATTACAATTCGCATTTCTTCGTCATACTTGTCGAAACCTTCAAGAAACCACGCCAGTGATGAGATTATATCCTGAGCTTCCGAATACTCAGCTTGACTATTTTGTTGTAAAGCTTCAATATTTTTGCGGTTTTCTTCAATAGGAGTTGTCATATTTTGTTGATTGTCAAGTTTTTCATCCGACATATTTACATCATCAGACGGATTGTAGTTAAAATAGTTCTTCATAGCATATCCGGCAGTTATTCCGCTGGCTATTGAAGAACTGCCTTGTATCATTTTTCTTAATTTTTCAGCATCGACTTTCGCTCTAAAATTCGGCATAATTCCGGAATTATGGTATTGTTTCTTGTTAAAATTAAATTGTGTAACTGGGGTGATTCTCATAAATTGTCCTTTTTTAAAGTAACTTTATTGTTTTGTATTAAAGAGGAGGATAAGTGACGTTCAAGTTCCGGTGATTTATTGTGTAATAACTTTCTTAATCCTTCCACGTTAAACTTCATATTATCGATTGCTTTTTTAAACTTTTCATCTTGAATATTGTCGTAGACATCGTCTAATTCCGGTAAGTAATCTATGTTATGCTCTTTAACAACATCTAAAAGTTCAAAATTTTCGGCATTCATTATTTTTTCTATTATTGAAATCCCGTATTCGTCTTTTTGATTGTAATCAACCTCCGGTAAACCTTTTAATAATTCAATCATTTCCGTGTATTTAGCTTTATCAACATCAGTAGGGATAATATTGGCTATAGAATTTAGGATATTATCATAATAGTTCAAAACTTTGCCCTTTGATTCTGAAACATCCTCCGTTTTAAGGCAGCTTATAATACTGTCAATATTTTTGAAATCCATGTTTTCCGGTAATTGGTATATTTTACCGAAAATTTTCTTTACAATATCTGCTTTAATGTTATCTTCCGGCATAATCTTTTTAAGTATTGTGTATTTGTATTTAGGTTGCTTCTGATTGATATAATAGTCGCTGCCGGAGAACCTATCAGGATTTGATGTCAGGTATTCATCAACATTCTGTCTCAAAATGTCAGCATAATTACCAAGTTCTTCTGTAAATTTGTCATTTTGTAATTTATATCTGTTATTGTAAATGTAATCATACATTATACAAAGTATTCTATCTGAAAAAATATATTTATCTTTTTCATTCAGTATGCCGCTATTTATAATGTCAATAATGTCCGGCATTGCAGATAAATCTCTGTTTTCAAGGTTATTTTCCAAAACATTGATTATCCTTGGTTTATTGTTATCTCTAAGATACAAATCAAGAACATATTCAGGCTTACCATTATCTATGAATACTTTTCTTATAATCTTAGCTTCTTCAGGTGTTGCCTTCCATACTGGCGGATTTACCGAACGATAGTCCATAAAATATTGTTCATCAAGAAATCTTTCAAAAAATGCCTGCGGCATTTTATAATTTTCTGCATTTTTATCAGCCAGAAAAACATCAGAGCCCTTAAGAGTCAGAGTATTTTCAAAGGTAGATTTTACAAGATCGGATTTAATACTTTTATCTGCTAAATTTCTCTTGTAATACTTTGTCATATGTATCAGTTCATTATCAGATACGCTCTCCTTGATACTGCCTTTTACCTCTTCAAATGCTGCGCTTTTCTTCTCTTTTACATACTCAATTATTTGTCCGAGTTCATTTGTAAATTCATCATTTCCCAAATTCTCTGCATTAACATACAAATAGCGGTAAATAACCTGCAGCATGTCATCATAGTGACCGAATTTGAATTTTTTATTTTTTTCGCTTTCGCATCCGACAAGTATGTCAGGTATCGCTGATAAATCTTTGTTCTCAAGGTCATTAAAAAGCCTTCCGTCCCTCAAGCCCAGATACAAAACCGGAATTTCAGAGGCTTTGTCGTTGGAAATAAACGTCTCACGAATCTTTTGTGCTTCTTCTTTTGAGGCGTAATAAATACGCGGGAAATGAACCGGCGACCAGGCTTGCTGCTCTAAAAAAGCACTTAATTTTTTATCATCCATCTTTAATGATTCGTTAACCTGACTTGCGGCTGCTGCAATACTTGCAGAGGTAATTGCACCGCCGAGTATCCTTTTAGAGTTTTGAAAACCCTTAAAATTCCTGCTATTTTTTCCGGTATTGTAATGATTTGTGACGGGATATATTTTCATAAAACATCCTCTTAGAGTTCTGTTATATTTTTTCAAGTATTGTAAATATATTTTTTGTTATATTAAATTAGTAATGTTAAAAAAAATTTACAAAAAGAAGCTATTTTGATATTTGAGATAATGATGTTAAAATATTAGTATTGGAGAGGATTGCCTGAAAAAGGCTAAAGGATAATGGAACTGGGTAAATTATCAAAACTTTTAAGCAATAACGATATCGTCCTTGCGATAGGCTTGGTCGTAATTGTCTGCATGATGGTAATTCCTCTTCCTGCACCACTTTTGGATTTGCTGCTTACAATAAATATTTCGCTTGCGGTAGTAATACTTTTAGTATGTTTATATACACAAGAACCCCTTGATTATTCATCCTTTCCGACGGTATTACTTATTGCAACACTTTTCAGACTGGGGTTGAACGTTAGTTCTACCCGTTTGATTTTATTGTATGGGGAGGCGGGAAATGTAATTCATTCCTTCGGCGAGTTTGTAGTCGGCGGTAATTATGTAGTTGGTGCGGTAATCTTTTGTATACTTGTATTAATCAATTTTATGGTTATTACAGGCGGTGCGACCCGTGTTGCTGAAGTTTCTGCAAGGTTTACATTGGATAAGATGCCTGGTAAGCAATTGAGTATTGACGCCGATTTAAACTCCGGACTTATTAATGAGGATCAGGCAAAAGAAAGACGCCGTAAGCTTGAGAGGGAAACAGATTTCTACGGTACGATGGACGGTGCTTCCAAGTTCGTAAAAGGTGATGCAACGGCAGGTATTGTAATTACTGTAATTAATATTGTGGGCGGTTTGATTATTGGTGTTATACAGCTTCATATGGATATTCAGACAGCTCTTTCAACTTACACTATTTTAACAGTAGGTGATGGTCTGGTGTCTCAAGTCCCAGCTCTTTTAATCTCTACTGCTACAGGCTTGATTGTATCAAGAGCAACAGGTAAAGACGAATCTTTATCAGAAGATATTAAGAATGAAATGTTCTCTGATCCTCGTGTTCTCGGAGTTGTTGCAGGACTGATAGGCTTTATGGGTATAGTTCCTGGTATGCCTACTGTTCCATTCCTTGCAATAGCAGGTATAACTGGAGCTTTTGCATATTTTAAACATAAATCTAAAAAAGAACAGGTGGCTACTCAGCAGGCTCAACAAATTGAACAGGCGCAGCAGGAAAAACTCGGTAAAAAGGAAAAACGTGCAAAAGCTACAAGAGAAAGTGTCATGGAACTTTTAAATGTAGATACAATTGAAATTGAAGTCGGTTACAGACTTGTTCAGCTTTTGAATGTAGAAATGGGCGGCGATTTGCTTGAACGTATTGCGCAAATTAGACGCCAGACTGCTCTGGATTTAGGTATAGTTTTGCCGTCAATACGTGTAAGAGATAATTTGCAGCTTTCTCCAAATTCTTATCAAATAAAACTTAAAGGTGTTGCATTAGAATCAGGCGATGTCTATCCGGAGAGGTATCTTGCCATGTGCGCCGGTGATCCGGTTGGTAATCTTGCAATTAACGGAATTCACGCTATAGAACCGGCTTTTGGTCTACCGGCTCTGTGGATAGAGGCAAAAGATAAAGATATGGCAGAGATGTCCGGGTATACTGTTGTTTCAGCATCGGCAGTTATTTCAACCCATATAACCGAAGTTATCAAAAAATGTGCTTCTGAAATTCTTTCACGATATGATGTGCAGCAGCTTATTGATAATCTCAAGAAAGAAGTTTCAGAGGATTATGTTAACGATATGATGAAAGATATTACGGTAGGAGATGTACAGCTTGTAATGCAAAATCTCTTAAAAGAGGGTGTTGCGGTAAGAGATTTAAAAACAATACTGGAGACTATAAGTTTGCAGGCTAAAATTAATAAAAATCCAAATTATCTGACTGAACACGTTAGACAGGCGCTTTCAAGAAATATTTGCAAACAGAATCTTGCCGATACAGGCGAACTTTATGTTATCACACTTGCTCCGGATGTTGAAAATACAATTGCAAAAGGTGCAAGTCCTGATGGCATGAGTGTAACCTTAGATCCATCATTTACTAAAAATATGTTTGATAAGATGAATCTTGAACTGGAAAAAGCAATAACAGCAACTGGAAACCAGCCTGTAATTCTCTGTTCTTCACCAATAAGGCTTTTGTTTAGAAAACTTGTTGAAAGAACTTATCCGCAAATTGCAATTATGTCTTATAATGAAATTAGCCCGAATGTAAAAGTACGTTCGGTTGGTATGGTTAAAACTTAATTAATATATAGAAAGGGTTAGTATGAGAGAACTTTTAAAAGAGAATCAGATAGTGACAATAATTCCGCAGGATTTTAAAAAAACTAATAAGGGAAAAGTTCTTGAAGTTTCTCCGGAAGGGTTTAGGATGGAGTTAAAATATAAGCCTGAAGGACTTATGATTAATCATATTTGTGATTTTTATTCCTTTACAGATAACGGTTATCTTTATTTTGAGTCATATATCCAGAATCTCGAAAACAATGTTATAACAATAGCTAATCCTGTAAAACACAGATTTTTGCAGAGACGTAAATTTACACGTATCAAATTTATTGAGGACTTGACTTTAACCTGCGGTGATATTTCTCATAAGGTGAGAACACTTGACCTTTCTGCCGGCGGTATGAAACTTAGAACAGAAGAAAATATTGATATGGACAAGGATTATGATGTATCAATAAAATTAAGCGATGAGCAGGTTATAAACTGCAAATACCAGCTTATAAGAGTCGAAAGAGGCGACAGCGGTTTGTATACTATATCAGGACGATTTATTTGTTTAAGCAATATTGATAAGATGACACTTGTTCAATTCTGTATGAAAAAGGATATGGAAAACCTTAATAAATCAGGGAAGGAAGAATAACTTAAAAGTTTATGGGTTATGCAGAAAATATCAGGCTTTTATTTATTGTTTTAACAATGATAGTAATTGGTACCGTAAGTATTGTAAGAGTCGGTACTATTGATATGCATGCAATTTTAACGACTGCAACAATACTTGTTCCTGCAATTGTTGTTATGGGGTATCTGGGGCAAAGGATAGGAGAAATTGTCGATAATCCAAAAAACAGAGCGGATGCTGATTATAAAATAGCAGTTTTGAACGCATTAAAACAGATGGATAAATCAATAACACTTCAGGAATTGAATGAGAAGTTACAAAAACAGGTAGCTGAGCCTGATTTACCCGAACAGCCGGATGATGATATTGATGTATAGCACATAACATATTTGCAGTTTAGGTTTGCCCCAAAATTTCCCCGAGCGTTTCTTAGCGAGGGGCAAAGTGCGGGCTTGCACGCAACAACAATTTGATATTATGCTCTTAAGAGCATTGTAATATTTAATGTTTCTTCTTTTTTGCTTCGTTTTTTCTTCTTGCATTTTTCAAAGAAGAAAAAATGAAGAAATATTCTTTTTTTGTGGTAAAATATCAATATTAATGCAAGGAGGAGTAAATGAAAGAGGCATATTTTCCGCAGGAAATAGAAAAGAAATGGCAAAAGTATTGGGAAGAAAATAATGTATTCCATACACCTGATGATAGTGAAAAACCAAAGTATTATGCACTGTCTATGTTCCCGTATCCGTCAGGGAAACTTCACATGGGACATGTCAGAAACTATACTATTACAGATGTAATTGCAAGGTTTAAGAAAATGCAAGGCTATAATGTCCTTCATCCAATGGGCTGGGACAGTTTCGGACTTCCTGCAGAAAATGCGGCTATGAAGCACGGTGCAGACCCTGCGAGGTGGACTGACGAAAATATTGCTTATATGACAAAGCAGTTAAAAATGCTTGGCTTGTCTTATGATTGGCAGAGAGAAGTTACAACCTGCAAGCCTGATTATTATAAATGGACTCAATGGTTATTTATACAGCTTTATAAAAAAGGTCTTGCTTACAAAAAGGAAGCTGCTGTAAACTGGTGCGATAATTGTGGAACGGTACTTGCAAATGAGCAGGTTATAGATGGTAAATGTTGGAGATGCGACAGTGTTGTAGAAAAGAAATACCTTTCACAATGGTTCTTTAAAATTACTGATTATGCGGAACGTCTGCTTGATGATTTGGATAAGCTAAAGGGCTGGGGAGATAACGTTAAAACCATGCAGGCAAACTGGATAGGAAAATCCCAGGGTGCTGTTATCCGCTTTAAAGTAAAAGAAATTCCTGGGCTTGAAGTACCTGTTTATACAACAAGACCGGATACTGTTTATGGTATAACTTATCTTGTAGTTGCTCCTGAATATAAAGATATTGAAAAACTTACAACAGATGAAAATAAAAAGGCTGTTGAAGAATACAGGGCAAATGCAAGAAAAATGACGGAGATAGAAAGACTTTCTACAGAAAGAGTAAAAACAGGTGTTCCGCTTGGAACTCACTGTATAAATCCGTTTAACGGCGAAGAATTTCCTCTCTGGACGGCGGATTATGCACTTGTTGAATACGGAACAGGCGCAGTAATGGCAGTTCCTACTCATGATACAAGAGACTATGATTTTGCAAAGAAATACAATTTGCCGCTAAAAGTTGTTATTCAAGATCCTAAAAATCCTTCTGACTGTTCTGAAGCTGCTTACACAGAAGAGGGGGTACTTGTAAATTCAGGCGAGTTTACCGGCATGAAAAATACAGAAGCAAAGAAAGCCATTACTCAAAAAGCTGTTGATGAAGGCTTTGGTGATTTTAAAACGCAGTACAGATTAAGAGACTGGCTGATTTCCCGCCAGAGATACTGGGGCGCTCCGATTCCGATGATTTATTGCGACAAATGCGGAATCGTGCCGGAAAAAGAAGAAAATCTTCCGGTAATGCTTCCTACTGATGTGGATTTCTCAGTTGTCGGAAAATCTCCGATAACAACGTCTAAAACATTTGCAGAAACCATCTGTCCGGTATGCGGTGGCAAAGCTAAAAGAGAAATGGATACAATGGATACATTTGTTTGCTCAAGCTGGTATTATATGAGGTATTCTGATCCTAAGAATGATAAATTGCCGTTCTCAAAAGAACTTGTAGATAAATGGTTGCCTGTTGATCAGTATGTCGGCGGAATTGAGCACGCTATTTTACACCTTTTATATTCAAGATTCTTTACAAAGGCTTTAAAAGATTTAGGGCTATTGAGCTTTGATGAACCGTTTAAGAACCTTTTGACTCAGGGGATGGTATTGAAAGACGGCTCTAAAATGTCTAAATCAAAAGGAAATACTGTAGACCCTGATGAAATATTTGAAAACTTCGGGGCTGATACGGCAAGATTATTTATTCTTTCTGATTCCCCGCCTGCAAGAGATTTTGACTGGTCTGACGCCGGTGTAGAGGGATGCTATAAATTCCTTAACCGTGTTTGGAGACTTGTAAGCGAAAATCAGAACTTGATTACCAAAAATTATGAACTCAAATTTCCGCTTTCAAGAGAAAATGATGATCTGGTAAGAACAGTCCATATTGCAATGAAAGGTATTACTAACGATATTTCTAATGACTTTCAGTTCAATACGGTAATTTCTAAGTACAGAGAACTTACAAATGCCATCTACGAATGGCTCGGGAAAAAATCTAAAGAAAACTTGTCTGATGAAGATAAGAATGTATTTAGTTTTGCGGTAATTTCTTTAATAAAGCTTATGGCTCCTGTTACAGTTCATATGTCGGAAGAAATCTGGCATGATTTGGGTTATGAATCATCTATTCACGACGAAAAATGGTGTGAATGGGATGATAACCTCGCAAAAGCAAGCAAGATAACTCTTGTCGTTCAGGTTAACGGAAAAGTTAAAGACAAACTGGAAGCTGATGAAGGGTTAAGTGATGAAGAATTAAAAGCACTGGCTCTATCAAGTGAAAAGGTCAAAGAATTGACTTCAGGAAAAGAGATTGTAAAAGTAATTGTTGTTCCGAAGAAGTTGGTTAACATAGTAATCAAATAAAATAAAAAGCCGGCTTTATTACCGGCTTTTTATTTATCTATTGCTAATCTAAAAATATATTTATCCTTACATTTACATATATTTACCCCTTTATGTACAAAATTATCTTTATATGGTATGATAAAATCAGTAGTAGTATAAAAATTTTGAAGATATATGCGATAGAAAAGATTATTGAAAATATTTAATAGTTGACGGGTAGGTTATATGTACCCGTACCTCGTGTATATATAAAAAATAGAAAAGGAATAGGTGCTAGATGGATGCATTATTAGCTATTGCAGCAGTTGTATTAGTTATACTAATTGCTGTCATTGTTGTACAGAGGGTTAAGTACAAAAATCTTATATTGCAGACGGAGCAGTCAAAGAAAGATTTGCTAGAGAAAGAAGCAATTTTTCAAAAAGAAGCAATGATAAAGGCTAAAGAGGCTTTGCATAATGAAAGAGAACAATTAAATGCTGATGAAAGAGAAAGACGAAGAGAGTTTGCCGCTTTAGAAAATAAACTTTCAAAAAGAGAGGATTTTTTAGAGGATAAAATTCAGGAAATTACTGATAAAGAGTCTGAACTTGACAAAATGAAAGATCAGTTAATCGAGAAAGAGGATTTTCTTGCTGATATTGTGCAAAAACAGACTGTGGAACTTGAACGCATTGCAGGTATGTCTACGGAAGAAGCAAAGAAAATGCTTCTAGAACAGTTGAAAAGTGATTTGGCACAGGAGCAAATGCAGTTAATTAGAGAAAATGAAGCAAAAATTCGTGAAGATGCTCTGGAAAAATCAAAAGAAATTTTAACAACGACAATGCAGCGTTGTATGATGGAACAGGTTGTAGAATCTACTGTTTCTGTTGTTTCACTTCCTAATGATGAAATGAAAGGAAGAATAATCGGCAGAGAAGGACGTAACATAAGAACATTAGAAACCTTGACGGGTGTAGATTTGATTATTGATGATACTCCAGAAGCTGTTGTTCTTTCATCATTTGATCCCGTAAGGCGTGAAATAGCAAAAATTGCTTTAGAAAAACTTATTCAGGACGGTCGTATTCACCCTGTAAGAATAGAAGAAACTGTTGAAAAATCTCGTGAAGAAGTTGAAAAGAAAATTATGAAAGAGGGTGAAAATGCAGCTCTTGATATGGGAATAATGGGACTAAATAAGGAACTGATTAAGAATTTGGGTCGTCTTTATTATAGAACCAGTTACGGACAGAATGTATTAAAACATTCACTTGAAGTGGGGCATATTGCAGGAATGCTTGCTGCAGAATTAGGCGCAAACGTCTATGTAGCAAAGCGTGCAGGACTTTTGCATGATATAGGGAAAGCTGTAGATCAAACTCAGGAAGGAACGCATATTCAGCTTGGTGTTGAGCTGGCTGCACGATATGGTGAAAAACCTGAGGTAATTCACGCAATAGAAGCTCACCATGATGATGTTACGGCAAATACTGTTGAAGCGGTTCTTGTAAAGCTTGCTGATGCAATTTCTGCAGGACGTCCGGGGGCAAGGCGTGATACTCTTGAAATTTATATCAAAAGACTTCAAAAGATTGAGGAAATTGTTAATGGATATGAAGGTATTAAGCAGTCTTTTGCTGTTCAAGCCGGTAGGGAAGTTCGTGTTATAGTACAGTCGGAAATGTTTGATGATTTAGCTTCTCAAAAATTAGCAAGAGATATCGCAAAGAAAATTGAGGATGAACTTGATTATCCGGGACAAATTAAAGTTACTGTTGTAAGAGAGTTCAGAACAACAGAAATTGCAAAATAGGTAGTAAGTGAAATGGGAAGTTTTCTCTTCCCATTTTGCGGGTGTGTTTATATGAATAGTAATACAGATATTATGAAGATTTTATTTTTTGGCGACATTACTGGCAGGCAGGGACGTAATGCTATAAAGTCTTACATAAAATCTTTGCAAGAAAAGCCGGATTTTATAATAGCTAATATTGAGAATGCTTCACACGGTTTTGGGCTGACAAAAAAGAATTATGAGGATTTGTCCGCTTCTGGTATCGACTGTTTTACTTCAGGCAATCATATCTGGGATAAGAAAGATATTTATGACTATATAGAAACGGCTGAAAAACTAGTGCGACCGATAAATTATCCTACTGGTACAAAAGGTGTTGGATGTCGGATCTTTGATATAAAGGGGCATAAGTTTGCTGTTATAAATGCTTTAGGGCGAGTGTTTATGCCTCCGATTGATTCTCCTTGGGAAGTTGTAACAAAAAAAGTCGATGAATTAAAAGAATCTGGGGTGGGTAGTGTTTTTGTAGATTTTCATGCTGAAGCGACGGCAGAGAAAATTTGTTTTGCAAAGCACCTGGCAGCTAAATACAATGATGAAAATTCGGCTTTGATAAAAGCCTTTGTCGGAACACATACGCATGTCCAGACTGCTGATGAAAAAATTTATAAAGGCATGGCTTATATAACTGATGCTGGTTTTTGTGGCGCAGACGAAAGTGTTATAGGGATGGAATTCTCGACTTCTTTTAAGCGTCTTTCAACCAGTATTCCAGAACGTTACGAAATCGCTGAAACTCCTATTGCCTGTATTAATGGTGTTGAAATCCTGATTGAAGGAAATTTTGCAACACAGATAAAAAGAATTAATTTGATAGTAGATAATAGCAAAAATGAAAGTGAGGTAAACCTTGAAATCGGGTGTAAAGAATAATTTGCATCCTTTCATTCATCTTCCCCGCTTGAATTGCAAGGGGGTATAAATGAAAGGAGATTTCCATATACACACCTATTATTCAGATGGTGTATTTTCTCCAGAAAAAATAGTAGATCTCGCTCTTGATGCAGGACTACAGGTGATTGCGCTGACTGATCATGACAATGTTTTGTCATATGATGTGGCTTGTGAATATTTAAAAACAAAAGAGGTTGATTTTAAGATAATAAGGGGTATTGAAGTAAATACTCTTTACAAAGATTATGAAGTGCATATTTTAGGGTATTTCCCTGATGTTACAAAACCGGATTTTAAAAACATGTTAAAAATCCAACAGCATGCACGTATAAAGCAAACAAAAGAGATTTTGCATCTTCTGGCTAAAAAAGAAGGTATAAAAATTGCAT
Source organism: Candidatus Gastranaerophilales bacterium (assembly GCA_944323255.1). Lineage (GTDB taxonomy): Bacteria > Cyanobacteriota > Vampirovibrionia > Gastranaerophilales > Gastranaerophilaceae > CAG-196. The sequence goes on from CALURU010000008.1 coordinate 79,615, forward strand.
TTGAAGATGTGAAGAATATGGTGGCAGAAGGCGGGAGTATAGGGCGTCCGCACATTGCTAAAGCAATTACAAATGCAGGAGGCACAAGCAATGTTATGGAAGCGTACAGCAAGTATATCCATAGAGCATCACCTGTTTATGTAGAGAGAAAAACAGTGTCCCCTTTTGATGCTGTTGAAGTAATCTATGATTCGGGGGGAATTCCGGTAATTGCTCATCCATATGATATTGATATAGCAGAAAAGTTAATAAAAGATCTTATGAATTGTGGCTTGAGAGGTATTGAAGCTTATCATAGAAAACATTCTCCTGCAATTGTTGAATATTTTTCAACTATGGCAGAAAATTTAGGCTTAATTGTTACAGGCGGTTCGGATTTTCACGCTCCAAATATAATGAACGGACAGATTATTTTAGGCAAAAATTTTGTACCTGAATGGATTTATGATACGCTTATAAACGAGAAGAAACATCTGGACATGGCACGGGGTTAATGGATTAAAAAGAGGTAATTATGAGAAGAGGATTTACGCTTGTAGAAGTTTCTATTTTGCTTGTAATATTTTTAATAGTTGCACTACTGGTTGCACCGATGTCGTTGGATGATACTGTTCAAGCAAAAAACACTTCTCGCTGGCGCAATGTACAAACTGATTTCGAAAATGTATTCTATTCAATTAATACTCAAAAGAAAGAAGATAATACTGATTTTGCAGAAATTTTTGCAAGTGTTTTAAATAACGAAATTAAAGCAGATACAGAAAATTATAAGATAACATTTCTGAATGGCACATATCCAAATGCTACTTATCGTTTTAACGATTATAAAGTTACGCAGGCAAATTCTGTTTTGGCTTATAAGTTGTATAATTCACCCGTGAATGATTTAAGAGGTGTAATGATGTATGATGTTAATGGTACGACCGGTCCGAATAAGTGGGGCAAAGATGTTTTTGGTTATAATATCTTTTCTGACAGGTTTGAACCGTTTTGCAAAAATGATTCTGTGAGTTTTCAAACACAAGATTGCTCTAAAAATGGAACAGGGTTATGCTGCTCTAATTATTATTTAATTGGAGGGAGTTTTGACTAATGGTTAAGAATGTATGTGTGTTTGCCTCTTCTTCAAATTTATTAGATGCTGCTTATTATGATGATGCAAAAAAATTAGGTTTTTTACTCGGCAAAAACGGGATGAACATTGTATACGGCGGAAGCCGCCTCGGAGCTATGTATGCTTGTGCTTCTGCTGTCCAAAGCGCCGGTGGTAAAATAATCGGAGTAATGCCTAAGAAGCTTTATGATATGGCTGGCGGAAATCCTGATGACTGCCATGAGTTTTATATTACCTCCGGTATGCGTGAAAGAAAAGCCAAAATGGATGAGCTTTCTGATGCAGTCATCGCTCTTGCCGGCGGCTTTGGCACATTGGAAGAAATTTCTGAAATGATTGTACAAAAGCAGTTGGGTTACAATAACAAGCCTATTGTTTTTCTTAATACTAATGGGTTTTACAATAGCTTGATTAAATTCTTTCAAGATATTATGCAGTACAATTTTGCAAAACGTGATACGGGCAACTTGTACTACATAGCAGCATCCCCTGTAGATGCTGTCAATTATCTCGTTAATTATAACCCTGTTGAAGTTTGTTTTAGCGGAAAATTTTAGTTTAAAAATTTAAGCTAAAATCGATTTTAAGGTGCAGCATTGCATAAACAGCAGCTTGTACTTTATTATGTACTCCAAACTTCCTATAAATGCTCTCTGTATGGGCTTTAACTGTGTGTATTGATATATTCAAAGCCTTTGCAATTTCGGGGTTGCTTTTCCCGTTAATAATTAACTCGAGAATATCTTTTTCTCTGTCTGTAAGTATATTTATATTGTCCATATAAATATAATAATACCAATTCAAAAAATAGCTTTAATATATTTTCCAATTACAAAATATTTACAAAAATTTACGTATTAAAGATTCTGTCTCCGGCATCTCCCATACCCGGAACAATGTATCCACGGTTATTTAAGTGCGAATCAACTGCTGCAACAATAAGTGTTACCTCTGGAAATGTTTCAAAAACTTTCTTGATACCGTCTGGAGCAGAAATCATACAAACACAACAAATATTTGTTTCTGGAATACCTTTGTCAACATAAAGTTTTATAGCTTCCGTTAAAGAATTTCCTGTTGCCAGCATAGGATCCGTTATATAAACATAATAATTCTCAGGGTTATCGACCGGCATCGGAACTTTGTTATAATACCATACGGGCTTTAGAGTCTTTTCATCTCTGTACATACCAATATGCCTTATTGTTGCTTGCGGTAATATATCTACTGCTTCATCCGTAAAGATTAATCCAGCCCTTAGAATCGGAGATATAATAATTGTTATATCTGGATTAATAGTCTGGGTTTTAAATGTTGTAAGTGGAGTTTCGATTTCTATATCTTTTTGCGGTAAATTTTTTGTTGCTTCATATAGTAATATTCTTGTAAGCTTTCTGGCAGCAAGTCTTACGCCTTCTGTACTGGTATTTTTGTTTCGCATAGTACATAAACTTTGGTTGACTATGGGATTGGTTATTATTCTAAGATTATTGTATTCCATCGCTATCCCGTCCTTTGTTGTTATATTCATTTAATTTCTTGTTAATATTCTCAGCTTTTTTGTTTGAATCTGTAACTATTCTATCCGCATAATTTAAAAAGTTTACAATACTCTCTTCACTTTGTTCGCCTTTAGGTAGATCTATAAATTTAATTTTATTGCTAAAAGAAGAAGAAGTATAAATGATTGATCCTAGCTTATCAAACATATCACTTAATAGTCCTGCTGCGTCATGTAAGCGTTTAGGAGGACTGACCGTTATCAGGGGTATATTTTTGTCTATGTATGTATTTTTATCGGGTAGATATAGTTCTAAGGACTTAGAGCCTGCCATACCATTAAATTCAACTGTTGCTACCGTGCCTTGCGGAATTGTTACATTTTTGTCCGTTATCAAAAATTTAATGTATACTTCCCCGTTGGTTGGTTTTATTTTAGTAATATAACCTACTTCAATTCCCATCATTCTAACAGGTGAGCCTTCAATCAGTCCATCGACATCATTCATAAAAATAGTGTAATCATTATCTTTTTGCATCCTGTTAGTATGGATTAATGTTGATACAGAAACAAAAAATAATATTATTAAAAGCCATATTAAGACTTCAAGCCTGTGAGTAATATAAAATGTGTTATGTTCGTTTTTAATCCCCATCATATTAGATACATTATATAAAAAATACCGAATTTATACAAGAAAAGTTTTATTCTTGCTTAACTTTTATTGCTCCCCAAGCTCTGATAAAGCCTTTTTCATACATTATAAGATAATACCCCCCGTCTTTTATATATTCAATAGTAGCGTCCATATGTTCGTATTCTTGTGGTGGTGTTGCACCTGTTTTAGCATATTTTGCATCAATAATCTTTTTAAACTTCTCTTTTCGCTTCTTTTTAGCAAGCTTTTTTTTAGTTTCTTTATCAGGTTTTTTGCTATTTTCGTAATATTGTTTTAGTTCTGCTTCATTTTCAGCTATTTTGAAAACCGGTATAACAGCAATTAAATCTTTTGATTCAATAAGATATAAAAATTCTTTGTCATTAGATAAGGCAAGTTCATAATGGCCTGGTTTTATAAAATTTCCATTGTAGTCCGGTATATAGTTTTGAATAGTTAAAACAGGCTGCTCATCTGTTGGTACGGAATATCTGTATATCGGATTTTGGTGTACAGTAATACCTGATGGAGTTGCCGGATATGGTGCAGACGGTGCTAGATAGTCAATATCCCTAAGCCGTGGAGTAATCAAGCCGTCTATCATAATTTCTCCGCTAATTCAGTTATTGCAGAATTAATATAACTAAAATCCTTGTCAAGTAACTTAGTAGATGCAACAAAAATAACAGACATGTACTTATTAGGAAGATTGCCTCTTTTCAAAAACAGACGGTAGCTCTCTCTCATCAATCGCTTTATTCGGTTACGTTTTACTGCTCGTTTATGTATTTTTTTACTAACAACAAAACCTGCTTTTGTTGGATTTCCGTTTGTCTGAATTTTCCCGCAAAACATTGTTATTCCATGTAGGTGAAATGATTTCCCGGTTTTGTATGTAGCTGTAAAAGCGCTTCTTTTTCTCAATCTTAAATTTTTTTGCAGCATATTAAAATAATACCCCTTTTGTAAAGCTTTGTAAAGTTTTATGCAAAAAAGCTAAAGTTTTCAAAAAAAATGCCGTAAATCAAATTATAAGGAGTAAGCAAAATGTCAGATGAAAATTTTCGAGTAGAAAAAGGGCAAGAACAAGCAAATGAACAACAAAATGGCGGCGGAAAGATAATAGATGAAGCTGCATATAGAATACATGCTCCGAAGCAAAAAGGTCCGACAGCAATAGGAAAAGGCGGGGATCCTTTGTTCCGCCGAATATCTGCAACAAAAGAACAACTGTTAGAACTTATGGAGGAAACACAAACTGTTCAGGATTGGGTTCAAAGAGAAACTTCTAACAATGTTGCTCTTGCTTGTCTTGATAATGAAAATTTGAAAGAAATTTATTACGAAATTAAAGATGGTTTTGGTGAATACGGAAAAATATCACTGATGGGCTTTAAGACTCCTTCCGGCGTAGAAATCCCACGGCTGAAAATTTACGATAAAAACGGAGAGGTTTTAGAGGTTTTAACCGGTCCAATGGCTATGGATGAGCTTAATAGAAGAGCTCTTGCCTACAAAGAATCTTTAAATAACTATGAAGTTTTACCTGATTCCGTATCTGAAGAAGAAGGGGTAATTGCGGATTACTCCGGCAATCCAGATGAATATACTACTTAGAGTTCTTTTTGAGAATGATTCCGTTTAATTTGCAAAAAGAAGTTAGAATTGTAAGTTCTTCCTTGATTCTTTTTTGCAAATGAGGATGCGTTGCTACAACTTCTACATTTTTTGCAAGCTGGAACATTTTTAGTGCCTGTTTTATATAATTTGAGCGCAAACTTGATTTAGGCAATGCAAGTTCCTGGTACAATTTTGCATTTAACAAATAACTTTTTACCAAAATTGTTTCCAGATCAAATTGTTTTGCAATAAATATAGATTTTTCAATATAAACTTTGGCAGAGTCAAAATCTTGTTTTGCCATATATATTTCGCCAATTAACTTGTTATACATTGCAATAAAGAAATAGTTATTTATGCTTGGACCTTGTGCAATATCAAGTGCTTTTGTTGCAATGTCAAGTGCAAATTGAGTGCCATTTGTTATTAGTCTTGTTTCTGCTATTAAATACCAGGAAAGTAAAACTCCCGTGGCAATTTTTTCTTTTGCAAAATATGCAACCTGTTCTTCTAAAATTTCTAAAGCTTTTTTGTTTTCATTTTTATCTTTTAGCATTTTAGCAAGCAAAGTTTTGAGTATATTTTTTGTAAAATTATCGTGTACGTTGTTTGCATATGCAACAACATTAAACAGCTCTGTATACAAGCTATTGTAATCCTTTTCGATAAATTTATTGACAATATCAATAAAATTCCATCTTGAAACAATGAAAGAGTCCATATTATCAAGAGAATATTCTTTTAGAATATCATCTAATATTTTTATTGAGGTTTTAATATCACCTTTTATTGTATTAGCAAGTGCCAAAGCTAAATGAGCACGGCATAATAAGGCAGGCTCAGTAATTTGATTTTTCTCCAGTATATCAAATATAAGTTTGATAGTATCAAACATTCTGTTATCACCTTGAAAACTTAGTGCTTCGGCTAAGTCAAAGTAAATTTCAATCCAGGTTTCAAATATATCTGTAATCTTTGCAATTGGTGTATTTTTCCCTTTTGCCAGATATTTTTCAATAACGGGCTTAATTTCCGTATCAACTAAGTTTATAACCTGTCCATAATTACCCAGTTTTAAAAGCGGGCGAACCTGTCTTGATTTAACAAGAGTATGTTCCAATTCCATTTCATCCGGCAATTTATTAAGAACACTGTTTGAACATTCGATTACTCCCCAATAATTCCCGTTTTTCATTGAGCAAGACGCTAAATAACCTAAAAGTTCAATATGTTCGTATTCTGCCTGATCATCGAGCATCATTATGGCATTTTGTATATATTTAAATGAAGTCTCAAAATCAATTGGTTCTAGTAGCTTCCCTACTCGTGTGTAGATATTCTTTTTTATTTTTACAGATAATGCGTCTGTTTTATTTTCGATAAGTTTTAAAGCTTGTTTTTGTGTAATTATGTACAAACCAATATCACCTATATATGCGGCTTGTTTCATTAATAAAGTCCATATTTCAAATGCTTGCTCATTATTGTTCAACTTTTGTACGATATAACCAAGAAGAGCTATTGATGATTGTTTATATATGCTTAAAAGTTCATATAAAATACTTAAAATTTCATTTATAAGCTCATCATTTTTTACAATTGAAACAATTGATTTCCATATAAAGTAGCTTTTAAATTCGAATGAGAGATTATTAATTTGCCCGATAAATCCTTTTTGAACTAATGATTCTACAATTCTTTCGAATTCTTCTGGAGGATTGTTATCAAAATGTTCCAGCATTGCAGGATAAAATTTGTTACCAAGAACCGACATTGCTGTTAGCATTCTATAAGCCTTGTAATCTTCTGATTTCAGGATGGTGAGTCTCATATCAAGAATATTCTCTAAAGAATTGTACTGAATATGTTTGAGCTTATTTCTGACAGCATCCTTATGCAATAGTATCATTTGCTCTATAAAAGCAGGATTCCCATTTGAAATCTTAAAGGCAAGATTAGCAAAATCTTCACCAACATTTTCATTATACTGGTGAATTAATACATCAACCTGATTTCTCGTAAAAGGGGCAATTGTAAGATCTGTATAATTTTCTTCCGTGAGCTTTGGCGAAGTTATGCAGCCAAGTCCTGGGCGGGAAACTGATGAAATAATTATAAATTTGCAACGTTCCAGTACATAGTCCTCTTTTAAGAGTTCCTGTAGAAAGTCAAATGACATTCCGTCAATGTTTTCAAAATTGTCAATAATAAAAACAACCTTCATTTTCTCAATAATAGTTAGTATTACTTTTTTCATTATCAAGAACATTTTGGCTTTGTTTTTATAAATATTTTCATATACATCAAGACTTTCAGGATACAAAAAATTGAGTAAATCCAGAACTTCCTGATTTGTCATAGATGGAAAATCTTGTTTAAAAAACTTGATAGAGTTTTTTTTAAGTTGTAATGTGTCAGGACAAAAATTATTTACATTGAAAAATGTCAGCAATAAATCTTGAAAATATCCAAATGGTGAAAGCTGCGTAACCTGTGAACATGTGCCTAAAAGCCAAATAAGCTTTGCACTTTTTAACTCATTTATTGTATATCTTAGAACCAGATTTTTGCCAATCCCACTTTCTCCGTTAATCGTAATTATAGTAGAATTGCCATCTTTGATTGCGTCCAGAAGTTTTGTTTTAACTTTTTGCTGTGAATTCGCCTGTGCTGTATATTCTGGTCTTATATTAGGTTTTGGTTTAACAAATTCAATACCGCATTTCCTGCAGTGTTTTGCATCCGGTAAATTAGCTGCACCGCATTCACTGCATATTTTTAAGAGAACTTTATGACATCCTGCACATTCTGTTGAGGTTATTGAATTTATAGTCCCACAGTTTTTACAAACAGAGGCTATTTTTGCGCCGCAGTATTCACATCTGAGTGCATCCTTTTCAACCTCATTTTTACATTTGGGACATTGCATGAATATAAGTCCTTATATAACAGAAATAATTTCATTTAATGCTTCAATAACTTTATCATTGTTCATATTTAGTTCTGATGCAATATTAGGTATTGCCTGATTATCTTTATATTTTAAATTATATATTTTTAAAATATTTAAATCAGGATTTTTTTCATCAAGAGTTGCAAGATCATTTACAATTAAATCTATATCTAAATCCTCTTCAAGACCTTCATTTTTAGGAACAAAACTAAATACGGAATAATCAGTAGAGGTGTTTGTTGAAGTAGTTGTTGAAGCTATTTTATTATTATCACCATCATCATCTTCTTCTTCATCTTCTTCTTCCAAGCTGAATTCTTGTTGCTCTGCAAAAAGTTCATTAGAAGTGTTATCCTCAGTCAAAGTTAAGTCATCATTAGAATCACCTAACAGATCACTATCCAAATCTGTTTCCGGTAATAAATCTTCATCCAAATTTGTATCTATCTCCATAGATAACTCATCTTCTGTATTGCTGATAATATCATCATCTAAGTTTCCACCTTCTGATAACAAGTCGACTTCTTCATCATTACTATCAAGCATTAAGTCATCAACAGCTTGTTCTTCTAAAGTATCAACTGCAGAGGGTTCTTCTTCTAAAGCCTGTTCTTCAATATTTTCTTCAGTTTGTAAATTTAATTCATTATCAGCATTGTTTTCTAATTCATCTTCTTGCAATAAATTCTCTTCATTGCTGCTATCTGCTTGCAGATCCAAATCATCATCCGCTTCTTCAATTATACTGTTTTCCGCATCCTCTTCCTGCAATAAACTGTCTTCATTGCTTTCGTCAGTATCCAAGTTCAATTCATAGTCAGTTTCTTCCAAGTTATTATTATCCGTAAAAGCAGACTCTTCATTTAAATTATTTAAGTTATTTAAATCTTCTGCAATAGTATTATCTTCTAAAGTATCTGACTCTGTTGCCAATTCTGTTAAATCATCAGTATCTAAAGTGTTTTTTTCTTTTTCTTCTTCTTCTTCTGTAATTGTATCATCAATTAGTCCTTCTGAAGAATTAACTTCTGGAATAATTTCGGTATTGTCATTTGCTTGGCTATTGTCAGAATCTGTATCGCTAAATTCTAATGCAGCATTATATAAATCAATTTCAGAATCCTCTTGATCGCCGTTAAAATCTTCTATATTTGAAGTGGCATTGTTATCATTAATAGTTTCAGTATTTTCAGCAACATCTACTAAATCAAGAAGTCCGTTGTTTTCTTCTGTAATACTGTTATCAAGTTCAATAACAGGCGGCTCTTGAGACGTTTCTTCTGCTGTTGTTTCAAATATATCAGAAGGTTCATTTGCCTCAATATTTAGGTCTATTATGTTATCATCTTCTTCAATACTCGGAAGCTCTTCCGTGATATCAGTTGATAATATGGTTTGATCTTCAATAATTTGGTCAGAAGTTGTAGTGTTATGCTCTGACAAGTCAATAATATTATCTTCTTCTTTTTCCTCTTCATTTTCAGTTTCAATATTTTCAGAACTGCTATCCTCATGCAAGGTTAATTCAACAGTCTCATTTGCTGCTTTATAGTCATTTAGGTTGATAATATCTTGCTCTTCATCTTGTTTTTCTGCCGGTTTACTTTCTGATAATGATATCAAATCAGAAGCTAAAGTATCATTTAAATGTTCATTATTTTTCCCTGAATCATATTGTGAGAAATCAATAATATTATCAGCTGTTTCATTCTTTTGGGGTTCTTCTGTTATTTGTAAGCTGTCAGAAGCAGCTGGACTCTGCTCATTAAAGTCAAAGAGATTAGTATTTCCCTCATGCTTTTGTTCTTGTTCTTGTTCAACAGAAACCTCTTTGGAAGTATTAAAATCAATAATATTTCCATTATTTTCAGGGTTCTTATTTTGCTCTTGTTCAACTACATTAGAATCAGTTATTTCTTGAGCTTGAGTACCTGATTCAGGTATATTTATATTATTATGTTGTTCTACAATAGGATTCAAGTTTATTTCAGGCTGGCTGGATATTTCTTGAATGTTTGGTTGTTTGAAAGAAGTATAATCTTCTGAACTAACATTGTTAATCATCTTGTCAACAAGATGTTTGTTAACCTGTAGGTTAGTATTTTTTTCTATTAAATTATTATTTACAGGCGCAGTTTTAGCCTTATTGTTAGAACGGTAGCCTAATCTTTTTGATACCGTAATTAAAGATGTTGAAACGACTTTTTCCAGATAAGCTCTTACTACACTCTCGTTAGTTACACTATTTAAAATAACTTCAGAGTGTGAGTAAACATCGTCTATTATGTCATCCAGTATTGATTCTAGTCCCGGATACTTTTTATGTTCTTTTACAATACTTTCAATTAAATGGTAGTGCTTATTTTCTTTTTCCATAATAACTCGCTTCTTCCAGTTTTATAAATGTATAATCAATACAGGATTACCTTGCAGTTTAGCAAATGAATCCGTATTCATGCTCAAATTCATACTAAGTGCCTTATTAACAGTTTGTAAGATTAAGTCATCAACAGACTTTTCTCCGCTTGAGATTGTAACTCCGGTAGCTTCAAATTTTTTGCTGCCGCTGTTGTATTTAATTTCTACGGCTATTTTATTAGTTATAGGTGGTTTACTTAGCAATAAAAGTTCTGTTTTTAAGTTAAGTTGAATAATTTTACCTAATTTTACAAGGTATCGTTTTGCAGAGGTATTAGAAGCATAACCGGAAGGAACTTCCCAATCGACTTTTAAGTTTGATACGAGAATTGAAGCATCTAAATTCTGTTCGATCATTGGTATAGAAGCAGAAACTCCTTCATTATTATTGACAGGTGAAACCTCTGTTGTCTCTACCGTTTCTATAGGCATGGCTTCTTCTGCAGAAGCTTCTTTACTCTCTGAATTCTGTGGAATATCAGGCGTGATATTATTTAGAGAATCTTCGGGAGGTGTAGATGCCATAAATTTCGTATATCCGGTATAGCCTAAAGCTCCTGCAACTATTAAAATTGTAAGAATAATAAGTGTAGAAATTGCTGCCTTTGGAGCTCCTTGTTTTTTAGAATAAACTTTTACACCAGGAGTTAAATCTTCAGAATCTTCTTCATTTTCACCAGGGAATAAAGCGTCAATTTGTTCTTCGGGAGCTTCATTACCACTATTTTCTGAGACCTGATTTGTAAATGAAGTAGTGGAATCATCTTGTGATAACTCATCGAGTATATCAGAATTGTCTGAACTTGGTGAGGTTACTGTAGAGTATTCAAATCCGCTTTTATCGTCATTTTCAGTGTTAATAGATTCCTCTTCTGTAGTTAGCTCTTCACTAACCGGAGTAGCTTCCACCTCTTCATTATTGCTAGCAGAAGTTTCTTCAATAACAGGAGCTTCTGTGTCGGAAGCTTGATCAAGCAGCTCTGAAAGTCCTAAATCAATCTCAAGATCATCACCTTCTAAATTCATTTCATCCTGTGTATTTGTAATGTCTTCATTGGATTCTGCGGAAGATTCATGCAACAACTCATTATCATCCTCTAAACTTAATTCATCATTATCAGAATCATGATTATCGCTTAGTAAATCTAATTCTTGATCTTCCTCCGAAATTTCAGTGTCTGTTATATTCAGACTATCAATGGATGAATTTAAATCAACTGTATTGTCTTCTTCAAGCTCTATTGTGGATGAAGAATCTTCAAAAACAAATTCATTAGCAAAATCAAATTCTTGCTCATCAAGTGTATTAATATTTGAAGAGACCTGTTTATTTTTAATGGCGTCTTCATTTATGGAAACAAATCTGAAAACATTTGCAGCTTTGGCGGCTTTGGCAAGTTTTAGCCTTCCGTCTTTTGATTTTAGCAACCTGGAATAAAATTCATCTTTATTTTTTATAGTGTTATCCAGATATGCAAAGATTTCTATATCATCAATATCAACGGGCTCTCCTGCATACATAGATAAGAGAGGTTCAACATCGTAAAAAGATTCCAGTTCCTCTTCTGCAACTTTTATACAACCATTTTGTGCGTTATTAACATTAATATTTTCCGGATTTTTGAATCCTATAACTGATGCTCCGGATAAATCAGTACTTATTTTTATAAACATATAAGCTGCAGGAAGCAGTTTTCTTTTAAAATGTTCTTCCGGAAGGCTCATATCTTCTTCAGAAAAACAGACTCTAACGTCTATATATGCACTATTAATGTAAATATCTGATATATCTAAATCTTCTAAAACTATACCTATATTATGCAGCCCGGAGTCTGAATCAATATCATAGGTTTCTCTATCAAAATACTTTGCTGCAATACCGCCTGCAATAGCGTTTGCAACAGCTCTGTTTCTAGTCTCTTCATTTGATATGAATCTGCATATGTTTTGCGCTAATTCAATATCGCTGCTTGTTATTATAAAATTATCAGTATTCACCTAACACTCTCCCATACTATCGTTAATAATACCATACTATAAAAAAAAAATCTATATTTAAGCATGCCGGCTTGACTTTTTATTTCTGTTAATTAAACCAAATAGTGGATATTTGTTGTTATATCCTAAAGATTTATATTTTATATTCGTATATAAATGTGAAAGGATACAATTGTTATGTTTTCATCAATGATACAAAATTTGTTATCAAATTCGGGGCGGTCAAGTGCAATGCAGCGTGCCGTTCAAATGAATAATTATATAAATACTTTAAATTCGCAGTGGACTCCTGTTGAAAAACAAACTCCCGCAGAATCTCAGCAGGCTCAAATTCAGTCATTTGACAATGTTCTTAAAAATTCTACTAAAGTAAAATTTGGAGATTTATTAACCAGACCTTCTACTCGTGTAAATGCAAATATTTACACTTCTCAAGCCGCATCATCAGCTGAAAAAGTAACTACTAAAGAACAAATAAAAAATATTATTTACCGTGCAGCTAAAAAGCATGGTGTTGATGAAAAATTAGTAAATGCATTAGTGAAGCAGGAATCAGGCTTTAATCCAAATGCAAAATCTAAAGTCGGTGCAATGGGATTAATGCAACTCATGCCTGCAACGGCAAAAGGACTGGGTGTTACTAATCCAATGGATCCTGAACAAAATGTTGAAGGTGGGGTTAAGTATTTAAAATCCATGCTCGATAGATACAATGGCAATATTATTTTGGCACTGGCTGCTTATAATGCAGGTCCGGGTGCTGTAGATAAGTATGATGGAGTGCCTCCTTACAAGGAAACTCAAAATTATGTAAAAAATATTCTTGCCATGTATTTGTAATTATGCATTTGTGCTTAATTTCGCAAGTCTTTTTTCTTCACGTTCACGATCTTGTTTTTCATGTATTCTTCTTGTGTTTTTATAAGTAAGTCGTGGAATAAACCAGCCTAAAATGTATGGTGATATAAAGAATGTTGTAATAACCCCTGGAACTGATGTCAGTCCTCTTGCAAATGTGGTAATTTTATTGCTCTTCATTTTATTTGTAACTTTCATAACATTTTTTATTAATTCATCGGCTTTATTTTTATCAAGATTTTCTATTACAGATAATATTTTTTTATTTTTATCGGCTTTATTGAGACCTTTTAATTCTGATAGTTTAATAGTTTTTTCATTAAATATGGTATCAGCATGTTCAGATTTGGAGAGTATTTTTTGCAGATCCCCGTTGTTTTTGTCTATATATTTACAGAAATTAATCATTTTTGCTTGAGAATCAATATTATTATATAAGGCATTAATTTCGGAATTCGTAAGTACATGCGCTTTACTGTACGGATTAATCAAGTCCAATGATGCTTTGATTTTGGATTTTGGACTCCTGTCTTTATGCATAAGTACAAATCCGGAATTCTTTTCATAAGAAGTTACGCAGGCTCTTGTAAGCATAGGCACGGCAAATACAACCGAAAGGCTTGAGGTTAAATCTCTAAGGCAAATTTCCCAGAGTTCAGTTAAGTCTTTTTTTCCGTCTTCATCTACTTGCGCCCTGCTATATGCTCGCATTCCTCTCGGAAATATTAAGCCGAAAACAGAAAGACCTGCCATAAGTGTATTTGTGAAATTATGACCATTGTATTCTAATTCGGATGATATAAAATCATTATCATTTTTATTAATTTGTTTTCCAATTTTTTCAAGTATACTTTTTTGTGGCTGCTTTCCTTCGAATGCTATATTGTAGTCTCTTGTTTTCTGATCTTCAACTTTTCTTGCGCCTGGTGCGGTATTGCTTCTTGCATATATTTTAGGAAGTATAGAGAGGACACCCAGTGTTGCAGCCATTGTTGAAATGTTTGTTATCAACCTTTTGGCTAATGATTTATTTTTTATGCTTTCTGCATATAATTCATCAAGTTTGTTCAAATATTTATTTACACTGATTGCATCATTGGAATATTTGATCATTGCATCAATTGTGTCTTTAGTTGAGAATATTTTTTTACTATCAAATTTTTCAGAACCAAACTTAACTTTTTGCAGCATATTGAGTTCACAGCTGTTAGAGTACTTAATGTTGTCAATATGTTTTGTTATATTCTCAAAACAGTTTTTTTTATATTTTGAATTTGCTCTGAATCCTTTTAATTTAATTTTGTTTGCATTTTCAATGTTGTTAACTTCTTTAAGAATATATTCTATTGATTCTTTTGTAGTATTTTCTTTTCCAACAGTGTCATTAAGTATTTTTTCTATATTTTTTTTATAAAAACTCTGCTTAAATTGTTCTTTATTGTTTAATATTTGTTTATCAAATGTAGGGTTTGTAATAATTTCTTTAAGGCTGTTTCCAAATCTTTTAATCAATGCACTGTTAACGCTTGTCGCATGTCCGAACTTTGCCGCAATTAGCATTGCAAGAGGTGCTACTGCCATCATACATGGACCGGTTAAACCTTCTCTACCAAAAACTTCTTTACCTTCCTGTATGTTGTAATGTCCAGTGTGCTCTTTATCTCTTAAAAATCCAGCAACTGTTCTGGGAACTGTCATTCCACCAAAATCCTGTATGAGAAAGGAAGCCAAAAAGCCTTGATCTTCAATCCATTGCATTGTGTTTCCACTAAGATTGAGCAGGTTTGTCATACCGGCTTGAAATGTCGGCTGACTTTTCGAGAGGTTATTAGCAGGAATATCCTGATTTATGTTGTTACTGATTTTCAAGCACACTAATCCTTATACTATATATAAAGATAAAGTTTTTTTATGTTTCAAATTTGACTTATTGTAAAGAATTCATCATACATTGTTACATTAAACATTCAGTAAAAATTTTAAATAGTTAACATGTGTAATAAAATATAAATATGATAAATATGATGTTTAGACGGAGGACATTATATTCTATTTGTAATAGTGAAATTTGTGGTAATTATTTAAAAACTAGACAGTTGCCTACTATCAGAACAGTTATCAAATTTATATGATACTTTTATGGAACTTGAGAATGCTGATATAGAAGAAGGATCGCAACTTTGCAATATTTTCTCCAGGTCTATATTGACAAATAGAGAGATCGAATATTTATCCCTTGCTGCGTTAGGTTATCCAAATCCTATGATAGCGAAAATTCTAACTGTCACACGCTCTACAGTTAAGAAAACTTTTGAGACGGTGTTCAGAAAACTTAGTGCACGTGCTCGCACTCAAGCTGTTACAATAGCGTTTATCCATCAAATATTATCAGAAAAAGTTTTGAGTGAAATTCAGAACAAATATAATTTAAATTCTCATAGTGAGCGTTGATTTCTGCTTTATTATGGAAAACAATATAAATGATTTTTTATTGAAGTTTTGAGTTTTTTTGTAAATTTTTGTAAACAAACCACTTGAAAAATTGTACATTATACCCTTGTTAACTTGACTCACCATTTTGATGTTGTACGATGAAATAACATGCTAGTATATGGGATAATTATGTCCGAAATAAAAGTAGAACAAAAATAACAAATTTTTATATAGTACATCATTAGAATAGATGAGGTGAATTAATGTCGACAGAATATGCAAAAAGAGTAACTCCAATGGGTATACCTAATACTCGTTTGGATGATTTACCGGATTTAATTGACGTGCAGAAAAAATCATTTGAATGGTTTTTAAAAGAAGGTTTAAAAGAAGAGTTATTGGCTTTTTCTCCTGTAAAAGATTATACAGGTAGATTAGAACTTCATTTCTTGCCAAACTACACGTTTGATAATGCAAAATATACGGTTGAAGAAGCTCGCATTCATGACGCAACTTATGCAAAGCAGCTTCGTGTAATGGTAAGACTTGTAAACCGTGACAGCGGTGAAATTAAAGAACAGGAAGTATACATCGGCGATATTCCTACCATGACTGATAAAGGTACATTTATCGTAAACGGTGCAGAACGTGTTATCGTTTCTCAAATCGTTCGTTCACCTGGTGTTTACTTCAAAAGAGAAATCTCTCCTACAGGTAAGAGACTTTACAACGCTACTATGATACCTAACCGCGGGGCATGGTTGAAGATTGAAACAGATTCTAACGATATTATTTACGTTAAGATTGATAAAAACAGAAAAATCCTTGCTACAACTTTATTGAAAGCAATGGGTATTACTGTTTCTGAAATGGAGTCTTTATTCACTCACTTTGAATTTTTAAAGAAAACATTAGATAAAGATACAACAGAAACTACAGATGATGCTTTAATTGATCTGTACAAAAAATTAAGACCGGGGGATCCGGCTTCTGCTCAAGGCGGACGTCAGATTCTTGAATCAAGATTCTTTGACGAAAAGAAATATGATATCGGTCGTGTAGGACGTTATAAATTAAATAAAAAATTAAACCTGAACATTTCTAAGAACCAGAGAACTCTTACTGTTCAGGATATCGTGGCATCAATTGAATACTTAATTAACTTAACTTATGATGAAGGTTCTCTTGATGATATCGACCACTTAGGAAACAGAAGAATCCGTTCAGTCGGCGAACTTCTTCAAAACCAGTTTAGAGTAGGTTTGTCAAGAATCGAAAGAATTGTTAAAGAAAGAATGACACTTCAGGATTCTGAAACATTAACTCCATTGAACTTATTAAATACAAAACCGTTAGTGGCTTCTTTGAAAGAATTCTTCGGTTCTTCTCAGTTGTCACAGTTCATGGACCAGATTAACCCTCTTGCTGAATTAACTCACAAGAGACGTATTTCAGCTTTAGGACCTGGCGGTTTGCAAAGAGAAAGGGCAGGCTTTGCTGTTCGTGATATTCACCCTTCTCACTACGGTCGTATTTGTCCGATTGAAACACCGGAAGGTCCGAACGCAGGTTTGATAGGTTCACTTGCTACTCACGCAAGAGTTAACGAATATGGCTTTATTGAGTCTCCGTTCTTTGTTGTAAAAGACGGCAAGGTTACAGATGAAGTTGTTTATATGACAGCTGACGAAGATGAAAATTACAGATGTGCTCCGGCTGATGTTCAGTTGAATCCGGACAAAACTTTCAAGGCTGCACAGATTCCTGTTCGTTACAGATCAGAATTCATTATGTGCGAATCTTCAAAAGTTGACTATATGGGTGTTTGCCCTATTCAGATTATTTCGGTTGCAACATCTATGATTCCGTTCATTGAACACGATGATGCTAACCGTGCTTTGATGGGTTCAAACATGCAGCGTCAATCAGTGCCTCTTCTTATTACGGAAAGACCTGTTGTAGGTACCGGTATGGAAAGAAGAGTTGCAAAAGACTCAGGTATGGTAGTTTGTGCAAAAGTTGACGGTGTTGTAGAAAGGGTTGTCGGTGAAGAAATCATCATCAGAGATGTTCATGGAAAACAACATTTACATACATTAATGAAATATGTACGTTCTAATCAGGATACATGTATTAACCAGAAACCGATTGTACACGAAGGTGACAAGGTTCATGCAGGCGATGTAATAGCCGACGGTGCGTCTACAAGCTGTGGCGAACTTTCAATCGGTAAAAACATTCTGGTAGCGTATATGCCTTGGGAAGGATATAACTTCGAAGATGCTATCCTGCTTTCAGAAAGATGCGTACATGATGATATATTCACATCAGTTCACATTGAAAAATTGGAAATTGATGCAAGACAAACAAAACTTGGACCGGAAGAAATCACAAGAGAAATTCCGAACGTTTCGGAAGAAGCTCTGAGACACCTTGACGAACGCGGTATTGTTCGTATCGGTGCAAGAGTTTACGCTGATGACATTCTAGTCGGTAAAGTTACTCCAAAGGGTGAATCAGAACATCCGCCTGAAGAAAAACTTTTAAGAGCAATCTTTGCTGAAAAAGCAAGAGATGTAAAAGATAACTCATTAAGAGTTCCTCACGGTGAAGGCGGTAGAGTACTTGATGTTAAAGTCTTTGACAGAGAAAAAGGTGATGAATTACCTCCTGGAGCTAACACAGTTATAAGAGTTTACATCGCTCAAAAACGTAAAGTTTCTGTAGGTGATAAACTTTCAGGACGTCACGGAAACAAAGGTATTGTTTCAAGAATTCTTCCAAAAGAAGATATGCCGTTCTTACCTGATGGTACTCCGGTAGATATCGTATTGAACCCTCTTGGTGTTCCTTCCCGTATGAACGTTGGTCAAACTTATGAATGCTTACTCGGTTTAGCAGCATACTTGACCGGTGAACACTATGAAGCTCCGTCTTTTGATGAAAGATATGGTGACAACCAGTCTGAAATCGCTACAAAGGCTGAACTTTTAAGAGGTATTAAAGAATCAGGCTGTGACTGGGTAAGAGAAGACGGTAAAGTTTATCTTATCGATGGCAGAACAGGTGAACCTTTTGATGAACCGATTGCGGTTGGTTTATCTTACATCCTGAAACTTGTTCACCTTGTTGATGATAAGATTCACGCACGTTCAACAGGTCCTTACTCATTAGTTACTCAACAGCCATTAGGTGGTAAGGCACAGTTCGGAGGACAAAGATTCGGAGAAATGGAAGTTTGGGCATTGGAAGCTTACGGCGCTGCTTATACTCTGCAAGAAATGTTAACTATTAAATCAGACGATGTTAACGGCCGTAACAGAGCTTATGAAGCAATCGTTAAGGGCGACAATATCCCTAGACCTGGTATTCCTGAATCATTTAAGGTACTTGTAAGAGAATTGCAAAGTATCGGTTTAGATATTACAGTTGCTAAGAAAAACGGTGTTGAAGTAGACTTAATGTCTGATATGGATGATTTAAGAAAATCAGCTCCAAAAAGAACATTATCAGATATTGATTCAGAGTTGTTAAATATTAACTTCTTTGATACTTCTGCGACACTGGGTGAAATATAAGGAGATAGAAAATTGTCTACAAGTATTGATTATTTTGATTATATACGCATAAGTATCGCTTCACCAGAAAGAATTTTGAAGTGGTCTTATGGCGAGGTTACAAAACCTGAAACTATAAATTATAGAACCTTAAAACCTGAACGTGATGGTCTTTTCTGCGAAAGAATCTTTGGACCTACAAAGGACTGGGAATGCTATTGCGGAAAATACAAACGAGTTCGTCATAAAGGTATCATTTGTGAAAGATGCGGTGTTGAAGTTACTGATTCAAAAGTAAGGCGTCACAGAATGGGACACATTAAGCTTGCAGCTCCTGTATCTCACATCTGGTTCTTAAAAGGTATTCCTTCATATTTAGGTTTACTTCTTGATATGACCTTGAAGGATTTGGAACAAGTTATTTATTTCAATAACTATGTTGTAATTGATCCTGCAGACAGCCCGTTCAAGAAATTGCAGCTTCTTTCAGAAGAAGAATATGAAGACTTCATTATGGAAAATGAAGAATCAAAATTAGAAGTAGGAATCGGTGCGGAAGCTATTAAAAAGTTGCTTGGCGAAATCAATATCCATGAATTGGCTGATGAAATCAGAACAGAGCTTGCAGGTCATGTAACTTCTGTTCAGAGAAAAGGTAAGTTAATTAAGAGATTAAGATTACTTGATTCATTGATCTCATCAGAAACTGATCCTACCTGGATGATTATGGATGTGCTTCCTGTAACTCCTCCTGATTTGAGACCAATGGTTCAGCTGGACGGCGGAAGATTTGCTACATCTGATTTAAATGACTTATACAGAAGAGTTATTAACAGAAACAACCGTTTGCAAAGATTATTAGAAATGGGTGCTCCTGA
The DNA here is from genome assembly GCA_944323255.1 of Candidatus Gastranaerophilales bacterium. GTDB lineage: Bacteria > Cyanobacteriota > Vampirovibrionia > Gastranaerophilales > Gastranaerophilaceae > CAG-196. Next base: position 99,603 of record CALURU010000008.1, read on the forward strand.
AATTATCGTTAGAAACGAAAAACGTATGCTGCAGGAAGCTGTTGATGCTCTTATTGATAACGGCAGACGCGGAAGAACTGTTGTAGGTCCTAATAACAGAGCTCTGAAATCTTTATCTAATATTATTGAAGGTAAACAGGGTCGTTTCCGTCAAAACTTGTTAGGTAAACGTGTTGACTACTCTGGTCGTTCAGTAATCGTTGTTGGTCCTTCACTTAAACTTAACCAGTGCGGTTTGCCGAAAGAAATGGCTATAGAATTATTCAAGCCTTTTGTTGTTAATAAATTGATTGAAAGAGGATTCGTTCAGAATATCAAATCCGCTAAGAAAATGATTGAAAGATCTGATGCTAAGGTTTGGGATATTCTGGAAGAAATTATCGACGGACATCCGGTATTATTGAACCGTGCTCCGACCCTTCACAGATTAGGTATTCAGGCATTTGAACCTAAATTGGTAGAAGGTCGTGCAATTCAGCTTCACCCGCTTGTATGTACAGCATTTAACGCCGACTTTGATGGTGACCAAATGGCTGTTCACGTACCACTTTCAATTGAAGCTCAAACTGAAGCTAGAATGCTTATGCTGGCTACTAATAATATTTTGGCTCCAGCAAACGGCAAGCCTATCATTACTCACTCACAAGATATGGTTCTAGGACTTTACTATTTAACAATATTAAAGAATCCTGAACAGGAAGTTAAGGGTTATTTCTACAGCTTTGAAGACGCTATTGCAGCACTTGAAGCAAAAGTTATTACTCTTCATGATAAAATTGTAGTTCGTGACGAAAAAGGTAAGAGAATAGAGACTACAGTTGGTAGAATCATATTCAATGAAGCTGTTAGAAAAGCATTGGCTTAATCAGTTCAATATATAAATTAATAGAGAAATTGAGGTATATATAAATATGGAAAATACTTATACACATGCAAAAACTCACACTCTTGAGTTCATTAACAAGCAAATGGACAAAAAGGGCTTGAATAAGTTGCTTGCTCAAATATATCTTGAGTTTGGCGGTGCAAAAACAGCTGAACTCGCAGATACATTAAAGAATTTGGGTTACAAGTATGCAACAAAATCAGGTGTAACTATTTCTATTGCAGATCTTACAGTTCCGGAGTCAAAGAAGGAATTGTTAAAAGAAGCTGAAGCAGAAATAGAAAAGTCAACAAACAGATACCTAAAAGGTGAAATTACTGAAGTTGAAAGATATACAAAGGTTATTGATACCTGGTCTGAAACAACCGCAAGATTGACAGAACAGGTTGTTGAAAACTTTGATAAATTAAATCCTGTATATATGATGGCATTCTCAGGAGCAAGAGGTAATTTATCCCAGGTATCACAGTTAGTTGGTATGAGAGGCTTGATGGCTGACGCACAGGGGCAAATTGTTGACATGCCAATTACTTCTAACTTTAAAGAAGGTTTGTCAGTTACAGAGTACATTATTTCATCTTATGGTGCACGTAAAGGACTGGTAGATACAGCTCTTAAAACAGCAGACTCTGGTTACTTAACAAGACGTCTTGTTGACGTAGCACAAGATGTAATTATCAGAGATACTGATTGCGGTACTGATAAATTTATAAATATGAAGCCTATCTGCGATGGTGATAATGTTATTGTTCCGTTGATTGACAGACTTTTAGGCAGAACTGTTGCTCAGGATATTTTTGATGAAGACGGAACTACATTGTTAGTAGCTAAGAATACAACAATGGACAGAAAAGACATCAAGAAGATTTCTCACTTAAATCTTCAAGAGTTGAAAGTTCGTTCAGGCTTAACCTGCGGTCTTGAGTATGGTGTATGTCAAAAGTGTTACGGTTGGGCAATGACAACCCAGAAACTCGTTGATGTTGGGGAAGCTATTGGTATTATTGCAGCACAATCAATTGGTGAACCTGGTACACAGTTGACAATGAGAACTTTCCATACAGGTGGTGCTGTTGGAGTTAAAGAAGCTACAAAAGAAATTCACGCAGCAGAAGCAGGTACTGTTGAATCTAAACTAAAAACCAGAGAACTTAGAACACGTCATGGTGATGTTGTAAGGGTTTCCATTTATGAAGCAGAAATTGAAGTTAAAGGTGCTAAAAAATCTACAACATATCATATTCCAGCTGGTGCAACAGTATTTTTCGAAGATGGTATGAAAGTTGAAAAGAACTTCAAACTGGCAGAATTTAAACCAACTGCTACTGATTCAGGTCGTTTGACGGAAAAAGCTACAAAAGATATTAATGCTGATATGTCAGGTATGGTTCTTTTTGAAGACTTTGTTGCTGACGAAAAGAAAGACAGACAAGGTAATATTTCAAGAACAGCCAATAAAAATGGTATTGTATGGATAATAGGTGGTGATGTTTATAACCTTCCTGGCGGTTCAAAGGTATTGGTTGCAGATGAACAAAAAGTAAAAGCCGGTGATAAGCTCGCAGAAACAATAATGATTTCTGAACACGGTGGTGAAGTCCGTTATTCAGAAGATTTGGTCGTAGAAGAGGTTAAGTCGGGTAAGAACAAAATTAATAAGATTGTTCAAGGTAAAGAAATTACAATTGTAATTGCTTCATTAACTCCTGCAAATGCATCTTTTGAACAAACCAAGAAAGAACAATTGTGGACGGTTAAGAAGACCGGTGAAAAATATATTGTTAAAGCTCCGATTGATACAACTGTTGAAAACGGTATGATTATAGCAGAGCTTGTTGATGATGAATGTTCTGTTTCTTCATCAGGTGAAATTAAATACGTAGATGTTGAAGTTGATGAAAATCAAATTGTAACAAAACCTGGTAATATAGTATTTGTACCTGAAGAAGTTCACCAGATAAACAAAGATTCGTCTTTAAAAATGGTTGATAACGGAACTTTTGTTACTGCTGGTACTGAGGTAGTAAAAGATGTTTACTGCCACATTGACGGTATCGTTGAATTTAAAGAATTCAATGAAGTTATTCATGAAGTAACAATTAGACCTGGTGAAGTACATACTTTATCAAGTGTATCAGAACTTAAGGTTGAAGAAGGTTCAGTCGTTGAAGCAGGTACAACCATTGCAAAAGGTATCAAAGCTAATGAAACTTCTATTGTAACTATAATGGAAATGGATTTTGATGATCTGGATATTGATGATTTGGATGAAGAAATTGATACTTCCGCTTTAGAAGAAGAATCATTGGAAGATAAACCTATTCAAATTCTCGTAAGACCTGTTCAGCCAATGTTTATTGAACAGAGAGATGTTTCGATTCAGTTCAATACAACGGATGAATTGATTAATATTGTTCCTGTTACACAGCTACAATATAAAGATGGTGCAAGAGTTAGAAATCTTGATGGTGCTACATTGACGAGAACTAGCTTAGTTTTACAAATGCAAGGATACTTATCTCATCTTAAAGGTCTGGTAGAATTAGATGAAAAAGGTGAGTTAAAAATTGTTGTACTTGAAACATTAATCGTACGTCGTGAATTAGAAGGTAATTCTAAACTTAATAGTTCATTGCAAACTGAACTTTTGGTTGAAAACGGTCAAGTGATTGCTGCAAAAACTCCAATTGCAAAAACGGAAGTTCTTGCTCTTAATGATGGTGTTGCTTCAATTAAGGGTGAAGTAAGCGAATCAAGACGATTGTTATTGAATAGTGAAAATTTTGAAACAAAAATTGACACTAAATCAAAACCAACAGTTAAAAAAGGTGATTTTATAAAACTTGATGCAGTACTTGCAGAATCTGGTGAAGCCGCAACTGTTTCTGGAAAAATTGTTGATGTTACACCGAAATCAGTAACAATTAGAAATGGTCGTCCTTACTTAATCAGTCCTGGTACAATGTTGCAGGTAGAAGAAGGTTCTCTTGTACAAAGAGGTGATATGTTAGCAACTCTTGTATTTGAAAGAGAAAAAACAGGTGATATCGTTCAAGGTTTGCCAAGAGTAGAAGAACTATTGGAAGCAAGAAAACCAAAAGATTGTGCTATTTTGGCTGAAACTGATGGTGTTGCTGAAATTGAAATTGAGGATGAGGTTCCAAGATTATTCCTTGTTACTGAAGGCGGTAGTAGAACCGAAATTAAATTTGCAATTGATGCAAGCATTGTTGTTCAAAATAAACAGAAAATTAAAAAGGGGCAGCCTTTAACAAGCGGTCCATTGAATCCGCATGATGTAATAAGACTTTGCGGTCCGGAAGAAGCGCAACAGTATTTGGTAGACGAAGTTCAAAGAGTTTATCGTTCTCAAGGTGTAGAAATTGCTGATAAACATATTGAAATTATCGTTCGTCAGATGACTAAGAAGGTTCGTGTTGTTGATTCTGGTGATACAAATCTCTTACCTGGTGAGCTTGTAGAAGTTCAGATTTTTGAAAATGAAAATAAGGCTGTAAGAGAACACGGTGGTCAGGAAGCTACTTGTGAGTATATGCTTCTTGGTATTACAAAGGCATCTTTGAATACTGAAAGCTTTATTTCAGCAGCTTCATTCCAGGAAACAACAAGAATTCTTACAGAAGCAGCCGTAGAAGGTAAGAAAGACTTGTTAAGAGGTTTGAAAGAGAATGTTATTATCGGTCGTTTAATTCCTGCTGGTACAGGCTTCCATCATTTAACATACGCAAGTGAAGAACGTGATAGAGAAGCTCAGAAACGTGCTGCTCAAAGAAATCAGGCAAGAAAGCCTGCTGCTATTCTTGAGGAAATTGAAGGCATGTTCGGTGCTCCTGAATTAACTTCTGATGATAGTAATTCAAATTAACATATTAAGAGAGATAAATAAAAGACCGCAGATTTTAATCGGCGGTCTTTTTGTTATGTCGTTATTTGTATAAAAGCCTCAATACCTTTACAATATCCTCTGTTTGTAGTAGTTTTGTATTGTAAAGAGTATTGAAAAAGAGGATTATAAAATGAAAACAACTATTGAAAAACAACCTGAAAATGTAGTTAAGGTTGATATTGAAATTCCGGCAAAGGATGCTGTAAGTTATTACAATAATGCTGCAAAGAGGCTTGCGCAGTATGTAAATATTCCTGGTTTTAGAAAGGGAAAAGCACCAAGAAATGTTGTTGAACAAAATATTGGTGAAGATAGAATTAAGCATGAAGCTTTAGAGAATGCTTTGCCTAGAATTTTTTCTGATGTAATTAAAGAAAATGATTTTGATGTAGTAGCTCAACCTTATGTTGAGTCCTATGATTATAAAATTGGTGAAGATTTAAAAATTGTAGCAAAAATTGAATTAAGACCGGATGTTACTCTAGGTCAATATAAAGGTTTAAAAATTGAAGTTGAGGCTTATAAAATACCGGAGGATGCTTTGCAGAAGTCTATTGATGGTCTATTGGAACAACATGCATCAAGTGTTATTGTAACGGATAGAAAAACAGTTGCAACTGATACCATAGTCTTTGATTTTGAAGGTTTTGCCAATGGTGAAAAAATAGAACACGGTGATGCAAAAAATTTCACCCTCGATTTAGCACATTCCAGCTTTATTCCAGGTTTTGCAGAACAGTTAGTGGATAGAGCTCTAGGAGAAGAGTTTGAAATAAACGTAACATTTCCAGAAGAATATCATGAAAAGAAATTGGCTGGAAAACCTGCTGTATTTAAATGTAAAATTAATGAGATAAAATCAAGAGTTTTACCGGAACTAACGGATGAATTTGTTCAAAAAGTAGGTCCTTTTAAAACAGTGGATGATTTAAAAGCTGATATTCAACAGTATTTAGATAGACAGAAAGCTGATATTGATAGAGTAAATTCTGAAAAGGCTATTTTCGAAAAGATATCTAATGATGCAAAAGTTGATATTCAGCAGTCAATGATTGACAGAGAAGCTGATCAACTTGCAGAAGAATACAAGCAAAAACTTTCAATGCAAGGATTCACTTGGGAACAGGCAGTAGAAGCTCAGGGATATGAAAATATTATGAATAGCTTGAAAGAGGATGCTGCTGTAAGAGTTAAAAACTCTCTTGTAATAGATAAGATTGCAAAAGAAGAGAAAATTGTTGTATCTCAGGATGAGTTTGGCGCTAAATTGGCAGAATTAAGCAAAGCATATCAGATTGATCCTAATACAATGATAAAGCAGCTTTCTCAAACACCAGGAGTGTTTAATGCAATTTCTCATCAAGCATTGAATGAAAAAGTTACAAAATTTCTAGCAGATAATAACACTGTAGAATTGAAGTAGGTGATATATAAAAGAAGGTGCGGAGTTGAGAATCGACTCCGCACCTTCTTTTTACCCAAAAAGTTTATGAAATAAGTCAGAGTACGTTTCACAGATAATACATTTGTTAAGAAAATTATCCGGTGAAACGTTTAAGACAGTAGAGTTTTCCTTTATGGTATAAACAGGTTTATTTCGTTTTATCATTTCAAGTACCGGAATACAGCCTATTGAATTATGAGGCAGGACTAAAAAGTCAATATCATCAATTTTAAACCCATCTGTTTTAGATAGTTTTGGAGCTTGACTTAATCCTAAAAGAATACACGGAAGAAATGTTGGTGTAATGTATTCAGCAGCGCATCTTGAATCTACAAGATTTGTGTTTATTGTTAAATCATCGAATGCAGGTGCGTGGGCAGAGGGAATATTCAATTCTTTAGAAATATAGTGCGATATAATAGCTTCAACTCCGCCGACAGGGTCGACACCGATACCGTTAGCATAGTCATCACCTTGTTCATCAGGGAAACGGCATACAATTGCAATTGCATCAGCTCCGCATTTTAATAATTTATTAGCAGCCTTTTTAAGCGTTGCTAAATTACTGACATTTCCCATTGAGACACCTGATTTGTTTATAAAGAAATCAACACCTACATTTTCATCGGTTATTTCAAGTCCGCAAATGTTTGTCCCATAAACTGTTTTTACGGCATTTATTGTATTGAGATGTACGTTTAAAACAGGTTTTGGAATAGCTTTGTCAAAAATAACGCCTATAGAATTATTACATGCAGGAAGCAGATTCAAATTGCCCCTGAAAAATTCATCAAGCGCATATCCTTCAACATATAACATATTATCTGTAATTCCGGAAAAACAAGCGGCATTTACGACATTGGGATTTACAATGAGCTTGCATTTTGACGCAAATTTTCTAGCCCAATAACTTGCATCACCTGCAAAACCGCCTATTGAAGCGCCAATTCCTGTTGGTATAATAAATGCTCCTGTAACCATAGTTTTAATTATATTATGGACAGTTTTATATTGCAAAATAATCAACTGTATTGTAAAATTAGAAGTATAATTTAAAAGGTATTAGAGAGTACATGGGTATAACAGATTTTTTTATAAACATTTTTGTAATTTTATTTTTACTTTTTGTTAACGCCTTTTTTGTAGCCGCAGAGTTTTCTTTAGTAAAAGTAAGAAAAACGCGTCTGGAGCAGCTTTCAAATGAAGGAAATTCTAACGCAAAAAAAGCTTTAAAGCTAGTGAATGATGTTAACAGGATGCTTGCGGCAGCACAATTAGGCGTAACTATTGCAAGTATCGCTTTAGGTTGGGTTGCAGAATCTACTATTGTTCAAATAATAGAACCTGTAATAAACTTTTTTACAGCATCGCATAGCGTTGTATCTGCACACGTAATTGCAGTTCCAATATCATTTGTATTGGTAACATATTTTCATGTACTTTTGGGCGAACAGCTCCCTAAATGTATATCATTGAGACACCCAGAAACATTGTCTTTGTTAATAGCAACACCAATGGATATGTTTATAACAATACTAAAACCTTTTGTGTGGCTTTTGGAAGTTTCTGGTAATAAAATTTTAACAGTATGCCATGCAAATTCTGAGGATGCTTCACTTGTTCATTCAACGGAAGAGTTGGATATGCTTGTGGATGCAAGCTATAATGAGGGTGTTTTAAATGAAACAGAAGCAGAGATGCTTCATAATATGTTTAAATTTTCTGATTTAATGGCTAAGCAGGTAATGATACCGAGAACAGATATGGTTTGCATTCCGAATGATATTTCTTATGAAGAATTAAATAAGACTGCTATGGAAAATCAGTATACCAGATATCCTGTTTATGAAGAAAATATTGATAAGATTCTAGGCTTTATTCACGTAAAAGATTTGTATACAATGGCAATGACAAAAGAAAATTATTCAATTAATAAATTAATAAGACCGCTAATACTGGTTCCCGAGACGATGACTTTGGATAATTTGATTATAGAATTTAAAAAACGTCATTGCCAGATTGCAGTCGTAATAGATGAATTTGGCGGAACTTCCGGTCTAATTACACTCGAGGATGTTTTAGAAGAAATTATTGGTGATGTTCAGGACGAGTTTGATGAGGATGCTGAAGCCGATATTAAAGAGATAGGCGAAAATACATATATAGCAAATGCAATGATGCGTATAGATGAATTTGTTGACTTCTTTGACCTGAAAGAATCACAGTTTGAAGAGGATGATGTTGATACAATAGCCGGGCTTGTAGTTAAACTTTTAGGTCGAATTGCAGAGGTTGGTGATACTGTATCATTTAATGGATTAACTTTTACTGTAAAAGAGATTGATGGTGCCAGAATAACTAAATTACAAATTTATCGTGAACCGGTAGTTGAAGAAGAACCATCAGAGGAAGCATAAATAATATTTTTTGTTAATAATGATTAACCGATAACTAAATAAGGCAGCAGCTCTTGTTTTTGTTTAAAAGTATAACCTACAGAAATATAAAATTTCTGTAGGTTACTTAATTGGCGAAGCATAACAATTGCTTGTTATGCTTCTATATTATCGTCAGATACAAATTGTATTCCAAACTTAGCTCTAAATAAGTATTTTACTGTATTACTTTGTATTTCATACATCATTTTGTTGAACAAGTCATATGCTTCTTTTTTGTATTCAATAAGCGGATCCTTTTGACCGTATGCACGTAAACCGATACCGTCTTTTAGCATATCAATGTTGTGAAGATGATCTATCCACTGGTTGTCTACTACTCTTAACAAAATATCTCTTTCCAGTGTACGCATAATATTGTTTTCTGAAAATAATTCCTGTTTTTGGAAAGAAGGATCATATTGTTCTGAAATTGAATTATAGAAGCCAATGATTTCTTCTTCATGCTCTTTATAAGCCTTCTGTGCCGCTTCTTTTAAAGAATCATATATTCTTGCATATCTTAGAGCTTTTATATCATCTATTGTAATATATGAAAGTTGAGGAATTACAGAATGAAGTTCTTTAATAAGAGTCTGCAAATCTTCCTGAATATATTCTTCCGGGTTCATTTCTGGTGTTATATAACTCTTGAGAAGTCTGTCAATTTCTTTATCAATCATGTATTCAATATCGCTTCTCAAATCTTTGCCTTCAAGAACCTTTCTTCTTTGTGCATAGAATTTTTCTCTCTGAATATTCATGACATCATCATATTGTAAAACACTTTTACGAATATCAAAATGATATGTTTCAACTTTCTTTTGTGCGGATTGAATTTGTCTTGATATAAGTTTGGATTCTATTGCCATGTTTTCTTCAACATTAAGCATGTTCATAAGACCAGTAATTTTGTCACCGCCGAAAATTCTCATCAAATTATCTTCAAGTGAGAGGAAAAATCTTGTAGAACCCGGGTCTCCCTGACGTGCAGCACGACCTCTAAGCTGGTTATCAATTCTTCTGGATTCATGCCTTTCCGTACCTATTACGTGAAGCCCGCCGAGTTC